>JAJFGG010000075.1 GCA_021776235.1 Alphaproteobacteria bacterium | reverse complement strand
ATCTGCATTTCCCGCCGGGCCCATGAAGATGTGCAGGATCGTCTTGACACGGTATTCGATGATCTGGGCGAGCATAGCCTGAAGAATATTGACCGCCCGGTGCATGTCTGGCGCTGGCGGGCGGACGGAACATCTGCGCCGACAGCGGCGATCAGCGCGGCCGCCGCGCTGCGGCGGAGCTCCGACAGACCTTCCATTGCCGTCCTGCCGTTCGACAACCTGAGTGGCGACCCGGACCAGGAATATTTCGCCGACGGCATCGCCGAGGACATCATCACCGCACTCTCGAAATTCCGCTGGTTCTTCGTGATCGCCCGCAATTCGTCCTTCACCTACAAGGACAAACCGGTGGACGTGAAGCAGGTGGCCAGGGAACTTGGCGTCCGCTACGTTTTAAAAGGCAGCGTGCGCAGAGCCGGCAGCCGGGTCCGGATCAGCGCGCAATTGCTCGACGCCCAGAGCAGTAACCATGTCTGGGCCGAGCGCTACGACCGTGAACTCGCCGACATATTCGATTTGCAGGACGAAATGACGGAAACCATCGTCGGCGCCATCGAGCCGGAACTCGGCGCAGCCGAGCGCGAACGCACCAAACGCAAGCCGCCCGACAACATCGACGCCTGGGACCGCTACCAACGCGGCCTCTGGCACCTCTGGCGGTATACCCGGGACGACTACGGCGAGGCGGAAAAACTGTTTCAAAACGCCATCGATCTGGATCCCGGTTTCGGCCGGGCCTATGCCAGTGCCGCATTTCTCCTCAACAGCCGGATCGTATTTGGCTGGACGGATACGCCTGACCAAACCCTCGGACAGGCATTGCAGGCCGGGAAACAGGCGGTATCCCTGGACGACAAGGACGCCTTTTCGCACTTTGTCCTGGGCCGCATTCATACAACGCGGGGCGATCTCGAAGGCGCCATAGACGAACTGAATACATCGATCGAACTCAATCACAATCTCGCCATCGCCTACTTCGGCCTCGGATTGGCGCTCAATTGGTCCGGCCGGGCGCAAGAAGCACTGACGCAGGCCCATAAGGCGATCCGGCGGAGCCCGCATGATCCGGCGCTGTGGTCCTTCGAAAACCTGGCCGGTGTCGCCTGTACGCGGTTGGGTGAATATGCGGACGCCGTTGAGTGGTTAAGGAAAGCCGCCCGGCACCCGAACAGCAGTTTCTACCCTAACCTGAACCTGGCGGTTGCCTTCTACAGGCAGGAAGATTTGGACAGATCGCGGGCCGCGTTGGACGCCGCGCTGGAGATGCGGCCCGATCTTTCCGTAGCCGCCGTCGCCCGGATGCTCTACCCAATGCGTTCCGACCTGAAGGACCTCTATCTCGAAACCCTGCGCGACGCCGGGCTGCCGGAATAGACGCCCGCCGTTCCATCAGAATGTCTGCACGAGTCTACCATCGCCTTGGAGTAACCTATGGAGACCCTGACGGGGCAAATTCGTATGAAGATTGAAGCTGCGCTCTTATTGCAAGGCGCCACGGCCGCGCTGCAGGTAGACAGCGCAACTCCACGTCGCCCAGTTTGCCGGCGCGGCTCTTCACGCCTTCCAGCAAGGCAATTGTCGTGAGGACATGTTTTTTTTGCCGATGAGAGTCGTTACGCCCATCCGGATATAGGGTAGCGTTTTCCCTTTAATACCCATTTTATCAAACTTTCGTCTGGTAAGCGAAATTTGGGGGTCAGCCGTGACATTGAAAATATATGGTTTGCAGAACTGCGATACCTGCCGCAAGGCGAAAAAGTGGCTGGAAGCAGAGACAATCGCCTTCGAATTTCATGATCTTCGCAAATCGCCAATCGAGGCCGATATCCTGCGGGATTGGCTTTCATCCCTCGGCCCCGATCGCCTGATAAATCGCCGGGGAACGACCTGGCGGACATTGCCCGATCACGAGAAAGCGGCCCAAGGCGAAGCGCTCGTCGCCTTGATATTGGCTCAACCCGCAATTTTGAAACGGCCGATATTCGTAGCCGCGAGCGGTGTTTCCGTTGGTTTCGATCACAAGCAAAGGCAGGCCTTGGCCCCTTAGAATGCCTAAACCTAGGCGTGATACCTTCGATCATGCGTCTAGGCCTTCGCGGCCCAACCGTATCACGTATGAACTGAAATTACTGGCGTCCCCAAGGGGAGTCGAACCCCTGTTTCCGGCGTGAGAGGCTGGCGTTTTTGGCTGCTAACTGCGAATGTTGCGACTAATTTTTACAGCCAAAAGTTACCTAAATTCAGACCAAATCGTTTGGCTACTCCCCTTCCCCAACCCTGCAAAATGGGACGGTATGCGGGGGCAGTTCGATGCAACACATGCAAGAGGTCAGGCCGTGCGCTTGTCTTGCTATCGTCTATGGAAGTTGACACTAGTGAATATTAGTTTGAAATTCATAATTCGAGACGCTACCCCGCGCGCATGAGTATGGGGCTTAGATGGAATAAGGAGGGAATTAATGAGGCGACCAGGCAGTACAGGCGATAAGGATGGTGTCGCTGGCCTTGCAAATACATATCACCCATTTAGAACATTACGTGCCACCACTATCGCAAGCATTTTTGCATATTTTTATAGTGTTATTCGTTCAATAATACATTCCATCTCTATAAGTGAAGTAAGTTTTGATTATGAATCCATATTCATAATAATTGTTTCAGATATGCTAAGACATTTGGTAGCTGGAGTTATGTTTTTCGCATTTATGGCAATGTTATTAATCGTAATTTCGGCGACTCTAAATAGATACTTAGATAATTTTCTTTTTTTCCTAATATTATTTTTACCTATTTTTCTTTTTATGGATATTGTTGACTGGATATCAGTTGCAGATGAAAGTTTTAGATTTTACACTAGAGATTGCCAAGTATTTTCTCGTGGACAGAGGACAGAGTGTGGATATGATTTACTATATAAAGGAATAGCTTGGCGAGTTTTTAATTCTATTATGCATGCGTTTATATTTTTTGGTGTTTTTCGATTAAATAGAATGAAAATCGAGGAAAATGAAATTAAATGATAAATGCAATATTTCATGAAGAACTCGGGGTCAGGCCTTGATCTATGCAAAGTCCTTATGCCGTCGATTTCATAGTGGAAAACTGGCGTGCACAGGAGGAGACAAACCCCTGTTTCCGGTGTAAATGGACCGCGGAAAGAGCGAACATGCGTTCTCGCCATAGCAGGGCAATGTCGTATGGGGATTGAAGGCGCGTTAGTATTGGAAGGTGCCCGGGACAAGCGTGCCTTAGCGAGTTTTTTTGGCGTAAGGCAGAATGATGGTCATGGCGATATCGAAGCGCTGGTCGCGTATGTCGCGCAATCGGGGAAAGAGTTGAAACAGTGAGTCCAAGACCGCGCGTACCCGGTAGATGGGCCGCCGCTGCAAGGCGCATGGGCCCGCTCTTTGCTGGTGAGGCGTTGGGGATGGCCGCAGGCGCAATGCCGGGCCTGGGGGCAGCTGCAGGGGCCGTTATCGAGCCGGCGATATCAACAGCGGCGGAGCTGGCGATTGGACGGATGAGGCAGGCCGGGGAGCGCACAGGGCCCACCGTGGATGGCCGCACCATCAAGGTATCCCCGCCCATGGAAAGCCGCTTCAACAGCCCCGGCTGCGATATCAAGGTAGCGCACATGAAAGCGGAAGACTTTGACCACTACGAGCAGGACGGCCTGGCGCCAATCAAGGGTCTGCTCGAGGCCGACCGCGACCCGCTGGAGCTGGAACCGCTGGTCGATACCCTGCACGTGGTCAACGTGGCGGCGAACGATCCGAACCATTGGTTCTTTATTCATCGCGGGCGCAATACCGAAGAGTCCGCGGGCGATGGGCGATGGCTATCCAGCATCCCCTACCCGGCATTTCGCGAGCAGGCCGAAGAGGCGTACTTCAGAGCCAAGCTGCGCCGGCGCCCGTCCTATGATTTCGTCTGGCGCCAGACCACCACGATGCTCGGCTACCGGCGTTTAGTAACCGGCGTAACCGACCATATGGGCAGAGTCCAACACGTCGTCGTCGCCACCATCCATGAGGCCGCCTAGGAGCTCTTCGCGGCTGATATGGGTCAGGTGGAATTCCGTTGCCGGGCAACCGATCGACAGGGCCCGGACGGCCAAAGCCGTGCGCCGCGCCCCGTAATAGTTGCCCGGCATTTCCGCCACCTTGTCCGACATCCGGATGGCAACGATGTGGTCTGCATGGAACAGGCTTGCCGCCGCCAGCCGCGCCATGGCGTCAAGATGACTGCCAATCCGATGCCCGTTGCGAACGACCTTCAAGCCGCCGATCTGCACGACGCGGCCGCATATGGATGGGAAGTCGTCCGGCAGAACGTACTCGACGCGATGCAGGATCGCCTCATGCGCCGGCCACCACAGGCGACCGGTAACCAGGTGCTCACGGATATCCGCCATGTCATAGGCGCGGAGTGCGATCGCGCCCACCGCCCGGCCATCGGAGTCTCGGCAAAACAACGATAGGCTGTTCTCCGGCGTCACCGATTGCGACGGCTCAAAGGATGGGTTCGTGTTGGCGCCATAGAGCCGCATGAACGCCAGCCAATCGGCGGTAGACTTGGGCGCCACCGTGAAGCCTTTTGCCCGTAGCGCGGCCTCCTGGGAGGAATAGGCGTCTTGCAAGGCGGTGTACTCGGTGTGGATGTCACGTGCGGGTGCGATGGCCGTCATGGGGTGTTTCCTCTTTGTTGGGGCGTTTAGTGACTCGCCAAATGATTGACGGTAGGATTCGTTAGGTTTTCTAAGACAGGGAGCAACCATGAGTCCGAGGTTGGCAGTTCTGATCGTTCTCGGGGTTACGGGCCGCCCTTGGCAAGCACGGTGAGCTTTGCCAACTAGGGATACGTGGAACTTGGTTTTGGATACGGCCGCAATTTCGAAATCGGCAAACGGAGCAAGCTAATGGAAGCACAACAGATAATCGCGCACATCCTCACCTCCGGTGGCATTGCCGGCCTTATTGCAGTGATAATCGTGGGAGGAATTGTCCTGCGGTATGTAAAACATGGAATGGAAGATATCCCGCCAATCCTATCGATATCGCTTTCTACGATTATTGGATTCTATTTCGGGTCGGGCGTATCGGTCGTGACTGCGGTTGCCGGCGGCCAATAAACTAAGGCCGTTTTGCTTACCATTGCCTACCCGCCGGAAGAGAACTTAAAAAAACGGACAAAATAATGAAGCACTCATATAGTAAAATTACTGTAATTCTATTCTATATGTTTTTTATATCCACGGATTTTTTTCTTGTAAATCGATATGCAAACTTGATTAGAATGTATTATAGCCCAAAAACTGATAGAGACATATTTTCTTATTTGCCATTCGATTTTAATATATTGTATTATTTCCAATTATGCATTTTGTTTAGTCTAGTGGGTTATTTATTTTTGATTTTCTTTCGGAGATATATTGCGCTCATATTCTTGATTATTAAGATCATTTTGTACTCTATACCACTCATAGGATTATATACGTGAAAAAACGAGAGTGGCTGAACATGTTGAGCGAAGTGACCAATTACGGAGATAAGCTGGGTTACAGTGACACGCTGAATTGCCCTACTGCGGCCATTCTTGCAGTAGAGGCGTGATCGCGAGCGGCTAACCCTCCAAACACAATGCCCGCTTTTCCACCCGCCGTCGCACTAGGCCGCACCCACAGGAACGGCGCCATGTCGGTAACCGGTCCGCGGCGCCAAGCATGTCAGCCGAACTCGGCCCGTGCTACGCTCCTGCCATGCCACGCTCCACCAGACGTGGAATTGGTGACCCCACGGAAACCCCGGCAGTCATGTGGAATTACCGCAGGGCTAATAGGTTCAACAACACATGGCCTCAAATGCTCGATAGAAAAAAATATGTCGCGAGAGTATTTTTTGCGCTTAGCGTATTGCTCTATATCGCATGCCTACCGTTCAGCAGCTTTTGCACGGGCACCAGTGGCTGCAACGATCACCCATCGTGGTCAGTTCTCGTTCTTGGTTGGCTAGGCGGGGGAGGTTGGTCCAATTGGACCTGGTGGGCGAACCCAATTTTGTTTCTCGGCTGGCTTTGTTTTGCATTTTCTGCAACGGCGGCGAAACGGTGGGCGGCCGCGCTGAGCTATTTCTCGTTGTCGTTAGCGTTGTCATTTTTGTTAGCAAAGACAGTTGTTACCAACGAAGGTGGTGTGGCCCTAAATATCGTGAGTTATGAGTTGGGTTACTGGCTATGGATTGCAAGTATGGGATGCTTCGCATTTAGCGCCACTATAAGTCTTTTCGACACGGCTCAGTGACTTTTGGGGCGCTGGTATAATTCGGCAGGCCGTTCACGTAGACTGTGCCACGAACTACCAGATACAGGACCAGAAACCTGGCCAAGATTTGGAAAGCCTATCCATGACCTCAGACCTCGACATCTACCGCACCGCCAAGCTGTTGATCGAAACGGAGAAACTCAACAGGGAATCTCCAAGCCTGATTCACCGATATTCTGGGCCGTATTGCTGACCACAAAATTACCAAGCTCGACGAACTCATGCCATGGCGTTATGCTGCACTTGCAGCGTAACAGGACCATCCGACCAGAGATTGGGGCGGCGTCGCCGGACGGTTACGATGCAAGGGCTCGCAACCAGCGTTGTTTGCGGCTGGATCATTCAGCGCTTTAGCTCGGCCTTACCAATCATACTAAAAAACTCACATCCAACATTCCGACGGCGAGACGCTGAAATTACGACTTTTGGAAACCCGAATCCCATCACTTCAGTAAAAACTCAGACTAATCCGACAGATCAAATTTTGGCAGGAGCGTTACGTCCAACACCCCATCTGCGCGCATGGCCCAGTCTGAATGCTCTCCGGCCAATGCGACCGTGCGCACATGGTTATACAGGGTAAGCCATGACGGATCTTGGCGCAGTATCGCAAAGCTTTGTCGATGCAAGGCCTCACGCTCGACCGGATCAATGGTGACGCGAGAGCTATCCAACAGGGCTTCGATCTCGCGATTGTGGTAACCCTGCCACCAGGCCCCTCGGGTACGGGCATCGATCTTTTCGTTCAAGACACGGAAGGTGCTCATCGGACTAGAGTCAAACAGGCACATGTCATGGATCTGTTTAGCGCGAACCTGCTCGGCATAGGCCGTGCGGTCCTCAACCAAATGCACTGTGATGGAGATGCCAACCTTCGCGAGTTGATCCGCCAGCGCAGCGGTTAAGGCCTCAGCTTCGTCGGGTAGGCGAGTTGGACAATCAACGTCCAGGTGAAGCCCATCACCAAACCCAGCATCGCTCAGCAGTCGACGAGCTTCGATCAAGTCAACATCATTAGCCGGGGCAGATGGGTCGTAACCGACATGGGCTGAGCTAATAAAACCTGAAAGCGGTTGCCCTGCCCCAGCCAGCACATCGTCGACCAGCGTTTGGGCATCTACCACAAGGTTCGACGCGCGCCGTACACGGGCATCACCAAAGGGGCCGCTTTTTGTGTTTAGCAAGTAGATGATTGCCGTCGGATCGATATGGTCAACGCGCGTCGTCCCACTCTGTGGGCCGATCGCTGCTGCATCGCACGGTGTGAGGCGCGTTGCCACTTGTGCAGTTCCGGCCAAGACCGCGGCTGCCCGTTCGCCAGAGCTTTCAACACAGCGCCAAATCAAGCATTCATTGGCCGGCGCCCCGTTCCACCAATTGGGGTTGGCACGCATCCGAATTTCTTCGCCGGGCGCAATCGACTCAACCCGATAAGCGCCACTGCCAACCGGTTTGGCGGCAAAGCCCGGCGCATCGGCTAAATACGGCGGCAAGGCGTAGCCGGCGCACAGCAAGTCCAAAAGATCGGCTGTTGGTTCAATCGTCGTTATCGTAAGGGTACGAACGTCCGGTGCTTCAATCACAGCACCGCCCAAATATTGCGACCAAACGGCCGGCGCACCAAGCGTGGCACCAATATCAGGGCGCTGCATCCGCTCGATTGAAAACCGCATCGCCGCCGCATCCAAGGGCGCACCATCATGAAAGGTTAAACCGGCCCGCAGTTTGAAAGTCCAGCATCGCGCATCCTTGGACAAAACCCAACTTTCCGCCAGCGCCGGATAGAAGCGACCATCGACACCACGGCGCACTAGGGCATCAAAAACGGCTTCATATACAGCGAGCGTGTCAGCGTTATCAGTGCAGTCTTGAGGATCCTCAAATACTATTAGTGACTGCAATATGGTGACTGCCTGTTGCATCTAGAAAACTTTCTTCGGGTTCTAAAATTAACCAAATCCTAGGCAATTCATGGCTTTTCCATGTGGAATAGCGCCTATCAGAACAACTGGGGTCAAGTCTTTCTTCTTGCACCAGCTTCAAGCCATTGATTTTAATTAGAAAACTGGCGTCCCCAAGGGGAGTCGAACCCCTGTTTCCGGCGTGAGAGGCCGGCGTCCTGGGCCACTAGACGATGGGGACGCGGACCGGGCAGAAATAACCGGCGGGCGGCGGTGCGTCAAGGGGGCCGTAGGGGATCGTTGGGGGCGATCGTCGGGCGGCCGTATGGCTAGGCCAGTTCAGCCGGCACCGCGTACCGCCTGTTCGGCGGCTTTTTGTTTGACCAGGGCGCTGATGGGAACCAGGACCAGGCCACGGTCCCGCAGGCCCGGTAGCCAGCCTTCCAGGGCGTCCAGGGTTTCGGGATAGGGATGGCCGATGGCGATGGCCTGGCCGGTTTCCCGCGCCCTAGCTGCCGTCAGGGCCAGTTGCCGGCGGATCTTGGCCGGGTCGCGGTCGTTATCGAGAAAAACATCCCGCACCACGGTCGGAATGCCGTACTCCCGGGCCAGACGATAGCCGGTGGATTTGCCCGTGGTCAGGCTGTCGAGAAACAACAGGCCCCGGGCCTGCAGGGCCCGCATGACCCGGCGCATCTCGCGCTCGGAGGCGGTAAAGCGGCTGCCCATGTGGTTGTTGATGCCCACATAGCCATCCAGGCGCAACAGGTTGGCGGCGATGCGCCGGTCCAGTTCGGCCAGGGACAGGCCGGTCAACAGGGCGTTGGGTCCCGGATCGGCGTCCTGGGAGCGTGGCTCCATGGGCAGGTGCACCAGGATTTCATGGCCGGCGGCCCGGGCCCGGGCCACCAGGCCATCGAGATTATTGCCATAGGGCAGGATCGCCAGGGTGATCGGCCGGGGCAGGGAAATGGCCCGGTCCGAGCGGAACTGGCTGAGCCCCATATCATCCAGCACGATCGCCACCTGGGCCCGGCCCTCGAGCGGCGGTGTCAGGGCCGCGAAACGCTGCCAGGTGCCGCGTGGGGACGCGCCCGGAGGCGGCGGCGCACCGGCTCCGGGCGCATTTTCGGACAGGGGCAGAGGCGGCGGCGCGGGCGGCAGGATGGCGGGCTGGGTCACATTGGCGAGGCGAACGTTCTCGTGCTCCATCTGCTCCCGGCGCCGGGCCTCGGCCGCAATCACCGCATTCGAGTCGCGCACATTTTCCGCTTGTACATTGGCGGCGGGGGTAGCGGTCTGCCCCGCCCCGGGTTCGGGTTTAGCCAGCGGCGCGGCGGCGATGGTGGTCCGTTTTACGGCCGGCATTGCCGGTCCCGCTTGACCCGGCGGCACCGCTTTGCCCGAGGGCGCCGTTGCCCTGGCCTTGACCGCGGGCGCAGTTGGCGGCGGGGGCGGCGGCGGCGGTTCGACGGCGGCGGTTTGCGCCGCGACCTTGGGCCTTGCGGCGGGCCGCGGCCTGATACCGCCTTCCGCCGCGATCTCCGCCCGGCTGGGCGGCGGCGCGGGGCTCAGCGCCAGGCGCTGTTCCGCGGCGGGCGGCCCCGCCGTGGCCGTCTCTGCCGTCTGATTGGGTACCTCGGTCCCGGGCGAGATAAACATCAGGGCCGTGGTAACGCCCAGGCCAACGGCAAATCCGGCCAACGCGATCAGAAATGATTTTGTCATCAATTTTGCCTGCCGCCTGCGCGCGCGCCGCTGCCGCGCGGGCCGTAGAGGCGCCCCCTGTTTCGCTGTTTTTCGGGCCAGTGGCCAACTCCCTTTTCGACCGACGCCGGGCCAGGGCCGCCGCCATCCCTACCAACGGCCAGATGATCAACCGGCTGATACCGCGCCATTATCCACCATGCGGCAGCGGCAGACCACAGCCAACCTAGCTGCGGCAACAAAACCCAGAGCATATCCGGGATGGCCCGACCCGGGCGCCCGGAAGCGCCGGGAGAAGCGGCAACCCCGGCGCAATATTATCGAATCGCCTGGCCGCGCCGCGGCTTTGCCGGCCCGGAAAAAGCCGGACCAGAGCGGCCGATGCCGGCCAGATTGTACAGCGCCCTTGACGGCGCCCAAAAGGCGCGGTTTGTTGTGCCGCGCGGCCCGACAGGGCCGTGACAATTCGCTGGGATGGAGAACCGCCGATGGCCGGGGATATGCCAGATTTTAAAGCGCTGATCGCTATCGTGGCCGATGGCAAACCGTTGACCGTGGCGCAGGCCCACGCGGCATTTGGCGTGATGATGTCGGGCGATGCTACGCCGTCACAAATGGGCGCCTTCCTCATGGCCCTGCGGGTGCGCGGCGAAACCGTGGACGAGATTACCGGCGGCGTCATGGCCATGCGGGAAAAGATGACCCCCATCCTGGCGCCCCCCGGCGCCATGGATATCGTCGGCACCGGGGGGGACGCCAAGGGTACGTTGAATATCTCCACCGCCACCGCCATCGTGGTCGCCGGCTGTGGCGTGCCGGTGGCCAAGCACGGCAACCGCGCCGCTTCCTCGAAAACCGGCACCACGGATGTGCAGAGCGCCCTTGGCATCAACGTCGATGCAGATTTCCCCTTGCTGCAAACCGCCCTGGACGAGGCCGGCCTCTGTTTCATGGCGGCGCCGAGACACCATGGCGCCATGCGCAATGTCGGACCGACGCGGGTCGAGATGGGCACCCGCACGATCTTCAATATCCTGGGGCCGTTGTCCAATCCGGCGGGTGTGAAGCGGCAATTGATCGGCGTCTTCGACCGGCACTGGCTGCGCCCCATGGCCGAGACCTTGAGGACTTTGGGCTCGGAACGGATCTGGGTGGTGCACGGCGCCGATGGCACGGACGAGATCACCACCACCGGGCCAACCCACGTGGCGGCCCTGGAGGATGGCGAGATCACCGAGTTCCAGATCGAGCCGGCCCAGGCCGGCGTCGCCATGGCGACACTGGCGGATTTACAGGGCGGCGAAGCGGCGGAGAACGCCGCCGCCTTGAGCGCCCTGCTGCAGGGCCATCCCGGCGCCTTTCGAGAGGTGGTGCTGTTCAATGCCGCCGCGGCCCTGATCATCGCCGGCAAGGTGGCGGACCTGCCCGCCGGCGTGGCCATGGCGGCCCGTTCCATTGACGACGGCCTGGCCCTGGAAAAACTGAAGCGGCTGATCGAAATCACCAACCGACCGTTAGCGACGGGAAATTGAGCCCCAAATGAGTGACATCCTGGAGCGCATCTGCGCCGATAAACGGCATCATATCAAGGCCAGCAAGGCCGAACGGCCCCTGGCCCAGGTCGAGGCGGCGGCAAAGGCGGCGGCGCCGGTCCGCGGTTTCGCCAACGCCCTGCGCGCGGCCGTGAACGACGGCCGCCACGCCCTGATCGCCGAGATCAAGAAAGCCTCGCCCTCCAAGGGATTGATCAGGGCCGACTTCGACCCCGCCGCCCTGGCCCGGGCCTATGCCCGCGGCGGCGCCAGTTGCCTGTCCGTCTTGACGGACGAGCCGTATTTTCAGGGCCATGACGACTTTCTGGGCCAGGCACGGGCGGCGGTGGAACTGCCCGTGCTGCGCAAGGATTTCATGCTGGAGATCTACCAGGTGGCCGAGGCCCGGGCCCTGGGCGCCGATTGCATATTGCTGATCATGGCCGCCCTTGGCGATGACGAGGCCCGCGAGATGGAAGCGGCAGCCCGGTTCTGGGGCATGGACGTGCTGGTTGAAGTGCATGACGGGGACGAACTGGCCCGGGCCCTTAAACTGCAAAGCCGGCTTATCGGCATCAACAACCGCAACCTGAAAACCATGTCCACGGACCTGGCCACCACGGAAAACCTGGCGGCGCGGCTGCCCGGTGATGTTCTGGGGGTCAGCGAAAGCGGCCTGAACAGCAATGACGATCTGGCGCGCATGGCCAAGGCGGGCTGTCATTGCTTTCTGGTAGGCGAATCCCTGATGCGCCAGGGCGATGTGGAGGTAGCGGTGCGGCAGCTGCTGCAACCGGGCGATGGCCGGACGACGGCGGCGGCGGGAGGAACCTGAAAGCATGGCCGAACTGACCCATTTTGATGCGCTGGGAAATGCCCACATGGTTGACGTGGGTGACAAGGCCGTGAGCCAACGGATCGCACGGGCGGCCGGGCGGGTGGCAATGGCGCCCGAAACCCTGGCCCTGATCCGCGACGGCGCCATGGCCAAGGGCGATGTCCTGGGCGTCGCGCGCCTGGCCGGTATCATGGCGGCGAAGCGTACCGCCGAGCTGATCCCGTTGTGCCATCCCCTGCAATTATCCTCTGTCAGCCTGCAGCTATCCTGTGACGAGGGGGCCAGTTGCGTCGAGATCGAGGCCGAGGTGAAGTTAAGCGGCCGCACCGGGGTCGAGATGGAGGCCCTGACCGCGGTCAGCGTCGCCGGCCTGACCATATACGATATGTGCAAGGCGGTGGACCGCGGCATGCAAATGACCGATGTCCGCCTGATCCACAAATCGGGCGGCAAATCCGGCCCCTACGACGCCGGCTGAGCAGGGAAATCAGGCGATGCATGATGCCGGCCCCAAAACGCGGACCATGAAATGCGGACCATAAAATGATCTCAGTCGCCGAAGCGCTGCAACGCATCCTGAAAGGGGTGCGCACAATGCCAACCGAAACCATCAACCTGGCCGCCGCCCATGGCCGGGTTCTGGCCCGCGACGTGGTGGCCCGGGTGACCCAACCGCCCAGCGACGTCTCGGCCATGGATGGTTATGCGGTGCGGGCCGAGGATATGGGCTCGGTACCGGTCACGCTGACACAGATCGGCGAATCCGCCGCCGGACAGGCCTTTGACGGCAGCGTCGGGCCGGGGCAGACGGTCCGCATTTTTACCGGCGCACCGGTACCGAGGGGCGCCGATGCCATCGTCATTCAGGAAGATACCGAAGCCTCGGGCGCACAAATCACCATGACCGAGGCCAGCGTCCAGGGCCGTTTCATCCGGCCGGCCGGATTGGATTTTCGCCTTGGCGATGTGGGCATCGCGGCGAACCGGGTACTGTCGGCCCGTGACGTCGGCCTGGCCGCGGCCATGAACGTGCCCTGGCTGACCGTGACCCGGCGCCCACGCATTGCCCTGCTGGCCACCGGCGACGAAATTGTCCGTCCCGGCGACCCCGTGGCGGCGAACCAGATTATCAGTTCCAACACCATCGCCCTGATGGGCCTGATCAAGGCATCGGGGGGCGAGGCCATTGACCTGGGCATCGCCAGCGACGACGAGGGCTCTCTGCGCGCCCTGGCCGCGGGCGCCCGCGGCACCGATATGCTGGTCACCATGGGCGGCGCCTCGGTCGGCGATCATGACCTGGTGCGCAAGGTCCTGGGCCAGGACGGCCTGGATCTGAATTTCTGGCGCATCGCCATGCGCCCCGGCAAGCCCCTGCTGTTCGGCGCCATTGGCGATACCCCCATGATGGGCATGCCGGGCAACCCGGTCTCTTCCCTGGTTTGCGGCATCGTCTATCTGCGACCGGCCATCCGGGCCATGCTGGGCCTGGACCCCCATGCCAACAGCCTGACCGCGCGCCTGGGGCGCGACCTGCCCGCCAACGACCAACGCCAGGACTATCTGCGGGCCAAAAGCAGCTTCGATGGGACTGGCGAAAACATCGTCACACCATTCGAAAAACAGGACAGTTCCATGTTGTCACGCCTGGCGCAGGCCGATTGTCTGGTCCTGCGCCCGCCTCATGCGGAACCGGCCAAAATGGGTGACAGGGTCGAAATTCTGCCGTTGAGCAGCGAAAACAGCGGCATCTGACGCCGGCCCATACGCCCGCTCATAACGCGCCCTGTGGATAATTTATCCACAGGGCGACATTTTTCTTGACCATAATCGAGAACCAAACTAGAACATAAGCATAAGTTGCGCTTTTGTTCTGGACGATGCTACCATTAAGCGGTTGCACATCGGCCTGGCAAAACTAGCGAAATGCAGCGGCCTGAGGGAGTGGGTTATCAATGTTAACGCGAAAACAACACGAACTTCTCACCTTTATCCATACCCATATTCGTCAGAACGGCATTTCGCCCTCGTTTGACGAGATGAAGGACGCACTGAACCTAAAATCAAAATCCGGTATTCATCGCCTGATTACCGCCCTGGAAGAACGCAGCTTCATACGCCGCCTGCCCCACCGGGCCCGGGCGCTGGAGGTGCTGAAACTGCCGGAATCGGTCCTTCCCGGCGGGCAAAAGCTGGCAGCCAATGTAATTCAGGGCGAATTCAGTGCGGCGGGTTCGCGTCCGTCGCCGGATTCCGATGAGATCGTTTCCATGCCGCTCTATGGCCGCATTGCCGCGGGCACACCGATCGAAGCCCTGCGCGACCCCTCAAGTTTTGTTGACGTGCCCCGGGGCATGCTGGCCCGCGGTGAACATTTCGCCCTGGAAGTCGCCGGCGATTCGATGATTGACGTGGGCATCCTGGATGGCGATACGGTCATACTGAAACGCAGTGACAACGCCGAAAACGGCGCCATTGTCGTGGCCCTGATCGATGATAACGAGGCAACCCTGAAACGCCTGCGCCGCAAGGGTAATTCCGTCGCCCTGGAACCCGCCAATCAAAGCTATGAAACCAGGATTTTCCCCCCGGACCGGGTCAAGATACAGGGCGAACTGATTGGCCTGCTTCGGCAATACTAGGGCACTTCCGGTCGTTTAGAATTTGCGGCGCAGGCCCAGACCAATACCGGCATCGAATAAACGATCACCGCCCAGGCCCGCCAGACCATCAACAAAGATGGCCCATTTGGGCCCAAAGTTATGGCCAAGCTGCACTTCAGCGGTCGGGACCCAAAATTCATTCTCCCAATCGTAGGGAATTTTTGCGTCTAACTTAAACCAATTTCCCTTACCAAACGGCTGTAACGCGATCAACCGCAATGCGGTTTGGTTGACGTCGGTGTCACCGCTGTAGGACAAAAATTGTTGCAACAATGGAATCAGTACCAGGCCGGATGATAAATTGGCGAAGGCGAAACCGCCGAAAGGCCCGATTTGGTCGGCATCAATGCCAATACCCTTGTCATCATTGCCAAACTCAACGATCAAATCAAACCCGATGGCGGCACGCAGCCCCCAATCGTCATTAAGTTTTGTTTCATAGGGAAAGTAGATCGGCTTAATGACGACTTTCTCAAAATCATGTTCGTCTTCGCCGGTCAGATCTGTTTCAACATAATGAAGCTCGTATTTCAGCTTCAACTTTGGCTTAATCATATAGGCGCCATCAATAAAGAGGCGATGCTTATCCTCAAGGTCACCTTCGGTATATTGCCATCGTATATCCGTGTTGTTCACGGCAGCTAACGGATTGGACGCGTTTTCCTCCGCGCCCGCGGCTGTAGCCATTGACATTGTCAAAACGGATAACAGGCCAGCAAGAAACGTCCTATAGGTCCAAGAACCGGTGTCTTGGTGGCTCACGATTGTTACCTTTTCATCTGCTGAAAATATCTAAAATTCCGTGCTTTTCCGTCGTATCCAGTTTTGATCCTATTCAACTATCTTCCTGCAACGCAAGCATGCTGTTAGGAATGGACAACATCGTTGACGCGCAATGCCCATCGCATCATGGCGCTGTACGGGCCGGGCCCTTATCACTGGATTTATGGCCCCTGGGGCGGCTCCAGGGTCGATTGCCCCGATCATCATTGGCACCTTCAACGCTGATCACACCGTCCCGCCAACGCACGGCGACGGCGCCGCGCCGCCATAGGTCAAAGCGATCAACCACCACTTGCGCCGATGGACATTTAAAACGCACCGGCACCGCCGAAAGAACCAGATCGGCAAGGCGGCAATCATCCTCCAGAGCCCTGGCGTCCCTGGCGAAGCCCACCGCGCGGCCCGCATGCTCCAGGACGCATCCCAGCCGGTCACAGCGCATAATGCGGTCGTCCTTGACCGGTTCGTCCGCCCCCCATCGGCGCAACCAGGTCGACAGGACAATGTTCTTGCGGCGATAGGGCGCGGCGACCAGAACCTTGCCATCGGGCAGGCGCGCCGCCATGGCCTTGCCCCGGCCATCGATCAATATGTCCGGCGGATCGCCCATCGTCGCCAAGGCCACGCCGAGAGCCATGGCCAACACGCCGCCGTACCGCCATCTGCCCCGCCATAGGCACAACCACAATCCGCCCAGGGTCATTGCCGAGAGCGCAAAAACAGAAAAAGCCGGCACCAGGGTCACCGCCCCGGGCCAGGCCGCCACTGTATGGGCGACCCGCAAAACCGCCTGGATGCCATAGCTCATGGGCACAAGCGCCAGTTGTTCCCAGCCGAAAGGCAACAGCAGATAAGCAGCCAGGGCCCACGGCATCACCCACAGGGCGGTCAAGGGCACGGCCAATAGATTGGCGGCCAGGCCATACATGGCGACGCGATTGAAATGAAACAGGGCATAAGGGGACGTTGCCACGCTGGCCACCAGGGTGGTCAACAGGACCGCGCCCAGATACAGCGACAACCGTTTGCCCAGTCCCCGGTCCGCGCGCCACCGCACCATGACCGGCCCCAGGCCCTCATAGATCGCGATCAATCCCACCACGGCGGCGAAGGACATTTGGAAACTGACCGAAAGCAGGTTTTCCGGTGCCCAGAGCAGAACCACTACCGCGGCCCAGGCCAGCAGACGGAAGGAAATGGCGACCCGATCCAGCATGACGGCGAGCATCATCAGGCCCAGCATCATGAAGGCCCGCTGCGTCGGCACCGTGCTCCCGGTCAGCAGCATGTACGCAAAGGCGCCGATCAGGGCGGTCGCCGCGGCCCATTTCTTGATCGGCGCGCGCAGGGCCAGTGGCGGCACCAGGGCCAGCAGAAAGCGCAGGGCAAAGAACAGCCAACCGCCAATCAGGCCCACATGCAAACCCGATATGGCCAGCAAATGGGCCAGACCGGCATCGCGCAGGGCCTGCATAGTGGGCTCTGATATGGCCCCCCGGTCGCCGGTCATCAGGGCCGCTGCCACGGCCCCGACCTCGCCCGGCAACGAGGCCCGCAGATGCCGGGCCAAAGCGTGCCGCCAGACGCCGATGCGTTCGCCAAAGGTGGCGAAACCATCCCGCGCCGCTGGCTGGATGACCTGGGGCCGCGATACGCCATAGCCGACGGCGCCGATCCGCTTGAACCAGGCGGCGCGGGCGAAATCATAGGCCCCCGGCGCCGCCGGTCCGGCCGGCGCCATCAGCACGGCGCGCAACTGCACCCGGTCGCCGACCCCCAGAACCGGTTGCTCCTTGAAACGCAGGCTAAGCCGGACCAGGTGGGGCGGCCGCCAGTCAGGCCGATTGGCAATCAGGCTGTCCCGTAGTGACAGGCGCAGGCCATAGGGGCGGGTCTCGATCCGGGCAATGGTGCCGGTCAAACTCACGGGACCCAATTTACCCGCGACGATCGGGCCGGCGACCCGGGCACTGCGATCCTGGGCGGCCCAGAAGCCCAGCGCCACGGCCAATCCGGCCAAAAGCGCCAACAGAGCATAGCCGTGGCGGCGCGACAGCCAGGCGGCGCAGGCCAAGGCCGCGGCCGCGCCCGGGCCCAGGTACCAGGCCGGCTCTTTAGGCAGAGAAAAATAAAGCGCGATGCCGACCGCCAGAAATACGGGCAACCACAACGGCCAGCGCTCACGCTCCGCCAGAAAGGCCAGCCCGAGGCGGTCCGCCGGGCGCCGCCAAAGCGATGCGATTGATAAGGCCACCTCTCATCATAGGCCGACATTCGGGACGCCAACACCCCGGTTCGCCAGCATGGTGCTAACAGCAAGGCATCGCCTGGGCAGACAATTCCGTTCCCGGTACTCTACAGCGCGCGTCCAAAGGACCGCAGACCGCCCGCTAACGCATGTCGGAGCTATTGTAAATGCTGGGCCGTTTCGAGCCTTTTGATCCGCTCCAGCAATTCAAGAACCTGGTTCTGCAGGGCCAGGTTGCGGCGGGTCAGGATATCGATCTTTCCGGCCAGGATCGTGATATCGCTGGCCGCAACCGCGTTTCGTGCCTGGGTGCGGGTGGCCCGTTCCAACTGCCTGATGCGGTTTTCCAGGGCGCGAATCTTGCCCGTATCGAAATCTCGGGCCATGGCCGGGGTGACGACCGCGACCAGGACCGCAAATATGATCGCCTTTTTCATAGGTTCTCCTTTCGCGCCGCCCGGACGCAGGCGCGCCGTTGGCCTCCGCCAAAACGATGTGATAGATAACGCCACCCGTCATCATAGGCCGACAATCCGGAACTCAAAAGTATGTCAGTGATCACACGTTTTGCCCCTTCCCCCACCGGCTTCCTGCATATTGGCGGCGCCCGCACTGCACTGTTCAATTGGCTTTTCGCCCAACACCATGGCGGCCACATGCTGCTGCGCATCGAGGATACGGACCGGGCCCGCTCCACCGACGCGGCGGTCGCGGCGATCCAGGATGGGTTGCACTGGCTCGGCCTGGATTGGCAGGGCGAGCCCATCTCGCAATTCGCCCGCGCCGGCCGACATGCCGAGATCGCCCGGCAACTGCTGGCCGACGGCAAGGCCTATCATTGCTATTGTACGCCCTCGGAATTGGCCGAAATGCGCGAGACGGCCAAGGCCGAGGGGCGCTCCCTGCGCTATGATGGCCGCTGGCGCGACCGCGCGCCAGACGAAGCGCCAAAGGATGCGGCACCGGTGATCCGTCTGAAAGCGCCGCAGAGCGGCGCCACGGTGATCAATGATCTGGTGCAAGGCGAGGTCACGGTACAAAACACCGAGATGGACGACATGGTGCTGCTGCGCGCCGATGGCACCCCAACCTACATGCTGGCGGTCGTGGTCGACGATCATGACATGGCCATCAGCCACATCATCCGCGGTGACGACCACCTGACCAACGCCATTCGCCAACGGCAGATCTATGACCTGATGGGTTGGACCGCGCCGCATTTCGCCCATATCCCGCTGATCCACGGCGCCGACGGCGCCAAGCTGTCGAAACGCCACGGCGCCCTGGGGGTCGAGGCCTATCGGGATATGGGTATACTGCCCGCCGCGTTGCGAAACTATCTGTTGCGCCTGGGCTGGAGCCATGGCGACGACGAGATTATCGAAAGCGAGCAGGCCATTGCCTGGTTTGACCTGGATGGGGTCGGCAAATCGGCGGCCCGTTTCGATATTCCCCGGTTGGAAAACCTGAACAGCCATTATATCCGCAGCATGGACGAGGGCGAACTGTGCCGCCTGCTTGGGGCCCAGCTACAGCATAGCCTGGACCGGGACTTGAGCCCGGTCGAACTGGACCGTCTGCCCCTGGCGATCGGGGCCCTGAAAGAGCGGGCCAAAACCCTGATCGACCTGGCCGACAAAGCTCAATTCCTGGTCGCAGGCCGCCCCCTGGCCATGGAGGAAAAAGCAGCCGGACTGCTGACGGGCGATGCCCCTGCCCTTCTGGCCAGCGCCCATGTCTGCCTGCAATCCGTTGCAGAATGGAATCTGGACGCCTTGACGGCTGCCGTCCGCGACCTGGCGGAAACCGAGGGGCTGAAGCTGGGAAAACTGGCCCAGCCCCTGCGCGCCGCCCTGACGGGCCGAAATGCTTCGCCAGGGATATTCGAGGTCTTGTTTTTTCTGGGGCGCCAGGAGAGCCTGGACCGCATCAGCGACCACATGGCCTAAGAACTGCTAATTCACTTTTTGTTCCATGCGACAAAATCCACCCTACGCTATTGGCTTTGCCTCCGCTATAATGGCGGCAGCAACCAATGCATGACCGATAATGCCGGCTCTGGGTTCGTCAAGCCGGCCAATCACAAAAGACTGGAGAGATTCCATGGCGAAAAAGACAATTTCCCTTGGCAATGACGGCACGAACCGGGGCACGGAATTTCCGGTTATGTCCGGTACCTTGGGACCCGATGTCATCGATATTCGAAAATTGTATGGCGTGACCGACCAGTTCACCTACGATCCCGGCTTCACGTCAACGGCAAGCTGTGAAAGCAAAATTACATTTATTGACGGCGAAGAAGGTATTTTGCTGCACCGCGGCTATCCCATCGACCAGTTGGCGGAACAAAGCGACTTTTTGGAGACCTGCTATCTGTTGCTGAACGGCGAACTGCCGAACCGCGCTCAGAAAGAAAAATTCGTGCACACCATCACCTATCATTCCATGGTGCACGAACAATTGGCGCAATTTTATCGCGGTTTCCGCAGGGACGCCCATCCCATGGCCATTATGGTCGGCGTCGTCGGTGCGCTGTCGGCCTTTTATCATGACAGTACGGATATTGACGATCCGCATCAGCGCATGGTCGCCTCTTATCGTCTGATCGCGAAAATGCCGACCATTGCGGCCTGGGCCTACAAATATTCCATCGGCCAGCCGTTCATGTATCCGCGCAATGACCTGTCTTATGCGGAAGACTTCCTGCATCTGATGTTCTCGGTGCCGTGCGAGACCTATGAGATCAATCCGGTGTTGTCCAAGGCCATGGACCGGATCCTGATCCTGCACGCCGATCACGAACAGAACGCCTCGACCTCCACGGTGCGGACCGCCGGTTCGTCAGGCGCCAATCCCTTTGCCTGCATCGCCGCCGGCATCGCCTCGCTGTGGGGGCCCGCCCATGGCGGCGCCAACGAAGCGGTGTTGAACATGCTGGGCGAAATTGGCGATATTGACAATATTCCCCGGGCGTTGGAGCGGGCCAAGGACCCCGACGACAACTTCCGCCTCATGGGCTTTGGCCACCGGGTCTACAAGAACTACGACCCGCGCGCCAAGGTCATGCAGGCCAGCTGCCACGAAGTGCTGCAGGAACTGGGAGTGAATGACCCGCTGTTGAAACTGGCCATGGAGCTGGAAAAAATCGCCCTGAGCGATCCCTATTTCGTCGACCGCAAGCTGTATCCCAATGTGGATTTCTATTCCGGCATCATCCTCCGCGCCATGGGTTTCCCGACCTCCATGTTCACGGTGATTTTCGCCCTGGCCCGCACGGTGGGTTGGGTGGCCCAGTGGACCGAGATGATCGAGGACAACGCACAGAAGATCACCCGGCCGCGGCAATTGTACACCGGCCCGACCGAGCGGCCCTTTCTACCCCTGGACAAACGGTCCTGAGCAACGGCCAGTACAAACCCGCCAACGACGACCAAGGGCCCGCATTCGCGGGCCCTCTTTTTTTTGCGCGCCTTATAGCAGCGGCTGCTACTCGAGATTCAACGAGACTGTATGCCGCGGGGCGTTATCAGCTACGCTCAACCAATTCGATCATATAGCCATCCGGATCCTTGACGAAAGCAATGACCCGGGTGCCATGTTTCATGGGCCCGGCGGGACGGGGGATCTCCGCGCCCGCTTGCGCCAGCGCCTCGCACACGCCGTGGACATCGGCCGCGGCAATGGCGATATGACCATAGCCGGTGCCCAGGTCATAGGGCTCCGCCTGATCCCAATTGTGGGTCAGTTCAAGCACCGCGTTGTTTTCCTCGTCACCATAGCCGACGAACGCCAGGGTGAATTTGCCGCCCGGAAAATCGGTTTTGCGCAGCAATTGCATACCCAACAGGCGGGTGTAGAAATCCAGCGACCGCTCCAGGTCCTTGACCCGCAACATCGTATGCAGCAGGCGAAATCCATCCTTCTCCGGCCCAGCACTCTCAGACATCGTCGTTGTTCCTTCGCGGTGATCAATCAGCGACGATTTCTAGCACGGCGTCAGCGGCGCGCAAACTTGGCAAGGTACCGCCCTGCCCCAGCATCTCCGCGACGTGCGCCAGCTCCTGCCTTTGCCTCAAGCGCTGCTCGGGGTCGTCAAGCAATTGCGCCAAGGCATTGGCAATGGGTTCCGGCCGGCAATTCTCCTGCAGGAACTCCGGCAGCACCGCTTTCTCCGCCAGGATGTTGGGCAGGGCCACATGTGGTATGATCAGCATGCGGCGCACCAATGCGGCGGTAACCGGATTGGTGCGATAGGCCACCACGGTGGGAACGCCGCGCAAAGCCAATTCCAAAGACACCGTGCCGGAGGCCGCCAGCGCCGCACCGGCGGCGGCAAACGCATCCGCCCGGCCGGTCGCGCCTTCAACCACATGGGTTGTCATGGGCCAGGCCGCAACGGCGGCCGCGACCACACCGGCGACCTGTTCCACGGTTGGGATAACCACCTGCAAGCCGGGCCGCTGGGCATATAGCAAGGCGGCAACGTCCGCGAAAATCGGCAACAGACGGCTGGCCTCGCCGGCACGGCTACCGGGCAGCATGGCCAGCACGGGCGCATCGGCAGGTATCGCCAATCGCCGCCGAAACTCAGGCCCGTTGCCCGGCGTCTCGGCTACGCCTTCGATGACCGGATGTCCGACAAATCTGCACGGCAGGTCATAGTCGCGAAAGAATTCCGGCTCGAACGGCAACAGGGCCAACAGGTGATCAATCTGCCCCGCCAGATGTCGCGCCCGGCCCGGCCGCCAGGCCCAGACCTGGGGCGCTACGTAGTGGATCAGGGGGATCCCTTCGCCGGCCAGACGTTTCGCCAACCGAAAGGAGAAGCCCGGCGCATCGATTGTGATCAAGGCGGCTGGTTGGGCCGCTTTGACATGCTCTGCGGTCTGCCGCAGGCGCCGCAGCAACAGGGGTACACGCGGCAATATTTCAGCCAATCCCATGACCGATAAATCAGAAATGGGGAACAGGCTGTCCAGGCCCTGCCCCGCCATCAGCGCGCCACCAACACCGCTGAATGTCAGCGTCCCGGGGTAACGCTGGCGAAGGGCGGCGATCAACCTTGCACCCAAAACATCGCCCGATGCCTCACCCGCTACCAGAACGAAATGGCGCGCCTCGTCGCTCAGGGCGGATCTCCCACGGTTACGCCGCAGACAAAAATGCCGGCCGCATCTGCCGCTTCCGCCACCGCTTCGCGATCGGCGATCAAGGCGCCGCCGGCCTCGACCGCAATGCCTTTCAACCCTGCCGCGGCCGCCCCCAGAACCGTCGGGACACCGATGGTCGGCAAATCGACCCGGCGTTCCTGACCGGGTTTTGGCCGTTTGACCAGCACCCCGGCGCGGCCGCCGCCGGCCTCTTTTGTGCGAAATTGGCCGCAGCGCAGCAACATCTCGTCCGTACCCTCGGCCGCCTCCACGGCCAATACATAGCCATCCCGCACAACCGCCGCCTGACCAATGTCGAGGCGGCCCAGCAGTGCCACCACCTCCATCCCCCGGTCGATATCGGCGCGGTCCCCGGCATCGGGTTCGTGGGCGCCAATGTTTCCCTTGGGCGCGCCCAGGTCGGACAACACGGCCTCGGCCGCCAGGACATTGAAGCCCTGTTCTTCCAGATCATCCACGATTACTTTCATCAAGGCGTCATCGCCCTGACGGGCCGCCCGAATGACCTTTGGCAATAGCTTTGCGCCATGCCAATCCGGCCGCAAACTGGAAAAATCCGGCCGCCCCACGGGTCCGATCAGAACCAGATCCCGCACTCCGGCCTCTTTCAACAATCTTATAGTGCGCCCCACCGCAGGCAGATCGACCCAGGCATGGGCGACGCCGCCCGCCACCGTAGCCGGATCGGTGTCGCCGTTGAAGGCAATGATGAAGATATCCCGTCCGGATGCCTGGCAGGCCTCGACAATGCTGCGGGGCAACTCTCCCCGCCCGGCGAGGATGCCCAGTTTAGGCGGCACGGTCCAATTTCGGCTGGCATAGCGCGCGCGATGAATCCGCCTGGATGAAGGCCACTATCTCCATCACCTGTTCATGATCCGCAAACATTGCAGCGACATCAACCAAGCGCTCCTGCATGGTGCCCTCCTGGGCAAACAGCAGACGATAGGCCGCGCGCAAGCCGTGAATCTCGTCCCGCCCAAAGCCTCGCCGTTTCAGGCCGATGATATTCAAGCCACTTAGATAGGCCCGATTGCCCAACACCGAACCATAGGGAATGACATCGTTTTCAACCGCCGACTTGCCCCCGATCATGGCATGACGACCAATCCTGACGAATTGATGCACCGCCGACATGCCACCAACAATGGCGTGGTCCTGAATCTCCACATGACCGCCGAGGTTGACATTATTGACCAGGATAACATGATCACCGACTTGGCAATCATGCGCCAGATGAGCGCCGACCATAAACAGGCAATT
Source organism: Alphaproteobacteria bacterium (assembly GCA_021776235.1). Lineage (GTDB taxonomy): Bacteria > Pseudomonadota > Alphaproteobacteria. The sequence continues at coordinate 24,891 of JAJFGG010000075.1, read as the reverse complement.
GTTGCCAACCCGTGTGATCATGCCGCCGCCGCTGGTGCCCGGATGCATTGTGACATGTTCGCGGATAACATTGTTGGCGCCCAGGATCAATTCCGAGGGTTCACCGGCATATTTCATATCCTGGGGCGGCGTCCCAATTGCCGCGAACGGAAAGACGCGGTTGTTCGGGCCAATGGTCGTTCGGCCACCGATCACCACATGGCTGTCAAGCACGACCCCGTCGCCCAGGTTCGTTTCGGCCGAGACTGTGCAATAGGGTCCAATCTGCACCCCCTCGCCTAACACTGCGCCGTCTTCTACGATGGCGGTCGGATGAATTTTGGCCATTGCCCTACCCTACTCCTCTACCAACATTGCGGCAAAACGCGCTTCGGCGCAAAGTTGATCATCAACATAGACTTTACCCTGAAAGCGCCAGACATTGCCCCTGTTGCGTTCCTTGGCAACATGAACCCGCATGATATCTCCCGGCACCACCGGCCGTCGAAAACGGCAATCGTCGATGGACATGAAATAAACCAGTTTTCCCTCCGCTTCGGCGCCCATGGACCAGACCACCAAAACGGCGGCGGTTTGCGCCATGGCCTCGACGATCAACACGCCCGGCATTATGGCACGTTGGGGAAAGTGTCCCTGGAACTGCGGTTCATTGATGGTCACATTCTTGATGCCAACAGCTGTTTCACTGCTGACGATGTCAACCACCCGATCGATCAGCAGCATGGGATAACGATGGGGTATCATCTCCATGATACGGCCAATATCGAGGGCATCCGCCTGCCCGGCCACCGCTCCCTCAGTCATCGCGCCTCGCCATCCCTTCTTCCTCGTTGCTGCGCTAGACGGCGCAGGGTCGCGACCTGCCGGAAAAACTCCTTGATCGGCATCGCCGGTGTGCCGCCAATGGTCGAGCCCGGCGGCACATCCGCCATGACACCGCTTTGCGCCGCGATTTGGGCCCCATCACCAATCGTCAAGTGACCGGCCAAACCGACCTGCCCACCCATGGCCACGAAGTTGCCTACCTTCGTGCTGCCGGAAATTCCGGTCATGGCGGCGATCACGCAACCACGTCCAAGTTCCACGTTGTGCCCGATCTGCACCAGATTATCAATCCAACAGCCAGATCCGACCACGGTATCGCGCATGGACCCTCTGTCAATCGTCGTATTGGCGCCGATATCGCAATCATCACCAATCAGCACCCGCCCGATCTGAGGTACTTTGACATGTCCGCTGGGGTCTATCGCAAAGCCAAATCCGTCTTGACCGATTTGCCCGCCCGGATGAAAAGTCACACGGTCGCCGATCTGGCAATGGGAAAGAGACACACCAGGCCCTACGATACAATCGTCACCGAGGACCACACCGGGCGCAATGGTCGCATTTGCACCGATGGCGCACCGGGCGCCAATTTCCGCGCCGGCAGCTATCACGGCGCCGGCATCGACCTGACTCCCCTGGCCGATCGTCGCAGCTGGATCCACCATCGCCGCCGGCGAGATCATCGCCGTCGGCCGCGGCCTTGGATAGAAGGCCTGGGCAGCCAGTGCAAAACCACGATATGGCTGGTCACTATACAACAGCACCATACCGTCAGGGGCTTGGCCGGCATAGCGCTGGGCAATGATACAGACGCTCGCCCGGCTGGCTGCCAGGGCGCCCAGGTAAGCCTTATTGTCAAGAAAACTCAACTCTCCCGGCGCCGCCGTTTCCAAGGCGGCGACATCCACAATCACCATATCGGCGGCAGCCGGATCGCTTAACTCAAGCTCGCCGATTGCCGCCAATTCAGCCAACCGGAACGGACCCTGCCGTTGAAAAAACCTGGGATCCGCCATAATCCTTTAGTGTCCATCCATGGCTATTGCGGCTTAGGAACGGCGACCGTGCGCAATGTTTGGTTCAATCGATCCAGCACCTCTTCGGTAATATCGAGCCCTCCGTCAGCAAACAATACCTGTGAATTATCCACCACAATTGTGTAACCCTTTTCCTCCGTCAATTTCTTGACGATGGGGATTACAGCCTTCTGCAATTGCGTCGTGGCAAATTTGAGCGCTTTTTCCAGATCCCGCTTGAAATTCTGTCCCTGACGTTGCGCCGTGATAACCTGGCTTTTGAAATCTTGCCGCATTTCTTCATAGGCGTCGGGGCTCAACACGCTGCGTTGGCGCTTCAATTCCGCTTCAATTCCGCGCAAGCGATCTTCCTCGGCCTGGACCACATCGCGAAAACTATCACCATATAGCTTGACCTGTCGGCGGATATCCTTGGCCGCATCCGATGCCTGCAGGATACGGGCATAATCCAGGACCGCAATTACGGCCTTGGGCATGGGTTCGGCCCCCGTAGCCGCCGCATTCAGCACACCGAATAATAAGGCAAAAATGATAAAACGTAGAAACAATGAAAGCCGCATGCCTATTCATCCAAAACCAATTTAGAATCTGGTGCCGAAATTAAATCGGAACAACTCATCCTCGTCGAAAGATTCCTTCTGGACCGCCTGCGCCAAATCAACACTAATCGGACCAAAAGGAGAACGCCATGATATCCCGACGCCAACGCTCACGCGCGGACTATCTGTATCCTGCAGATTCGCGCCGCTAACATCGGGATCAAACAAAGTACCGACCTGGGAAAAGGCTCGGCCCAATACGGCAAAATCCTCTGGAAAGCCAATTGGAAAGCGCAGTTCTCCGGTCGCCACGTAAAAGACATTACCGCCGATCGCATCATCCGTCGAGGCATCCCTGGGACCAACGCCACCGACCGCGAAACCACGAAAGTTATCGCCGCCCAGAAAGAACCGGTTCGTAACCCGAACGTCCTCACCCAAGCCGACAATATGGCCTCCACTCAGCGATACATTGCCGACCACATCCCGGGTGATAGGATAGAAATAAGACCAACGTGCGGTGCTTCGTATATAATTTACATCGCCACCTATTCCGGCGAGTTCCTGGCCACCGGCAATAACAATACCCTTCGTCGGCAGAAAAACATCGTCGCGGGTATCGTAGGTCAAATCATAGGCCACCGCAGAAGTAATATAATCCCCTTCATCCAGGCGAATGAAGAGCGAAGTACTATTGTCAATATTTTCGATTTCGTTCTGACGCAAGGTATAGCGTAAACCTTGCCGCAGGTTTTCGGTAATGGGAAAGCGGGCGCGCAAGCTAAAACCCTTTGTTTGCTCGTCAAAGGAACTGCGATCCTGCTGATCCTGCTTCGTGCTGAATACATCAACCCCGGCGGACAGTTCACGATCCAGAAAATAGGGCTCGGTGAAGGACATGTCCACCTGCTGTCTGAGGGCGGACAGGCCGAGAGATAACTTCAGATCCTGTCCTTTGCCCAGAAGGTTGCGTTCGCGGATCGAAATATCGCCGACTACGGTTTCCGTCGTCGAAAGGCCAAGGCCAAAGCTCAACTCGCCAGTGGAGCGCTCCTGCACGTCGACGTCAATCACGACTTTATCCGGCGCGTCGCCCTGCTTCTGCGCCATATCTACCTTGTCAAAAAACCCCAGGCGCCTTATTTGCTGGCGTGACCGGCGCAGCTTTGCCGTGTTGAAGGCGTCACCTTCCACCAGTTTCAATTCGCGCCGGATCACCTTATCCAGTGTCCGGATATTACCCGTGATATTTATCCGGTCGATATAGACCCGCGGCCCTTCATTGATCTCGAGGACCAAATCAATCAACCGCTCGTCCCTCCGACGATTGACCCGGGGACGAATATCAACAAACGCATAGCCAAGACGGCCGATGACGAAATTCAGCTCTTCAATGGATTCCTCAATAAACTCTGCATTGTAATCTTCGCCTTCAATAATCGTCAAACTTCCGCGCAGAGATTCCGGTTCCAAATCACGCAGGGTGCTGGTCATCTCAATTTTGCCGAACTTATAAAGTTCCCCCTCCTCGACCGTGAACGTAATGAAAAAATCGCTCCGGTCATGCGTAAGTTCGGCAACCGCCGACAATACCCGGAAGTCAGCATAGCCGCGCTCCAGGTAAAATTTTCGCAGCAACTCCCGGTCTAGGGTGACGCGATCAGGATCATAACTGTCATCAGACGAAAAAAAACGGTACCAGCGGGTTTCCGCCGTGGCGATGGCCCGGCGCAATTTACTGTCACTGAAATTGCGGTTGCCGATAAAATCTATACGCCGAACACCAGTGACCGGCCCCTCGCCAATTTCAAAGATCAAATCGACGCGGTTCTGTTCCAGTTGCACCACTTTGGGTTCGACCGAAGCGGCAAAACGGCCGTTGCGGCGGTAGACCTGCAGGATGCGTTGTACATCCGCCTGCACCCGGCTACGAGTGTAGACGATGCGGGGGCGCAGTTGCACTTCCTGCTCCAAGACATCGTCGGCAATGCGACGGTTTCCTTCAAATGCCAGTCGGTTAATGATCGGGTTTTCCACCACATCAACGACCAATACATTGCCTTGGCGGCGAACCGAGACGTCGGCGAACAGGCCAGTGGCGAACAGAGCCTTTAAAGATTGATCAACGCGCCCTGGATTAAACGGATCGCCAGCGGCGATCGTCATATAGGATTGTATGGTCAGCGCCTCAATCCGCTGATTCCCTTGGACATCGATCCGCGCGATGACGACCGATGAAGCGGTCTCTGCCGCCATGGCAGGTTGGGTGAGGGGCATGCCGCCAAGAATCCCGCAGAACAAGCCAGCGGCAAGGAACAGGGCGGTTAAGCGAAAACGCAAAAGTACGGCCTCCAATGGACCTGTTCGCGGACTAAGAGAACAGGTCAGCGATAAACTCTACAACGCGCAAGTTTACCAGATCATTCCAGGTGGCAAAGACCGTAAGTGTCAGCACCAACGCCAAACCGATACGAAAAGCGAATTCCTGAGTTCGTTCCGTCAAGGGTCGGCGCAGGACCGCCTCAAAGCCATAAAAAAGCAGATGACCGCCGTCCAATATGGGGATCGGGAATAGATTGATCATACCCAGGTTCAGGGACAACAAAATCGATAGCATGATCAGTTGTTCAACACCAACCTGGGCCGCCTGACCCGAGGCATGGGCTATGCGTATCGGCCCGCCCAGATCTTCGGTACCCCGGCTGCCGGAAATCATCTGGCCCACATAAGCCAGCGTCTGCACCAGCATTTCGTAACAGGTTGCCGTGGCTTCCATTACGGCATCTGCGGGGCCAAGACGAACCGGTGCGCGCTGGGCTCGCAAAATTCCGATCAGCCAGCGCTCCGGCCCGGCGGAACTCTGGGTCGGCTGTTTATCCGCTCCGGCCCGCCGCGCCGCCACGTACAGACGCTTTTCCGCGCCATCGCGCAATAACGTCACCGTCAGCCGGCGTCCCTTGCTAGCCGCAACGATATCCTGCAAACGCTCGAAATTGTCGAGTACTTGGCCATCGATAGCAAGAATTCGATCACCGGGCAGAAAGCCGGCCTCTGCCGCTGGACTGTCTTCATAGACTTTACCGACGATTGCGGGACTGGCTGGCCAGAGGCCCAGATCACCAAATTTGTGCATAATGCCCTGACGATCAGCTTTTTCGATCAGTCGTGGCGTGGCCGTTAATGTCCGCTCCTGGTCAAGCCGGCGAATGCGAAAGTTGAGCTGCCGCCCCGGATTGAGAAAGACGGCCTGCTCAAATTGTTCAAAACGGTGGATTGAGCTACCGTCGATAGCCAGAACAACATCGCCTTCTTCAAATCCGGCGGCTTGCCCGGCGCCCTGATCAACGACACGGCCAATTTCCGCCGGTGTGACACGCTGACCAAAGGCCATATACATTGCGGCAAGCACGATGATGGCGTAAGCAAAATTAGCCATGGGCCCCGCCGCCACGACCGCGGCGCGCTGACCCAGGCGTTTATGGTGAAACGACACTGCCCGCTCATCATCGCTCAATTCCCGCAGCGTATCGCCGTCGGGCCGGCTGGCGCCGTCGCTGTCGCCAAAGAATTTGACGTAACCGCCAAAGGGTATCCAGCAAATCTTCCAGCGGGTGCCCGCGGCGTCGTTCCAGCCCCTGATTTCGGGCCCGAAGCCAATGGAAAAGACCTCAACACGAACGCCATTCCAGCGAGCAACCAAGTAGTGGCCCATTTCATGGACAAAAACCAGAACGGTCAATACCACCAGAAAGGGCAACACATAGCCCCCAACATCGGTGAGAAAATCCAGCACCATACCTGTTACCCCTGCACCAAGCTCAACCGGTTGTCACCCAATGCCGGTAGACCGGCCAACTCCCGGGCTTTCGCCCGCGCCTCGGCGTCCGCAGCCGCGACATCCGCTAAATCAGCGACAGGTGCCACGGAAATCTTGCCCAAGGTTTCCTCTACCACCCGGGCAATTTCCAGGAATCCCAGACGTTCGGCCAAAAACGCCGCCACCGCTATTTCGTTCGCCGCATTCAAGATGGTCGGCGCCGTACCGCCCGCCAACAAGGCTTCGCGCGCCAGACGCAGGCAGGGAAAGCGCATGGGGTCAGGCGCCTCGAACGACAAATTACTTATATGGGCCAGATCCAGGCGCTCAGTCGGGGTCAGCATCCGGTCCGGCCAGGCCAGGGTATAGGCTATGGGGGTGCGCATATCCGGCGCGCCCAGCTGCGCCAGAACTGACCCATCCACATACCCAACCAAACTGTGCACCACCGATTGCGGATGAATAAGAATTTCGATCTGCTCTGCCGCGACCGGAAACAGATGAAAGGCCTCGATCGATTCCAGACCCTTATTCATCATGGTGGCGGAATCCACCGATATCTTATTGCCCATATCCCAGTTGGGATGGGCCACTGCCTGGGCCGGCGTGACTTGGGCCATGGCCGTTACATCCAAATTCAGAAACGGTCCGCCCGACGCCGTCAGGATAATGCGGTCAATGGTCTTGGGCCGGTCAAAGTCAAAAACCTGATAGATCGCGTTATGTTCGGAATCCACAGGCAATAGGGTAGCTTTGCCACGGCGCACCTCTTCCAGCACCAGTTCGCCGGCACAGACCAGACATTCCTTGTTGGCCAGGGCCACGATCGCGCCTCGACGGATGGCGGCAAGTGTCGGTCCCAGTCCGGCCGCGCCGACGATACCTGCCATCAACCAATCACTGGGCCGCTCGGCGGCATCGCACAAGGCCCGCGGACCCGCGGCGGCCTCGACACCGCTGCCCGCCAATGCCGCCTTCAGGGCGCCGTAACTGTCCTCATCACCGATCACTGCTAATTCGGCATTGAATTGACGTGCCTGGGCTGCCAACAGATCCACATTCTGCTGCGCGGTCAAAGCCACCACCTTGTAGGCAGCCGGCTGGCGGCTAATCAAGTCCAGGGTGCTTCGACCAACCGACCCCGTCGCACCGAGTATGGAAACCCGGCGCGGCGCAGCACCCTCGTTGTCGTTATTGTTACCGGCTGTTGTCATGGCAGGATTCCCAGGGCCGGCGTCAAAGCGGCCAAAGCCAGGGCCGGAGCCGCGAAAAGAATGCCGTCAACCCGATCCAGAATGCCGCCATGGCCCGGGATTAAAGCGCCGCTGTCTTTAACGCCAAAATGCCGCTTTAGGGCCGACTCGGCCAAGTCACCGCCCTGTGAAATCAACGCCAAAAGCGCACCCAAAACGGCTAAATGCAGTACATCCACTTGCCCCAATACGATGGACAACAGGGCCAAGGCCGCGGCTGCCAAAATCATACCACCCAAAAGTCCGGACCAGGTTTTTTTGGGACTGATCCGCGGCGCGAGTTTCGGCCCACCAAAACGCCTGCCGGCAAAGTAGGCCCCGGTGTCACAGGACCACACGGCCAGACATAGCCATGAAACAGCCAACATGCCGTTGTCCCCCATGCGCAACCACAACAATGCCAAACATGGCAACCCCAACCAGAATAACCCCAGCACGGGCCAGATCATTGGCCGCCCGTCCAGATGGCTCAATACAGCAAGAAACAGCGCAAAGGGCAACAGCGCCAGCAATGCCCAACCCGCATGGCCATAATAGCCCAAAGCCAGGAGCGCCAGCAAACCCAGGGCCAATGCCAAACCAAGCAGGCCAAAGCCCGCACCGCCGGTCAAACGGTCCCATTCGGCGGCCATCAAGACGGCCACCAGAGCCAGTAAAAGCGCGAACCACAAGCCACCGAGGTAGAGCGCGCCCAGGACCACAGGTAGCAACACCAGCGCCGAAAGGACCCGCGTCCGCAACGGTGAACCAATGGGATCAGCCGCTGGTTGCGCCATAACGTCGTTCACGGCGATGATACTCATCCACAGCCTGTTCCAGACTGTGCTTGGTAAAATCAGGCCAAAGTAAATCCATGAAGACCAATTCCGCGTAACAGGCCTGCCACAGCAGAAAATTGCTTAACCGCTGTTCGCCGCTGGTTCGAATAACCAGATCGGGATTTGGAATACCAACCGTGTGAAGGTAACCCGCAAAGGTCGATTCGTTGATTTCATCAAGGGTCATCACGCCGTCGATCACGGCCGCCGCGATCCTGCGGCTAGCCTCGACGATTTCGCTGTGGCTACCGTAGTTGACGGCAATAACCAGGGTCAAGCCGCTATTGTCGGCGGTGGTATGTTCCGCTTCCTCGATCAGTTTAACAATATCCGGCGCCAGCCTTCGCCATTCCCCAATGAAACGAATGCGCACGCCGTTGCGGTGCAATTCCCGCAACTCGCGGCGCAGATACAAGCGTAAAAGGCCCATCAGGTCATCGACTTCCGTCGGCGGCCGCTTCCAATTCTCCGAGGAAAACGCGTACAGGGTCATGTAATCGATCCCCATTTCCTGGCCTGCTTCAACCACACCGCGCAAGGCATCGACACCGCGCTGATGGCCGGCCACCCGGGGCAGACCGCGCGCCTTGGCCCAGCGCCCATTACCATCCATAATAATTGCAATATGCCGGGGGGGCGATAGCGCGCCAGGTTTGAGCGATGTATTCGTGGCCATCTATACCTGCTTGATCTCTTCATCCTTGGCGGCCAGGATCTGATCAATCTTGGCGATCACCTGGTCTGTCAGCTGCTGGATTTCGTCGCCCCAAAGATGATGGTCATCCTCACTCAGTTCGCCGTCCTTTTCCATCTTCTTTAGGGTATCCATGCCATCGCGACGGACATTGCGGACGGCGACGCGCGCCTGTTCCGCATACTTATGCGCGATCTTTGCCATTTCAAGGCGGCGTTCCTCGGTCAATTCCGGGATCGGGACCCGCAACAATTGGCCGTCCGCCGACGGATTCAGGCCCAGGCCGGAAGAACGGATCGCCTTTTCCACCGATGCAACCGCGCTTTTGTCCCATACCTGCACAGTCAACATACGCGGTTCCGGGACGCCGATCGTACCCACTTGGTTCAGAGGCATTTGCGCGCCATAGATATCCACCATGACGGGCTCCAACAGCCCGATCGACGCCCGCCCCGTGCGCAGGCCTGCGAATTCGTGCGACAACGCCTCGACCGCGCCATTCATGCGTCTATTCAGATCGTCTAAGTCAGGATCTGCCACCTCTTATTCTCCCTCGTCAATCACGGTACATCTGCCCGTTCCCTGCAATACATCCGCAAAGGCACCATCGTTGTGAATAGAGAATACAAGGATAGGGATCGCGTTCTCTCGTGCAAGAGAAATGGCGGCCGCATCCATAACTTTCAAATCGCGGGACAACACGTCGTGATAGCTCAAACGGTCGTATCGTTTGGCCTCGGGATTACGATTTGGATCTTCCGCATAGACGCCGTCGACCTGCGTCCCTTTCAACAGGCAATCGCAATCCATTTCCGCGGCCCTTAGGGCCGCCGTGGTATCCGTGGTGAAAAATGGGTTGCCGGTACCAGCGGCAAAAATCACGATCCGCCCTTTTTCCATGTGGCGCATGGCGCGGCGGCGGATATAGGGCTCGCAGACCGTATCCATGGGAATAGCCGAGAGGACGCGTGTTGGTTGCCCAATATCTTCCAGGGCGCTTTGCATGGCCAGCGCGTTCATGACCGTGGCAAGCATGCCCATGTAATCGGCGCTAGCGCGTTCCATTCCGACGGTGGCACCGGAAATACCGCGAAAAATATTGCCGCCGCCAATGACCAGGCAAACCTGCGCGCCCAGATCATGGACCTGCTTTACATCCTGGGCGATGCGGCGCACCGTATCAAAATCAACGCCATACTCGCCGGTGCCCATCAAGGCCTCGCCGGAAATCTTCAACAGGGCCCGGCGATAGCGCAATTCCTGGCCGCCGTGAGCCTCGCTTGCATCGGCTTTCTCGGGCGTTGTCACGAGGCCCCCCCTTTATATTGGACGCAAATTCGACCAGATGGACCCTGGCGGGTTTATGGCAGCGGAAGCACCAGTCCGTCTAGGCCGATACTTGCGCCGCCACTTCGGCCGCAAAGTCGGTTTCTTCGCGTTCAATGCCTTCACCCAAGACATAGCGGACGAATCCGGCCACCTTGACCGGCGTTTCCAGGTCCTTGGCCGCCTGCTCCAGCACGGCCCCGACCTTGCTTTCGCCGTCGATCACCCAGGTCTGTTCCGTCAGAACCACTTCCTGATAAAACTTACGCAGGCGGCCTTCAACCATCTTGGCAATTATCTCTTCCGGCTTGCCGCTGTCGCGGGCCTGCTCGGCCAAGACGGTGCGTTCCCGTTCAACGGCTTCCTGATCCAGATCATCGACGCTGACGGATTGCGGCGAGGCAGCCGCCACATGCATGGCGATCTGTTTAGCCAGAGCCGACAGTTGTGTCTGATCACCGGCCGATTCCAACGCGACCAGAACACCGATACGGCCCAGACCGGGGGCGGATGCGGCATGCACATAAGAGCTCACCACGCCTTCGGCCACCGAAAGGGTGACAGCCCGGCGCAAGGACATATTCTCGCCGATGGTGGCAATCATATGGGTCAGTTCTTCGCCGACATTGCGCTCTCCATCGAGATATTGTTGCGCCTGCAAAGCCTCGAGATCACCACTGCCGCTGGCCAGAACCATCGCGCCCATGGTGCGGGCAAAAGTCTGGAACTGGTCGTTTCGCGCGACGAAGTCAGTTTCGCTGTTGACTTCGACAACGGCGCCTTTGTTACCTTCGGCAACCACAACGACCAACCCCTCGGCCGCCACCCGACCCGCCTTTTTGGCGGCCGCGGCCAGGCCTTTCGTGCGCAGCCAGTCGACAGCCGCCTCAATTTCGCCCTCGGTTTCCTGCAGGGCTTTCTTGCAATCCATCATGCCCGCGCCGGTCTTGCCGCGCAGGTCCTTGATCATTGCTGCTGAAACTTGGGTCACCGGTAATCTCCTAGATGAAGTATACGAGGTAAGGAACTGTTAAAAAGCCAGTAACATTGTTTACGCTGCGGGCGCTTCTGGTTCTGCCGCTGCCTCGGGCGGCGCCACCGCTTGTTCCACGGCGGCGATTTCCTCCATGGGCAATTCTTCCGCCGCGCCCAAATCCTCGCCATCGATCTGCCGCTCCTGCTGCAGGCCGGCGATCACCGAACGCGAGATCAGATCAAGATACAGGGAAATCGCCCGCGCCGCGTCATCATTGCCCGGAATGGGAAAGTCGATCAGATCCGGATCGCAGTTTGAATCTACAACCGCGATCACCGGAATGTTCAACTTCTTCGCCTCCTGAATGGCGATTTCTTCCTTGTTGGTGTCGATCACGAACATTACCGCCGGCAAACCACCCATATCCTTGATGCCACCCAGGGCGCGTTCCAATTTGTCCCGCTCCCGGGTCAGTTGCAACAGCTCCTTCTTGGTCAGGCCGGTGCTTTCCTCGCTCAACTGCTCTTCCAATACGCGCAGGCGCTTGATGGAATTGGAAATGGTCCGCCAGTTGGTCAACATGCCGCCCAACCAGCGGTGATTGACGTAATATTGCCCGCAGGAACTGGCCGCCGCCGTCAACGGCGCCGACGCCTGCCGCTTGGTCCCAACGAACAACACCCGGCCGCCGCGCGCGACCTCATCGCGCACCTTAACCAGGGCCCGCTGCAGCATCGGCGAGGTTTCCCGCAAATCCATGATGTGGATGTTATTGCGCGCACCATAGATAAAGGGGGCCATCTTTGGATTCCAACGATGGGTTTGATGGCCGAAATGAACACCAGCTTCCAACAGCTGACGCATCGTGAATGTCGGGACGTCCGAAAGTGTCATCATCTTCTCCGGTTATGCCTCCGCGGGCGCCCATCCGTTGCCGGACACCGGAGCATCGACAGGGTCTGTCTGTCCCATCGACGCAAGCCCGCGTGCGATTTAAGTTGTAATGGCCGCTACATAGACGGAAACGCCTGCCTTATCAAGCAGATTACAGCGAAAATTGGATTAATCGATTTGGATATCGTCACGCATCATGCACGTCCAAAACGCCCGGGATCGCCTTCAATGCGCCACGCACCTGCGGCGTGATGGCAAAACCGCCCGGCAGGGTGACTTCGACTTCGCGGCCCTTGGCCGCCAATTCCAACAATAAGGTGACCTGGCCGCGTCCCGATTTATGATCATCCAATAGATGGCGCAGTGACGCCAGGGGGTCGGGGTTTTTCAGAAAGACGCGTATTCCGCTGGCCACCGTCAGGCTGGCCTGCTCTATATCAACCAGCTGCGAGGCGATCATGCGGCGGCGCTCGCCATCGTCGCGCACGTCGACGGTCATCACCACGGAGGCTCCCTTGACCAGCAAATCCCGGCTCGCCGACAGTTCATCGCCGAATAGAGTCAGTTCAAAGATACCGGTCTGGTCCGAGACGCGGACAAAGGCGTAGGGATTTCCCTTGGCGCTTTTGCGCTCGCTTACTTCCTCGATCGTGGCCGCGATGCGGAACTGCGTACCGCCCTGATCGGCACGGGATTCCATTTCCGCGTAATTGACCATGGATTTCCGGGCCAACAGTGCGGGATAGGATTCCAACGGATGCGCCGAGAGATAAAACCCAATGGCCTGCGCCTCGTTCGCCAACTTGTCCAACTGCAGCCACTCGGCCACTGCCGGCAAAGGTGGCGGTGGCACGTCGGTCGCGCCATCGTCGCCGCCGAACAGACTGACCTGGGCGGATTCCCGTTCCTCGGCCGCATGACCGGCAAAGCGTAACAATATTTCCGCCGCGGCCAGCATTTGCGCCCGGTTCGGATTCATGCCGTCAAAGGCCCCGGCGCGGGCCAGGTTTTCCACCTGCCGCTTGTTAACCTGACGGGGGTCCAAACGGCCCGCAAAATCCCATACGTCCTTGAAAAGACCATTGCTTCGCCGTTCCGCCACAACCGCCGCCATCGCTTCGCGGCCCACGTTTTTCACCGCCGCCAGGGCATAATGAATGGCGCCCTCATTTTGATCCGCGGCCGCCACCGTGAAGACAACGTCGGATTTGTTCAGATCGGGCGGCAGCAGACGGATGCCCATCCTCTGAACCTCCTGCTTGAACAGGTTCAGCTTGTCCGTATTGGTCATGTCCAATGACATGGTCGCAGCCATGAATTCAACGGGATGGTTGGCTTTCAGATAGGCCGTTTGGTAGGCAATCAGGGCATAGGCGGCAGCGTGGCTTTTGTTGAAACCATAACCGGCGAACTTGGCAACCAGGTCAAAGACATACTCCGCTTTATCCGCCTCTATGCCGTTGGCGACAGCGCCGTCAACGAAGCGGGCGCGCTGGGCGTCCATTTCCGCCTTGATCTTCTTACCCATGGCCCGGCGCAGCAGATCCGCCTCGCCCAGGCTATAGCCCGCCATCACCTGGGCGATCTGCATTACCTGTTCCTGATAGACGATGACGCCATAGGTTTCGGTCAGGATGTCCTTCAGGCAAGGGTGCAGGTAGTCGGCCGCCTCCGCGCCCGATTTCACGTTGCAGAATCGGGGGATGTTGTCCATGGGACCGGGACGGTACAGGGCGACCACGGCGATGATATCCTCAAAGCAATCGGGCTGCATCTGCCGCAGCATGTCCCGCATGCCCGAGCCTTCCAACTGGAACACGCCAACGGTCTCGCCCCGGGCAATCAATTGGTAAGCTGATGGATCATCCAAGGGTATCCGATCGAGATCAAAGGCCTTGTCGCGAACGTGGATCATGTCCACCGCCCGGTCCAACACCGTCAGGGTTTTCAGGCCCAGAAAGTCAAACTTCACCAGGCCCGCCGGTTCGACCCATTTCATGTTGAACTGGGTCACCGGCATATCCGAATTGGGGTCCCGGTAAAGGGGGACAAGTTGCTCCAGGGGCCGGTCTGCAATTACCACGCCGGCGGCATGGGTCGAGGCATGCCGGTACAACCCCTCCAGCTTCATGGCGACGTCGAACAAACGCTCCACGCCGGGCTCGTCGCGCATTATCTCTTTGATGCGGGGTTCGGCCTTCAACGCCTCGGGCAGGGAGGTGGGATTGGCCGGATTGTTCGGCACCATCTTGCAAAGCCGGTCCACCAGTCCGAACGGCATTTCCAACACGCGGCCAACGTCACGCAACGCGGCACGCGCCTGCAATTTGCCAAAGGTGATAATCTGCGCCACCTGATCATGGCCGTATTTATCCTGCACATAACGGATCACCTGATCCCGCTTGTCCTGGCAGAAGTCGATATCGAAATCAGGCATCGACACCCGTTCCGGGTTCAGGAAGCGTTCAAACAGCAGGCCAAAACGCAAGGGATCCAGATCCGTGATCTTCAAGCTCCACGCCACCACCGAGCCGGCCCCCGAACCACGCCCAGGCCCCACGGGAATGGACTGCGCCTTGGCCCACTGTATGAAATCAGCCACGATCATGAAGTAGCCGGCAAAGCCCATGTTGATGATCACATCCAATTCGAACGCCAGCCGCGCCCGATACGGCGCCGCCTGTTCCGAAGTCATGGCAATGCCGAGGGTTTGCATGCGTTCGCCCAGGCCCGCCTCGGCCTTGGCGCGCATGGCCGCCATCTCGTCTCCGCCCTCACCAAAACTGGGCAGGATAGGGTCCCGCGTCGGCACCCGGTAGGCGCAGCGCCGGGCGATCGTGATGGTGTTGTCCAGGGCCTCGGGCAAATCAGCGAACAGGGCCCGCATCTCGCGGGAAGAGCGGAAATAATGCTGCGCGGTCAGGCGGCGGCGGTCGGTCTGACTGATGGTATTTCGTTGCGCGATGCACATCAGGGCATCGTGGGCCTCATGCATGGCGGGATCGGCAAAGTAAACATCGTTGGTCGCGACCAGGGGCAGATCGAATTCATAAGCCAGATCGAGCATCGCCGCCTCACAGGCCGCTTCCTCCGCCACCCCGTGGCGCTGCAATTCAACATACAGCCGGCCGGGGAAAATGGCGCCGAGTTCTTGTAACAGGGCGCGGGCATGGTCTTTCTGGCCGGCGATCAGCAATCGGCCCAAGGGCCCCTCAGCCCCACCGGTGAGGCAGATAAGGTCATCACCCCACTGGCGCAAATCCGCCATCTCAACCTGGGGCGTCTCGCCTCCGTCGCTTTGCAGGTAGGATTTCGAGGAAAGCCGGGAGAGGTTCTCATAGCCAACCTCCGACTGGCTTAGCAGGACCAGGCGGTCGGGCTCCAACTTGATGCCGCCGGGCTCCCCGTCGCTGCGGCACAGGGCCATGACGGCGCCGATAATGGGTTGCACCCCGGCCGCGATCATGGCCTCGGAGAATTCCAGGGCGCCGAACAGATTACCCGTATCGGTAATCGCCACTGCGGGCATCTCGCCATGGCGGCAAAGATCCGCCAAATCCTTGATATGAATGGCGCCCTCGGACAGCGAAAAGGCCGAATGTACGCGAAGATGGACGAAATCAGCATGTGGCATGGGATGGTCTCTATGGTCCTGCTGCTCAGGCTGTGCGGCCCGCGGGAATCGGCTAAAGTCTTCCACGCGGGGCGGGGCCTGTCGACAGTCCTATTTTCTGGTCATGGATAACAAGAACCATCGGCAGTTTGCTGCCCGGCCTTATTCACAGGGACCGCTAATCAGACTGGCGGGCCGGCAGGTATACTCGGCTGGTGAAGCCCTCTACGCCTCGGCGAAGAGCAGCGCCAGTTCGCCATCCTGTTGTTCTTCGAACACTTCGCTCAAGACCGGCAAAAGGCCCATCTCTTCTTTCTGGATATGGGTGATTTGCCGTTCCACCAATTCCAACGCCAGGTCGCGGAACGTGCCCCAATCATCGGCCGTGAAACCATCACCGCGGGCTTTCTGCACCATGGGCAACATGACCTCTGAAAGATTACGCAGCAGATCATGTTCCTGGCGCAACATATGCGGGATTGCAACGTCACCAATGGCCGTCAACGCAGGGAAGATCTGCTTTTCCTCGAAATCAAAATGATGCCCCGCCACACCCTGCAATTCCGCGTTCAGGTCGGCCAACAGGGTCGACGCCACCGCATTATCAAGGTCGGGGGCATTCTTCGCCTTGCGGCCCGTGGTAAAGCCTTCCAGACGATTCATCAGATCAATGATCCGAAGATGCTCGTCGTGCAGCACCTGGGCGATATGGCTATCATGGTACATTCGTCGATCCCAACATCAGCAACGGCAACGAGACGGAGGATAGCCACATCCCGTGGCGGGCTTCATTGATCGTGGTCAAGCAGACGGCGCCTTGAGGGCGGCCCGATACTTCAGCACCGCCAACAGAAAGAACCACGCGAAAGACGCCGCGCCCAACAGCCCCGCCAGGGTGCCCAGGCTCACCAGAACGGGCATGGCCCAGGCGATGCCGGCAGATAGCAATATCAATGCCGCACAATGACAGTAAAGATGCGCGGCAAGCGGGCCCGCGGCCGTCAACGCGGTCACGGTGGGGGGGCGGCGTTTCATGGCCAGGGCCGCGTGCATGGACGCCAGGAACGGCACGATCCTTTGCAGGATAGCCAACAGAAAGCCCAGCAACCAGCCCAGCAACCACAGGCCGAATAACACCGCGCCCCAGTCCGGCAGCAAGTCCAGGGCCCAGGCGATGCCGCTGAACAGGCTCAAAGGCAATAAGGCCCATGACAAGCGCATCATAATGAATGCCGGGCCCAGTTTCCTGCGCATCCTTTGTCTCAAGGTCATTGCCATCAAGCCCAGATAGAGGGCAGCGCCGGCCAGGCCGATGCCGCCGCCTACCGCGGCCCAGACATCCTGGCCAAACCAGGTGCCCGCAAGCCCCAAGGCCAAGCCGGCGCAGGTGCAAAGCAGGGCCGCCAGGGCCCATCTGTCCGAGGGCATTGGCGCCAGGGCAAACATCGGCACCAGGACATAGCTGAAACCCATGGCCAGCAAGCCCATGAAGCCATAGGCCGCCAATAACATATGGCTCACGGCGGCGCGCTGCGCATCGGCCAGAAAGCCATGCTCCTGGTTAGCGATCAGGATCAGGCCGAGGAGCAACAAACCAATCAAGGCAGCGGCCGCCAGCCAGCCATGGGCGACCACCGCCGCCATGGCGCCGCCACGGCGCAAATTACCCAGCAACAGCTGCAAATAGAGGGCTATGGCCAGGCTCAGCGCGACGCCCCCGGCCACCATGGCCTGATGCCAGGCCAGGTACATGCCGGCGGCCAGACATATGGTGCCGATGTTCAGCAACCACCAAATGGCGTTGATCCTGGCCGGCGCGGCAAAGCCCTGCAGGGTGGCGACAGGCAGCAGTTGCAGGCTGGCGCCCATGGCGGTCATCACGAACACGCCCAGGGTCATCAGATGAACCGCCGCCAGCACCGGTCCAGCGCCGCCCCTGAAAGCCGCCAGCTCGCCGGCGCCGGCCACCAGGACCGCCCAGGCCGCCAGATGGAACAGCACGGCCGCGCCGAAAAACCGAAAGGGCACGGATAGCGGCAGCAGACGGTCCCCCGCGCTGCCCAGGAACGAGGTCGCGCCCAGGCTCATGCAGCGACCGGTCTATTATCAATGACCATTGGTATAAGCATTGTCGCGCCACAGGCGCAGGCGAACCTCGCCGGCCTCGCCCGGCACGATTTCGTGGTTCCAGCCCCGTTCCGTCAATTCCGGATACAGATAGATCGGTTCGCGGTCGTGATGCACAATCACCCCGCCCCCAGCCACGGTTTCCAGCAGAGCGAGAATTTGCAGCATGGGCTGCGGCGCGGGCAAACCCCGGACATCAATGTGGCAGCCGTCGTCAGCCTGCCAATGGGGGGCGCTGATCAGCACCGTCATAATTACGGCCCGCTCTTGCTCCAACCGGGCTTGTCAGCCGGGCCGGGCTTTCCGGTCCCGCGTACGGGGGTCAGGGGCAGGGCAAAGCCTTGATTGAAGGCCGCGCGGGCGACGACGACGAATTTCATCTGCCAGCCGCCGGCAATAGCGGCCAGGCCGGCCAGGGCCGCGAACAGAGGACCAAATGCACCGGTGAGCAGAGCCAGCACAATCAGGATGGACGCCGCATAATGTCCCAGAATATTGATCATCGGCGTGGCCCCGTTCAGGACCGCCAAGGCCTTGCTCGGCGCGCCGGTTTCCGCAAGGTTCGCCAGGTAGCGGCGCCAGGCCATCCAGCGTCCCAATAGCAGGATCAACAACAACAGCAGCGGCCATACAAAATGACCGCCGACCAGGGCGGTCCCCATCAGCAAAAAGCCCGCCCCTTCCGTCAAGCCCGTCAGGATGATGACCGGCATCAGGCTGGGATGCCGCCAGGCCGGAATACCTTTCGAGCAGTGCAGAATGCGGGCCTGACAATAAAGGTAAAGCGCGGCCAGCAGCGCCGCCAGCCAGATCGCACCCTTGGCGACGGCGGGCTCAAAAAGGAATGGCGATGAAGCGAGGGCCGCCACCATCGTAACGGGCAACAGCAGGGCCGAAACAAAGGCTTCACGGGTCATCCACGAGGTCTGCGGATGATAGAAGACATGCAGCGCGCGCCAGGGACGGCCGATCTCCAACCAGACGCAAAACAGGCCGATGCCGACCAGAATGACGCCGAGAAAACCCAATGGCCAATAAGTGGTTCCCTGGCCGGCGGCCAGCGCCGCCAGGATCACCAGCCCCGTGCCGCTGCCGCCGCCAATAAAGTTGCCGGCGGCGCGCCAGTCCCAATTGACCTGGTGCCAGGGTTCAATACGGCTCATTCGTTCTTGTCCCAGATGTAATAGAAACCCGGATCCGTCCCCAGTTCCTCGTGCATGCGGAAGGTCTGGTTCTCCGCCAACAGGGCCGAGACATTGCTGTTGGGATCATCGCGGTCACCAAAATGCAGGGCATCGGCAATGCAGGAATTGACGCAGGCCGGGGTCACCTCCGGATCGACGCCAGGGGTTTGCCCGGTCTCCTTGGCGGTATCGATACGGCCCTGGCAGAAATTGCACTTCATGGCTACGGACATACGTCCCTCGTCAAAACGCGCGTCTTCGTGCGCCATGGCCTGCTTGTCGTAGGCCAGATCCCGCTTGTGGACAATATGGCGGGCCTGATAGGGGCAGGCCACGGCGCAATAGCCACAGCCAATGCACAGATCATAATCGATCTCGACAATGCCGTCGGGGCGGATCTTGGTCGCCGTGGAGGGGCAGACATGCTCGCAGGGCGGATCGGCGCAATGCATGCAGCCGACCGGCACAAAGGTGCGTTGCACCTGGGGATAGGTGCCGGTTTCCATATCCAGCACCTGGCGCCATTGCACCCCGGGCGGTGTCGCGTTGGCATGCTTGCAGGCCGCCGTACAGGTCTGGCAACCGACGCAGCGGCGCAGATCGGCAACCATCACATA
Organism: Alphaproteobacteria bacterium; assembly: GCA_021776235.1. Classification (GTDB taxonomy): domain Bacteria; phylum Pseudomonadota; class Alphaproteobacteria. The sequence goes on along the minus strand of JAJFGG010000075.1, from coordinate 5,171 downwards.
GCGGGTCACGCCGGGCCCTCCAGACGTTTCACCGCGACCCGGACGATATCGGCCGCCGACCCGGTGGCGTCGGTCAGGGCCAAGGACATGGGCACGACGGTATTCATGCTGGGGGCGGGATTGTCCTTTGAATAGGGCGTGACCCAATGGTCAAACTGGCCCTGGATCAAAATCGTATCGGGCCGGATGCCCTGTTTCAGCACGACCCGGCCCTTGGTGCCGCGCAAGGTCGAATTGATCTCCACCAGATCGCCGTCCTCGATGCCCATTTCCGCCGCCCGGCCGGCGTTCATGACGACCGCCCTGTGGCCGCGCATGTTCTTCGCCACCTCGTCGATCATCTGGATCGAGCTGTTGCTGCCCCAGGCCAGTTGCATGCTGCGCGAGGTCAGCAGCCAGAAGGGATAGTCCGCCAACGCGCCGCCGGAATTCACCGTGGCCTGTTCCCAGATGCCTGGAAAATCCTTCCAGGGCGGCAAGGGTTCGTATTCCTTGAGTTGTTCGTTCCACCATTCGATGCCTTTTTCGTGCAAACGATTGCCCAGTTGTTTGCCGACCCGGTACAGCTGTTCCTGATAAGGCATTTCAAAGCGCAGGCCCTTTTTGCGCAGTTCCGGGAACAGATACCAGATCAGGCGCGAGATCGGCCGGGTACGAATGCCATGCTCCTTGTACCAGTCCAAACCATCGGTTTCAGCGCCGTCGGTCAATTCGGCCGACGCTGCCCGGCACATGGCGTCCCAGATCTCTTCCGCACCATGGCTCTGTTCAATATCCAGGCTGAAGTCATAGTTGCCGCCACGCAAGGGCACGCCGCCGGCACCGCGGTTGATGGCATTGTTATATTTATCCAGAATACCGGCGCGCTCCGCCAGCTCGGTGGCGATATCGGTGAAATCCCGGGTCTCGCCCAGGGGCTTGATGGCCGGTTGACGCAGGGCGACCCCTTCGTGATCCCAATAACTTTCTATGAACTTTGTGCCGCCGACCCGGATAAGCTGGGTGCTTTCAAAATCGGTGCATTCGGGTAGCAGAACATCCGCCATATGATTGGTTTCGTCCCGGATGTAACAGAACGAGACAATGAAGGGGAATTCGGCGATCCGCTCGGTCACCGCCTTGGTATCCCAGAACGAGATCGCCGGATTGGTGCGATAGACGAACCACAGATCAGGAGCCGAGACCTCTGGCCAGTTTTCCGGACTTTCCTTGCGGAACATCCAGGCCAGGTGGGTCGGGCCCAGGGCCTGGCTCCACGGTGAAGAGGCCGACAATGGCACCAGGGTATCGTGGGCGTTTCGGGCCTTCGGCGTCTCCTGCCAGCCTTCCTTGTCCGTCGCATTCATGGGGTATTGCATGAAGCCGTCCGGGCCGCCGATGACGCTGGCCTGACGCGTTGTGGCGGGCCGGTTCAGACGTACCGTGGTGCCGAGGGTGCCGCCGGGCACCTCCAACGAGCCGACCAGACAGGCCAGCAAAGTACGCCCCCAGCAACATTCATATCCGCCCCAGCCGTTGTTGACCGTTTTGCCCAGAATGACCGCCACGGGCCGCAGGGGCAGGACTTCGCCATCGATCTCTATGGTGTCGCCAACCTGGGCATGCGAGACAAATTCATCGGCGATGCGGCGTATGCAGCCATCCGGTACCTGGCAAATCTCCTCGGCCCATTCCGGGGTGTATTGCGCCATCTGTTTGACCAGATGGCTGAACGCGGTCTGCACCTCGATCGCTTCGTGCTGCCATTCCTCGCCATCGGCACCGACTTCAACGCCCGAGACGGTGAAGCTGCCCTCCAGGGCCGGTTTTATGTCCGGCGTATCGAAGGTTACGGCGGCGCCCCGGGTGTTGTCCCACATCAACGGCTTGTGGGTTACCGGATCACGCAGAAAATAGCCGTTCGGCGCCACCAGATAGGGCGAACCTGTGTGATCGGTGAGGAATTCCAGGTCCAGCCGTTCCCGGGGCATTTCGTGCAGCATCACGTGGATCAGGCCGTACATGAAGGCGGGATCGGTTTTCGGCCGGATCGGCACCCATTCCGCCGAACAGGCCCCGGTAACCGACAGGTGCGGTTCGATCTGCACCCGCTTGGCCCCGCGCGCCCGTGCATCTGCATGCCGCGAAATGCCGATCACCCCGGCGGAGGCTTCCGGATTGCCGCCAAATGACAGAATATAGTTCGTCGTTGGTGTATCGGCGGATACGGTAAAGGCGCGATGCCACAACTCCCCGTACAAATGTTCGGAATGGGTGCATTTCACCCCCTGCCCTGAACCGAAACTGAAATCAACCGCGCCCCAGGCGCCCAAAAAGGCCGGAAAAGTCCCCATATAATACGTCGGCGTGCCGCCGCCGCCGAACGAGGCGGCGACGCGGGCATAGCCCAATTCATCGTACAAACCCTTGGCCTGAATCTCCTTGAGTTTCCCTTCCACCATGCCCAGGGCCTCGTCCCAGGAAATAGGCACGAAGCCGGGATCTTCATCCCGCCCCTTCTTCGGGTTGGTCCGCTTCATTGGTGTCAGCAGGCGGTTCGGATTGTAGGTCTTTTGCACCAGGCCGTAGGCCTTGACACAGGACTTGCCGGCGCCTGGGTGGACATCCGCCAGGGCAAAGTTCGGCTCGATCTCCGTCGCCACGCCGTCCTCGACCTTGACGGTAAGGAAATCCGGCCCGGCGACGCATTGATAACAATATTGCGGAACTTTTTTTGTCGTGCTCATCGCCAATCCCCTGGTCTGCTGTTCGAGTGGCCATCACGAATTGTTAGGTCATTACTAGGTACCATATCGGCACCCCTCCCGGCCGATTAGATTCATCAGGGCGCTATTCATCGTCGTCGTTGATGGCGTGCAGGGCCGCGACATCCTTGACGATGACCCGATGCCCTTCGGTCGCCACCCCAATGGAACGTAGCTTGGATAGGGCCCGGGACAAGGTTTCCGGCTGCATACCCAGGCGGCCGGCAATCAGCATTTTGTCCAGGGGCAGCTGGAATTCGTCTGGCCCGGCTTCAACATCGACCAGTTTCTCCAGGAAGGCCGCCAGACGCTGGGTCGCCGATTTAACCGTCAACTGCTCCACCTGCTGGACGAACCCGCGCAGGCGGCGCGACATGGAGGCCAGCATCTTCAGGGCGATATCGGGGTCCTCGCGCAACTGGTTCAACAAGCCGCTGCGCGGTATCACCAGCAGCCGCGCGTCAGCCGCGATTTCCGTGCTGATGGGAAAATTACCGGACACGAACATTGCCGCTTCAGCGAAGGATTCGCCAGGGCCGAACACCGCGATCACGCTTTCATGGCCATCCGGGGCCTGGCGGAAGCCCTTGACCCAGCCCTCGAGAACGACAAAGAAACGATCCGCCTGTTCCCCCTGCATGAATAACGAGGTGCCGCGGGGATAGCGCCGCGCGGTGGCGTCCACCAGCAGATTCATGATGGTGTCGTCGGTCATGCCGGCGAAAAGGGGGATCTGTTTGAGCTGATCATAGTCGGCGGAGCGGATGCCCGTCCGCCGCTCGAAGGTATCGCGATCAAGCTTCGCCATCTACCAGTCCCATTCCCGGTGCCGCCGTCACGCGTATAGCCATCACGAGCATAGCCATTAGGCCTGCGGACGCAAACATTTGCAGCCCGGCCCGAAACATCGCCATATTTTAGCTCAGCACCGCTTCGCCCTCGATCTCGACCATGGCGTTGGGGTCGATCAAACGGCTGACCTCGACCAGGGTCATGGCCGGGAAATGCTTGCCCAGGTGGGTTCCCCAGGCCGCGCCGACGGCCGGACCGGCGGCGTTGAAGGCATCGATATCCGTCACGAAGGCCCGCAGCATGACCAGGTTGGCCGGTTCGCCACCCGCCGCCCTCAGTATGGTTACCAGGTTGCCCATGGCGCGTTCCCATTGCCCGCCGAAGTCAAGATCGGGGTCCACGGGCTGATTGCCATCGGTGGCGGCGATCTGCCCGGCGATGCGCAGAACACGGCTGCCGACGGCGGCAACGCCATAGGAAAACCCCCGCGCCCGGTTCCAGCCCTCGGGCAAAATGGCCTGATAGTCGATGTCGCTCATAACTCATCCCTCTCCGCTTTCATTGCGACCGCGAAAATAACCCGACCGGGGGCCCCTTCACCAGCCTTGATTGGCCGTCAGTGAGATTCAGCTATTACTCGTGATCTCCTTCGCAGACACCTATTCCAATTTCAAGGTGGGAAATGCCAAGATAGATAAAGACACGAAGCGATGGTGGACTGCACCGTACTCGCTGTCACCGTATTCGGTATCACACTGTATTCGGCACGATTGCCGGCGCAAGGCATGTCGCAGTTTAACCCGGGCGGAACTTGGGCTCAGCGATTTTCTGCAGGTTCTTCCTGCCAATAGCGTGGCGCAATCAACCTGGTAATCGAGATATAGCCAATGATTGACACTGGTGTTAATGCAGTATTGAAGGCAACCCAAGTGTCCGTCTCCAGCGTGCGCCAAAGGATCTCGTTCAGGGCTGCCAGGCCAAGTGCAACTCCGATCCAACACACAGTCAGGACACGCCAACCGGGTCCAGTGAGCTTCACTTGACCTTCTAGCGCTCGGGCGAGAAAACTAGGTCTAAAGAAAAGGCCAATACCAAGGGCGGTCGCAAAAAGGCACTTCCCGACAGTCGGCTTCATCTTGATGAAGGTTTCGTCGTTGAATGCCAAACTAGCTCCGCCCAATAGTAGGACGAGAACCAGCGTGACGATGGCGAGGACTGGAACGCGACGCTCTACTGCCAGCCCGATCCCTACAGCGATCACGGTAGCCGCCACCACCGCTGCCGTCGCAGGCATAAGACCCCAGCCATAGTTCACGACAAAAAACACAACGACAGGGCAAATCTCAAGCAGGATGTGCCGGTTGAGATACCGTTCGATAAAGTTCATTCCAAGGCCGACGCTACGTGCAATATGGGAGTCGCGGTGCTGCCGCGACGGTCTTTCTACGGGTTGTCCTAACAGGCCTGGCTACGTTCGTCCATGCCCCGACCAACTCGGCACTACGGAAGTTCACCGTTACAAATTTCGACATGAGCGTGCTCGTTCTGACGCCGGGTCTAGCGCGACCCCGAGCGCGTAAGAGTTGGTCACAAAAAAGCGACCGCCCAACGCCAGAGAGAACCCGGAATCCTGTG
>JAJFGG010000074.1 GCA_021776235.1 Alphaproteobacteria bacterium | reverse complement strand
TGGCAGAGCCTGACCGTGACCACGGACGGCCCGGAGGCTCCGGTGGTGACGGCCTCGAATGTCTCTGTGGCGCACGATGCCTCTGTCGCGGTCGGCACTCTGCTGAGTTTCAGCGACGGTGATGGCGACGCAGCGACGGGTTACTATTTCTGGGACTCCGGTACGGGCCCATCGAGCGGCTATTTTGCCCTTAGTGGTGTCCGGCTGGCGGCGGCCCAGAACCACTATGTGGCGGCTGCGGATCTGGGCAACGTGACCGTTGTCGGCGGCAGTGTCCCGGGGACCGACCATCTCTGGGTGCGCGGCTCGGACGGTATATTTACAACGGAATGGCTGCGTTTTGTTCTGACGACGACGAACCAGGCGCCGGTCCTGGGCGCGTCAAGCGTCTCTGTGGCAAGCGATGCCTCTGTCTCTGTCGGCTCTCTGTTGAGCTACAGCGACGGCGATGGCGATGCGGCGACGGACTACTACTTCTGGGACTCCGGCGCGGACCCCTCCAGCGGTTATTTTGCCGTCAATGGTGTCAGGGAGGCGCCGGGCCAGAGCTTCCATGTCGCGGCTTCGGAGCTGGGCACCGTGACCGTTGTTGGCGGCAGTGTCTCGGGGACCGACCAGCTTTGGGTGCGCGGCTCGGACGGTCTTTCTACAACGGATTGGAAGCCCTTTGTTTTGACGACGCTTGCGACGGATGTCCCGGACGCTGAGAATCCGTCCCAAGATACCGGTGCAGTAGATAGCGTTGAGTCAGTCACGGAGGTCGCAGAGAATCCGGCCCAAGATACCGTTGCAGTGCCGGACTCAGAGAATCCGGCCCAACAGATCGAGGCTGGAGATGTTGCTTCAGTCTCGACCGCGAGTTCAGCCGGGGAGAACGTTTTGCTCGCCAGTGACGGCGATGATTTGTTCATTTTCTCTCAAAATGATGGCGACGACAGCATCACAGACTTTTCTGCAGGCGCCGGAAGCGACGACCGAATAGACCTGGGCGCCTGGGGGCTTGCGAGCATCGAGGATGTCCTATCGCGCGCCAGCGACAATGGCGCAGATGTGCGGATCCAACTTGACAGCGATAATTCAGTTACCTTGTTGGGGGTGCGGGCCAGCGAACTTCACACCGATGATTTTATTCTCTTCGGTTGAAGAGAAGACGGGCATCCCGTGCCGGTGTATCAGCTACCTGTCCCCAAGGCGTTGATGTAGTCCTGGTGCAGATCCTCCAATGCCCGATCCTGGCGCCCTTGCAAGCAGCTTTGCAGGCTGGCCGCGAGGCCGTTGTCGGCGCTGTATTGACAATAGTTCACGAGGAAACGCGTTGTTGAAAGATCTTCGGCGTTGGCCGGTATCCTGGCCAGGGCGTTTCTCCAGGCCGTTTCCAGGGCGCCTGGCTGCACCGTTTTTCCCTTGGGCAAGGCATTGATCAGGTAATTGCTGACCCGAGCCGTCAGGACAGAGCCGGGATTTCCGGCGAAGGCCCCCCGGGCCAGGGACACGGCCCGATCCTTGACCTGACGGGTCTCCGCCCGTGTCATTGGCTTGGCGTCACCGGCTATGACAACGGGTTCAAGGATCGCACCGCCCTGTACTGCGACACCCTGCAGGGCGGCGAAGTTTTGTCCTAGCCAGACGGCCGAGATCTCCAGGCGCACGGCGGTATGACTGCGCAATGCCGTTAGCCGTGCCCCAACTGGAAGCCGCCGCCGCACTGCCGTGCCCGTCTCGTCGAAGCCGGCCACGGTGATTGCATCCATGTCTGTTGTACGATAATGACGCCCGGCCAGCGGCATCCGGCGTTCGGGCTGCAGGCACATTGCCGCCAGTTCCACCACGCAACGCGCCTCGGCGCATTGCAGCGGCAGGCGGCCGCCGCTTTCCAGCAGTACCAGCATCTGCGGAGCGGCAATCGCCGGGCCGGCCAAGACCAGGGCGATTATCAGGCCGGCCATGAGCCGGATTGCGGTCGATGGCGCCGCGCAAGCGTTTTTCAGACACGCCCTAAATAATGATTCCGGATTTTGCCCCGCTCTCATCGCTTTGTCCCCCGCGACCCCAAGACGCGGCGCATTATAGCAAATCCCAGGGACCGTTCGAAAGAATTTGTCAGGCGGCCGCCGGCGTGAAAACCGGCAAGGCAAAACCGCCCTCGGTTTCGCGGAAGGTCAGTTGCACGTCCTGGCCGATGGCCACGGCGTCCGGATCGCAATCCACGATATTGGTCATCATGCTGACGCCCTCGGCCAGGGTAACGAAGGCAATGACGTAAGGGACGGGCGCCCGGCGCATAACGGAATAGGTATAGATTTGGCCCTGGCCCGAGGCCTCATACCATTCCGTCTCTGCGCTGAAACAGAAAGGGCAAATGGCGCGGGGATAATAATGGCTCTCGCCACAATCACGGCACCGTTTCAGCAGCAATTTGCCGGCCGCGGTGCCGTCCCAGAACGGCTGTGTTTCCACGTTCACGGCCGGTTGCGGGTAGCTGCGCTCGCTCTCGCTCATGCGTCGTTCCTTCCCAGAATTGCCGTGGCGCTGCCCATGCGGGTAGCGATCTGTCCCCCGGTACCGTGGGCCAGGGCCAAGGTGCAGTCGGGCACCTGGACTTTTGGATGTGCTTCGCCGCGCAATTGCCGCACCGCCTCGATCACCTTGGTCATGCCGCCCCGGTTGGTGGGATGGTTGTTGCACAGGCCGCCGCCGTCGGTGTTGAAGGGCAGCTTGCCGACGCCGGAAATCAGGTTGCCGTCGGCAACAAACCTGCCGCCCTGGCCCTTCTCGCAAAAGCCCAGGTCTTCCAGGGTCATCAATACGGTGATGGTAAAGCTGTCATAGATCATGGCGCAGTCCATGTCGGCGGGGGTCAGGTTCGCCTCTTCGAAGGCCCTGGGGCCTGAATGGACGGCGCCGGTGTAGGTCAGGTCGATCCTGCCGCCATTCAGATGTTTGACAGCCTCGCCCTGGCCCAGCAGTTTGACGCAGCGGTCGCCCAGGGATTTGGCGATCTCCGGACTGACCACCACCAGGGCGCCGCCACCGTCACTGATGACACAGCAGTCGAGGCGATGCAGGGGGTCGGCGATCATCGGAGAATTCAGCACGTCTTCGACCGTGACGACTTCTTGGCGCACCGCATGTTTGTTGTGTTGGGCGTGTTGCGATGCCGCCACTTTTATCCAGGCCAGTTGCTCGGACGTGGTGCCGAATTCGTGGCAGTGGCGCATGGCTGCCATGGCGTAGTTATTGACAATGGTTGGACTGAAGGGCGCCTCGAAACCGCCGTCGGGCGTGTCGTCGCCATAGTTTCGTGTGGGCCCGGGGTTGGCCATTTTGGGGCGCCCCGCCAGGGTGATCAGCGCGACCGAGCACTTGCCGGCGGCGATGGCTTCGGCGGCATGACCCAGATGTATGACATATGACGAGCCGCCGGTTTCAGTCGTGTCCGTATAACGAAGATCCAGACCCATGTATTCCGCCATGGACAAACCGCCCAGGCCCGGCGCGTCGCCGGCGCAAAAATAGCCGTCCACGTCGGCCTTGGTCAGTCCCGCGTCGGCCAAGGCGCCCCTTGCCACATCGGCATGCAGTTGCGCCACGGAAATATCCACGGCATGCCGGGTCGGATGCTCGTATGCCCCGGCGATATACGCCTTACAGGGTCTGCCCATGTCATAAGTCTCCCTTTACCTGGCTGTTCATTTCCTGCAGCCAGGCGCTTCGCCCCTGATATGGGGCCTTACTTCGCTGCCATCACCATAATTTCAACCAGATAGCCCGGCGCCGCAAGATCGCTGCACAGGCCGGCGCGGACCGGCGGGTTGTTGGGATCAATCCAGCTGTCCCAAACTTCGTTCATGGCGGCGAAGTTACGCATATCCGTGACCCATAGCTGGGCCCAAAGCAGTTTCGATTTGTCGCTTCCCGCCTGGGCCAGCAGGGCATCGATCTTGGCCAGGACCTGACCGGTCTGTTCACCAATGTCGCCGTTCTGATCGTTGGCCACCTGCCCGGCCAGATAGACCACGCCATTGTGTTCCACTGCCTGGCTCATGCGCGGGCCCGGATTGTGCCTGGTAATTTCCATCTGTCTTCCCCTATCTCCCAATTGTCACTGCGGAAAGCCTAGCCCAGCAAAATTGCCTTGGCAAAATGAAATAATGACTGTCCCGTGCGTCGCCGCTTCACCGCAGCTTCATCGTTGCTTCCGGCCGGCTGCCCTGGTAGGTTCCGCCGCCTTTCCGCGCTATTGAGCGGCAGCCGGCGCGGAACTTCGCATAAGGAAAATGCCATGAGAATTAACGGGAATGCCATTCGGCCCGGTAATGTCGTCGAACATAAGGGCGGTCTGTGGCGGGCGGTGAAAATCGCTCATACACAACCGGGCAAGGGCGGAGCCTATTTGCAGGTCGAGTTGCGAAACCTGCGGGACGGCAGCAAATTGAACGAGCGTTTTCGCGCCTCGGAAAATGTGGAACGCGTGCGCCTGGATCAAAAAGAGCACCAGTTTCTGTTCGGTGACGGCGACAGCTATACTTTTATGGATACGGAAACCTATGAACAGGTGGCATTGAACGCCGACCAACTGGGCGAACAGGCCGCCTATCTGCAGGATGGCATGGCGGTGACCATTGAAAGCTACGAGGGCGCCGTGCTCGGCGTTTCCCTGCCTGAGCATGTGATCCTGGAAGTGACCGATACCGAACCGGTTTTGAAAGGTCAGACCGCCGCCGCGTCCTATAAACCGGCCTTGTTGGAAAATGCCATCCGCTCCTCCGTGCCTCCGTTCATTGGCGTCGGCGACAAGATTGTCGTTAGCACCGAAGACGGCGCCTACGTGAAACGCGCCGACAACTGATCGAATGCCTGCTCATGTTAAACTACCGCTGTGGCGGCGGCGGCACGCGCCGCCACCCGGTCCAGGTCTCTTTGAAAATGCGTCCATGGCGCGGGGCCGTGGTTGTGCTTTGTTTTAACGCCGATAGGACTGAATAGATGTCCAGAACATCCCCTGTCATGAATGTGATGCAGCAGGCAGCCCGCAAGGCCTCGCGTCGCCTGGTACGCGATTTTGGCGAGGTGGAGAATCTACAGGTCTCGCGCAAGGGACCTGGGGATTTCGTCACGGCCGCGGATGTTCGCACCGATGAAAAACTGCGGGACGCCCTGCAACAGGCGCGCCCGAACTTCGGCTTTCTGACGGAGGAAGGCAAAGACATTGTAGGCGAGGACGAAACCCGGCGTTGGATTATTGATCCTATCGATGGCACCTCTAATTTCATGCATGGCATCCCGATGTTCAGCATCTCCATCGCCTTGGAAGAAGCCGGTGAGGTGACGGCCGGGCTGGTATATGCGCCGGTCTCGGATGAAATGTTTTGGGCCGAGAAGGGCCAGGGCGCATACCTGAACGACCGCCGCCTGCGGGTCGCTGCGCGCCGGCACATGGGCGATGCGGTGATAGGTACCGGCATTCCGCACATGGGCCGTGCGGGCACTCCGGGCTATCTGGCGGAACTGGGCGCCGTGATGGCCGAGTGCGCCGGGATCAGGCGCATGGGATCGGCCGCGCTCGATCTGGCGTATGTGGC
>JAJFGG010000073.1 GCA_021776235.1 Alphaproteobacteria bacterium | reverse complement strand
CGAACGGCAATGACGTTGCGGGAAGGTGTTAGAAATTTTGTCGATGCTGTTGACAAAAGCCATAGTGGCAGAATTCTTGAATTCTCCAGTTATGGGTCGTACGGCAACCCAAATAACGATGCCATTAAATTCGAGGGCTTGGCGGCCAGTCTGTTGAAACCGATTAAACTGCGAACGGCATTCGTTAGAAAAGCATTGTCATCGCCTGTTACCCAGGGTACCAGCCGGCCGGACAAGACCGGCGGTTCACAACTCACAACCAGATTTTCCGAAGCGCGATTCTATGTTGACCGCCAGCGGATTGCCTTTGGTCAACCGGCGGTATTCGGATTTGTGGAAGTTAATTATACAGTGCATGGCTTTGGAATCAGCCGTGAAGCACATAATATAACCCGAAAAAAGTGCGAGAGCCTTGATCGCGATGTTACGGACGGGTTGGGCTATATCAGGCGACAGGTTTCAGCGTTAAACGGCGTTAACGGCGGCCGACCGAATGGTTCCAATGAATATGTTGGCTGGCAAGACCAAGTACGAAGACTGGCACAAAAGGAGGCCGACCTGAAAGCCGGCATTGCCGTTGGGTCAGAGGATGGACGCGGCAAGAGTTATGCGGATCTTTTGCAAACGACTCTTGCGGCAATTTTTCCAATCGAACTGGAAGCAGCTGCCGGATCCGAGGCCGGCAGCCAAGGAAAAGATGCCTTCTCGAGATTGACGCCGGGATGCAATTCGCTTCTGGAACTGCCCCCGCCTATGGAAAAAAGCCCGAAGCGACGCCTCGACCCTGGTCGCGTTGCATCTGTTCTACCGCCTTCCATGCCACAAGTTGAACAGAGCCACCTGACGGAAGAGTTGGCCTGGTCTTTCAGTTTAGTGCCGAACAATGACGTCTCCAGAGAAAACGTGCGTCGATTGCTTGAGGCCCACAAGGGACCGAAAGGGCTGTTAAAACAAATTGCCGGCGATTGGCGTCTTCCTACGCGGCGGCAATTGGACCGGTTGCGCAAAAACGCGCCGCTTGACTTGATTGAAATTTTACGTCGCATTCAGGGCGATCGAGTATTTACCAGCGGCCGGACCCAATCATATAACACCTTCCCGTGTGCGGAATGGCATGTTCGCCAAAAGAAATTCAAAAACTGCGATGCCCGGCTGACACAGCGAACGGCGCTCGTTCTGGTGCGGTCCATGAAATAGTCTATCACAGTGGCGATTTTCATGGACAATGAAGATGGGTGGAGAATGATAACAACGGGGCGCACAGGCCGCGGCCAGAGCGAATCAGGGGCGCACCAAATGGAAGCGGCCTGGCGCATGCGCCCGGTGACCCGTGTGACGCGGCGAAGTCCCGATCCTTTACGCGGAAACAGGCGCCGGCGGCTTGGTCTGACATGCTTCGCGGCCTACTGTTTGGCACCGTTGTTGAACTTCGCAAGCGTTGACGCCGCCGCGGATCCCATCCCTGGACATTATTTGTACTGTGGGGAACGCGCCCCTGATAAATCGGAGAATAAACATAAGATTTATTCGGATAATATCCTGCTTGGTAAAACAAGATGCTCGTTTGTTACAGGTGAAGGGGTTCTCGACGGCAGCACTTACGCAGCATTTTTCAAAAATCAATGGCAGGATGGCAAGGGAAATAAAGGAAGTACCCGCATATATCGCATTGATCCGGGACGACTCCGCTCATTTCCTAAATGGTTCGATTTATTTACGCACAGGGATGTCGAATTTCTGTTTGGTCTAGATCAAGGCAATTTGGATGCAGTGCCCGTCCCGACCAATCCAAGGATTTTTTACAGGCAATTGTATCCAGAAGGGGATTCGTTTTTGATGCGGGTGCCATTTTATGTCGCCCGAGATGTGTTTCAATGGAAGAACGTCACGCGGCGTCAGGTATGGCAGACTGTTATGAAGCTCTGGGATGATCCGAAATTCCGTGGCGCCTATGCCTATATGAGGAACCCGCTCGTGCAAAAGAAGGGCAACAAATTTAGAGCGAAAGCAACAACCGATCAAACATATTACTTGCTGCGCTTCGTCTTAAAACGAAACGATATCAATTCACTGGATCCCGGTGATCGATTCGATACCGCTGTATTTCGCGAACTCTATGATCCGGTATTTAGTTTAAGAGTCCTCGATACTGAGTCAAATAGGGAATATCGGAGTGAGGGTTTGATTGCGTTTGATTCTGTGATGCAAAGTGTCTGTCATCCTAAAGAGTTTGAATTATCTTGTTACGGAAGTTCTAACTATACTCGAGAATTTGGTATTTATGTAGGATCAGAAAAATTCGTTAGAGAGCATCTTGAATTTATCAATTGGATCCCGGACCTTGAGCCTTTGGTTTGGCAGGGCGACAAATTGTATCTGTACGGAAAAAGTGCAAAAATATCGGTTAGAATTGAAGATTGCGCCAGTTGTAATGGCATTGTTGTCAACGCCGAAATGTCGCCTAAAGAAAAAAATACAATCAAAGCTGGTGAACACCGTGCCATGGATTTTTGGGCCGCGCATCCAAGACTGCACAGGATGATGTTATGGAGACTGGCACCCGACAAATACGAAAGCCAGGAGGACCAATTAGCAGCATACGAGAAACTGTCTGGGTTAACAGTGAAATACCGGCTCACATCGGAAAAAACAAACAACAGGTCAATGCTCGTCTTTACCGGTCGAGACAGCGGCCCTCTCGCCGGATCCAGTACCAACAGTACAGGCGATATCGGAATTTCAAGATCATCTAACAGGGAATTCGGCGAAAACCTTAGTGAACAGATCGTCGCCGGGCCTCCTCAAGATCTCGTGATGGCGGCTGAGCTGCCGCGGGTGTCTGTTAGTTACCGCACAGGGGAATTGTCCTGGTCTTTCAGCCTGGTGCCGCGGAACGATGGTGCAAGGGAAGCAATGCGCAGGCTGCTTGTGGCCCATGCGGGTCCGATGGGCATTTTGAAAGGGATCAAGGACTCTGGTTGGAGATTGCCCACCAGGGGACAAATGGCTCAATTAAGCGGAAAACCGTCACCGGAATGGAGCCAAATTTTGAAACGCATCAAAAACGACCGCATTTTCATCGATGCCCAGCGGCAGACATTGGACACCTTCCCCTGTGTGGAATGGTATGCGGAAAAGCAAAAATTCAAATATTGCAACGCGGCGGCGTCGCACCGAACCTCAATTATCCTTGTGCGCTAGGCATTCGGCCTGGCAACGCAGTATATGGGAAGCTCTGTATCGATCCATGCGCCCGACAAAAACCGACCCGGAACCGGATGGTCACCCACTATGAATTATTCTACCATGGCCTCAATTTGAGTGAACAAAGATGATGGACGGACAATGATAACAACGGGGCGCACAGGCAGCGACCAGCACGAAACGGGCGCCCAAGAACAGGAAGCGGCACGGCACGTGCGCCCTGTGATCCCTGAGACCCAGCAAAACATCGGTCCTTTTCGGGGACCCAGACGCCGGCAGCTTAGCTTCGCATGCCTTGTCGCCTTCTGTTTGGCACCATTGATGAATTTCGCCAGCGTCGACGCTACCGCGGATCCCATCCCTGGACGCTATGTATATTGTGGGCTGCGCACACCTGTCAAATCTGACAGCGGAAATAGGGCAAAGCTAGATTTTAAATTTTTTGGTAATAACAATCAATGTTCAATTGTTTCAGGTGAGGACGCTCATGGCGATGAGACTTACGAGTCACTGTTCAAGAGACAATGGCAGTCTGGGAAATTCGGAAAACATAAAAAACGCATCTATCGCGTCGATCCGGGACGGCTCCGCGCATTGCCAAAATGGATGAAATTGTTTGCAGATCCAGGTGTTGAATTTGTCAGAGGCTTAAGTCAGGGCAATGATGACGCGCGGTCTGTCCCAAATAATCCTAATATTTTGTATCGGAGATTATATAAAGATAATAAATCCAATTCATTCTTAATGCGGGTGCCATTTATTGTCGCTAAAGATGTGTTTCAATGGAAGGACGTCACGTCGCGCGATATATGGCGATTTGTCATGAAACTCTGGGATGATAGTAACTTCAAAGGTTCCTATGCGTACATGAGAAACCCGCGCGTAAGAAAAAATCGCAAAGGAAATTTCATAGCGAGCGCAACAACCGATCAAACCTATTATCTACTGCGTTTTGTTTTAAAAATAAACGATGTCAATCCATTGGATCAAAGTGATCCATTTGATACAGTCGTATTTCGCGACATGGTTGATCCGATAATAAGCTTAAAAATTCTCGATACTGAAATAAATAGGGAGTATAGAGCTAAGGGATTGATTGCGTTTGATTCCGTGATGCAAAGCGTCTGTACCCCTGATAGTTTGAAAATCGTATGTTACGGAAACGTCGACTATGTCAAAGAGCATGAGATATATTTTGGATCCGGACTTTTTGTCAAGGAACATTTAGAATCTATCAATTGGATCCCCGACTCCGAGTCTGAGCCTTTGATTTGGCAAAATGATCAATTATATCTATACGGAAGAAGTGCAACTATATTGGTCAAGATAGAAAACTGTGCTAGTTGTAACGGGTTTGCTATTGACGCAGAGTTGTCGCCTCATAGAAAAGGTACGATTAAGGAAGGTCGACACCGTGCCATCGAATTTTGGGCCGAGAACCCAAGACTACGTAGAATGATGCTATGGAAATCGGCCCCCGACGAATACGAAAACCAACAAGACCAACTGACGGCCTACGAGAAAGAGTCTGGATTAAAAGTAAAATACGTCGTCACGTCAAAAGAAACAGAAATCAGGTCAATTCTCACTTTTACTGGTAAGGATCTAGAAATGGATCCTGCGCGGGCAAAACTGGCTGAAAAAGAGACTATAAATCCAAAACTACCAGTTTCGCTGAGCGGAGAAGAACAACAAAATGAAAAATCAGAGATAGAGGAAGCTAGGAGAGAAGAGGCTAGGAGAGAAGAAGCTAGGAGAGAAGAAGCTAGGAAAGAAGAGGCTAGGAAAGAAGAGGCTAGGAGAGAAGAAGCTAGGAAGCCTACGCAGGTCCACGAATGCACTATAACGGTCAGTGGGCTACGTCCGAAAAACCTGGATGATCTCGAAATTATAGCAATTTATCAATCAACCTCTGGCCAAGGCAATATTCGGATTCAGACGGATAGAGATCCTAACCAGCAATTCCCGAATAACTTCACTTATTATGGCACGGTACCTGCCAAATGCGCTGACGCTAAGGTCGAGATCAATGTGCCATTCGGATACACCGCACGAAATTTGAATGAAAAGAAGGACGGAATAATTAAAACCGCTACGACCCTAAAATACAACTTTGTAAAAAGAGGACTTTTGCTGACCTACCTAAAATCTAAGCACGATTCAGAGCCTGAAACCCCAAATTGGTTAGAATGCCAGGATGAGTTTCCTAATGCGTCAAAACGGCAATGTTTTATTATTGACGTAACGTCATATTCAGAAGCAGAGACCAAGATCCAAAAATACTATACTAAGAAGCATATTAAGGGAGTGACTGAATATGTCAGACTACGGCTGGATAAAATGGAGGAGGATGTTAGGTTGCGGGCGGTCACGGCGTCAGTAGGATTTCAATTGCAGCGAAATGATGTGACCCGATGTCAAGAAAAACCTTTCGATAGACTGAGCCCGGTGATTATTGATGCCAATAATGATAGGAATACGAAGAGACTTCCTGCAGGCCAGGGGAAGAATCAAGGAATCGATATGCCCAAGTGGGCATTTCTTGCCTATAAATCAAAATATCCCGAACTTCCAAAAAATATAAAATCTGGTAAGTTGAATTTTCGAATTGAAGGAATTCGTGAGTATGGTTTAAAAGTCGTTGGGCATGGCTATGACATTGAAACGCACCATGTAAAGACCATCCTTGGGACCATGGAGCGCCATGTAAAATATAGCTTTGACCCTGCATACAAACCCAAGGGGCCTCGAGCCGGCGAGAAATTGAATGTATATAAGAGGCACTTTGGTAAAGATGGGTTTATGCTGCAACTGAATGATCAGCCCAGTCCTGATCGTGGTGCGAAGACGAGCAACCAATCGTTCATTGCAAGTGATTGCGGTGTGCTGTCAATTAGTTCAGTATCTGGTGACCGGTACGAAAAGTCGGCACCTCGCTATTGGGACAGCGCCAGGGACACGCCTGCCTCAACAAATGTGGAATTCCTGATCCGGCCAAATTATCCGCTTGAGAAGGCAACTTTAACCTTCCATACAAGTGTTTTTGGCGGCTGTGGCGCTAACGGTTGCCCCTTGTTGCCCAAGCGTATAGGGAAGACTGGGACGTATATCAGAATTGGTGGCATCGATTGGCCGGTCGAAAAGTCAAACCGATACAAATTGGATATATTCGTGCCAGGTTGGCTGCCTTGGAATGTTAAAAGTCTGAAAGCTGCGCAATTTGATGTCGGTGAAGTCTTTTCGGAAAAGGAGCGCAAAAAACCGTCGGAACGGTTGCTGCTAAATCATGTCGTGGATGAAAAGTCGCGGGAAATCAAATACGTGCTGAGGACGCCGACGGAACGAAAGCTGCTCATTTATTATCCTGTTGGCAAAAGGGATTCTTATCGCCGTCAGTTCAGCGACAGGCCCGGAAGGGGCCAAACGCTAAGCGATTATCAACGAGCCATGCCCAAACTTGATCAACTGTTAGTGAATTTGGCGGCGGCGGCGAAAAGGGAAACAAACGGGGATATAAACTATTATCATGATGTATATATACGGATCGGTTCCGAGGCTGATTTCCTTCTGAATTTCAAAAAACCGTATCGGCTGTTGGCCGACATGGAATTATTGGCGCGCGACAGCATTTGGCCAGATGATATGTTGTCCCGCGATGCGGATGCTCTAAATTTTACCAGTGATACTTTCGACATATTGTTTCTAACCGACAGGCTGAGGCCTCGGACCCGTGGAATTTGGTGTAAACTCATGCAGAAGGAACTCCGGTTTCACAATCTTCACGTTATCTCTATTATTCCGCGAAGGGAACTAAACGCAGTGCGGGGCGAAGATGTTTTCAAGAACGCTCAAGTTTGTGACGCCAAGAATAACAACAGCGGCGCGAATGCCACGATTAGCTATGTCCTGAGCAAATCATTATTGAGGGAAGCGAACCCCGATGACAGAAATGTTCACCACATTGAGCACATATTCAGTTGGCCCTTGGTCAAGGAAAAGCTAGGGTTAGGCGAGGTCCCGGGTAATTGACCTTAGGAGATGCGATGATGCAATCTATACGTGAACAGCGCGGCGTCCATGGGCTGGGGATACTTATGATTTTCGTCATGGGTATGTACGTCTTGGCGGAGGGCGCCACGCTGGCCCAAAGCCAAATCCCAAGGTCAACGGCTCAAGAGTCCGCCCGGTCCAATTCAAGACTGCTCAGGGCCAAGGATTTCATTGTTGTCACCGACACCAATATGGAAATTTGGCTATCCGCGCCGGAGTCCGGCACACCGGTTACTGGTGGGACCGGCGATTTTGGCGGGGTTCTTTTTCTGACAGGAAACAAACAAAGTAGATTTTGGGAAGTAGAGGGAAAGTACGGCGGTGGTGAAATCACCGGCTGGGTACGGGCGCCCACAAGCAGGCAACGGGAGACGCGAAGTTTCGATACATTTTTAACCAATGAAGGCACGGATACCAAAGGCATTATATGCCGGCAGGTTGAATTTATTGACGATGTTGATGATGTCCGGAAAACAACTTCGATCGACCGTAAAATTGTCGTGAAATTAACACCGGATTCAGTTAGTGGGAAGCATCATGAAAACCTATGGGTCAATGTTTATTCCTCGCCCGATCTTGCGGAAGATCACCGCATCACGAGAGTTGGCCATTTTGAGCTGCAGTATCTTTATGCGGAGCGGGAAGACGCTGTTCTGGTTGGTGCGCACCCAGTATTGAACCTGGGTAATGCACGCCGTGCATTGATTGGCTGGATCCCGAAAGATTTCACCATCGATTGGAACACGCGGGAGGTATTTCGTTTTGATAAAAACAGTTTCGAGGAACGAACCGACAAGGCCGGCTTGGGCAAGGTCCTGAATACTGAGGACCTTGTTCTAAAATATCTCAACGGGCAATCGATTAACGCGGCCGAAGACATTGCCGGTTGGGAATCAAAAACGGCCGAGCCGCTGGCGTACAATTTGAACTTTTTTCCCGTACTCGACCGTGTCGAAGGAGGTGACAACCCGATATACGAAGTGGCCTATATTGGCGAATTGAATGCTAACCTCAATCTCGTGAATGACCAGGTTAGCCGCAAGCAATTGCGAATCGCGCTATTGATTGATGCGACTCAGGGAATGCAGGATTTATTGCCTCACCTCAAGGCCGCGCTTACGAATTTTTTTGAACGCAGGCTTAAAGCCTTCAATTTGCAGGTCGCCGTGGCGATCTATCGTGACTGGCCCGACAAAGCAAGTGGGCCTTTTTGGATAGAACAGGGTTTCACCAGAAATGGGAACAGTATAATTTCCGCGATAAATAGAATTGACGCCAAAAGCGCAAGCGGAGATCAAAGGGGGCTACATACCATACCCGAGGCATTGTTTTTTGGTTTAGACCAGGTTGCCAGAAAGTTACCGTGGAGTGATTCCAATCATAATCATGTATTCCTCATCGGCGATCACGGAAATCATACATCGAATGACCTTGATCCTGCCTTTCACCGCGCCTACGTAAATGCAGCCAATTACCTTGACGCCGGGGAAATTCGAGCCCTGTACCGGAAAAATAATATCTTCCTGCATGCATTGCAGGTTCATCGGGGAGGCAGCGATAGGGAGCAGGAGATCCGGCGACGATTTTCTGACCAGATAGTTAAAATCCAGGGTGAAGGTTCGGTGACCCAGTCGTTTGTTAAAGCCGACGTTGACAATGAAAGGGATTATCTCGAAGGATTGGAAAAAGTAGTCAAGATTGCCACCGGCATTCACAACAATCTTGTATGTCTGCGCGGCGACCCGGACCGTTGGAAACAGAATAAGTGTGGTATACCGGGTTATGGAGGTAGTGTCCAGTTTCGGGAGGAAGTCGCCGCGCGTTATCAGGCCCAAAACATCCGGCAGGTGGTTAGGCAAGGTTTCATTTCCGAACGCGACGGGAATAATATCGTGCAAATGGACCAACGTGTGCTCGTTACCAAGCGTCAAGTCAATTTGATATTACGAGCTGTCAGCGAGTTACTGGATTTAGTCCTGTATGGATCGAAAATGCAGTCCAAGGACCACGTCGAAAATGCCATCGTGCAAATGGTGAAAATTTTAACCGGCGACGACAATCCCCGCGGCGATGCCTTTATTAGCGATTTCATCAGTAAGCGTGCCGGCGTTCGTTTTCAATCGAGATTTCTGCAAACCAGCGTAAATGAGTTGGCGGCTGCACTATATGACGGAGATTTGCGGGGCGAAGCGAGAAAACTCAGTGAAAAAAGGCATAAAATAGATGCATTTTTTTCGGAAAAAATTGTCCTATCGGGCAACTGGGACGATGACATTCAGGAATGGATTCCGATTTACCAAACAGATAAGTCAGGCAATTTCGTAACGGAGAAGCGTTTTTTTTACTATGAGCGGTCCCTTGCGAGCCGGGCTGATCCAGAGAATATATACATGGATGGCGAGGGAGCGGCTGAGGTAAAAGTAAGCGGAAGAAATGTACATGCTTGGTTTCCAATCGGCCTATTGCCTTGACCATTCATCGTTACGGTTAAGATTTGTTATGTGGTTTGGTACAATCAAAATAGCGTGAACGCTAACAATGCTTAGACGCTGATCCGTTCGCGCATTGCCAGGGATGTTGCAGTGTCATGGCTGGCGGATATGCTTTGTCGACCGAAACGACAGTCCGGCTGAAGGTGCAGGCCAGAAATTTGTCGATCCGCCACGCCGATGCCGGTTTTGTGTTGCTCCACGCCCCAGTAAAAATTTGTCCCATAGACTTGTCTGGCGTCTTCTTTTTTCTGATATTGCTGTTTTTGACAGCTTGCGATGACACTCCCCACTGGGTGGAAGGCGTGCCGCCAAAGACAGTGAACCCGGATCACTATTTTGCGTTCTTGGTGGACACGGCCCTGGTGCCAAGAACAAGACCTGACGCCCTTGCCCACCCCGCAGGTCATTTTGATGGGAACGACTTCGGCGCCTCGCTGGCTGTTTCTGCGATCGAAGGGGGTTTTGTCAGGGTCAAGCTTCCGACGAATGGGGGCGAGGCCAAGACGGCCTGGTTGCAGGCGGAACCACATCGCCTACTGACGAACCTTGGAAGCGGGCGGCGAAGCATCCAGGCGGCGCGCTTTTCAGTTCGCGGCAACGGCGGCAGCGCATACGAGGGATATTTCATTGTTTGGCTGGCCCGCGCTACCGCCAAAATCAAGGAATTGGCCGGTAACTCGGATGCGGCGTCGGTGGAAACCGCGAACACAGAGACGTCACCCACTGCCGGGCGGTGGCGCCGCGTTGTGCCGCTGATATCCGGCGCGCCGCTGTACCCGTCGCCATCGCTCAAAGGACCGCCGATTGGCCAGTTGTCAGCCTCGATCCCGCAAGCTTCATTTGTGTTCGCCCAAACCTCGGATGCGGTTCTTTTAGGATATTCCAATCTGGCGGTCGCCCGTTTTCCAAAGTCTGGCCTGCTTGGATGGACAGCGCGGAATGCCGTGGCCGAATGGAACACGGGACTGGGATTTGGCGTATTCAGTAAGAGACCCGATGACAACGGTACGGTACTGCCGATAATGGCGTTCGCCAGCCAGGATGACCTTTCAGGCTATCTCGATGATGACTCGCGGCAAGGACAGATCGAACCGGTATTTACAGAGTTTCCCGATCTTTCTCACCCAAAGGGCGACATAATTCCAATTCTCAAGATTAATGGCTCATGGCGCGGGCGCAATTGCTTCGAAGGCGTCTTTCCGGCCAGGCACAATACTTCCAACGGCCTCAGCGTGGGCTATTTTTGCGCAAGAAATAGAAACGGTCGGTCTGTTGGTGAAATGCTGTTGTTGCTGCCGAAAACGAAGCTGTTTGAATTGTATGCCGGCGCGAGAAATCTTTGGGATATATTACTGAATCCTGAATCATCGTTGAGTGAACTGGCGGGTCCGGCCGCCGGGATAATCAAGGCGTTAACCGGCGAGTTTCCGGGAAACGACGAGCCGATCGCCGATTTTTTGCAGCGGGTGGGCGGCTATCGGTCTCAAAATCCAGTGCTGGAATTGAGCCTGGCGGACATTGACGGAAATGCCCAAATGCTGCAGGACTGGCCGGAGCGTGATGACGCCATTTTTGCACTAAGCCGATCGATGATGTATCTGGATGGGCTTTTGAGTGAACGAATACCAACAGAAGTTCATTGGAACAAACAAGATGGTGTCCATGAATTCTCTTGGAAACGTGATGGGTCAGGTAGTGTCATTCGGCGGCATTGGTTCTTTGATTTAGGCCGTGCCCGCGACAATAATGTCGATCGCCGCCTGCCGTCCTCACCCCACGCCTGGGTGCCTGTTGCCTTCCTTCCCTGATCCGCCGAGTCGGTAACCACGGCACGCTCTAGGCCCGCGCCTCAGCCAGGATTTCGAACACTCTATCGCCGTATTCCTGCAATTGCCCGCCGTCGGTGCCCTGGCGCAGCGAGAACGGTATTTTTTGGCGGAATTCATCGCCATCGGTGGGCAGCGTGCGCAGTAACGCGTCCAGCATCCGTTTGCGCAGCAAACCCGTGGCGGGATCAGCGCCGGGCCGCTCGATTTTTATGATGTTCTCGCGCAGTTCGATTAGGCGTTCGCGGGCATCGGCCAGACCCAAAGCGCCGTTGTGCAGATCGTTGCCGCCCACCCCGCCTTGCCCGGGCGATCCGGTGGCATCGAAAGGTTCGGTGGCCGTCGCCGTACCGAGCGCGAACAGATCGTCCGCCAGCGGCTGGATATTGGGCGCCGATGGCTTCATTTCCTCCGGCGCATGGTCCGGCACCGGGCGAGTCGCTTCAACCGGTGGTTCGATCGATGGCTGTGCCTCCGGGGTCGGGTGAAGCGCCGCCCGCAAGACTTCTATACGCCCGGTCAAGCGGCGAATTTCACTGTCCGGGTCCTTGAACCAGTCGGTCGACCAGATGCGATGGATCTGCCAACCCAGCCCTTCCAACACCATCTGCCGCAGACGATCCCTGTCGCGCACCGACTTCGCCGAATGATAGGTGGCGCCATCGCACTCCACGCCCAGCAGATAGCCGCCGGCCCGGTCCGGATGGCGGACGGCGATATCGATGAAAAAGCCGGCCACGCCAACCTGCGCGGTGCAGGCATAGCCCGCTTGTTCCAAGGCCCGGGCGACGGCGATCTCGAAATCACTGTCGGGCGGGCGGCCCGTTTCACGCGGCTGGTCAAGAATTCTGGTATCGGCATAGGCCAGATAGTCACGCAGGGCGCGCACGCCCAACCGTGAATCCGGCCCCACTCGAATGTCATCGGTGGTCATGGAGGAAATGGCCATTACCCGTTTCTTGGCGCGGGTAAATAGAACGTTCAGGCGGCGCCAGCCAACGTCGCCGTTGATCGGCCCGAAACGTTGCAGCACCGGCTCTCCCACCGCCGCCGGGCCATAGGTGAAGGATATGATCATGACGTCACGTTCGTCACCCTGGGCATTCTCTAGATTCTTGACAAAGAACGGTTCGGCCCGGTTCCGATGGATATCGATATAAGCCTGGGCCAGCGGGTCGTCTTTCAACAAGGCCTCGACCTCTATCTCGATCAATTCCGCCTGGGTTGCATTCATCGCCACGATGCCGAGGGATTCATTCCTCTGTCGCCGCATGTGGCCGATCGCCGCGGCGGCCACCTGCTGGGCTTCCTTTGTGTTGCGGCGGTTGCGGAACACCCCATCCGGTACATGCAAGAAAGAAACACCAAATTGATCGCCGGCGTCGTGGGGAGACGGCAGAACAATTAAGTCACCGTCGTAGAATTTTTCGTTGGAAAATGCGATCAGGCTTTCGTGGCGGGATCGATAGTGCCAGCGCAGGCGACGCACTGGTTTGAACAGGGGAATGGCGGCATCCAGAATACTCTCGGATTCCTCAACCCCGGTTGCCTCCTCTGCGTCTTCGTCATCGCCGTACATGCGATCGAAGAAGCTGGTCGGCGGCAGTTGCTTTGGGTCGCCGACGACGACCAGTTGCCGGCCGCGCGCAATTGTGCCGATTGCGTCTTCGGGCTTCAATTGCGATGCCTCGTCCATCACCACAATGTCAAACGAAAGGCCGCCGGGCTGAAGATATTGCGCCACCGATTGCGGCCCCATCATGAAACATGGCTTGAGAGCCTGCAAAGCGCCGCCCGCGCGCAGAACCAACTGGCGAATGGGGATATGGGCCCGCCGCTTGCCAATCTCGGCTTCGATCAGCCGGGTATCGGTGCGCGATTTCGCCGTCCCTCGATCCACGCCGCCTGGCACGGACCGCTGATCGATGGTGTGGGCGATCTGTTGCTGCTGCAGTTCGATGATCTCGTCATCCAATTCGGCGAAGAGTGTCCGTAGCACCTCGTGATCGTAACCGCTAAAATCCCGCAATGCCTCATCACCGCGCAGCAATTCGCGGGCCATGGCGTCGTAAACCAGGTAATGCAGCGCCGTTGGCAGCGACGATCGCGGGAGCTGGCCCTGCTCGACCAGCACCACCAATTCCCGCAATGGCCCGAAGGAGGGGCGCAGGCGTGATCGCCAATAGTCGAGCCACGAGCTAAGTGCCTTTGGCTCATTGACGGCTCTGTCGCACCGCGCGGCAATTTCCCCTAGCGGACAATCATCCGCGTTGCCGGCAGACCACAATTCCCAGACCAATTCGGCCTCTGTGCGAAAGGCATCGAAATCTCGATCATAGATATCAGCGAACTCGCCAAGGTTTACTAGGTCCCGCCGCAGTGTTGCGAAAGCCTCCCTTTGGCCCTGCGACAACAGCCAGCGACTCAATAACGGCGGCAAGCCGGCCGCCTCAATCGCAGCAGCCAATGCCAGGGTGGCCAAAAGCGCTTCGATATCGGTCTGTTCGGCCTGGAAGTTCTGCCCCAGCAATTGCCGGGCGATCTCATCATCCGTTATCTCACGCCGCAGGTCACTGCAGCGGTCTAGCAGGACCACGCCCGACAATAGTGCCTTCAAGGACCGGTCTTCGCGGGCGCCGGCCTCGATCAGTTTCAGCAGCGTTTTCTCCAAATCATCAGCAAGCTGTTCGACCCGGTCTGTAGCAGTGGCAAGATCAGAACCCATGGTGCCGACAGATACCGGTTCCAAAAGTAATCCAGCGGAGGCCCGCAGATCCGTGGCAATGTCTTGAAGGCCCGTCGCAAACTCGCCAGACGCGGCATGCGCCAGAGTCTGCAGAATGGCGCTGGGCGTTGAAAGCAGGCTCTCGCCGATGGCAACCCGCGCGCCCAGACCTTGACCGAATTCTTCGCGCACGCAGCGATACCATTGCCGCATGGCGCGAAGCGCCGCCAGGTCGGTGCCGCGACCGGAGAAATGGTGCCCGAGAACGTTTTTTGCTTCCGGTGCAGCCTCGAAAGCGCGGCAGCGGTCGAGGTAGGCAAGCAGATCTTCCAACCGCCCGGCAGGCTGTTCTGATTTGGGCAGTTTTGGTGTTTTGGCAATGTTACGGTAGAGCCGCCGGGCTGCCCGCCACTCGCCGTTGAGCCAACGGAAGGCGCCAGCCTTGGCCAAGGTGTGGCTGGCCCTGGCGATGTCTTGCCTTGGCGGCAGGCTGGCGAGGTCGAACAGCAGGCTCTGGGCCCCCTCCTCGTCATCAAGAACCTGCATTTCAGTGGTAATGATATCCAGCGTAAGGTCCACGCCAACAGCGTCGAACAGTGGATCGCGCAGGTCCAATGCCGTGATCGGCGCATCCCCGCAAATTCGCAATATTCTCAGCAATTCATCCACGCCATCGCCGTCAAAGCGAACGCTGCCTTGAAAAGTCGGCAGGATCTGCGTCACCTCGTCCGAAATCTCTTTCACTTTGGCTGCGAGGTGTCGCAGACTTTCGGCGACCGGTCGCAAATTCGTCAGTGTGGGTTCAAGCCTTACGGTCCCGATCAATTTATTTGTTAAGGTCTCGATGTTATTCCGCGCCGCGCGGTCCGCCGGGTCCGCGCCGACAAATATCTCACCCAAGGCCTGGCAGCCCGCCCTGTATTCGGCCAGTCGGTCGCCGAAACGCGACAGATGTTTGTTCCCTTCCGGGTCGGAGACGTGCGGCAGCACTTCGAACAGGGCGTTGTCGGCGGGAACCGGAATGGCATCGGCGGCTTCGGCCAACGCACGGACCCCGGTCATCGTGGCGGCGCCCGTCTGCCCGGTCTTATGGTGCAAGGTATCCAGCTGTTCAGCCAAGTCCAATGCCCTGTCCCGCCATGCGGTGCCCAATGCCGCCATTCGGCTGCTGTCGAAGGCCTGCAGATCACGGTTGCCGACACCAGCCCAGGGATGCTCCAGAATTGCGCCGAAATCCGCGGTCAGCCGGGCATGAGCCTCCGCGTAGATGCGTAAATCTTCCAGGGCGCGGTTGTACTCGGCCGGGCCGATCGCCGCCGGATCATCAACATGGATCTCTGACAGCATGGCGACGTTATCGTCCATCTCCAAGCGATAGCGCGTGGCCTTGCACAGCACTTCGCAGGCGGTATCGCCCAACGAACCATGTGGTTGGCTCATTCTGACCGCATGCGCCTTCAGGCGTGTCCTGGTTTCCTGCAATGCCTGCATTCGCTGTTGCAGCTTCGTCGCCTCGCGATAGGTGCCCTTTTTCCGAAGTCGACGTTCCAGATCGTTCAGAAGGGCCCGTTTTTGCGTCTTGTGGCTATGCAGCTCCAAACAGAAATCACCCAGGCCGGCCTGCTCAAGGCGCCGGCGCACAACCTCGAGCGCCGCGAGCTTCTCCGAAACGAACAGCACTGTCTTGCCCTGGTACAGGGCGGCGGCAATTAGATTGGTGATGGTTTGCGATTTGCCGGTACCGGGTGGCCCCTCAATGACCAGATGGCGGCCGTCCAGGGCGTCGATCAAGGCTGATAGCTGCGAACTGTCGGCGCTGTCGATCAGGGGCAGCTGCGCAGTCAATTGTGGGTTGTGGTCGACTTCGTATTCGGTTGCCGTCATGTCACCGGAAACCTCGCCACCTTCGAAAAATCTGCGAACCGCTTCGTGCCGTTCCAGGCCGCCGCCGTCACGCCAGCGTTCGGGGTCCAGATCCAAGTACATCAGCAGCTTACCGTACTGAAATAGGGACAAGGCTACTTGCCGTCTGACCCGCCAGCCTGGCTTGTGGGCCGCCAGCGTGGCCACCTTGTCGAAGTAAGCTTCGGGTCGGTCTTCGTCTTCAATCGCCGGCAAAGCCAAGTCGAAATCACGGTCGAGTTTTTCCCGCAGCGAGAGGTTGGTCAAGACATCCTCGCCGGAATATGAGATCTGGTAACGATAAGTGCCGGTTGTTCGATCCACCCGCCCACGGTCCAGAGTGACCGGCAACAGCAACAAAGGCGCGAAATGTGGCGTCGCCGCGTCATCGGCCTCCTTCCATTCGAGGAAGCCGAAGGCAATGTGCAACATGTTGGTGCCGGACTCTTCAATTGCCGTGCGGGCGGCACTGCGGATGGACCGCAGCACGGCTTCAAGGCGATCCGGATACAGGAGGGTCTGGATATACTTGTCCTGGTGCCGGTCGAGTTCACCTTCCTCTGGTGTTGCTTCAGGCAGATCGAAGGAAGTTGCAAATCCCAGACGAGCAGCCCATTCCGGTGCCGTGGGTTTCTCTTCTGTCGTGACTGTGCTCTCGTCATTGAGGGGGCGCAATTCGTCCGCTCGCGGTTCCGGAACGGGAATGATCGTCAAACTGGCGCCATCGACTAGCGTTTCATACAACTGGTCCGGCAATTCATCGACCACGCGTAACGAGCCGCGCGTCGGAAAGCGAAACCCCAATAATCGGTTGCGGGTCGTTAAGTCCAAAAGGCGTTTGCGTAAGCGCTCAAGGCCTGTTTGCACATTGCCCGCGTAGAGGATGTTTCCCGCTCCCTCGTCCGATGACATGTCGCAATTCCCACCCTTCTCGCACTGATAGTTCCGCGAAAATTTATTATGACACGCTTCGAGGAATTGTGTCATCTCGCCGCCTGTTTCCCGGCTGAGCGTAATAGTGGCCGCCATCTTTTGGTAATAGTAGAAATAGCGCTGATACTTGCGGGGCTTAACTTGTGCGCGGCTTTTGGCGCGGCCAAGACCGAGGCTGCGTCGCGATCAACAAATTGCGGAACCAAATAGAATACGAATACGTCCCCAGTCAGATCCATTTGATCCTACCGCACGAGGCTATGCACAAATGCTTGTTCGTAGTTTTCGAACCCGCATGAAAGGAGGCGCTCACGCCAGTTGGGCTGTAAACCGACAGTTTACTCCCGTGAAAAAGTTCAAATTCTGCCGGCCGACGCCAGCTTCCCAAATTCTTTCTTGGGAACTCCGCATTCGACCGCCCCAAGAGACCTCCACTACCCCGATTGGTGCGCGACGCAACGCGCAGCCAACTCTAAATTTCCGGCTGGGGACTAGTTAACCGTTGGTTGGTGAGCAAACGGTGGGCTCAACCATCTGGCCGAATGGGTGAGTATCCCCCCCACCAAAAGCTTCGATTTGTGTGGAATGAAGCAATGACATTTATACCAATGGGCCGTGCAACCACGACGGCATCAACCAAAAAGCCGGTTTCCGGAAGACTGCCAAAAATGGCCCAAAACGAGTAGGGGGGAGGGACACCTAGGGATGGTTTGATGCGCATGTGCGTCAAGGGGTCTTAGAACCACCCAGGCCGTTGCCTACAAGGACGGCGGCGATGCAGGCGGTCAAAAACGTGCCTCGTGACATACCCAAAAATCAGTACATCAATAATTTGGCAAAAGCCTGTAAGAGGGCCCGGATCGGCAATCCTGCACAGCCTGCTATTTCGTTGCTACTGCCTGACAGTTTGATGAGACTATCCTAACTTCGAGCATTCGCAGTCGGGTTGGACAGCGAAGCTCGCAACTACGTGAAACGCCGGCAAAGGAAGCCAAACGCCCGTCAATTAATGCATCCCTGCGGATTGTAGTGACGGAGATAGGCGCTCCGAACCATGGGTAGAAGCATTTTCCCTGGATCAGCACCGGTCTCCATCAACTCAGATATCCGATCACCCTCTGACTCATTGATCAGTCCGAATTCTTCCAGGGTAAATAGTATATCGAAATCGTCAGAAAGGCCGATAAATGCCGTAATCAGATCGAGGTTCAGCTCTTTTCCAAGCTCCGTCGCCCGATACGTTACGGTACTTCCTGGCAGGTATTCTTGAAGTTCCAGTCGAAATAGCATGTTACTCATTGCTATCAGCGTTTCGACGTCAGCATTCCACGGCCTTTCGCCGAACAGGCGATAAACAACCATCGCATGTAGTTCCTTCATTACTTCTGTCTTTTCCATTAACGTTCTACTCCTTGCCAAATCAGCACAGCATTGGTGGTACGTAGCTGCCGCGAAAATGAGTGCGTTACGCCATCACGAATGCTCAAACTGTCCCGCAAGATCCAGCGCCGCACCAATCGGCGATGCCGGTTCAACGGCAGGCTTCCATGGCGATGTCGGAAGCCGCGACATCGACTGTGCGATTTCACTTGCCGACATCCCGGCCTGAAGGCATCGGCTTGCCTGGATTGCTGCATCCGCCAGCACGCCATCAAGTTGGCAGCCAACCTTGCCGCCCGCGATGAAGATTTCGCCAACATGGCCGTCGTCAGGGTAATATCCGAGGGTGATGGCATAGCATTGACCTACGATCTCCATCTCAAACGTTTCGTTTTCGCGCCGGTTCGGCAAACGTCGCCCGGAATAATTTGGCTTGAGTCATTCGTCGCCACGTTTCCTCGAATTTTCGCTCTCGAAACGAACAGAGTGGCAGGAGTGGCAAGTAAACTGGTTATCCGCGTCACGCGCGCGCGAACGCCCTATAAGGGATAACTTGCCACTCCTGCCACTATTGCCCATCATTGGTCATACCAATTCGCGGTTTTCTGCGGTTTTACGAAAATCCCTCGGAAACCTCGAATGCCCCCCGTAGACTTCTTGCGCTCGAAGCCCCGGTCTTCAATTGCTTGTAAAAGGCGTGTTTTCTTTCCGACGAACTCGCCAGACTTGTTTGCCCATGCCTGCCAGCTTTCCCAGATTGAGCCATTTGAGGCGAAGTTTTGGGCATCAATGGTGCAGCATTCTTCGATCCATGCGGCGATGGCGTCCTCGGAAGTGATGTATTCATCCGTAGCCGCGCGGACGGCCTCTGGCGGCTGCAGTCCTTCGCGGTACCATTCAATGGCGCCTTCGATCATCCAAGCCAGGATACCGGGCCATTCTTCTTTTAGTTTTTCCTCAAGCTGGAGGTCGCGCTCGTTCTCAGGAATGGTCACAGCAAAGGGTATCAGATGAAGGCGACGGCGCATGGCTTCGTCGACGTTGCGCAGGCCAGGTTTGTGATTGCCAGCGACGACAAGGGTGAACTGCGGTGTAAAGGTAAAGTAGTCTTGCCGCATGAATCTTGCCGTGATGGCATCGCCGCCAGTCAATGCTTTGATCTTGCTCTCGGCCCAACGCCGGCCTTCCTCGGTCTCGGTCGCGGTGACAAGGCGGGCGCCGCGCAACATTGCCAGTTCGGTGGGATGGTGTTCGTTTCTGTTGGCAACGAACGTTTCCATTGGGGCCGACGCGGCGTAGTCGCCCATAATGCCTGAAACCGTATTCAGCAGTACGCTCTTACCGTTGGCGCCGGTGCCATAAAGAAAGGCCAGAACGTGCTCGCGGGTTAAGCCGGTTAGGGCATAACCGGTCAGACGCTTAAGGTACTTCTGCAATTGCTGATCACCGTCGGTGATACGCTCAAGAAATGCATGCCAAAGTGGGCAATCTCCGGATGGCGCCGCCGCCGTGACTTTGGTCATGTGAAGACCCGGACTGTTGGGGAGTTGGCTTCCGTCACGCAAATCGACCACGGTCTGAGGAGTATTTAGCAGCAACGGATCCGCATCCCAAATATCAACAGATGCTGCGACCCTACGATCAGCCCTGGCAAGCGAAACGACGGCCGCCACGGTTTTTTTACTTGATATCTGCCTGGCCGCCCTGTCATTGCAATTGGCTGACGCTTCTCGGCAGACAGCGCGAGACAAGTCAAATGCGCGCAAAGTGTTGTCAATAACCCAGCGGCAATCGTCCCAGATATACCACTTGTTCCAGGCTGCGACGTAACGGAGCATTTCTTCGTGGCGCTCAACGAAACGCAGCGCCAGCGCCTCATCCGAGTAAACCGGCGGACGGATTTCCACACCCTCGGCATTGCTAAGCACTTCCTTGATACCGCTCAATTTGACACCTCCCTCATGGCACCGGCCATGAGCATGTCGTTAAAATCGCCGTGGCCGTCCGGTGGCCGGGCGATCTTTACTTTGCGGCCTTCCCGGATCCACCGCTCCGCCGCGAACCGAGCGGCCTGTTCACCAGGGTCATCGGCATCGGCGCATATAGTGACCTGAGTGATGTTGGAAGGCAGGATCAGTGCCTTGAGGCCTGATGTGCTCAGTGCGGCCCAGCATGGTCTGCCCGTCTCTTGTTGGACGCTGAGCATCGTTTCGATGCCTTCACCGACGCAGAGCACGTCTTTGACAAGAGCCAACCTGACGGCGCTGCCGGCGCAGCGGCCCAGCATCATTTTGTTTTGTGAGACCGGCGCCTTCTTGCGCCCGTCGGCGGTCAGGAAGGTCCGCTGGATACCGGTAATATGGCCAGTCGCGTCCTGGACGGCGGCTACCATTGCCGGAAGGGTCAGGCCCGTTGGGCCGTGCTTCAGGCAGGGTGCGTAGCGAAGACACAGCGGCGGCTCGCTGATTATGCCCCTGGCGTGAAGATAAACTTCAACCTGGCTATCCTTGGCGCTTGAGGCGCGCCTGAAGATGATGCGAGCAGCTCGGGCTTTCTCGGCGGCTTCGCCTTGTCGTTTTGTCTCGCGCTTATGATGTTGCCGGCCAGACTTTTTGTCGTCCCGTCGGGGCCGATCGTCATCCGGGTTAGCATTTGGCCAAAGGCCACGATTCTTTAAGGCGTCTATGACTGCGTCCTGCGAGCAGCCGGCGTAGCAGTGCACTAATACTCGGCCCTCGTCGCCCGTGGAAATTGACAGACTGGGATTGTGGTCATCGTGGGCAGGGCACCGGGCCATCCAGCTTTCACTTACTTTGCGTCCTCCAATGGCGGTTGCGATATTGCGAGGGGTCAAAATGCACCACCTTTGGCGTCGTGATCACGTGCCAGATCGTCGCCACTTGACTTGGACGGATGGGAAGATGCCGACGTGATATCACCGCGCTCGTGATCAGCAAGATCAGCTTCTGCCGTAGAATGATATCTTCGGCGGCTGAGCCAATCCTCCAAATCGGACAAGCAATAGAGAATGCGGCGTCCAGCACGAATGAATGGAAGCGGATCGGAAGGAGGGCAAACCCTCTCACGCTGCAATGTTCGCGTGGAACAGTGACGCACTGCAGCGGCTTGTTTCTCTGTCAGGAATACTTCAGGCATTTCGCGACGCTCCATTTCACTGGTAGTCGCGTTGACCAATAACCTGTCGATAATTGTCAGTGGTAGGTAAATAAACCGGCCGATTTTGAATAGGTTTATTTACCTACAATCGGGCCCTTGAGAAATCGCCCTTCTTTCAGCCAACGCACTGTAGACGGTTTGGCCAAATCCGGTGCGCCGGCGAAACTCTGGGTCCAAGAGTTCAAATGCTGTTCGGGCGAAATCAACAAATGGTCCGCCTTTCTCATCAGTGTCTCGATATGTAATCGTTGTCGCTCTACGACCAGGCGACGCCTCCTCCCATGCCATTGCGAGTACGCAAATTGCCGCCGTCAGGTTTCCCGTGTCCCGAGGACGACCTCCACTGCGTTTGGGTAAATCTGGATCCTTTTCTGCCTTTTCCAGTACCACCGCTAAATCACGAAGCCTTTGGCGTAATCCGTTGATGTCTTGAAATTCGAGCATTGGGCGATGCAGTTTCTCGTCCCTTATCCCCAGCATTGCTCGTCGCACACGTTCATCGAATAATAGCAGGTCCAAATTCGAACTGAGCTTTCGCGCTTGGTCAGCGGTCACGCACATTTTTTTGCGAGCATTCTTCAATTTCCCGGATCCAGCCCTGTAGGATAATGCGGCTTCCAGGAGTAGATCTTGAAACCTAGCCAATGAATGACATTGTTTTTCGCCAGAAATGCCAGCAATTTGGGCAAGTTGCGCAACCTGTTTTTCGTCAAAAGTCGCCAAGGCCATCCCCTCTCTCACCTTCCCAGAAATTCGGCATGTTCAGATCACCAATAAGCCATTCAATCAGCAGACTTCAGTAATGGGACCACATTTTCTACTTCATCCTTGCCCTGCATCATTGCGGCTATGCGTTGGCCAATAGCCTCATTGGCCGCTCGCACCGGATCGGCAGAGAGGTGACTATAGCGGTGGGTCGTCGCAGCCTGGGTATGACCCAGCAGTTTGCCGATCATCGGCAGTGACATGCCACCGGTGGCCGCCACGGAAGCGAAGGAGTGACGTAGGTCATGCAGCCGAACATCCACCAGGCCTGCAGACAGAGTTAGATCTTCAGCCTCCGCAGCCCGGGTGCATTCCCTCCATGTAGGCGTTCTGTCCAACTTCTCGGCCAAGTTCGCGACCAATTGTCGGGTGGCTTCATTCCCATGCTCCGCCCACAGCCGCACCGTCACCGCCTTTCGAAGGCGCCGCCACGGTTTCTGTATGTTCACCAGGGCGGCGCCGGATTTGTCTCCGACGATGACGTGAGGGTTGGTTTCGAGACGCGGCAGGTTATGCAGAACCTCTAGCGCCGGCGCGGACAGGTAGATGCTTTTCTGCCCTGTCTTGCTATCCGGCAAGCGCAGCATCGCCCTTTCAAAATCGACATACTCCCAGCGCAGGCCAAGAATTTCGCTGACCCGAGCGCCGGAGAACAGCAATAATCGGATGGCTGCGACCACATAGGTGTTTTCCGAACGGTCTCGCAGCGCATCAACAAGGACCTCACCCAAGATCGCTAATTCCACCTCGGACAAAAACCGTTCGCGCTTCTCCTCCTTGAACTTCTCCACATGCCGGCAGGGATTGGAATTGTGCGTCCGAAATCCATCGCGCTCGGCCAGATTGAGCATCTTGGAGACCAAGGCCAGGGCCCGGTTAGCCTGATAGGGTGTGCGCCGCCATTTCCTGTGTAGGCGAGCCACATCGGCGAGCTGAACATCCTTGAGTTTCAGATTGCCCAGCACAGGTATGATCAGGCGATCAAGCAGGTCCTGATAACTGTCGGCGGTACGCGACTTGCGCTTGGCCTGAACGTGGTCACGCATGAAATCAAGGGCGTAGGTCTTCAGCATCGGGTTCCGCTTGGCGGCATCACGGGAAGCGGCCGGCGTATTGCCGTCAGCGATGGCACCCAGTTTGCTCAACGCCTCCTTGCGGGCATCGTCAGGGGTTAGCGGCGCGCCATGCCGGCCCAGGGTAAACCAACGCTGCCGTCCGCCTTCCCGGGTCTTCAGAACGTAGACCCTCGCCTGTTTCTGGCAGCGGGCACCGAAGCCATTGATCTCCGTGTCCCATACAATTTCACCGGGCTTCAACTTATCAACGACCGTCTTCGTAATCCGACGTTTGCTTGCCATTGGCCGTCTCCAATTTGGTTGCTAGATACCATATAGCAACCAATATCTATCAAAATCAAGTCAGTTGTTGTCGGGGCGTGTCTGGTAACACATTGAAATATAGTATGTATGGCGGCTGGTGTCGGCTAGTGAAAAGTACGGTTTTCAAATTTGTAATCAGTAGGTCACGGGTTCGACTCCTGTCGCCGGCACCATTATTCGTCACAATAATCCGTAGGCGCCGTCGTCTAGTGCTCCATGTATGCACCAGAATGTTCGCCAGACAGGTTAAGCCAAAAGCGGAGATGAGCCCCGCGCCGGACTTTGTTCGCAGAGTGGCAAAAGCTGCAATCGGGCTATTGAAAAGCCAGGTCCGCTGGAGAAATGAGCACGCCAAACTGCTCGCACCAGATCACCACGCTGGGATAGCCGGCAAGATCGACACCGGCGGGTATGGCGTATTTCTGGCTGCCTTCAAATGCGCGCAGGCGGCCCAGGTCGATGAACATGCTGCCGGCGACGTCGCCCGATCGCCGCACCATGGCCTTTGGCGCCAGGTAGACGTGGTACTTCGGTCCCGGCCCAACTGCAAAATCGCGCCCCAGAAAGACCGTACCTTCGTGGACTGTTACGGCGCCCTTGCCGTAGTGCACCGGGTCGCTGGGGTTGGCGTGGATGAACTGGCCGCGCGCGACGACTCGCGTCGCTTCAACCTTGGTCAGGCTTTCGTTCGCGGCTGGCGGCGGGAAGACATAGGGAAAGGCGAAAAACCCCACGGCGACACCAAATGCCGTGCCAACTATGGCGCCAAACAGAAACACCCCGATGATCCGCCACATACGCTGTCCCCCGCGAACCGCCTATACCCCCGCGATTATGCAGAATTGCCCCGAAGGACGCCAGATGTGAATCGTGCCAAGCCTGCGCGGGCCCGATGCCGAAGGCAACAGCAGAAACCGCCGTGGCCCGCAGTGCTGCTTCGAAGCGGTCGAGATAGCGCCCTCGAATGAAGCGAATGGTTCAACACCCGCCACCTGTTCGGCGCTATCGGTAACAGTTCAACCGCCAAAGCAGAGGCGAACGGCTATGCACGGA
The DNA here is from genome assembly GCA_021776235.1 of Alphaproteobacteria bacterium. Taxonomy (GTDB): domain Bacteria; phylum Pseudomonadota; class Alphaproteobacteria. Next base: position 30,232 of record JAJFGG010000073.1, on the reverse strand, counting down.
AGTATGAGTTCGCTATGGTCGCCTGACGCAAAGCAAACAGCTTCCGGGAAACCCGAAGCGGTTCGCCAGAGTGGGATAAATGCGGCCAGGTTGTTGGCCGGAATTTGGAAGGGAAAATCGGATGAGCACTGACACGCTTGTCGATGCCGTTGCCTTGAGAGAGGAAGTCAAGGACAAGTACCGGGATGTGGCCCTGGACCCCCATGGAGAATTTCATTTTCATACGGGACGTCCCCTGGCCAGGCGACTGGGCTATGACGAAGTGGTGGTGGGCGCCATGCCCGATGCGGCCGTGGAATCATTCGCCGGCGTTGCTAACCCGTTTTCCCTGCGTCCCCTTGAAGCCGGCGAACGGGTCGTTGATATGGGCTCGGGCGGTGGTTTCGACTGCTTCATCGCGGCCCAACAGGTCGGCCCCGGCGGCCAGGTCATCGGCGTCGATATGACCCGGGAAATGCTTGCCAAATCCCGCGCCACCGCCCAGACCATGGGCCTGGATCAGGTTGAATTCCGCGAAGGTATATTGGAGGAGTTGCCGGTGGATGACGGCCAGGTGGACGTGGTGATCGCCAACGGCGTCATCAACCTGTGCGCCGACAAACAACAGGTCTTTTCCGAGATCTGGCGCATCCTGCGGCCGGGCGGGGTGCTGCAATTCGCCGACATCGCCAACGGCCAGCCGGTTCCGGAGGCTGCCGTGAGCAACATCGACCTTTGGACCGCTTGAATCGCTGGTGGCATGCCGTGTGCAGGCTGGCAGAAAATGATGCGGGATACGGGATTTGAAGATCTGCGCCTGGGACCGCCCGTCGATACCTTTGGCGGCGCGGGCGGCGAACCCAACGCCCGCAAATTCGAGGTTTTCGGTTATGCCTTCATGGGGCGCAAACCGTAGCGCTATTTGCAAGCATCAATCATGACGACATGAGCCCGTAGGCAAACGCCGCCGGCGGGCCCTGTCGGCGGCGCATTCGGCTCAAGACCGACACTGTGTCGCCGCAACCGCAAAAGCGCACTGTCATCGAAATCCTGTCCGCCCAGACATCGCCGAGGCTCCAAGAGCTGAACCTCAGGCTTCGCCGCCGGTCACCTCGAGCCAAAGATCGGCCATGGCAACCGTTTCATCGACGCCGGCGCGCTGCATGACCTTCCATGCCGCGATGGTCTTCACGGAAGGTGGGTCCGTTCAATATAAGGGGTACCGGCAAGGCGATATCCTTGCCACGCGGCCGGCACGGGCATAGGATTGTTTACCCGCTTTCCGATGTTCACATTTTGCTTTGGCAAGGATTTTGTAACTTGGAATACGCAATCGTCTGCCTGGCCGCCCTCGTCGTTGCCGCATTGACGTTGTTCTCGGGGTTCGGACTCGGCTCTCTGATGATGCCGGTGTTCGCGTTGTTCTTTCCCGTCGAGATGGCGATCGCAGCCACCGCAATCGTCCACCTCGCCAACAATCTCTTCAAGCTGCTGCTGGTTGGCCGCTTTGCGGTGTTGTCCGTGGTGCTTCGCTTTGGCCTGCCGGCTGCCCTGGCCGCGGTTTTCGGCGCGGTGCTGCTGCGCGTGTCGACCGATCTGCAGCCCCTTGGCGCCTACGTCCTGGCCGGGCGTACGTTCGAAATTTTGCCGATCACTCTTGTCATTGGCTTGCTCATCGTGCTTTTCGCCGGCCACGATCTGCTCCCGACGGAACGCAAGCTCACCTTCGAGCGAAGCTGGCTTCCCGTGGGCGGCGCCCTTGCGGGCTTTTTTGGCGGGCTGTCCGGGCATCAGGGCGCCCTGCGCTCGGCCTTTCTGATCCGGGCCGGGCTCGATCGCGACGCCTTCGTCGGCACCGCCGTCGTATGCGCGGTCTGCGTGGATGTTGTGCGTCTGCCCATTTACGGTTATGGCTTCATCGCCGATTTCCTTGCCGGGACGTCACCGGCCAGCCAGGGTAACTTGCCGGGTCTGATCGTCGCCGCGACCCTGGCTGCATTTATAGGCTCGTTCCTGGGGTCCCGCCTGATCAAGAAGGTGACGATCCGGTCGTTGGAAGTTATCGTCGGGGCGATGCTTTTAATTCTGGGGCCTCTGCTCGCCTTGGGCATCATCGGATGATTGGCGCAGGCCGGCATTGATCGGAAGAAGCAAAGAGGACCAAATTCAATGGCCAGCAAGATTGCCATCACCACGAATGCCGCACCCCCGTCGATCGGAACGCACAGCCAGGCCATCCGGGCCGGTGATCTGGTCTTTCTGACGGGGCAGACCGGCCGGGATCCGATCAGCGGCGAACTCGAAGCGGGACTGCAGGCACAAACAGAGCGCATGCTGGCGAACATCGGCGCGGTCCTTGAGGCCGCCGGCTGCACACCGGGGGATATCGTCAAGGTAACCCTGCTGATGGCGCGCCTCGAAGACTACAAAGCGATCGATGAGATCTACGCAGCCTGGCTGCCGACGCGGGCAGAGGCGTCCTTGCCGGCGCGAACCGCCTTTGCCGGGTTGGTCCTGCCTGCCGGCGCCATGGTCATGCTCGACGTCATTGCCGCGCATCCCGGGTGAGGTATTGACGCGGCATTCAAGGCCGGCCGCGGCCAAGGCGTCTGGCCGTTAGCCTCGCGGACGGGATCATCAACCAGCCGGCATTATTTGGCGCGAAGCTTGCCATCACGACCCCTATGACCGGATACTGTGAAACTGCGTCGCCTGCAGTTTGCGATTTGCACCGCGGCAGGAGTACCAGCGAAATTGTTTCACCGTCAGCGGACTTGAATTGGAATATCGCCATGGAATGTTGCCGGCTAACGGCGGAACAAATAAGGACTTTTGCAGAAGATGGCGTGCTCGTCGTGCGCAACGCCATTGATACCCCCACCCGCATGCGTTTGCTCGAGGCCGGGGACCGTTTGGCGGCGTCGTTCCTCAAGCAGAGCGAGGAAAAATACCTGCAGGAACGACGAGATTTCATCCAGCAGGACGCGTTCTTCGATCTGCTCGCCCATGGGCCCACGGTCTCTCTCATCATTCAGTTGTTAAGCCCCAACATTCACCTGCAAAGTGCCGGCATGATCTACAAGCACCCCGAAAGCCCCGGCACCGAGCCTGGCGCGCGCGGCTGGCATCGCGATATTGGCATCACCTCGGATCTGGGCCACGACCAATTGCCCCTGGTGGGAATAAAGGTCTGTTACTGTCTCACCGATTTTCACGGACCGAACGCCGGCCTGACAAGTGTTGTTCCCAGGAGCCATAAATCCGGCAAGCCGTTGCCGGTGCACGATGGCGAATTTGGCCCCCGCAATGCCAAGGACCTGAACCTGAACGCCGGTGACGCGTTCCTGTTTGAGAACAGGGTCTACCACAGCGCCACCCGCAACCTGACGAACCGGACAGCGAAAGTCTTGATCTATGGATACGCCTACCGCTGGATGAAACCGGACCTCAACCTGGACATTCCCGACGAAGCGCTGCTGGAAAAGGCGGATCCGGTGGCAAGGCAGCTTTTAGGGGGTTACCGCAGCGTCGAGACGGTGCCCAGAGCGCTGCTCGATTGGGCTGCCGCGCACGACGTCTGCACCGAGCGGGTGCCGTGGGTGGTTGACGGTGCCAGCGGCGAACCGGTCGAGATCATACCCAGGTATTAGAGCAACCAGCGTTCATCTGAACGCAGACAGGTTGCTCTAACTCTGCAAAACAGATCAAATTATCAGCGCAAAAATGATTCCATTTTTTTGGGCTGTTTTGTCTACACCACTTTCGAGCAGGCCTTGCTCACCGGCTCCCTGGTCCCGGCACCGCATGCCGCCTCGGTCATGGGCGGTAGAAGAACTCGCGGACAAAGGACGGTTGGCGCTGCTGTTCGGGCTCGAACTGGGTATAGCTGGCAACGATGAGAGCGCCACCTACCAGACGAATTTGCATCCGGCATTCGGCGAAACCAAAATCGAAACGAGCATGCGCCGCCACGCCGCCGATGGCGCCGTAGACGACATCCGTATAGAGCTTGCCGACGCTATCGCCCCAGTCGATATCACCGTGCGCGGCGGCGGCCACGGTAACGCCTCCGTCGGACGCGCTGATCACCAGATCGTTCAACCCCTGAGAGCCCCTCTCGGCATTGCGCCAATGCCCGACAATGGCGTCGGGCGCAGGTCCTTTGGGTGCGTCTATGCCATGGAACAATGGATCTTCTGCTGTTATCCCGGTGTCGCCGCCGGCCGGCGCCGCAGCGTCATCTGCCTTGGCAAAATATTCCCGCGAGAAACAATTGCCGCCTTTTTCATCGGGCCAGGTCTTGTAACAGCACAACACCAGCAGGCCGGCATTGAGATTGCCCTCCAGCCGCACATCGTAGCCGTTGATCGTGCCGTCCGCCGTCATCGCCGTAAATGCACTGGCATTGGAGCCTTCAAGGTATCCGACCGAAGCGCAAGCCGGAAACTGGTCTGGGTTTCCAAACGCGGGGTCGAGGTTGACGCTTAAGGCTCCTGACTGGCGCTCCACACGCACGCCCCGCAGGCAGCACGTCTCATGATCAGCGTTGATCCAATTGCCCATCAGGTCCGTGGGATCAGCCGTCATGGCCGCGGACCGTTCTGGTTGGTGTCGCTCGTCGAGGCGGCTATAGCCGAGCGTTCGGGCCTGCCGTTCCGTCATGCCGCGTCTCCGGACATGTCGCTGCGGCAGAAGAGTTCCCGCGTGTAGTAGTTCGATCTGCCACTATCGTCTCGAAAAACGTTGAAACTCATCAGCGGAAGGATGCCCTTGTTGAGGCGCCATTGGAGCGCCGTGGTCATGAAGCCAAAATCGTAGTTTGCGTACAAAGACGTGGCTTGCACCCCATTTTCCTCGATACAGGTGAACGCCTCGGCCGGTTGCGGCCCCCAATCAAACAGCCCGCCGCCGGCGACACCCCAGATCCGCACGGACAAACCCGCATCCATGGCTTCCACCGTGAGCCTGCGAATTCTGGATGTTCTCGCATTCGTGTTATGCCACGGACCGAGAAAACCGCTCACATCGGGTGGCCCCTGATCGGCCTCGGTGCCAAAGACAAGGTCCGCCTGGCGGCTTGAAGCGAGGGTCATGACGGCCCCGCGGGTGTCAGGAATTCGCGCATAAAATAGGGTCGCCGGCCGCTGCCGTCGTTGAATGTATTGTAGGTCACCGTAACCATTACACCGCCCTTGATGTTGGCCTGCAGGCGCGTCAGCATGAACGGAAATTCATACCGGGCGCAGAAGCCGGTGCCGGTATCGGAGGCGGCGCCAGGCGCAAACACAACAACATCCTGGGCCTCGCCCCAATCCTCAGGGCCCTCGGCCCGGGCACCGTAGGCTCGGACCATCAAGCGGCCGGTCCGCGCCGAACAGGTGATTTGCGCCAGCCCCGGAGAGCGCGCATTGGCATTGCTCCAGGTGCCAAGATAACTCGACAGGCTTAGCTCAACCGGCCGCCGCCGGGCGAGAAGGTCCGCATCAATAACAGCTTGTGTCCCGGTCTCATCGACCAGAAAATTCTCCACAGCTCCTCTCCCTTTACCAGGCGAACCGGCCAGAATCCTAGCGCAGGCCGCCGGTGATTGGAAGCATGTCGCGGCGACCGGTGAAACATGACAGGATCACGCGGCTGCGGTGATCCGCCATCGCTCCGCGTTCCTTGATGCCCTAGACCACGCGCCATCAAACGGGTCTATGTTCTATAAACGTGGTCTAGGTTTCAAGGCGTTTTGCACTCAGAGGTATCTCGAAGCTCGCTTTGACCGGGCCGCCACTCAACGGCGCAAGGTCCAGAATCTGCTCGTTACCCGGGAATATGATCTGGGCCAGCACGACGTTGCTCGGATCTGCGATCTCCAGGTCGAAATAGTGAAACTCGGTGATATTCGAACAATATATCCAGATATTGTTTTGATTGCGGATCCAGTTGCTGAAGCTTTCGCTTTCCATCGGTTCTGTACGGATTTCGAGCGGCAAATCGGTCAACAGCTGCCTGGTCAGGTCGAAATGCTCAAGCGCGATCTTCCAACTCTCCTCGTAAGAGCGCTTGGTCGAGCCACGCGCGCGCGGCAGTTCGCCTCTCTGTTTCAAACAGATGTTCTCTTGCACGAACGCTTCTTCATCGTCTTCGACCGGGTAATCTCCCGCGCCGAGGCGGTCAAGGAACTGTGCGGCGTCGCGGCTGGCCGTGAAGACCCGGCGAACAACTTGGAAATAGGTGACGGCCATGGGATTGATATCGAAGATCGTCAGGTGTTTGGGCCTCCAGAGCGGGATCAGGTTGAGGCCGTACAGACCACCAACGACGCTGATCATGTGAATGTCGTCGCGTCGTTCGGCGGACACGCTGTGATAATGGTCCTCGAATGTCTTGAACTCACCAAAAGAGCCGTCCTGGTGGCCGTCATCGGTGCCATAGAAGACGTTCTCGGGCTTGCCGTGATACATTTCACGGTTGAATGCACGGGGGGCTTGATGTTCCATGGTTTTTTCCTGGTTTCGACCTTCTTGGGTAATCGTTTCCGGGCTCTCACCCGATGATGCAGCAATGCTGCATTTCGTTGTTCGCCGGCGGCAGGATGACAGCGGCCGGAAACAGCGACTGCATGTAGGCCTCGGTATAGTAAACATGGCACGACTTTTGCTGCTCGACCGGACACGGCCTTAACGTCTCGGTCTCGAGGTAAAGATCGGTTCCGTTGAGAAGGATACACCAGCGCGCCTGGTCGGCTTCCGCCACGAGGCCTGCAATGTCGACGTCGGGCTTGTCTTTATTGTCCCGTTCCAATCGCCATTGCAAATTATTTCCGGCATATTTCTTTGGCCAGGAGCGGTAGCCCGGATCTATGAAGGTAAAGGCGAGCTTGCCATCGTTATTCAACAGGGCTTTCAGTTGTTCGACCAGGTCAAACATTTCACTTCGCACGGTATTGGTGAAGACCGAGTACGAAATAATGTAGTCGAAACGCTGATTGAAATCCGGAAGCGCGAGCCCAGATTGTCCCAGAGGATTAAAAAAGAAGCAGTAGCGATTGTAGAAGTACCAGTGTGATTTTGGAAAGTCGGCCATTCCTGATTCGATGGCCTCGCGGTCGACATCTATACAGGAGTAACGTTCCTCGTCGATCGTGGAATTTTGATCCCGCAGAATGTTGCCGATGTTCCCGCCAAAATCCAACACGTCCTTTCCGCGCCAGTCCGGATCCCCCAATTGCAAGGCGAAATAGCAGAACTGCCCCATTTTTTGTGAAAAGAACGCCACCCTGGACCCTTCGTTGAAGCGCAAATTGAGCCGACCGTCCAGCCCGGGTCACAGTCCCCCATGACCCTATTGTTAGGCTTTAAAAGCAAGGGACAATACGAAAAATACTAGACAATAAAATGGTGGCGCCCGTCAATTAATTAGCTTCGCAACGGAGTGGGCGCTGGATTAACCAACCAAGTGCCAGACCAGTAAGCCCTGGAGACGCGATAGGAACGAGATATGAGCCGTCGCCAAAAAGGGCCATCCGGCCGTTGGAATTTCGCTATTTGACAAGTAGTTGCGCTGATCCTACCGTTTGTCGGCGAATGCTGTTAACTCTATGATGGGGGAAAGGGCACTCGGCATGGATGAGGTTTTTCTCTGGCGAGGAACGGATGAGCAACGAAAGTTGCGTCCGTTAAGGAGAAAATCGGGTCAGTTCAGTTACTTTGACCAGCAGCTTGGTTGCCCGGATTGGACCGGTAAGTCTGTCCTCGATTTCGGTGGCAACCAGGGTGATCTCCTGGCCGGGTCGGACGGCAGGATTCGGGCCGAGGACTACTGTTGCGTCGATGTCCTTGAAGAGGCCGTCGCGGAAGGACGGCGAAGATTTCCGCAGGCACGCTGGGTCTATTTTGACCGTTTCAATTGTTCCTTCAACCCGCAGGGTATCGCCAATTGCCCTCTTCCGGCCCTTGGCGGGCCCTTCGACCTGATCCTGGCCTATTCGGTATTTACCCACACAACGCGTGAAGATATGCACGATCTGGTGGAACAACTGCGCGCACTGCTGTCGCGAGACGGCAGGTTGGCTTTTACGTTCATCGATCCGCACCATCGAAGCTGGCCCGGAGACGACGATGGCAACAACCTGAAATGGCGCCTGCAAAGAGTGTTCGATGCGGATCCCCTGTCAGACTACAAGCCTTTGCTTGAGCGTAGCCGCGGTGCCCAATGGTGTGCTTTGGTGGGAGGACGCGATCTGTTTGTCAATGACAACGGGAGCTGGCGCGACGATGCCGGGTCCGCCATGAGCTATCATGTTTTCCACACGGCGCAGTTCTTGCAGCAAGAATTTCCGGACTCGGTCATCCAGCCTCCGGTCAATGGCGAAATGCAGCATTGCTGCATCATTCGACCGGCGACGTGAGTGAAGCAAATCGAGAGAGCCCTCGCGGGTCGGAACCTTTGCACTACCTGTGGGCGTTGCACGATCCAACTGCCGGAGCAGGCCGGCGTCACTGTCTAATTGCGGCAAATCCCGGTCGGCGAGAATGCGACTGGGCGACCGTTTCGCCGCCGGCCCATTGGCCGAGACAAAGATGGCAAGTACAGAGGATGTCAAATGGCGGGGAATTTGAGATTTCACTGGATGCTCCCCAAGGCCGGCGAAGTGGCAATGGGGACGCCGCAGGCGGCGGCTCGCTACCGCATAGAGGCGCCGGACATCTCTTCCCCGGCCCGGATGCCCGACATTGAGGGATGGCATCGGTTCGCCCAACATGCAGAGCGGGCGGGGATCGATTCCGTCTTGATATCGTTCAGCCGCTTCGAACCGGACCCTTTTATCGTGGCCTGCGCATTGGGGCGCGCGACCGAGACGCTCAAATTTATTGCGGCTTTCCGAACAGGACTGATGTTGCCCACTGCCCTGGTGCAGCAGGTTAATACCCTTTCCGGACTTATCGGTGGACGCATTTCGCTCAATACGGTTGCTGGAAGCTCGGTCTCGGAGCAGCATGGCTACGGAGACTTTCTCGAACACGATGAACGATATTCCCGCGCCGGCGAGTTCCTCACGGTCTGCAATGCTTTATGGCAGGGTAGCCAGGCGGTTGATTTCAACGGTAAACACTATCGAGTGGAAGGTGGTTCTCTGCACACACCGTTCCTCGCACCGGATCGTGCATCGCCCGAGTTGTACGTATCCGGACACTCCGAGGCGGCCCAGCATCTGGCGGCAACAAAGGCGACTTGCTGGTTGCGGGTGATTGATACGCCGCAGAAGTTGGCACCGTCGGTGCGGCACATGCGCGAGCAGGGGGTCGAGGTCTGTCTCAGACTTTGTGTGATTTGCAGACCGACCCGAGCCGAAGCGATTGGGGTTATCGACTCTCTTCTGGAGGATGACTACATCGCCGCTACAGTGCCCAAGGTGCCGGTTCGGGACGATTCTCAAATGTACCGTGAAAGCGCGCTGGCTTCGAACGAACAGGGCTGGCTTAGTCCGTCGATCTGGACCGGGTTCACACCTTACTTTGGACCGGTATGGACCACGTTGATCGGTACCCCTGAGGAATTGGCCAGCAGTTTTCTCGAGTACAAGCGGATCGGCGTGAGCCAGTTCATTATTTCCGGCTGGCCAGAAATTGACGAGATGAATATAGTCGGGCGGGAAGTCCTGCCGTTGGTTCGCGATCGGGAAAGAGACCAGGTGCCCGGCGGCGCGTAGCGTGCGCAGAGTAAACCTTCTCACCGCCAGAGCCAAACACGCGGACCGAGGGCCCCGTTGCAGCTTGATGAATGGTCAAGGATGGGATTGTGGACCAAAACGCTATTATCGTAGCGAGCCTCAATGCAACACCAAGTCACGACGGCTCGGAACTGCGGACGCTCGGCCGTGAGGCCGATTGGCTGGATGTCCGCGCCGGGCAGTGCGGCGACCTTGATCCCGACTGGTTGCGAAACCACTTCGGGGGAAGTCTGATGTATTCTCTGACGCGGCGGCCCGCCGCCGGCGAAGCCTCTTACAACGAAGATGCGCGCCGCGATCGTCTCCGCTGGGCAGGGCGTTGTTTCGACCTGGTTGAGCTTGAGGCGCCACATGACTTGACGCCCGAAATTCTCGACCACGTGCCCCCTGCCAGTAGGCTCGTCGCCTGGCGTGGCGCAGCTGAGGACGAGAGCATGCTTGCCAAGCAATTCAGACAGATGACAAACGTTAAAGCGCGGGTTTACAAGCTCGTATGCACAGCGCAGAGCGCTGTGGACGGACTGGTGCCGCTTGCATTTCTCAAATCGCTAGGGCGCGGTGATACGGTCGCATACGCTGAGGGAGCGTCCGGGTTCTGGAGCCGGATGCTCGCGCCGTATCTGGGCTGTCCCATGGTATTCGCGAGGCTTGATGACGAGACCGCATCGGCGGACGAACCGAGCGTGGCGCAGCTCGTGCTCGACTACGGGTTGCCCCTTCTTTGCCGCCCAACCGAGCTGTTCGGCATTGTTGGCAATCCAGTTCTGAAGTCATTATCGCCGCGGCTGCACAACGCCGGCTATCGTGCTCTTGGACGCAGGGCGTTGTATCTTCCATTCCAGGCGGAATCTTTCAGCGCGTTCTGGGACGGCGTCGCCAATGACCGCCTGTTCGAGAGGCTGGGCATGGCATTCAAGGGTTTCACGGTCACCTCGCCCCACAAAGAGGCGGCTACAGACATTGCCGCGTACTGTACCGAGACTGTACGGCGATGCGCCTCAAGCAACCTGATAAGCAAAACCAATGGTGCCTGGACTTCGGGAACAACGGATTCAGATGGAGTGCTCGATTGCCTGCGCGCAGCCGGACTAACTGTTCACGGCAAACGCGCCGCGGTGGTTGGCTGTGGCGGCGCCGGACGGGCGATCGCCGCTGCGCTTGCGGCGGCCGGGGCTCAGGTGACACTTGTTAATCGTGGCCTGAGGCGCGGCCGCTGGGCCGCGCGTATTCTCGACTTGCCGCTCGTGCCGCTGGATGAAGTCTCGGTGAGCGCTATGAACATCGTTGTGCATGCAACACCGTTGGGGCGGGTGGAATCCGACCCGCTGCCGTTTGATCTTGATGAATTGTCCCCTGGCGCGGTGCTGGTCGATCTCGTTTACGGCGTCGAGCCGACGCCGCTTGCGTCGAAAGCCAGGGCGCTTGGTTGCTACGTGATTGATGGCTACGATGTGTTGGCGGCGCAGGTTGACAGGCAGTTTGAATTGATGACCAGATCCAGTCTGCCGGCCGCGTTGGGCCGCGGAATACTCAATGCGAAGTTGGCTAATTAATTGTAGGCTGAAGCGCATGCATGCATTTCCAAATTCGGCGCGAATAGAGGTGCCGAGGAGCCTGGCATCGGATCTACTGGCTGCAGCCCACCGCCTTCCCGTGCGCGAGAACGAGGCCTATTACGACGACGATCTTCAGCGGTCTACACTGGAAGGCCTCAAGGTTTGCTGTGGCGATGGGTTGGATTGGTTGCTTGAGGAAATTCGACAACGCCTGGCTCGTACGCCGTTCAGCACCGTTATCTCCGGCCTTGAGTTCGACGGGGAGAACCGGCTTTTTATCGGCCTTAACCGGGCCTTCGGCCGGCTGGTCTCCAAGCCGCTGCAAAAACCGCGGGCGCAGCTTGTGCAATACATCCATCACCAGGCCGACCTCACCTCGCCGTCGAACGGACAAGTGTACACCGAACTCCTCCACACCGATGCGGCGGACTGGCCCGAGCAGGTCGGAGTTGTCAGCATGGTTTGTGTGCGCCCCGACGCAGGCGGCGAAGGCGAATCCCGACTGATAGACATGCATACGATTTGCCATGAGGTGCAGGAGCGGTTCGGATCCGATCTACTGCAGGTGCTCAAAGACGAGCCTGTGCCTTGGCTGCTCGCCTCGGAATTCGAGCCTGAAGTGGTCTGGCGGCCGGTTCTTGGCCAGGACAGCATGTGCTGGCGCCGCTACACGATAGATTTCGCCCTTGAACGCCCTGAAGTCGATATTCCCAAGCGCGTGGTCCGCGCCCTTGATGCCCTTGAGGAAGTGACCGCGACGACGGCATCGGCCTTCGAGTGGCTGATGCAGTCAGGTGAATTCCTCATGATCGACAACCGCAGGTGTTTGCACGCGCGCAGGCCGGTCTCTCGCCACCGTCCAAGCCGGCGCCTGATGATGCGCGCTTGGATACGTACCAACCACGAACATCCTGCCGAATCCCGGCGAAGCTGAAGGCATCCGGTCGTGACACCCCTCAGGATCCATTGGAGAATGCTGCAAGGGGGTGAGCAAACGACGTTTGCGCGCGCGCTCGGTGATTCTCTGGCACAAACAGGCCTTCCCGATCCAGATCACCAGATTGAGTTTTGCCGACGTGCAGAATCGTTGGGGATAGATGGCTTGCTCACCGATTTCGGTGCGGCCAAGCCCGATCCGATCGTACTGGCCGCAAGCCTGGCCTTGGCCACCGAACGGGTCGAATTCATCGTCGCCTATCGCTCGGGCGCAAGTTGTCCAACAATCTTCACCCAGCAGATCAACACGCTGTCGTCGCTCGTCAACGGCCGCGTCAGCCTCAACATCGTGGCCGGGCATTCGCCCCATGAGCAGGCGTTTTACGGCGATTTTTTACCACATGACCAACGATATGCGCGAACCGAGGAATTCTTGGCGATTTGTCATGCGATTTGGCGCGGCGAGGCTCCCGTGGACTACATCGGGCACTATTACCGGGTCGAAAAGGCGGAACTGAACACGCCGTTTATCGCGCCATCCCGGCGTCATCCCGAGATCTTTGTCGCCGGCGGTTCACCTGCGGCCCGGGATCTGGCCATCCGCCAGGGGACTTGCTGGATGCGCCTTGGCGACACGCCTGAACTGGTGGCCAAAAGTATCGAGCCGGTGCTCGCCGTTGACAAGGAAGCCGGTTTGCGCCTGTCGGTGGTCTGCCGGCCGACCCGGGCCGAGGCCGTTGATGTGGCCCGCGCTCTGGTGGAAGGTGAGTCACTTTCTCAGGGGGAACGAAGCGCTGAGCGCAGTTTCGTGGATGCCAGCGATTCTGTATCCCTGGCGAAAACGTATGCGCTGGCGGATGAAGAATGGCTAACACCCTGGCTATGGACCGGTGCGATCCGCAGCCACGGTGCGCCCGCTCTTGCCTTGGTTGGATCATATGATGACATTGTCACGGGGCTGCTTGAGTACAAACGTATCGGCATATCACAATTCATTCTGTCCGGATGGCCTAAGCAAGAGGAGATGGAGCGGTTTGGTCGCAACGTGATGCCTCGTCTGCGGGAGCGGGAGCGCGGTACAAGCGGTGCAGGCATGGCGGCAAACCGAGTCCGGGATTACCCACCGGCCGGCAAAACACGCGGCGCACCGAAATCAGGCTGAAATACGCCGCGCCGAACGGACGTACAGCGCCTAACCCGGCTGATCCCTGTCGAGTCTCCGATAGGGTGGGCGGCTCCGTATCAGACGCGCGTTGCGCATCATGTTTTCGCGCCGGATCTTTGCAGCACCCGCGGGATTGGCGTTGTTGTAGAGCATGAGCGGCGTTTTAATATGCCGGGCCCGGTCCGTTCCACTCATTTCGAGCATCGGATACATCGTTGCCAGGTCTTCTGCGACCTGGAAATAGGTATCGTCGTCGTCTCGTAAATCACGATCATCCACGAGATCCCACAGCCATTTTTTCCATGTGCGAACAGCTGTACCAAGCCATCGAATTTGTCGGAAATTTGTTGTGCCGTCGGGATAGGGGGGCCACAGACCCGGCATCTCTGTCAGGTTGGACAGCCAACTGCCATAGGTCATCCAGCAGCCCGTGTCACGATAGGTTGCGGCGATGGTCTGCAGGGCGTCGTTGGATCGAAACCAGTCGTCGCCGTCCAGAATTACAATGACATCTTCAGGCGCCGCTTGGCTGCGTGCGATCCCCAAGACGAGATTTTCCATCGCAAATCGACGCGAGGAATTGAGGGTGAGGCTGATGCGGGGCGTGTCCCGGCAAACCTCGATAGCGCGCTCGAATGTAGCATCGCCGGATGGGTCGACCGATACAGTCGCCGACCAGTTCGAATAGGTTTGAGACCTGATCGAGCGGATACATTTCTGGATGTATTCTTCGCAGGGTCCGCAATTGACGATGATTTGGAACTGGATCATTTCGACGTTGGCAGCACATACTTATGAGAGTTGTGGCGCGCCCTTGAAGCCTAAGCGCGCAATCAAACATTGCCCTAAACCGGAAGATATGCTAGCACTTTTATGCAATTAACAAGCTTGGATAAATGCCGCAATCTAAACAACCAAGATTGACGGTATGAACAACTAGCGCGTCTCCTTCGTGAGAAGCCGCCCGCGAAGGGGGCCTTTGGGGGTGTTTATCATGTCATTGCTTGGAACCGCTCGAATCCGGAAATCACTGGCAGTCCTGTTTGCCGTTCCGCTTGCGGCTGCGACAGCAGCCATTGCAAACGCGGAGGCGGCGACAGGCAAGGGGCCGGACTTTTGCCGCGGGTGGGTCTATGCAAAAGTCGTCGCCCTTGACCAGGCCTTCTACATTAACCGGTTAGGTGCCCTGCAGGCCGGTGGCATGATTTTCGCGCTGCAGCGCGACGTTCGTAGTACCAATGCGGGCAACAAACGGCTTTATCCTGGCCAGGTGGTGTTGCGACCGGATAAACGGGCGCGTCCCATCGTGCTGCGCGTGAACCAGGGCGATTGCCTTCGCATCAAGTTCACCAATCTGCTCAGCAATTTGCCGATGCAGCGTGGCGTGCCTGCGACGAATTTGCAGCCCAAGAACTTTCCCGTGAAGGAAGGCAATGCCTACCAGCCGAACGAGAAACTGGTCAGCGAAGCACCCAAAAATTCGGAGCCACCAAATAACAACGCGTCGAATTGGGTGCAACCCCCGACGCGCTACGCAGGCGTCCATGTTGCCGGGTTGGAGGCGGTCGGCGGCATTGCGTCCGACGGGGCCTGGGGGGGCGCGAATGGCCAGTTCTTCACCCCGGAAAATCCGAATGGCGACCCGGCCTCCTATCCGGTCAACAGCGGTCTTGTGCCGCCTGGCAAGTCGATTACCTACGAGCTCTATGCCGCCGAACTTGGTTCTTATCTGCTAACCAGCCAGGCCGGCATGGTCGGCCAAAGGAATCTCGGAAACGGTGGCCAGCTATTCCAGGGACTGTTCGGTGCCGTGACCGTGCAGCCGGCCCAGGCTGAGTGGTATCGCAGCCAGGTCAGTCAGGCCGATCTTGCGGCCGCGAGCAGCAAAAATATTGCCGACCGCCCTCCGGTGATGGACTACGATGCGCTTTACAAGCCCGGCACACACTATCCGAGCGAGCCAAACGGTCCCGACATCGGCGGAGAGCCGATCTTGAAAATGTACATGGACATCAAGCCGATCAACGGTAAGCCGGCGCGCGAACTTGTCCACAGCGATCTGACCGCCATAATCACCGGACCCAAGCACGGCCGGTTCCCAAAAAGCGAGAAGGGTCCAGAGTTCGACCCGGTGCCGGCCAGCCCGGACCGGCGTCAACCGTATCGCGAGATCGTTGTCATTTATCATGACGACTTTAATGCCAAACAGAGCTTCGGGGCGTTCGAGGATAGTAGCGCTCAGGTGTTCCAGGCGCTGCAGGGCGGACGCGATTTCTTTGCGATCAATTACGGTATGGCGGCGATTGGTCCGCCGATCTGGGCCAATCGTCTAGGCGTCGGGCCGATGGCTGATTGCGCCACCTGCAAGTACGAAGAGTTCTTTCTCAGTTCCTGGCCGAACGGTGACCCGGCGATGGTGGTCGATTTTCCCGCCAACACGACCGATAAGGATGGCAATCTGAAGCTGGGCAAGAAGGCGACGAAAGCTTTTTATCCTGACGATCCGTCCAACGTCTACCATAGCTACATCGGTGATCACGCGGTTTACCGGATCCTGCATGCCAGTGCCAACATAACGCACGTCCACCATCAGCATGCGCACCAGTGGCTGCACTCGCCCAATAGTGACGACAGCCACTACCGCGACAGCCAGATGATCAGCCCGGGCGCCTCCTACACGTTGGAATATGTCTATCGGGGCAGCGGCAATAAGAACCAGACCCCGGGGGATTCGATCTTTCACTGCCATTTCTATCCCCATTTCGCTCAGGGCATGTGGGCCTTGTGGCGTGTCCACGACACGTTCGAGGAAGGCACCCGCCTCGACAAGAATGGTATTCCCGTCAACGGCAACGATGTCTGGAACAGGGCGTTGCCCGACGGCGAAATTGCGCAGGGCTCGCCCACACCGGCCGTCGTTCCGGTGCCGACGATCGCAATGGCGCCGCTGCCGGCGCGCGTGCGGCTCGTCGAGGCCAAAAGTCCGGCGGCCGGCAACGCGCCTGTTGGCTATATGGTTGAGGTGAACCAGGAAGATATAAACAAGGGCATGAACCCGGGTTTTCCGTATTTCATAGCCGGTGTCGCCGGCCAGCGGATTTCGCATCCGCCAATGGACTTCGCTCCGGACCTCGACGACCAGGGTATCCAGCGGAAAGCTGCCGACGGCACGCCGCTCAATCTTGATGGCGGTCTGCCGCGTCACGTCGCGGTCAGTGACGACATCATATACGAAAGGCATAATGCCTGGGACTTCACCAAAAACAATAACGAACCCGTCGTCATGCAACTGCCGGAAGAAGGCACCCCGGCGGAAATAGCCGCCATGAAGGCACATGCCCAACGGCTTCATCCGAGCATCAAGCCCGACGGCACGCCGGCTGACTTTATTCTCAACGGTCAGCCGCCGGCGCGTGGCGCGCCCTATGCGGAGCCCGGCATCACCTTGGATGGCGAGGCGGTTAGGACCGTGCGCCAGTATAAAGCGGCCGACATTGAGCTCGACGTCGTCTTCAATAAAAAGGGCTGGCATTTCCCACAGCAGCGCATGATAAGCCTGTGGGGCGACGTCGCCGATACGCTGGACGGTACGCGCGCGCCCGAGCCGCTTTTCTTCCGCGCCAATAGCGGCGAGGTCATAGAGTTCTGGCTGGCAAATTTTGTGCCAAACTATTACAAGCTTGATGACTTTCAGGTTCGCACACCGACCGATGTGCTTGGCCAGCACATTCATCTGGTCAAGTTCGATGTGCTGGCCTCCGATGGCGCGGCAAACGGTTTCAATTACGAGGATGGAACCTACGCCGCCGAGGAGGTCCGCGAACTGATCGAGCACATCAATGACGCGGGCGGCCTCTACCAGTACCAGGATCTGGCAAATCCAGTTGTTCCGGCCCAGACGGGGCTGTCGGCCAAGGTAATTCCCTATTTCGGTGATGGGTCCGCAGTTGGGCAAAACTGGCTAGGCGCCCAGGCGACGGTGCAACGCTGGTACGCCGATCCGCTGCTCAACAATATGGGCAAGGACCGGACGATCCGGACGGTGTTTACCCACGATCACTTCAGCCCATCGACCAATCAACAAGCGGGTCTGTACGCCGGTCTCGTAGTCGAGCCGGCAGGGTCCACGTGGCGGGATCCGATCACCAGCAAACTGTTCGGAGATCGACTGGCAACGCCTCCGAATGGCGGCAACGGGGCCGTAAGAGACGGCGGACCGACCAGTTGGACGGCCGATATCATTGCCGCAGATCCCTCGAACAGCCACCGCGAGTTCAACCTCGAGTTCCAGGACCGCCAGTTGACCTACAATGCCGGCAGTCCGCAGGAGCCGGTCCCGTACCCCGGTCCCGACAGCGACTATGGCCGACACCCAGATCCCGCGGAAGTTCCCAAGGATACCAAGCCCTGGGGCTGGACCGCGCCTGAATCCGCCATTAACCCTCCGTCTGGTGGGTCATTGGTGACGCATCCAATACTGGTGACGAATAGAATCTCGACCGGCACCTATTCGGTGAACTACCGGAACGAGCCCTTGGCGCTGCGGATGTTCAAGCCCAAAAACAACCCGGTCCCCTTGACGGGGATGGAAAAAACCGAGGCAGCCGACCTTTCGTTCGCATTCGCCTCGATCAAACGGTTCGACGCGGTGCAGAACAAGCAGCCGGACCGGCAGGATCCGATCAATCCTGCCGAACCGGGTGGGTTCAAATTCGAAGATCCATTCCCCGGTGCCGGGGCGACGGATCCCTACACGCCGTTAATGCGGGCCTACAAAGGCGACAAGGTGCAGATCCGGACCCTGGTGGGCGCACATATGGCGCCGCACGCGTTCAATCTTCACGGCTTGCGATGGTATTTCGAGCCGGCGGACATCAATTCGGGTTACCGCAGCACCCAGAGTATGGGTATTTCGGAGCATTTCGAGATGCTGTTCGACCTTCCGCCAGTATTGGGCCCGCGCAAGCAGGCTGGTAACAAGCAAGCTGATTATATGTATGTCACCTCGTCCAGCTGGGCCGATTTGCCATATGGCAATTGGGGTCTGCTGCGCGCCTATGGCAACGAGCAGACTGAACCAAAACTGCAGCCGCTGCCGAACAACCCAATCGCCAAGAAGGAGCGTCCGGTCCCGGTGTGTCCGGCCGGCGCGTACGTTCGTGAGTATGATGTGACCGCGACGACGGCGAAACAGGCCCTTGGTGGGGGGCTCGTCTACAATGCCCGCGGCAGAGCTATTACCTCGAACGGGCAGGCGATTATCGATCCTCAGCAACCCATTATCGATCCGGATGCCTTGTTGTACGTGCACACCTCGGCTCTCACGAACGGCGTATTGACGAAAATTGGCACTACGCCCGTATCGAGCAAACAGGCGCAAGCAGCCATCGAGCCGTTGATCCTGCGCGCGGCCGCGGGCGAATGCCTGAAGATCACCTTGCGCAACAGCATCAAAGACGCCAACAACGGCGGCTCGAATATCCAGTTTGCGCCGGCCAAGATTGACGGCCAGACCGTTAACGCCAAGATCCCGATAAATACGTCGAAGTATGTGGGGCTTCATGCACAGCTGGTCTCGGCGGACGTGACAACGAGCAACGGTGTTATAATCGGCCTCAACCCAAAGACACAGGTCGTGCCATTCGGAAAAAGTGTCGTGTACACCTGGTACGCGGGCATCATCGAGCCGGGCAAGTCCGGCAAGCCGGTCCATAGAGCGGTCGAATTCGGCAGCGCCAGCCTGTCGCCCTCCGATCCGCTCATGCAATCGCCCTACGGCATGATCGGGGCGCTCATCATCGAGCCGGCGGGCTCGTGCTGGGCGGAAGACCCGAACGCGCCGTCGTCGGCGAATGTCTATAAGTCAAAATTTGTCTACGGCAAGTGCGAAGCAAAGAACTTCCTCTTCCGTGAGCATGTGACAATTGTGCATGACAATGTGAAAGGTGCTGCGGCGGCCGGTACAACCTTCGCCCGTTCGGTAAACTATGGAACGGAACCGCTCAGCTACCGGTTTGCGGACCCGGATTGGGAAACCAATAAAACGCGCCTTTCGCCACGCGGCATCATGCGTTACGTGTCGAACACCCTGGTGGCCGGCGATCCCGAGACGCCGGTCTTCACCTCGTCGAAGGGCATGCCAGTGCGGATGCGCATGGTGCATCCGGCCGGTCTTGCCGTGCAGACCTGGGCCTTGCATGGCCACGCCTGGCAGGAAGAGCCGTATGTGGATGGTTCCTCGAAGATCGGCACTAATCGCAAGTCCCAGTGGATGGGTGCGCGCGACAAGTTTGGCCCGAACAATCAGTTTGACATCGTCCTGAAGAAAGCCGGCGGCGCCGGCGAAGTGACCGGCGACTATCTTTACCGGAGCTTCATCGCCAGCGAGAATACGGGAGGAATATGGGGTGTCTTTCGGGTTGGCGAAGCCAAAAGCGACGTGGTGACCATTACAGCGCTTCAGGCTTTGAAAGGTGGCAAGGACTATTTGATCACTGGTGTTAACTCGGTGAATCCGTCCAACCAAAAGATGGCCAAGTCGGTCAAATTAACTTTTGGCGACAAGCGGAAAGTACCTAAGGTGCAAGTGGACGCTTTGACGGGCGCCTGGCAACTCACCTTTAAGGCCGCTGGTAAACCCTTCCCGATTAAGGTCGTCTCGACTCAGCACGGGCACGCCAAAGCGCCGAGTGTCATTTCGGCCGCGGTGAATATCGACCCGAGCTTAATTCCAACAACGGGTCCGGCACCCAGGGCCGCGAAAACCGAGGCTGAAGGCGATACTGTTGAGATTCCGCAGCTTCAAGACGGCAGGCAGTTCCAGCCAAGAGGGATCAATTGGTCCAATTAAAAGCCGGTCCTTCATCAGACGACGGTGCCTGCCGGACTGGCGCCGGAGGTTTCGTTTCATCCGCAGCCACGAACGGTTCCACCGATACCTGGCTCTTGGCGTCATGTCCGCGCTTGATGTGAGTGCCCTGAGCAACAAGAAAGCCGCTTGCCGCCGGGGATCGCCAGAAGCAGGCCCGGGCATGTGCTCTGCCCGGGCAACTCAATACTGTTGCGAAGCGCTCTTTTTCCGCGCTGACTCTCTCTGATCTCTGCGGCTATGCAAACAGACCTCGAACTTCGAACCTGGCATCTCTGCTCGCTAATTTCCGGTCGTTTCTTCTGGCGCATACAATTCTGGTTGGCTGTCGCCTCGATCTTGCTTCTTCCGGGCATCTCGGTGACAGCCCAATCCGTCAAGAACGGCGCCGGTTTACGGCCGGCAGCCGATACCATCCCGTTTCGGGAAATTTATAAGCATCAGGGCCTCGCCATCGAAGCCTCAATCGTTCCACTGGACGGTGAAGGCCGCGTGCCGGGGGTTTTGACTGCGGGCGACGAGGTGTCCGTGCGCTTCCGGATCAGCGACAGCGCCACAAATCTGCCGTTGCGAGGCGCTTTTCCGGCCGCCTGGATGGATTTGCTCGCCGAGGACGGAAGCGGACGAACAGGAACGTGCCAGCAACGCGTGAAGCGTTTACTGGGCGGCGGTATCTTCAGTCGCGCCGAGTTGGACCTCAATGCCTATTACGTGCTGGCGCTCAATGCGGATCCAACGATCACTGTTGTCGATCCGTTATTCGGCTTTGGAGGAACCAAACTCCTCAATTTAATCAAGCTGTCGAGTCCGGGCGAAGACTGGGTGCTCACCGACGACCAGGACCGTCTATTTGTCTCGATGCCGGAGGCGGACCGTATCGCCGTAATCGAGACCTCGTCCTGGAGCGTGAAAAAAAACCTCGACGTTGGGCCAAAACCTACGCGCCTCGCGCTGCAGCCGGATCAGGCATATTTGTGGATTGCCGTCGCCGAAGACCAAGACGGCGCCTCCGGCGTCTCCGTGCTTCGCCTGTCCGATCTCATGGTTGTCGGCAATATCAAGACCGGCGCCGGTGTACACGATATCGCCTTCACGGCAGACAACCGCTACGCCTTCATCACGAACCGGGACGCCGGAACAGTATCGGTAGTGGATATTCGCACGCTGCAAAAGGTGCAGGATTTGCGGGTAGGGACCGCGCCGGTGTCGGTCATCTTCGCTGAAATGGCTGGCGCGGCATATATCGCAAACGAAACAGATGGCCGCATCACCGCCATCGACGGACGCTCGTTTAAGCAGATCGCGCAAATTCAGGCCGAGCCGGGCATCGCTCAAGTGCGGGTCGCTCCGGGGAGCCGGTTCGGATTTGTCCCGAACCCGGTCAACGACACGGTCAGCATCCTCGACCTTGCGGCCAATCGGATTATACAAGTGGCCAAGGTCATGGAAGGCCCGGATCAGATTTCATTCACCGACGAATTGGCCTATGTGCGGCATCGGGACAGCGAGGTGGTCCTCATGGTTCCCCTCTCGCAAATAGGGGTGGAAGGCGAGGAGGTGCCGATTGTTGATTTTCCCGGCGGCCAGCACGCGCTTGGCCGTACCTCGCGGCCCAGTCTGGCGAATGCCATTGTCCAGGCTTCCGGGGCCTATGCGGCCCTGGTCGCCAATCCTGGCGATCAGGCGATTTACTACTATAAAGAAGGCATGGCCGCTCCCATGGGCAACTTCAGCAACTATGGACACGAGCCGCGCGCGGTCCTGGCGGTCGAACGAAATTTGCGTGAAACAGACGCTGGACTTTATCAAACCAACGTGCGGCTTCGACAATCGGGCGAGTACCGGTTGGTCTTCTTTCTCGATACGCCCCGGGTCTTGCACTGTTTTGCTTTGCGCGTGGATAAGGATCCGATCAAGCGGACCGTGGCCTACGGCCCGCGCGTGCGGGTAGAGCCGTTACGGAAGAACAATCAATTCGATGTGGGCCAACCGCTGGAGCTATCGTTCAAATTGACCCATGCGGCAACCGGCGTACCGGCCGAGGATATCGCCGATCTAACCGTCCTCATATTCTCACCGGCCTGGCAGCGGCGGCTCGTCGCGCAGCACCAGAAGGCCGGCGTCTATTCGGTGGGGCTAAAGATTCCGAGAGGCGGATTCTACAGAGTCTTCGTCATCTCGCCATCGATGAGGCTGCCGGCTACCGAGCAATTCAATCTGACAGAAAAAAATCAGCAGCCATAAGAATAGGCATGATTGGAAATGCTGCGGCATTCGCGATCGTTACCTGGTTCATCGACGGGAGGCTGGGACCTGGGAAGTGCGGTCAAACGGATCTATGTTCTGTAAACGTGGTCTAGGTTAACTGTTGCCCAGGTTTCCGGCCGGAACTGCGATCCAGTTCCCGCTGATATTCCTTCACATAGCCAGCCGCCATCCGCAAATAGTGGAAACTATTCACGGCCTTGGACCGGCAGGCCTCCGGACGGATATCACTGCTTTGAGCGATTGCCGCGAGATATTCCTCTCGGGTCGTGCAGATAAAGCCGACATCGGGAGTTATGATTTCCGGACAAGCGCCCATGTTGCTGGCAATCACGGGGGTTCCCGACATGAGCGCCTCTACCATGCATAAGCCGAACGATTCTGCCACCCCGGTTGGAAACAGAAATGCCTTCGCGCCGGCAAACAATTCGGCCTTCTCGCGTCCTCTTATATCGCCGACAAAGTCCGCGCCATGGGAATGGCAGAGCGCCGCGATCCGCGCGATGATTGCTTCGGTCTGGCCCGTGCCGGCAACGATCAATTTTACGCCTGCCTCCTGTGCCAGAGACAAGGCGAGATCCAGACCCTTTGCTGGCGCCCACTCTAACGCCGCCATAAAAAGCAGATAGTCCCGCTTTTTTTCGACAAATAAATATGCCTCAGGATCGAGTCCGTTATGAATATAACGTTGACTATTGAAGGCGGCGGCAAGGTCACGCGAAACGTAAATCCAGTTGTCTCCGGTCACGCCGCGCGCCTTGCCTTCTAGATGCGGGTCGCGGTGACAGATGACAACCGAGGGAACATTATGCTGCTCTAGACGGGAGACAAGATCGTCGTCGCGGTAGGCGAGGACTTGGGCAAGATCAACATCAAATCGCGGCTCATTGATCATCGTGACCGGCAGGGAGGTTTCCTGTTTCCAACCTTGGGGGAGAAGATAGACAACATCGTGGCCCAGTTCCGCCAACCCCCGGACTGTCAGATCGAGTATATGGTAGCCGGAACCGGAAGGATATTTCCTGGGATGCCTGCCGGTACCCTTTTGGTCGTCCGACGGGTAGCGATGGTCCGAAGAGATTAGAATTCGCATGACAGGAAATAAGGACGCTAGGCGGAATAATCCGACACGGGCGCGTTTCGAATTCGCCCAAGTGTCTCCAGCAACCCATCGCGGCCCTGAAGTCCCCGTTCAAGGTCGTTGCTGACCGGGGGCTCCCATAAGGTCAGATGCCGGCAGGCCCGGCTGCCTCTGGCACGAATTATCGGATAGTCCGTCGCCTTAATTTCCGGTGTCGAGAAGCGCACGATAAATCCAGTACGCGGCGAGTCGCTTTGGTTGGCATTCGAAGTGTGCAAAAGCGCCATGTCTTGTATGGACATCTCCCCGGCGCGCAGCACTATATTCTTGGATTTTGTCAGGTCGACCGGAGCCGTCACGGACTGATTTTGGCGCAGAATATTAAACTCGGAATCGTCCGCCGTGTGAGCCAGCTCGGTCCGCTGGGATTCCGGCAAGACTTTCAAACAACCATTCTCAAGCGTGCTTTCGGTTAAGGCGACCCATGCCGTCAGCGCTGGCGCCGAGCCGACAAACTTGCAGAACGCACTGTCCTGATGCCAGGCGAAATGATACTCACTTCGTGGCGGCTTGTTGGTAATGAGGCTGCCCCAGATCACGATCTCTGGTCCCAACAGAGATTCTACTGCGTCGAGCAGGGCCGGTTGAGTGGCCAAATCATAGGCCCAGGCAAAAAACAAATGAGCCCATTCGAAGCGCACCAGAGTTTTGGATGAGGCGCGTTCGATTTGGCCGAAATTTCTTCGGCAATCGGCGGCCTGATTTTTCGAAAGCAAGCCCAGCCGAGGTAAAAATCCGTCCCGTTGGTAGCGACTGATCTCGCTGGAATTGAGCACCGAATTTCCAATCCTCTATCAATTGCGGGCCGCACTCACTCTGCCTCTACAAGGCCGGGAATAGATTGACCATTCTATCTGTATGCACGACCTGCAAGTGGAAACAATATTCAAGCATGGTCCCTTAGACAAGTATTTGGAACCGATGGTCTCGGACAGGACGCATTGACCCAGTGCCAACGTCTGCAACTTTCGACCGGGTTCAACCGTCAAAACATTTCGCGCCACTGTTTGCCGGGCCCTCCCGGATGGATAACATCATGTGCGCCTGATCGGCACTGTCAACGTAGCCAAACCTCGATGGCATCTTAACATGCGGATTCTTTTCCCACAGTGCGCGGAAGGCTTCGTTATGAGCGGCGTCGGCCCGCAAAAATGAGCCGCGAAACTTACCGAACGTTGTTACGGAAAACCCGGCCGCGGTGGAGAATTCCAGGGGAATTCCCGTGCTGTCAGACACAATAAACGGCATATGGGTCAGCATGCAGTTGCGGATGAGAGAATATCCGTTCCGCCATAAATGATAGCTGGCGCCTTTCACCAAACCGCACACCTGCCCCTTGGCCGCTAGGTGTTTCTGCAAGGGCACATTGTTGGCAAATTGCCCGTTATGCAAGTTGGCGGCGATGTGGCGAAAAATCTGTGTTGGAGCCTCCGAATGGTTCGCACGTTTGTAGCGTATTTCAACATTGGCAAACGCGGGGGAGAATTTGGGGCGGCGCCAGGTCGATATGAGATGGTCCGCCACGCCATTTTTCTGTTCGAGAATATCAGCTTCGCTAAGGTGCCTGATGGTACCGTCGTTTTTCAGCAAGAAGTAATACATGGCGACGGGCTCGTACCCGTGTATCGCTAGTGCCGTCAGAAATGAGATGACCTGCACCGGTAGAAGGTTCTGTTGCGACTCGGACAGATTTTCACTCGTGTTGCTGCCGACCGAGAGCATGCCGCCAATCCGCGCATTCAGATGGCGCAAACTTTGAAGCAAGTCTTCATGATTTAAGGCATCAAGGTCGCAGGGGGCACCCGCCAGTTCCAAGGAAAGAGTGGTCAGTTCAGGCGCATTGGGAAAGGCCAGCAGCGCCGAAATGAGGTCGCCGCCGCCAAATGGATAAACAACCGCCGCCGGCCGCTGTTGAGGCAGATTTTCCTGTAGGAATTTGTGCAGTACCGGCGCATAGCCCGTCCGATAGCGCGCCATTCGCTGCGCAAACCGCCTAGCGTGTGCATGAACGGTTTCTGTGTCCAGGCATTTTGGCAGCAGTTCATCTCCCCCATTAAACACAACGCGCATCAACAGTCTGGCTTCATCGATGAAATCCTTCTTCGCCAAGCGGTTCTGTTGACTCCTATTCATCAGTCCCCCTCCGATGCGGAGACCTTCTTGAGCAGGCCAACAAGGCCAGCGCCCAAATTCTCGGCACTGGCTTGCTGTGCGGGATCCTGGAGATTTTCCGCGTCATCAAATGCCTGGTCGGCTTTTGCGACCGCAAGCTGTTGCGGAATGACCAGGACATGAATCGACGCCAAAATCGCACGCAAATGCACAAGGCCACGAAGCCCGCCCAGCGGGCCGGGTGAGGCGCTCATAATGGCTGCGGACTTGCCGGCAAAGCAGGCTTTCCATCCTTCGCCTGGCAGGGGCCGCGAGGCCCAATCGATGACGTTCTTCATTGGCGCCGCGATCGACGCGTTATATTCGGGAGCGGCGAACAGGAAACCGTCCTGCTCACGCATCGTGTGCTTCAGGCGGAGGACAGGCTCCGGGAATCCATCGCGTTCTTCACATTCCTGGTCGTAGAGTGGCAAATTCAAGGCTTGTAGGTCCAATAGGGTAACCGTTGCAGCGGCCCGCTCTGCGCCCCGACCGGCAATACGGACCAGTCTGCGATTAAAAGAGCCGGGACGAGCGCTGCCGGCGAAAGCAAGCACTTTGGGTTGATTACGCACAGCCTTTCCTTTTCCACTTACTTCAAAATGTACGGCCCGTAGATCGGCATCCGCTCTCAACCTTGAGCCTATCCAGGGCAGGCATGGCAGCGCGTTTCACAAGATCCCGATTAGCGCGGTACAGTTGTTTCGCCAGAACGCTGTGCATTTTCGGCTGTCTCCCCGTCAGACCGGACTGTAAGGCCTGCGGGCAATCTGCCTTACGCCGCCGCTGAACAATCCTGTCGCAGTCTTGCGCACGTTGCGGAATTTTGTAGAGATTCGCTGATCATCTCTCCGCCACTAGGCTTTCCAAGGCGCCACTGCTTTTCTCTTGGCCGCTTCCGTTTGCCGAGCACATCCGAGAAATCAGGAAGTCATCCCTGACCCAGATGAAATGAGAAAATTCTGCAATCGTTCGCAAATATTGTTGCCCCATGTAAAAAATCTTATCGCTTGAATTGAAAGGGATCAAGTATTCCAATCGCTGGCTGCCGGGCCATCGGCCGCGCCGCATAGGGCGCCTTCGACAGAACGCAACGCTTTACTTTGTTTTTGATTCGCTTGGCATATCTTTGGTAGCTATAATTTCAAATGGATTGGAGTCACTCGCAAGCGGTGGGATGCGCCAAGTGGCGCCGGTCCATGGAAAGTTGGGCCACTGCCTTCGCAATTCTTAGTCTAAGTTGGGCGCTTGGTTTCGGTAACGGCGCGGTCAAGGCGCATGAAAACCGACCACATAATCAAGGTGCTAAACAGATAGATGGAAGGTTTTTGCAGGATACTGACAATCAATCCTGCCAGATTCCCGAGGCCCGGCTATTGTCCGTTAAGGGAGAGCCTGTTCGGTTCTATGAAGACTTTGTAAAATCAAAGACCGTAGCAATTAGTTTTGTCTATACCCGCTGCACGAACGTCTGCAGCCCGATCGCAGCGAACGTTGAAGTATTGCGGGATATTCTGGGAAAACGCGTCGGCCGGGATGTTCAGCTGATTTCAATTACAATCGACCCAAAGGTCGATACGCCGGAAATTCTGGAAAAATGGAGCCGGCATTTCAATCCCGGCAATGGCTGGGTATTTCTCACTGGGAAGAAACATCGCATCGACGGGCTCCTAAAGGGGCTCAAAGTCTTCACGCCAAACATTGAAGACCATCCTCCGATTATGATTGTGGCCAATGATCAAACCGGAGACTGTGTCTACACCAACGGATTGGCGGCGCCGCGGCAGCTTCGGCAAATCATCGAAAATTTGGCCGGCGACGCGGTCGAAGACGGAGGCAAGAGCGAATGACCCGAAGAGCCGGATCGGCCCTGCTTGTGCCGCTGGCAGTTGCTATGTTCATGGGCCTCAACACCACAGTGCCGGCCCATAGCGTCCACAGTGGAGGCAAGCAAAACGCGCCGGACAATAGTGGTGCGGCCGTGCGGGCGTTGAGCCGTCCGCAGACCCCTGCACAGCAATATTTTACTGATGTTGAGTTGGTGGACCAGAACAACCAGAGGCACCACTTTTATAGTGATTTGCTTCAGGATAAAGTCGTGGTGATCACCGCATTTTATACCCGGTGCGAGGGCGCCTGCCCGGTTGCCACCGCCAAACTTCTCCAACTCCAAGACTACCTGGATGAACGGCTTGGCAAGGAGGTGCATTTTCTCTCGATCACGGCGGATCCGATCTACGACACACCCTCCCGGTTGCACAGTTACGCACAGAAGTTGGGCGCTCGTCCCGCATGGCTATTTCTGACCGGCCGGAAAGCCGATGTGTATCTCGCGCATGCCCGTCTTGGCACATTCGGCCCGAATACGACGAGTGCCGATGCCAACTATGAAAGCCACGGCAACAATATCTTTTTGGGCAACTTGCGAACCGGCCTTTGGAAAAAAATTTTTGGCCCGGCGGTAAATGTTGATGAACTGGCACAGGCGTTAGACACTCTTCTAGCCGACAAATAGGCAGCAAGAGTTGGCTTGCCGCATCTGATGGCGCCAATGGTACATGCCGGAAGGTTTGCGGGGCAGTGCGTGCTGGAAGAACTCTTTGCCGGCAAATGGTGATTGGTTTCGTTGGAACCAGGCCGGTCAGTCCAACTCCATCCAGCGCCGGCTTAGCGCCTTTCCTGATTTGATATCAAATTCGAGCACATAGGCTCCGGCGCTTCCGAGTCTCCGGTTCGGGCCAAACGTAAGGGGACGGACAAAACCGGTCGGAAATTTATATAGTTTCTCCAGGGATGCAATGAGCTTGCGGCGCGATAGCTCGCGCCCGCTCAGGCGCAGCCCTTCGACCAGTACCGACGCGGAAGCTGCCACGCTCAATTGATCGTCGGAATACTGCCGATTTTCGCTGCCACCTGAGATCAGGGCGTCCAGTATGCTCAGGCCTTCGGGGCTTTGGTCAGCCGGTACCACAGGCCAGGAAAGGAACAACCTGCTGCCGGTGGGAAGTGGTGCTCGGGAATAAAGGCTCCGGGCCAAAAGCCCCGGACTAAGAAAAATCGGTGACAGTCCAGAACCGGAGAGCGCGCGGAGGAACCGGCGGCCCGTTTCGCCCGGGGCAAGCAAAAAAATTACTCTAGGATTTATAGTGGTGAGTTGGCTGAGCAGTGTTTCCGGCACCTTGTCGGCGGAAAGCAATATCTGGTGTGGCGCTTCGGCGCCTTCTTGCCGGAGTTCTTCGGTTACGGCGTCCGCAAGCCCTCGCCATAGCTCGCCCGCGGCATGAACGACAACTGTTTCACCGTATTCGCCGGACAGTTTCTGTGTCCGAAACGAGGCAAGTACCCTGCCTTGTCCGGCCAAATCCGGCAATATGTAAAACAGCGGACCGCCACTCACGGCGCTACCCGGGAAACGCAGGCTCAATGGTCCGGAAGCCGGCACGTTCTGTTCCTGAAGCACACCTGCAATCGTCTGCCCCCGTCCGACGAAATACGGGGCGACAAAGGCTAACGGCTGCTTCTGGTTCAAAAAGGCCCGGAGCAACGGGCCGGTCTCATTGGCGGCGGACGGCAGGACAAACGTGCTGAGCTTTACCTGGCGGCCATATACGCCGCCCTTCTTGTTCAATGCGGTGAAGTAACGATCGAGAATTTTCCCGATCCGATCTCCGCTCGACCCGCGAGCGTCGGACGGCGGCAATATTAGGCCGACGCTGACGGTCTCAGGCGTAACTCCAGCTTCGGCAGTGC
This sequence comes from Alphaproteobacteria bacterium, assembly GCA_021776235.1. Lineage (GTDB taxonomy): Bacteria > Pseudomonadota > Alphaproteobacteria. Next base: position 700 of record JAJFGG010000073.1, on the reverse strand, counting down.
GGCCCAGCACTTTCAAATAGGCTACTAGGTTCTTCGCGTCCGCAATCGACATTCTAAAGCGTGGCATTGTTGAGTTGAGCGTTTTACCTCCGGAGTCGAGGCCCATGGAGAACGCCCGAACCACCAGGGAATCCTGAACGTAGGGCGGTCGCGAGCGGCGATCCGACCGGATCAACCCATAGGGCTTGGTGAGAGCATGCCAAGTGATCTCGGACGCCGTGACGCCGCCTTCGGAGCGGCCACGACCGTTCTCCCCATGGCACCGAACACAAGGAAAGAGCGTCGCCGGCATCGTCGTTTGGCCGTTGCCCAGAACCGCCTTAATCTGACTGCCTGCTGGGCTTGTTCCCGACCGATAGATTTGCCGGCCATGTTCCTCCTGAACGGACAGGCCCGCGCCGTCAGTGGGCCGGGCCGGCACGACAGTTGCGAAAAAAGCCAGAACGACACATTGAAAGAGTGGATTTCGTAACCGACCTATCTGCCGACCCAAGACTTGAGCCGTTATGGCAAGGCCAATCAACAAGTTGAACGGCATTCTTGGATCACCTGGTGCGATTGGAACAACCCGGTTCATAGCCAGAATGTTTCCAAATAGGCTGGTGTGCAACCATTATCCGTTACATGGAGACAGTCGGTGCGCCGCAACGGGCTTCGTAGTGCAATGGGCTGAAACGTCTATGTGTTTCCACTGCCAACA
>JAJFGG010000072.1 GCA_021776235.1 Alphaproteobacteria bacterium | reverse complement strand
CGAAGGCACTATTTTGTTGGTTGAGGACGATGCCGACGTCCAGCAGGCGTTTGCTTTTCAACTGACCAGCCTGGGTTACGAACTGATCGAGGCCCAGAATGGGGCGGACGCTCTCGCAATTGTGGAAAGCGGGCGTTCGTTCGATCTGCTGTTCACCGACATTGTGATGCCCGGCGGTCTGAGTGGCGTCGATTTGGCGCAGCGACTGCGGCGGTTTCGACCGGACCTCAAGGTGATCTTTACCACCGGCTACAGCGACGAGATCGTGGCCGGTTCGGGGCCACTGGAAGACGACGCCATCATCCTTCGCAAGCCCTGCGACAAGAACCAGTTGTCTGCCGCGCTCTCGCAGGTCCTGGACTGAACTGGTGGGCCACGAGGTGTCTAGATTGACGACCAATATTGAAACCAAGGGAGCTGGACATGTTGAGCCAGGATGATAACGAATACCTGACCCGGACCGGGCCTGGCACGCCCATGGGCACCTTCATGCGGCGTTTCTGGCTTCCCTTCATGTTGTCCCACGAGATCGCCGAACGGGATGGCGCACCGCAGCGGGTGCGGCTGCTGGGCGAGGATTTGCTGGCCTTTCGCGACAGCAACGGCCGGCTCGCCCTGGTCGATGAATACTGTCCCCACCGCCGCGTCAGCCTGTTCTTCGGACGCAACGAAGCCTGCGGTATCCGTTGTGTCTATCACGGCTGGAAATTCGATGCGGAGGGCAATTGCGTCGATATGCCGTCCGAACCGGCGGACAGCACCTTCAAGGACAAGGTGAAACTGAAAAGCTATCCGGTGCGCGAGAAGGCCGGCGTTATTTGGGCTTTTATGGGTCCTGAAATCCTGCAGGGCGGGCTGCCGGAACTGGAATGGATGGAGGTGCCGGACGATCACCGCTATCAGTCCCGCTGGTATCAGGAATGCAACTATGCCCAGGCGGTCGAGGGGGAGATCGATTCCGCCCATGTCAGTTTCCTGCACAGCAAGCTAGAGAATGATGCGGCGAACAAGGCCGCCTTGACCGGCGCCTTCTTCACCGAGGATACAGCCCCGAAATGGAAGGTCACGGAAAACGATTTCGGCATGACCCTGGGCGCCCGGCGGCGGGTGGACGGCGGCCGTTACTACTGGCGCATGAACCAGTGGCTTTATCCGTTCTATACCATGATCGCACCGGTACCCGGTGAATCCCGCACCGTGCGCTGCTGGGTCCCGGCCGATGACGGCCATTGCAACATCATCTGCACCACCTATCGCAACGACAAGCCGGTTTCCGAACAGGAGCTGCACAATTGGCGTACGGGCGCCGCGGCGCACGCAGCCTTGATACCGGGCACCCATACCCCGGCGGCGAACAGGGCCAATGACTACAACATAGACCGGGAGCTTCAACGCACCGGTTCTTTCACCGGCATCATGGGCATCCGCGCCCAGGATGCGGCAATGACCGAAAGCCCGGGGCCCATCGTCGACCGTTCGTTGGAGCATCTGGGCACCTCCGACACCGCAATCATCAAAATGCGCCGGCTGTTGATCGATGCCGCGCGGAACCTGGAAAAGGGCGTGGAGCCGACAGGCGCCCGGGACGGCGCGCTCTACCGCGTCCGCTCTCATTCCGCAATGATTGACGAGGAAGTCGATTTTGACGACAGGCCGGATATTCTGGCCGGGATGCGCGTGGCCGCGCCGACAGCCCCTTCCCGATTGGCGCCGGAGGCATGATCATCCCGCGGCGGAGCTCCGGACGATCTTGCAGTCCAGGATTTTGGATGATTGGAAGCACAACAAATACAGTGACAAACAAGCAGCGAGGTTAAATCCAGATGCTGAATATTGGTCAGTTTGAAATCGATCGTGTAATTGAGAGCGAGGGACCTTTCCTCGAGATTCAGGACTTCATTCCAGAGGCTGAACAGTCCGTTATCGAGGCTAACCGCGACTGGCTGATGCCGCGTTACATTGAACCGGCAACCAACAAGATCATCCTGGCAATCCAGTCATACATTCTGCGTACGCCGCGGCATACGATCCTGGTCGATACCTGTGTCGGTAACCACAAGCCGCGGCCGGGCCGGCCCATGTTCGATCAGCTGAACCTGCCCTACCTGGCCGACCTGGCCGCCGCCGGGGTGCAACCGGAAGAGGTTGATTTCGTGCTCTGCACCCACCTGCATGTGGACCACGTGGGTTGGAACACCCAGCTAGTCGATGGCCGCTGGGTGCCGACATTCCCCAACGCCAGGTATATCTTTGCCCGCAAGGAGTATGATTTTTGGCGGCAGCGCCATCTGGACGGCACCCAGGGTCCGGTCCCGAACGTCTATGACGACAGCGTGCTGCCGGTCATGGAGGCAGGCCAGGCGGTTCTGGTCGGCATGGACCATCAGATCGACGACGGCCTGTGGTTCGAACCGGCACCTGGCCATACCGCGGGCAACGTGGTTTTGCATCTGCAGTCAATGGACGCCAGGGCGGTGTTGTCCGGCGATGTCATGCACCATCCCCTGCAACTGGTCCGGCCGGAATGGTCCAGCCGGGCCTGCGAAGATCCCGTGCAATCGGCTGCGACACGGCGGGCCCTGATCGAGCGCTATGCCGATACCGATACCCTGATCGCGCCGGCCCATTTCGCTTCGCCCACCATGGGCCATATTGTCAGCCAGGGAGGCGCCTTCGCTTATCGCCTGATCAGCGACCCTTGAAAAACGGCGGACGCGTCCTGAAAACGGCATCTTGCGCTTCAGTTTGACGATGCGTTCCCCAGAAAGCTGGCCATGGGGGACCGAATTCTGTTCTAATTGGTCAACTTCACCAGGGGAATGTCATGGTAACCGCAACTTTGGACGAAACCATAGAAGATATCGCCTATTTGCAGCATGGCGGCGCGTCGCTGCAGTTGCGATTCCGCCGCCCGCCCGGGGCGGGCGCTTTTCCGCTCGTGGTCGATCTTCATGGCGGCGCCTGGACCATGGGCGATTTGACCGGTTGCCAGGATCGGGACGATTGTCTGGTGAAAGCCGGCTACGCCACGGCGGCGCTGGACTTTCGCCATGCGGGCGACAGTTATCCGACCTCCCTGCTCGATATCAACTATGCCATACGTTGGCTGAAATCGCAGGCGGGACGGCTTCGCATCGACCCTGAACGGGTGGGTATCACCGGTCAGTCCAGCGGCGGCCATCTGGCAATGCTGTCGGCCATGCGCCCACTTGACCCGCGCTATGTGAGCCTTGCATTGGATGCTGAGGCGGCGCCAATGACGGCGAACGTGCGTTGTGTGGCCATGACCTGGCCGGTTATCAATCCCCTGTCGCGCTACCACCATGCGCTGCGGCTGCGGGGCGGTGCCGAGCCGCCGACCTGGACCGCCTCAATTCCCGAACGCCATGATCTGTACTGGCGGAACGAAGAGAACATGGCCGAGGGCAACCCCTTGCTGGCGTTGGAGCGCGGCGAGGCGGTCGAGACCCCACCGGCGCTTTGGATCCAGGGCCGCCCGGATGAAATTCACGATTACCGCGATCCGGACTCCGATCTTGACCTCAACGAGCCGGAGCGCTTCGCCGCGCGCTATCGCGAGGCTGGCGGAGAGATCACGGTGCACTATGTGGACCAGGCCAACCGCGCTGCCGCATCGTACGACCCACTGGTCGCGTTTTTCGGGACGCACCTGTAATACCGATGGTCCTTGATATTGCCTGCGTTCGTAGCGCCTGCAAAACCGGTAAGCCGCAACTTTCCAAGGCCCCGCACTTTTTCAAGGCACAGTGTCGGATCTAGTCCGGGCGGCGACACCCGACGCCGCCGGATTGGCGTTCCGAAGAAGAAGATACGCCCTGCTTGCGGCCGTGCCGCGTGACGGCGGAGAATTGGATCTGGCGGACCGGGCGCGCCGACGGAATAATTTTGAAGGTCCTACCAGTCGTTGTTGGCGGCCGCGGGTGCGCCAGAGCCGGACCGGTGGGTATCGGCCAGCCGCACACTTTGAGAACCAGAATGGCGGCCGGCAATTCGGCTTTTCGGGGCGCTGGCAATGTTGTGCGGGACAATTATGCATTTGCGTCCCTGGCGGGCGAAAGTGTCGCACGCGTTGACAGCCGCGGTCCTTCCCAGGTAGGCGCCATATTGCACATGAAACAGCGCCTGCCGGCCAGGATGTATCTTGGTAACGACGCGGAACCGCCGCCCGGTGCCCACGGGCCGGCGCAGATTTCGCAGTTGAGCCAGCAGGTTCCGAGCAAATCCAGGTTCGCTAAAGGCGCCGAATTGAACATCGTAGGCGGGCAGCCGGCGTTTCATACGAGGCAGCGGCGGCGGATTCTTCAACCCTTGATCATGGCGCGGATACGGCGGGCGGGCCGCGGCATCGGCCGTCACTCTCTCTTTGCCGGAAGGCTGAATTGCTGGCACGGCCGAGGGCACCAGCGACTGGAGTTCAGCCAGATCCGGCACTGGCGGCGCCATGATGGCCTGGTGCCCGGCGCCGTCCATTGTGCCGCCGGTCAGCGCCGGGGCCATGTCCGCAGGATCCAATGCTGCCGTCACAAGCGGTTGCCGTTCAGTTGGCGCCACTTCGGCCGGGGCCAGGGTAACCGGCACCGCCAGTGGTCCCATTATCGGGAATTCGTCTACATCAGGCGGCGCTGACATCGCAATGGCCGCGTCCGCCGGGTCCGTGGACAGTGCCGCACCCAACGTCGGTGCCGTCGTGGCGCCGTTGGCCATCGCCAGGGCCATGTCCGCGGGATCCAATGCTGCCGTTATAAGCGGTTTCGCTTCGGTTGGCGCCGTCCCGGATAGGGCCGGCATTACCGGCACCGCCAGTGGTCCCGTTATCTGAAATTCGTCTAAATCAGGCGGCGGTGGCGGCGCAATGGCCACGTCCGCCGGATCCGTGGACAGTGCCGCGCCCAACGTCGGTGCCGTCGTGGCGCCGTTGGCCATCACTAGGGCCATATCTGCAGGATCCAATGAAGCCGTTATAAGCGGCTTCGCTTCCGTTGGCACCACTTCGGCCGGGGCCAGCATAACCGGCACGGCCAGTGGCTCCGTTATCTGGAACTCGTCCACATCAGACAGCGGTGGCGGCGCCATGGCGCCGTTGGTCATCGCCAATGCCATGTCCGCCGGGTCCAATGCTGCCGGCAAAAGTGGTTTCGCTTCGGTTGGCGCCGTCCTGGATGGGGCCAGCATAACCGGCACGGCCAGTGGTCCCGTTGTCTGGAATTCGTCCACATCAGGCGGCGCCGGCGGCGTAATGGCCGCGTCCGCCGTGTCCGTGGACAGTGCCGGTCCCAAGGTCGGTGCCGTCATGACGCCGTTGGTCATCGGCAGGGCCATGTCCGCCGGATCCAATGCCGCCGTCACAAGCGGATGCGCTTCGGTTGGCGCCGGTTCGGTCCGGGACGAAGTAGCCGCAGCCGCCGGCAGCCCCACCACTTTGGCCATTGGGCCGGCTGCCCGGCCGATCATCCCCTGCATCTCAAACGCCGCGGCGCTCGACGGATCGGGCCGCGCATCGGCAACGGGTTCCCCTGGCATCACCGTATCGCGGCGCATATCCGCGAATACCTGCCCAACCAGGTCCTCGATCGTGCCGTCGTTTGCCGGATCGCTTTCCACGGTCAGGGATTCCCATTTCGCCACGGTGTGGCGAATTGCGACGCGCAGTTTATCGACATCATGCAACGGCACATTGTCCGGTATGATGTCCAAGCCCAAAGCATGCAGCATGTCGCCATGGGCCCGGCGCAGTTCCACGTAAGCCCGGTGCTGCTCCACTTCCGAACGCAATTGCCGGGCCGCCACGTCGATGACATCCAACTGATTGCCCTCGGTGATTGTCCGTTCCACATTGGCCATTCTGCTCAACTCCTGATCGGAGCGGGAGATTTGCCGGGCCAGCCGGAACTGGTAGCTGGTTTCGCGGTATTCATTAAAGGCTATATGGACCTGTGCCAGCACCCCGACCGATAGGGCAAGACGCTGCCGGCGCGCCAGTTCGCCGCGCCGTTCGGCTGCCTGCATAAGAACTGGTCCGGAAAACAAACGAAATAAATTCATCCCCAATTGCGCGCCAGCCCCGAGCCACGAAGTGGTCAGCAAGCCGGAGTCGGTGCTGAAACTACGGGTGAAATTAAGATCCAGACCGGGAAACATGCCATACAACGCCTCGCGCGACTCCCATTCGGTGATCCGTTCATTATAGTCCTCGACCCGCAGCTCCGGCCGGTTCGCCAGGGCGAAGGATGCCATTTCCGTAATGTCCATCGGCAAGGCGGGAATTCCCTGCTGGGCCGCGGCCGGCTGCAGCGTGAAATTGACGCCGGGCTGAATGTTTATCAATTGTGCGAATTCAAGCCTGGCGCGGCCGTATTCCTTGCGCGCGGTGATCAACTGCCGCACGGTATCTATCAGGCTGCGGCGGAAGCTTACAGTGCGGCGCCGGGTCTCTATACTGTTGACTTCCAAGCGCCGGGATTCGGCCAGTCCGGCGCTAAAATCACGTTCGATGGCGATCATTCTGGTCATCAGGCGCTGCGCCCCGACGGCCTTCCAATACGCCAGGCGGACATTGCGGATAATGTCCTGCAGTCCCTTGCGCCGCCGCTCTTCAGCGACCAGGACCCGGTCGGCGGTCTGTTGCGCTCTGGCATAACTGACGCCAAGATCGAGCAAATTCCAGGTAACGCCGATGCTTGCCGATCGGATGTTGGCATCCGTGTCGTCGGAAACCACTTCGCTATCCCGATTGTAGCCGACATCGCCCGCAAAATCCGGGTAGCTCTCCAGGTTGCTCTGTTCCAACTCCAACTTGGCGATGTCTTGTTCGATTTGCCGCACGCTATGCTGCAGATTAAAGGCCACGGCGCGGGCCATCGCGTCATACAGGGAAATCGGCTGGGCCGGCACGAACCGTTTCGCGGTGATGAATTCCAGATCGGCCGCAACACGCGTTTTCCGCTCATCGTGGGTCAGGGGCTCCGGCGTGACGGTGCAGGCGGCCAGCAGCCCTGCGAGAAACAAGCTGCACAGACCTGGGATGGCTGACGATAACGTGAATGTTCTCACCCAACGGACTCCTAGCGTTCCGTCATCGCGGTATCGAGGGATTGATAGATTGGCCGCAGCAGATAGCGCAGCACGGTGCGCTCTCCCGCCAGAATATCAACTTCGGCGACCATCCCCGGCAGGATCAGGTTTTCGCCAGGTTGATCGCCCACGTGATTCTTGCCCAGGCGGACAGTCGCCATGTAGTAGACCGTGCCATCCTGGTCCTTGAAGGTGGTTGGCGAGATTTTCTCCACGACGCCGTCGATGGCGCCGAAGCGGGCGAAGTCAAAGGTGGTGATTTTTACCGTCGCCTCGTCGCCGATCTTTACATGGCCGACATCGATGGGTGAAATCTGTGCCTCGACGATCAGCTCGTCTTCGACGGGCACAATCATGGCAAGCGGTGCTCCCGGCGCTATCACGCCGCCAACCGTATTCGCGGCCAGTTCCTGTACGATGCCCCGCACGGGCGCCACGATCTCCAACCGACGAACCCTGTCCTGGGCCTGGACCATGGTTTGTTCCACTTCCGCCAGCTCAGCCCGTGCCGTTCCCATCGCATCCAGCGCTTCATCGCGCAGACCCGCTTCCAGCTCGGCGATCTTGGCACCGGCTTCGGCGATGGCATTGCGCGCCCGCGCCGCCTTTTCGACCACTTCATCCAGTTCGCCGGCGATCGCGTTGAACTCCCGCAAGGTATTGAAATAGACAAGTTTGGAGACCAGCTTTTCCGCCAGCAGCTTTTCCTGGGTGTCCCGTTGCATGGACAGGATGGCAACCTCGCGCCGCAGTTTCCCCGCCTCGCTTTGCAGCACCCTAAGCTCGACCTTGCGTTGCTCCCCTTTCAGCCAAAGCACGCGTTTCTGCTCTTCCCGCGCCTTGTTGTGCTGCGCCAGTATCGCCTGCTGGTCGGACACCAGGTGGGTAAAGCGGGGCGGTACCTGGAGAAATTTCGCCGGCCGGTCATCGGCAAAGGCCCGCAGCCTTTCGGCTTTCAGCCGCAATCCAATCCTGCGGATGCGGGTGGCTTCCAAATCCGCCAGAACCGGAGTCGGATCCAGTGTGACCAGGATCTGCCCCCGTTCAACCAGATCACCTTCCGTAACCGTGATGGAGGCGATTATACCGCCCTCCAGATGCTGGATCGCGTGCACTGAGCCGGCCGGGACGACTTCGCCCAAGGCATTTGTGGTTTCCTTGATCTTGGCGACGCCGGCCCAGGCGCCTGCCCCAAACACGGTAAGCGTCACCAGGAACAGGAATGCCCTGAGAAACCGGGGCGGGCCGATCTCTTCAAGCAATTCCGGACTGGAAAGGTAGCCCAACTGTTCGCCCCAACTGACCCGGGGGGCTTCGGCCGGCGCAGCCGGTATGGGTTTGCCGGGACCATTCATTGCCCGGTCTCCGCCAGTCGGTCCAAGGCTTCCTGTGGCGGGCCGTTGTACTGCAACCGGCCGCCATCGATGACCAGCAGACGGTCCGCGATCTGCATATGGCTGGGCCGATGGGTGACGATGATGATCGTCGTGCTGCCGCGCAGATTCTGCACCGCGGCAAGAAAGGCCTGGTCACCTTCTTCATCCAACGACTGTCCCGGTTCATCGAATAGCATGACCGGGGCTTTTTTCAGGTAAGTCCGGGCCAGGGACAGCTTCTGTTTGAAGCCTTCGGGAAGTTCCGTCAGGAGTTTTTCATTCAGGCGGGTATTGAACTGCTCCGGCAGCTTCATGATGGCGTCATAAGCCCGCGCCAGTTTAGCCGCCGCCACGATATCCTCATGGGTAGCGGTGGGCATCGCCAACTGCAGGTTTTGCGCCACCGTGCCATATAACAGATCCGTACCTTGCGGCATCAGGGCGACACTCTGGCGCAAGTCGATAGGGTCGATCTGCCGCACATCGATGCCGTCGATCATGATCGAGCCGATACTGGCGTGGTACAGACCGGTGGCCAGGTTGAGTATTGTCGACTTGCCGGATCCATTGGGTCCGGTAATCGCCACCACTTCGCCTGGTTCGACGGCAAAAGTGACGCCCATCAAGGCCGGCTCGACATCATTGGAAAACCGCTGCACGACACTGTCGAAGGTAACGCGGCCCTTGATATTGCGCGAGAATGGCACTTGTCCGGGAATCCGCTCGGTCGGCATCCGCATGAGCTGGTTGATCCGCCGCAGACTGGATCTGATCTGGTTCAACCGGTTGAGCGCCAGAAAACCGGCCTGCATCGGCGCCAGCGCCCGCCAGACCAGAGCCATGGAGCCGATCAGCGCGCCCATGGTGATGGCGCCGTCCATGACGCCGATGGCGCCAAAGCCGATCAACGCCACACCGGATGCAAGGGTAACAACGCGGGATATGGTCTGCACCGCGTTGGTGTGGCGGGAATGGGCAAAATCACGCATGGCATTGGCGGCTGACAATTCGCGGTAGCGCCGCAGCCAGATATCTTCCGACCCGGCGAACTTGATCGCCCGCATACCTGAAACGGCCTGGATCAGAAATTTTTGCTGCTCGGCTTTCTCATCACCGCCGACGCTGGCGAAATGCCCGCTCCATGCCGACAATGCCAGGCCAGACACCACGTAGGCAATAATTGCGGCCAGCGGCACCAGCACCAGCCAGCCTCCCAGCGCTGCGATAACGGCCAGATAGATCACGATAAACGGTAGATCCAGCAACGCCTCGCCCAGGGGACCGGCGAAAAACTCGCGCAGGGATTCGAATTCTTGCAGATGGGCAAGTTGCGCGCCGAGGGGCTCGTTCTCCAGCATCGCAAGCGGCAGAAAGAGGATCCGCTCGAACGCTGCCCGGCCCACGATATAGTCGATACGACCGGCCAAATAGGCCATGGCACGGCCCCGCAGCCTGCGAAATCCGGCATCCAGCGAAATCGCCAACATCACACCGGACAACAAAAACAGCATCTGGTCGACCGATGCCGAGGGAATAATCGTGTCGTAAATCGACATCATGAACAACGGCATGGCCAGGCCGAGCACGTTGAACATTAGGGTCAATCCGATCACCTGGCCGATAAGGGTGCGAAACCGCCCGGCCAGCGGCGCGGTCCAATCCTGGCCTCGCCGCCGCATTTCATCCAATGTACGATCGGAGTTCTTGACCACATAGGCAGTGCCTTGAATTCCCCGGCCCGAGACTTGGCGGAAATACCTGTAGGTGCCGTCAAAAATCCGGTAACCGTCCGGTCCGGCGCTAACGATGACGCGTACAGTCGAGGCCGGATCGTCGGGCACGAACAGACAAGGCAGTAGATTGGGATTGATGAAGTCATGCTGGACGCGAACCGGATGCGTGCCCAGGTTCAGGTTCGCCAGTGTTTCGCGAAAACCGGTCAGGTCGAGATTAGGCGCGAAATGGGGTATGGCCTCGGCCAAATGGCGATCCTTGCCCTTCCATTCCAGGGCTTCCAGCAAACGCAACAGGCAGACGGATAGGTCTGAAAGCCGAGAGGCTTTCAGCACATTCATCCCGGCCAGCGGCAGAGACTCTGAATCCAACGCCTCACCGGCGGCCGCAGCCATCAAGCATACTCCTGCTGCAGCGTTTCGATGGACTGCCGGGCGCCCGTGCTGGCCGGCACCAGTTCGCCATTGCGGATCACGAAGACGCGATTGGCAAGCTGCAGATAGGACGGCCGGTGGCTGGCGATTACTATTGTGCATCGGCCAACAAAATCCTGCAGCACGGCGCGCAGCTTCTCGTCGCTGGCGCGGTCCAGCTGGGAATAGGCCTCGTCGCACAGGATCAAACGCGGGTCTTTGGTCATGGTGAGCGCCCTGACCAGCGCAATGCGTTGGCGGATGCCTCCCGGTATGCGGGTCGTTGAATGAAAGTCGACAGGCGTGTCATAGCCCTTCGGCATTTTGCCGACCACTTCGTGCAGGCCCAACCGCTCGGCAAAAGACATGGCCCGGTCGATGTGCCGATGGCCACTGAACATGGTCAGGTTGTCCATGATGGTACCCTCGAACAGGACACCGTTTTGCGGCAGATAGCAGACTTGACGGTGCAGGGCCGCCGGATCAATTTGCCAGACATCGTTGCCGTCGACTTGCACCTGGCCAGCGCTAGGCGCCAGCGCGCCCATTACCAATCCCAATACGGTAGATTTTCCCGAACCATTGGCGCCGGAAATGCCGATCACGTCGCCGCACTCGATTTGCAGGCTGACATTCCGCAGCAGCAGGGCCGTATCTTCGGAATAGCCGAAATCAAGATCCGTCAGTGAGACCTGGCCCTCGATGGTGGTGTCGGTGGGCTCGCCCGACCTGGATTCCTGCGGCAAGGCGAATAACTCGCCAACCTGCCCGCGCGACACATCCGCGTTCTGGAATTGTGTCCAAATGCCAAGCGAGCGCAGCAACGGTTGCGCCGCCCGGCTTGCCAGCAGCGTACTGGCGGCCAGACCGCCAATTGTCAATTCACCGCTCATCACCATGGTACTGCCGTAGGCACCAACGGCGACGGCGGTAACCTGCGACAGGGTCAAACCCATATTACGCGCGGTCGCCCCGGCCAGGCTGACCAGATAACTGGCTTGAGACGAGCTGGCTTGCAACCGTTCATGGCGACGGACCATCAAGGCCTCCATGCCCAGCGCCTTGATGGTGTAAATGTTTGACAAGATCTCGATCATGAAATTGTGGCGTCTTTCGTCGCCGATGGCGCGGTAATTCAAGGCCTGCGACAGGGCCCGGCTGCTGATGCCGGCGAAAATGACGAGCAGGGTCAGGACGGCCAATGGCAGCAAAACGAGCTCGCCGGCGATCAGACCGATCAAAATGAGAAATACGCCCGCGAAGGGCAGGTCCACCAGCAACAACAGCGCCTGACCGCCGTAAAAGTTCTTGATCGCGTCAACGGCTCGAAGTCGCTGCATGTGAACGCCGGGTGCAACGGTCTCGAAATTCCGCAAATCGGCACGGAACAGGCGGTCCATCGCCAAACCGGCGAGATGGTGTTGGGTACGGGCGCCAACCCAGCCGGTGATATAGGAACGGCCGAGGCTAAGCACGGCATCAAGGATCAACACCGCGCCCAGGGCAAACACAAAAATCGCCAGGGTTTGCATTGCGGTATTGGGAATAACCCTGTCATAGACCTGCAACATGACGATGGGCAGAGCCAGGGACAACAGGTTCAAGGCGCTGGAGGCGGCAAACATCTCGAAGCGGAGACCGCGAAACGGGCTCATCTTCGGCAACGCCGAGCTCTTGTTATGGGACTTAAACATAGTTTCGATTGCAATCCAAATACTCAACTGGAACAGCCGCAGGAAATCCGTCGATTTCCCTGCCAGCACCCGCCCTGCACGGCTTGCAAAGCTTCAGCACCCTAATAGTTCGCTGGCCTTGGCTCACCACGGCCAAGTATCCAGGATTTTAGTTAAGGGACTGTTTAATTTCGTTTTGCTTCAAAGGTTTGAGGCTGCCCTTGACCGCGGAACAACGGGCCCGGGATCTGCGGCAAAAAAATTCGGGAAAACGCCAGAACGGCCTGCCGGAATTAACCAAATATATTAAGTATACTTTTCAACTATTAATTAATATACCGGGCGTATTCTTGCGATAACAAGAAAAGTTAGAGGGCCATGTTCGGTTTGTTTCCTTTTTTTTAGGGGCTCGTAGCATCATGGCAAGAAGACCTGAATTTATCCGGCAAATACTTCGGCAAACAGAAGCTACCGAGGAAAACGCCGTCGTTCAGAACGAAGATCGGAATGATGAAACAGCGCCCCCGGATAGCGCGGATGATGATATCCTGCAGAGTCTGGGCGGCGATGACACCTTATCCGGCGGGCTCGGCAGCAATAGATTCATCGTTGGCGAGGGCGATGGCTACGACACCATTGACGGCGGCGCGGCGAGTGGTTGGACCGATAGCATCACCCTGCAGAACGCCGGCAGCTCGGCGGTTGGCTCTGCTTGGACGGTTCAACTGACCAGCGGCAGCGAGCAATCCGATGACGGCAGCACGAAGACCTTCAGCAACGATGCCGCCGGCACCATTACCCTGGAAGACGGTACGCAAATCGACTTCCAGAATATCGAAAGCATCACCTACTAGGATCAGGATGTAGCGATCCGATTTTGGATATGCATTCTCAAATCAAGTAACGGACCAATTAGGAGATTGTACCATGGCAAGAATGCCACAGTTTATCAGGGACATGCTTCGGCAGGCAGACTCAAATGAAGAAGGCGCCGCCGCGCAGGACGAAAATCAGAATACTGAAACCGCGGCCCTGAGTACCGCGGACGGCGATGCCCAGAACGCCGACGGTGAAGCAAATCAGCCATTCTGGCAGACCATGGCCGGTGCCGGCGAGGCTTCGGAAGCCGCGCGCGCGGGCGAACGCATGGAAATCGAAGCACAATTGGCTGGCGACGCCGGCGATGAAGCACAATCAGCCGACGATGCCGGCGATCAGGACGACGTTGTAGCGGATGAGCAAGAGGGCCTCCAGGATGGCGAGGCAACCGATGCCACAATTGCACCGGTTCAAACCGAAACCGCGGCAATCTTGAACGGGGCGGAGGCCATCGGGGCCAATGGTCCGCAGGCGGCAGGCCCGGCGGCCGGCATACCCGCGGCGGACAAGGCCGGCAGCAAGGGTCAGGACGATGCCACTGCTGAAACCGGCACCGCCGCGGCAGCAAGGGGCGCCGCGGAAACCAGTGCGGTCCCTGGGCTCAATGCCGTGGCCGCCGACGTCGCTGAAACACTCGATGGCGACGCTGAAACACTCGATGGCGACGCCGAAACACTCGACGCCGACGCCGAAACACTCGACGCGACCGCTGAAACATTCGATGCCAGGAGCAACCTGGCCGAAACCCCTTCCGCCCAGACAGATGGCAGGCCACAGCAAGATAATTCGGCGGCAACCTTCGGCGTATCCAGCATCGGCAACAGAGTGTCTACATCGGCCCAAAACGCGGACACCTTGGCCGTTACCGCACCGGCTCTGAATGATGACAACAGCAATGCCGGTGGCAACGACAACAGCAATGCCGGAGGCAACGACAACAGCAATGCCGGAGGCAACAACAACAGCAATGCCGGAGGCAACGACAACAGCAATGCCGGGGGCAACGACAACAGCAATGCCGGGGGCAACGACAACAGCAATGCCGGGGGCAACGACAACAGCAATGCCGGGGGCAACGGCAACAGCAATGCCGGAGGCAACGACAACAGCAATGCCGGAGGCAACGACAACAGCAATGCCGGAGGCAACGACAACAGCAATGCCGGAGGCAACGACAACAGCAATGCCGGAGGCAACGACAACAGCAA
>JAJFGG010000071.1 GCA_021776235.1 Alphaproteobacteria bacterium | reverse complement strand
ACGAAACAGCGCCCGCACCCTCAACTGGAAATTCGAAAACCTGTACTGGGTCGACCCCGCCGACGGCTTCGTATGGAAATCAACACAGGCAATCGCCAGAAGCTTCCCAAACGTCCAATTCCAGGTCCTCAAACCACCAGCATAGGACGATTATCAATCAATCCGAGTCGGTATTGTGACCTAACCCATTGATATAGAGTAGTTATCCTACACAGTTCGGGTGCATTCAGGCTAAAGAGGCGTTGTGAAATGACCCGATCCGACACCTCCGTCCGCCCGCCAGACTTTGCGGAGGGCACCACAAATCGCAGCGATGGCAACATTGTTTGGGTCAGCCAGAGCAATTTTTGGGAACGCATCCGGCAGGATACCCATAACCGGCACGGGCTGTAGCAAAGGCAAGGCGGTAAATGATTAGCAGCTTTCCCGTGCCCGTATTAGCGGGTAACCTTCGGCTTCATAGGGAGCCTATCCGCGTTGCCATAACCAATTTCCATGGACTCGCCGTGACGTCTCGTATCGCCGTTTTATGGATCGATGTATGAGCCAGCAGCCGATCCTACTTTTCGTGGTCAACGAGGCATTTTTCTTTGTTTCCCACCGCCTGCCGATTGCCCTCGAGGCCCAGCGTCAGGGCTATGACGTGCACATCGCGGCGCCGTCCGACAACGTCTGGGCGCCTGAAGATTATTCGACCGCCGAGCTGGCGAAGCTAGGCTTGAGCTTCCACAGAATACCGATTTCCCGCCGCGGCACCCATTTGATACAGGAATTTTGGACCTTTTTCGCCTTGCTGCGGCTGTATAGGCGCCTGCGGCCGGAAATAGTTCATCATCTGACAATCAAGCCTAATCTTTACGGCGGAATCGCTGCGCGTCTATCTGGTGTACCTGGCGTCGTTTACGCAGTTACCGGTCTGGGACAGATGTTCGTGGCGACACAGGGGCCATTGCGGTTGCTTCGCCCCATGGTATTGGCGGTCATGCGCGTCGCTTTTAGCCATCGTAATGCAAAGGTCATCGTACAGAACACTAGCGACCGTGCGTTTCTGGTGGACAACCGGGTGGTTGAGATAGACGACACAGTGCTGATCCAGGGGTCTGGCGTTGATCTCGAACTATTCAAGCCGGCCCCCGAACCTGAATGTGATCCGGTTGTTATTCTGCCATCCAGGCTGATTTGGGAGAAAGGCATTCAGGAATTCGTTGATGCGGCCAAGCAGTTAAGAGCGGACGGGGTTGCCGCGCGTTTTGCCCTGGTTGGTAACACCCATCCATCTAATCCCCGGGCGGTGCCAGAGGCAATGTTGCGTAGCTGGGCGGCGGATGGCGTCGTTGAATGGTGGGGGCGGCGGGAGGACATGTCACGAGTTATGGCCGAATGCCACATCGTCTGCCTGCCGTCCAAATATGGCGAGGGCGTGCCAAAGGTGCTGCTGGAAGCCGCAGCGGCGGGGCGCCCGGTGGTGGCGACGGATACTCCAGGCTGCCGGGAAGTGATTGACGATGGCGTGCAAGGATTGTTGGTGCCGATGGGAGACAGCGCGGCGCTGGCGGCGGCCTTGCGGCGGTTGATAGATGGTCTGGACGAGCGAAGAGCCATGGGCGCGGCGGGACGGCGTGAAGCCGAGGCGGCCTTTGGTATCAATGATGTCGTGCGCAGGACTCTTGCAATTTACAGCCAGCTACGCTCGGGCGAAGTCGGAAATTGATCGTTGGGTCGGGGTATGAATTCGTATATACCAGTCGAAAGTCGAGCGGTAGCCCGGCCGCGTCGGCCTGCGTCATATCAAGATATCAAGAATGCGGCCATGATTGAGGGAACGCAATGATTTGGGTGAAGCGAAACCATGCCACCTACTGCCCTGAACCGAACGTCGAGTAAGCGGCAGTGTCGGGAGAAGCATTAAAAGATGGTGATGGTGACGCCGTGCCGGTCCAACCAGTCCAGCAGGAAGGACTGTTTGATTTACGTATCCTCTTTCGCCAGATTTGGCGCTGGAAATGGGTCGTGCTGTTGTTTGCCGTGATTGGTGCAGCAAAAGGCGTGAATGACGCCCGCAATTTTTCGCCGAGCTATGAAGCGCAGATGACTATAGCGCCAAAGGCGGAGGAAAGTTTCAACATACCCGCGACAGGCGGGGGTGGTTTGCTGCAAAAGGCCCAATCATTTGGCATAATTTCCAGGGGTTCGGTCGCCGCCACGTCGTTCGATTATTTCAAACAGATTCTCGGATCAAGGTCGTTGGCAGATGTTCTGCAAGAAAAGCATGGACTGCTTCAAAGAGTCTATAAAGGCAGCTGGGATGAAGCCAACAAGACTTGGATCAAGCCACAAATCGACGAAACATCCATTCGCCAACGGCTCAGGCGATTCTTTCATTTTAATCCGCCACTGGTTCCTGATCGCCGGCGCTTGGCGAAATACGTTGGCGGTGCCGTTAAATTCGAAGCGATGAAGAAGTCGCCCTTTTTCAAACTCAGCGTGGTGCATTCAGATCGCGATTTTGCCTTGTATCTTCTGGAAACGGTATACGTGGAAGCAGATGCATTGCTCGCGGCGCAGTCCCGAAGAGGGCAGGCGCGTAACAAGATGTATCTTCAGGCACAACTTGAAAAAGCCCAATTGACCGAAGTTCGTACCGCTCTTCTCGCCGTGTTGATGCGGTTTGAGCAAACGGCGATGCTGGCGAACTCCGAACCGCCTTACATGATTAAGGTTCTCGAGAAGCCTTGGGTCGCGTCCCAACCCAAGGAGCCAAAGTTGATGCGGACGATTGCCATCCCCGCCATCGTGGCGACGTTACTCAGCTTGGTTATTCTGACCCTCTTCATTTCCTTCAGAATTGAATAACTTGGCCTGCCGCACAGAGCGCACGGATTGGGCGTGTTGTGAATGAGAATCGTATCACCGTTGGCTGGGGCATTTTCTTTGTCGGCCTTTATTTTTATCGTTGCGGGATGTCGGTCCTTGCCGAACTAGTGGTTGCCAGGCTGACCGAACTGGGCGATGCCGACCAATATCAGAGAAGCGTTTTTACCATTTTGGAGTTGACGCAGGTTTTCAGCGTTGCCGAGACTTTCGATTTGGGCCGGGTATATTCTACGAGTCTGACTGAATCTCTCGGCGCGGTTTTTAATTTTTTCTTTTTTGGTAATCCAATTCTTATTGATATCGGCTTCCAAACCATCGCTTTTATTGGCATCGTAAAGTTTCTTATCGCCGTGGACGGCACCACGCGCCGGTATCTGGCGGTATTGATTGTGACGCCTTCATTTAGCCTATGGTCGTCCATTGCCGCAAAAGAAGCCTTGATCGTATTTTTCGTTGGGGTTCTCTGTGCCTATTTTATTAGGCTCTATCAAAACAGGATGAGATTTGGCTTGCTTGAAATTTTGTGTGCGATCGGTGTTTTTACCTTTAAAGTTCACTATGTGCCGACGCTCTTGGCTATTTTCCTGTTCATCGTGGTTGGTCAACGGGTCAAGCAAAAAGTTGCGTTGGCTCTCGGAGGCAGCCTGTTTTCACTGGTGCCACTTTACTTGTTCAAGGACAAAATTGATGCCATGGCCTTTAATATAGCCCCCCATTTCTTGGGCTATGGCAGCTCGCGTGAGATGTTTTGGATTGAACAATACGATGTCTTTTTCAAGGCACCGTATGGCATGTTTCAGGGATTTTTCGGCCCGACCCTCGAGGAAAGCATCTCGGGCCCCTTGCAAATAGCCTCATTCCTGGAAAGTGCCTTTATCGTCGGCATCATGCTCCTGGTTTTGCTCCGTAGCATTCATAAACTGCCCGTTTTCAGTTTCTTTGTCGGAGTTAGTTCCCTCGGCTGGCTGTTGTTTGCCAGCTATCCACTTGGGATATTGAATGCGGGCTCGGCGGTGAGATACCGCACGGGCCATCTCATGCTGGTGTTTCTTATTTTCGCGATCATTTTTTCGCGGGACCGCTATATTCTATGGCGCGAGCGAGGTGGCGGGCATGACCGCGATGTCGCCGGCGTGCGGCCCGCGACGGCAGGCACTTGAAAGAGCGGGAGAATCTCGGCCAGAGCAATGAACGCCTATTCCACAAGATTTGATGAAAGCAAATAATGTTACGACTAGGCGCTAGGCTCTTTTCTTCGCATCTTGCGATGGCAATACTGGTCGCGACAGTGTCAAGGATCGCCTTGTTTTTCGGCACGATGCTGGTGCCGGTCCCAAACGAGTCCGGCCTGCCAATTTCGCCTTTGACGGCGAATACCGCATTGGATTTGGGTTACTATCAGTGGGCCCGAGGCATGTACTTTGGTGACACACAGGTCGTAATCGACGTTGTGTCCCGTTTTCTCGCGGGAAGAGAACCTGTCTCATTCTTTCTGCCTGGCCCGCTATATCCAAGCCTTCTGCATATCTTTGACTACGGCCCGAAAAATACCTTGCCACTATCCAGTTTCTATCTGCTGCTGAGCGCGGGGCTGGTCGCGGCCTGGCTGTGGTGGTTGTGGCATAATAACGTAGGCAGGATCTGGCTTTATGTTTTCGCGGTTCTGCCGTCGCCATACTGGTTCATGCTCAATGTCAGTACCGACCTGCTGTTTGCAGGCGCTGTCTGTGCCTTTTGGCTGCTTTGGTTCGAGCCGCGAATTCCTGACGCACGCCGCATGGTCAGTGTTGCAGTGGTCGTCACCATCGCGGTGCTGTTGCGACCCAATGCCCTGTCGCTGCTTCTTTTCCTGTGCTTCGATATATTGATCTGTGAGGTGGCGCTGAAGGAACCGGGGCGGGCGCGGCGGCGGGGCCTCATATTCACCGCCCTGATCGTGGTCATGTCGATCGTCTTCGCCCTGTTCTACCTGCCTTATTTCTATTGGGTGGTCGCCGGAAATTCTGCAAGCGTTGTCTATTTCGGCTGGTTGCCGAGCCAGTACTTGGATGGTCTTTGGCCTGATTTGCCAGAGGTGCTTAATCTAGGCCTGTCATGGTTTGCCCTACTGGCGGCCAAAGTTCTTTACCTGACCGGGATGCGGCCTTCCTTTGGCGATACCGTCGCTCCGCTTGTGGTGCTGCGCATATTGCCGAGTGTTATCATGTTGCCCGGATTGCTCTGGCTACTGATCAGGGCGGAATGGCGGGTCCGCTTGTTCATGATCGTCTTTCTTGTTCCGATATTGTTGGGTATTTCACAGGACCGCTACATCCTGCCCATACAGCCAATATTGTTCTTCTACGGGACAAAAGCTTGGGGAGAAATCGTCCAGTTCTGCCTGAAGTATAGAACCAGACCGGCCTAAAGCGCCGCTGCCGTCAGGGCCTACGTCCCATCTCGCAAAGCGTCCTCTTGCCTTTGCAATTCGGTTTCAGCCAGGTAGCGGAGAAACATCAGCTGACGATGACGCAGTTGACTATAGGCAATCGCCAGCACCGTGACGAGACCGAGTAAAATTGCGATGGCCATAAAAATTATCGCGACCGGGGGAGAAACGATACCCAGCGCAGTCGCTGACCAATGGATAAATCTATCGCTCATGCTGGCAAAGCCCAGCAGTATCAAGCCGGCAAACAATGGGAAGGAAAGGTCGACTTGCAATAGATTGCGCCGGATCAGGGCAAGAAGAGCCAGTGCCAATACGATAACGATGGTCAGCTTCATCTTAGGTTCCGCGCCGGTGGAGCATTTCGGATAGTACGAATATGTTGAAACGGTATACGATCCGCAAGGCATGCCCAAAGGTTATCGTCGAGGAGCCATGCTTGCGCTCCATTTGCTCCACCGGCACCTCTGTCACGCGTAGGCCATGGCGGCAGGCCAAGATGTACATTTGGGGTTCGGGAAACCGCTCGAGACGGCAGTTATTCAGGATTTCTATCGCCGGCAGGCCTGCAGCGAAAAAACCTGAATTGACGTCGCCCGGTACGCTTCCCTTGGTCAGAATCTGTGCCATCGCCGAAATATAGCCGCGGACAATCCGCGCGATCGCAAACCGCCAACCACTTCCCTGATTGCGGTTGCTACGGCTGGCCACAACGATGTCCGCATCGCCGGCGGTCAGTTTTGCAAGCAGCGCCGGGATCATCGCCACCGGATGCTGGCCATCGGAATCGAGCCGGACAATGGCCTGATAGCCGCCACGCAAGGCATGATCAAATGCGATGTGCGTGCAGACACCTAGCCCGAAATTGGTTGGCAAACGGAATTGCAAGCAGTCGCTTGTGTTCAGAACGGATTTGACCGGCACCGTTGAACCGTCGTCTAAAACCAGAACCGTGAAGGTGCTGTCTAATTTGCCGATCTCATCGACGATTGCCGCCAGATGCTCGGTATCATTCAACGTCGGTATGAAAACCAGCACCCTGTCGTTGGCCGGTCGCGGATCCGGCGTCATCGCGGAGGGGCTCAAGCTTCACCTTGCCCCGGCCGGACTTTGGCCATGGCCGCTCTGTCGATCAGGGCGCGCAATTGCCGGGAGGTGGCCCTTAGCTGGGCTTCGGTCTTATTGGCAGGAATTGGCTCGTCAGCGGTTTGTTCATAATCGGCGGGCATCACGTCGCGGATTTTAAAGTCGGCATCGACGCTTTCCAGATCAAAATCATCGCGCGACAAATTCTGATATTTCAACACCGAGTTCGACCAGGCGAAAAGCCAGAACTGATAATAGGAAAAACGCCCCGGGATGCCGCGGTAACGGGCCACCAGGAACAATCCCCGCAAGGCGTGGAGCAGATTGCTGGGCCGGGCGCAAAATCGAAGCGCGCGCGTCCCCAGTTGCAGCATTGCGCGGCGGCTGCGCATGACCATGGCAAGAAATCGGCCAATCTCGCCATAGCCGCCCCGGTGCAAGGGGATGAAGGTCCCGCTTTCAGCGATCACCTCCATATAGGTGGCTAAACGTCGATACTGATAAGCGCCGCGATTATATCTGCTGATGAAGTGTCGATAACCGTCGATCATGCGCTCCTTGGGCATGAGATATTTGAAGTTTGTCTGATATTTGAAGCCACCGAGGCCATAACGAACTTGCCGCAGGCGGCCGGCAAGTTTCATGCGCCGGAAAAGCGGGGTGCCGGGCAAAGCTGTCAACAGCGAGGGGTCGCCTGAAAGCAGTCCCGATTCGCTGAGCCCTTCGAGGGTCAGGTCAAAGCAGTTTTCATCATCGGAATCGAAGCCAAAAATCAGTCCGGCAACGATAATGAAACCATAGGACTGCACCGTACGAATCGCCGCGGTCAAATCGACGGACGAATTCTGCACCTTCGCGGTTTCCAAAAGTGAGTTCTCGCTAAAGCTCTCGACGCCGACGAACAACAGGTCGAAGCCGGCCAGACGCATTTTCTCCATCAGCCGGGGGTGGCGATAGAGGTTGATGGTCAGCCAGGTATAAAGACCCGGGCGAAAGCCACTGTCCTGCTGCCAGGCGATCAAGGCGTCCAGTACCTGTTCCGCCCAGCTTGGATCCCCGATGAAATTATCGCAGGCAAACAGTACCTGCCGCACCCCAAGACGGCACAGATGATCCATCTCGGCAATGATTAATGCCGGGGATTTGCTGTGTGGCCGGTTGTTGTCCGGCAGGATGCGAATGTCACAAAACTCGCAAAGAAATGGACAGCCGCGGGAGACTTCTAAAACCGCGCCATAGTAGCGGTCGATGGTGCCATCCAGCAGCTCCCTGTTCAAAGCCCGTGCCTTGGCCATATCGAAACGCTTGGGGTTGTGGATGACCGCATTAAGCGGCTGCCCGGCGCTGATATGTTCAAGCAGCGAGGCTATGACCGGCTCACCATCACCAATAAAGATATGATCGAAATCTGCCAGTTTATCGAGATCGCCCGCCTGATTGAACGACCAGCAGATTGGCCCGCCGATGATCGAAACCATGTTCGGAAACTGCTTGCGTAGGGCTGCATGGGTCCGCACCAGCGAATCATGATCCTGGTTGATGCCACTGAAAAGCGCGACATCGACCGCTTCGATTTCAGCCAAGGAATCGAACCGGGTATCGCAAAGCAGCAATTCGAACCGCCCATCCATGGGCACGTGCGAGGCCAAGGTATAAGCCCACACTGGCATGAACAGGGCGCCATAATTTTGTGTATCGGCATACAAAGGCTCGGGCGCATGCACGAACAGGCAACGCAAGGCCCGATCGGTCGCCCCGAAATTTGGCGCGGATGAGCTTGCCATGGAATTATCTCGATCGTGCATTATGGTGATCCGGCAACATTCGCGCAGTATAGCTGAATTTCGCTGCAAGGGCGGCTGTACTCGGGATAATGGTCACTGGTGGCGCCTCCAGTTTCCGGTCAGCGCCAGTCTTGAACTGAAAAAATTAATGGGTGTAAACACGGCCAAAACGACCAGGGGCGCGATAGTCTGTGGAATGTCCAAGATCTCGACGCAGAATATCAACAATTGCATGCTCAGCATAAAGTTGATCACGTAGATAAAGATGAAGCGGACAAGCGTTCGCCCCGTTAGGCGGGTCGTGAACGAATATCTCGCGTTCAGCCAAGCTGAAAATAACACCCCCACGACGAAAGTGATCGAATACGCGGCCACATAAGGCAAAATGAGAATAAGTGCCAAATATAAAAGGTAAGTGCCGACTGTGTTGGTCACGCCGACTTGCACGAAGCGGACGAACTGACGCCCCGGGCCGCCGTGAACAAATAGCCGCCGGTCCATCTCTTTCATGGAGGCCGGTTCATGATTGATAAACCGCCGTGATGGGGTTTGCCGGTTGCATAATTGAATCCATCTTCAGGCCCAATGCTGACCAAGCAGGTAGGGCCACCTTCCAAAGTATTGGAATGCAAGAATTTGAACTAGCACTTCTCATGATAAGCTTTTTCATTCAAGTGAAATTGCTGCAAACGGGGAACTACCGCAATCGAATCTTCGTCGCTTGTAAATTCGGACCATGCCGTTTACTGTTCGCTGTCAGCGAACAGTAAACGGCATGGTCCGTTGTGATATATGCGGCTTCAGTCCAGGTAAAAATGAGCGATCATAGTTTCGGTGAACATATCCGGGCACTTCGTGCCGCCGAAAATATCGGTCAACGTGAACTTGCCCGAAAGATTGGCATCTCAGCGGCTTACTTGAACGATATCGAAAAAAATAAGCGCCCCGCCCCACGTGGCGAAATCGTCACTGCCATCGCCCAGGTTTTTGCTGATTCGGGAGATGACCTATTCGATCTGGCGGCCCGCTCGAAAGGCAATATTCCGCCCGACATCGAAGAACTGATCCGATCCACGCCCGGCGTTGTATCCCTGCTGCGAAGCATTCGCGCCTATGGACTGACTGAAAACGAAATTAGGGAAATCGAGAAGACCATGACTTCAAGTAAAGCCAAGGCAATAATTCTGGCGGCCGGCATGGGGACGAGGCTACGCCCCTTAACCGAGGAACGGCCTAAATGCATGCTCGAATTTGGCAGTAAAACCTTGTTGCAGCGACAATTGGACGCCTATCGTGACTGCGGCGTAACCAATATCTCTATTGTTCGTGGGTACAAAAAGGAGCTAATTAATTACGAAAATATAAAGTACTTTGAAAATACGGATTTTGAAAACAATAATATACTTAATTCTATATTCTATGCAGAAGAAGAAATTAATGATCATGTTATTATTTCATATTCGGATATATTGTTTGAAAGTTCTATTGTTGAAAGACTTCTTCAGTCGGAAAACGACATTTCCATCGTGATCGATATTGATTGGCGTGGATACTATGTGGGGCGCAAGGACCACCCTCTGGAAGAAGCCGAGTCGGTAATTTTCGATGCCGATAACAATGTTGTTTCAATCGGTAAGCTCCAGGCGGACAAATATGACGTCCATGGTGAGTTCATCGGTATGATGAAATTGACGCCACGGGGCACCGAAATATTCAAGAGACATTTTCATCGTGCAAAATCAGCTTTCGCCGGGAAGCCGTTTCAACGCGCCGCCACTTTCGAGAAGGCCTATCTAACCGACCTGATTCAGGAAATGTCGGAGCTCGGCGTCCCCGTTCATTGCGTCATTATCGAGCGCGGCTGGAAGGAAATTGACACTGTCGAAGATTACGAGAAAGCCCTGCGTGAGTTTTCAGAGTAACCAGACATTGATTTTGGGGAGAATGAGAAATGCGTCAGCCATTTCTGGTACTTATCGGCCTCGCTGCCATGGTCGCCCTTGCCGGCGTTGGATCCGCGCAAAGCGCAGAAGTGGAACTGAACATGGTATTTGTTCCCGCCAGCGAGAAGGGTGACGAAAACGATTACGTCAATCTTATCAAAATTGTCGAAAACCAAACTGGCTACGCGATCCAACCCATCAAAGTCACAGACTACAATGCCGCGGTCGAAGCCATGCGGGCGGGGCGGGCGGATATCGGCTGGTTCGGCGGCAAATCGTATATCCTGGCGGCCGAGCATGCCGGGGCCCAGGCCTTTGCGGCGGGCATCCGAAAAGGCGACACGGATGCCACTTATTTTAGCTATTTCGTGGTCCGCGCGGACAGTCAATTGCGCAAGTTTGGGGATGTCCGTGGAAAAACACTGGCGCTCAATCATATTGGTTCGACAAGCGGCGATCTTATCCCGCAAGTAGAACTATCAAAGGTCAAGCTCATCACCTCAAATCGCGATCACTTCCGCAATGTGTTTTATGCCGGCAGCCACGATGCTTGCTTGCTCAGCGTTCTCAATCGCCACGCCGACGTTTGCGGCATGAGTTCGCGCAACTTTGATGCCAGGCTGGCGGATAAGACCTTCAAGCGGGAGCAGGTGAGGATCATTCATCGTTCCGATCCGGTGCCGCCGCCGCCACTGGCCTATGCAAAGCGTTTGCCTCAAGGTGTGCGCGACAAAATCAAGGCGGCGACCTTGGTCGCACACAAGTTCGGCAAGATTGGCGGTTATGGCGGTGAGATGGAACGCTATGTCGAGGTCACTGATTCCGACTATGATTTATTGCGTGCGGTCGACAAAATGCTGCGCAAGATGAAAAAGGCAGCCAAGTAGCCATGCCGTCGGCGGTACCCAAAAAGCAGGCGGAAGATCCCCAATCGGTGCTGCGGATCAGCGATGCCAGGAAAATCTTTGAAGACGGCACGGCGGCACTGAAAGGCGTCAGATTGGATGTTCGTCCCGGCGAATTCGTCGTGGTACTTGGACCAAGCGGAGCCGGAAAAACGACTCTGTTGCGAAGTATCATTGGCTTGGAGCGCCTAACGGCCGGCGATGTATGGCTCGACGGCAGGATGGTGCAGGCGTCCAACCTGGCGGAGATACGGAGCAAGGTTGGAATGATCTTTCAAGGCTTCAATCTGATCGATAATCTCTCGGCCATCAACAATGTGCTGTCGGGTTTATTGGATACCCGAGGATCATTGGCGACCTTGTTCTACATCTTCAGGCGAAGCGATAAAGTCAGGGCGTTGGAATGCCTCGATCAGGTTGGCCTCCTGGACAAGGCTTATACGGCCGTGAGCAAACTTTCCGGTGGTCAACGGCAACGCGTGGGTGTCGCCCGGGCCTTGATACGGCAACCGCGACTGTTGTTGGCCGACGAACCGGTCGCCAGCCTTGATCCGATGATTGCTTTTACCGTGCTGTCGCTGATCAAGGAGATTTGCGCCAAACAAGGCATCGCCGTAATTTGTAACCTGCACCAGGTGGATCTGGCGTTGCGGTTTGCCGACCGAGTAGTTGGACTATCCGGTGGTCGGGTCCTGCTGGACGAAAAGGCGGAAGCGATTAGCGAAGACTACGTCAGGCAAATTTATGCCGGGCATGACCAGGGGATGTATTTCGGCGCCACGGCAAACCCGGACGAGGAAACGGTTCGTTTTGGTTTTCTGGGATCGGGATCTTTGCAATGACCTGCGATCCCAACGGCGATCGGCCGCCTGCTTTTGGCATCGACCAACTCACCATGGTCGTGGCCCCCGCCTCTGATCACAGCGGTGGCCTGGATCTTCAAGGCCTCATGGAATACTTGAGCAAAGAAATCGGCTTGCCGATTAATTTGGTGCGATGCGAAAATTATGGCGAAGCGATCACGGCACTTAAAACCGGTGCCGCGACGCTCGGCTGGCTTGGGGCCCAGGCCTATATCCAGGTGGCGCGGGAAGGCCATGTCGAGCCCTTCGCCGTCGGTCTGCCGGTGGGTAGTGCGAGCCCAAACTACCAATCTCTATTTGTCGTCCGCGATGACAGCCCAATCACCGCGTTGGCAGAGGTGAGAAATCACCGTATCGCCGTCGGCGACCCGCATTCAACAAGCGGCTATAATGTGCCGAGACGAGAATTGGCGGAAATTGGCATCAAGCTTGATAGGGAAGGCGATTTCAGCGAGGTCGTCCATGCCGGAAACCACGATGAAGCCTTGCGCATGGTAATTGATGGCGTCGTTGATGTTGCACCGGTCAGTTCCGTCAATTTCCATGAAAATATTCGAAGTGGCGCGATCCAGGCGGCCCTGGTCCGTATTATCCACCGCTCACCCGACATTCCCGGCGCACCCCTTGTCTATTCAGCGGATCTTGCGCCCGCGTTGAAACAACGGATAAGGGAAACGGTGTTACGCGCGCATCAGCACATTGAGGCTGGGGGCTACGGCGGCGCCGTCGAACGCTATGTCGATCCCGCCGAAGCCCGCCTTAAGCTGCTGGAAGCCTATATTCGCCCGCAATGGAGTTGGAGAACCTATCTCACGATAGCCTCGCTGGTCGCCGTGATCGGGCTTGTCTCGGTTGATCTTGAAGTGGACCCGCTGGCGTTGATGACGAGTGCTGGAAACTATTTCGCCGATGTTATCGGTCGAATGATGCCGCCTGATTTTAGTGGCTTTGCTCACCTTCTATTGGCCATGCTCGAGACTGTCGAGATCGCTTTGCTCGGTACTTTTTTGGCGATTTCGATTTCCATACCGGTTGCACTTTGCGCGGCCCGGAATACGGCGCCCAATTATTTCGTTTATCTCATAGCCCGCGTGATCACTGTTTTCTTTCGCGCCATCCCGGAGTTCATCCTGGCAATGATACTTGTCATCGCCATCGGATTTGGGGCCATGCCCGGCGTTCTCGCTTTGGGCTTTCATACCATGGGCTTTTTGGCAAAATTTTATGCCGATGCGGCGGAGGACGTGGATTTCGGTCCCGTCGATGCCTTGAATTCAATGGGCGCGCCCCGGATTCAGGTCGTGTCCTTTGCCATTGTGCCCCAGATTGTGGCGCCCTTTATCGGATATAATCTGTATATCCTTGATAGAAACATTCGTATGGCGACCATGCTGGGTATCGTGGGCGCCGGTGGGATTGGCTATGAATTGCAATCCGCCTTTCGAATGTTTGAATATCAACGCGTGTCGGCCATTATTATTCTTATTTTCGCCACGATATTCGCAATTGACCTGATCTCATCCCGTATCCGGTCAAAATTCCAATGACCTCCTGCGTTTGGGCCACCGAGGCCATGCGACCTGTTTCATCCAGTCGCGGAGGGCTGTAGCCTTGGGCCGGTCTATTCCGGGCCTCGCCTTTATTGGCCATCTGGCAAATATATGGCGTTTTTATATTCTTCCGGCGCAAGAGAAATCCATCGTCTTTTACTCTGAAGGACCGGCTTACTGGGTTCATCTTCAACCTGTAATTCAGAGCCTGATCGAAGATCATGATGTGACAGTGTGCTTTCTGAGTTCCCACCCTGACGATCCCGGTCTTGGCACCGGCGACCCAAGAATCAGGCCCTTCTGCATTGGCGAAGGGGCGCTGCGCACCTCACTTTTCAAAACCCTGAAGGCGGCGGTGGTGGTGATGACCATGCCGGATCTTGAGCAACTCCGCATAAAGCGCTCGGTGCATCCCGTTCACTACGTGCATGTATTCCATTCGATCGTCAGCACCCACATGGTTTATCGGAAAGGCGCATTTGACCATTTTGATTCGCTTTTTTGTGTCGGTCCGCATCACAAAGCGGAAATCCGTCGAATGGAGGAGCTATTTCACCTACCGGCCAAAAACCTTGTGGAGCACGGCTATGGACGCCTGGATTCTATTTTGCACCATGCGGGCCAAGACGGAATTCTGCCGCCCCAGGCCGGTCCGAGACGGATTCTATATGCGCCATCGTGGGGTGGGTTTGACGCCCCGGAGCCCTTGCAAACCTATGGCGAAGCCCTGACGGCTGCCTTGCTGGAGGCGGGCTTTCAGGTGACGGTGCGGCCACACCCCATGAGCCAGCTGAAATCCAGGCCCTTCCTCGATTCCTTTGAAGCCAAGTTCAGTCCACATCCGAAGTTCGCTTATGAGGAAGATGTCGGAATGGAGAATTCACTGCATCGATCTCATCTTATGATTAGCGATTGGTCGGGTGCCGCGTTCGATTTCGCTTATGGCCTGGAACGCCCGGTTCTATTCTTGGATATCCCACGCAAGATCAACAATCCCGGGTACGAAGAGCTAGATTTGACGCCGCTTGAGGTCACCGCCCGAGAAGAAATAGGCAGGGTTGTCTCGCCGGAACCGATCGATGATGTGGTTTCAGCGGCGGCACAATTGATCGCGCAGACGGATCTCTACGCGGCCGCCATAAGGCGGTCACGTTCGCGGGATGTTTATAATATCGGCGAGAGCGGTAAACGGGGCGCGGCTCATGTTCTTGAACTATACAGGAAAGCCGCCGCAACGGCCCAAGAATCTTAATCCTTATTGGGTTCTTTATCATCCGGATCGGTGTTCTTGGACACCGCGTCACCGCCGAAGAAGTTCTTAATTTTTCTCCAGAACCAGGCGAAATAAAGCATGGCGCCAATTCCGGCGGTGGCGATCGCTTGCAGGATCATAGAGCCCGTGCCGGGATCAAGATAGGCGTAGGCTGGGGCCGTAGAAACCACAAGGAACGCTATTGAAAGCAGCAGATGTTGCAGCAGAACTGGTATCGTTGTCATCGGAGCCTTGATTGCAGAGGGTTTAACCGCAATGTCCACCTCGTGGATCGGCGCAGTATATAAGGTTTCACATACGCACGGGGGCTATTTCTTATCTATTATGCGCTGCCTCAAATGAGACTCGGCAATCACTGACCTGAGGTTGTGGTATTTGGCCCAACGCCGCCCTTGTGGCATGGCTTGACGCAATCCAATATCCGTGGTCAACGTTTTCATTATACTCAATGCATTATTTAATCTCGCTATGGGAACGCGCATGCGGTGGATCAAGGGAACTGTGATCATTGTCTTGTTTGGGGCATGGCCATTTCTTCATTTCACGACCCAAAACCTGACTTTGCAAACCGATCTTGGTTTATCAATCCCGCGCATTTTGGCGGCCGCATTCGGCTTGATCATATTGGCGTTGATGCTCTGGCTCGCGCTGTCACTGCTCATTCGGCGAATCCGCCCCGATAGATGGGCGGCGATCGTTGGTGTTGGCATCGTTGCTTTGTTCCTGTTCGGCCCGTTGGCCGCCGTTATGCAGGACTATGGGTATTTTCGATACAGCCAGGCCGTCGTCTGGACACTTGCAGCCGTGGCGTTACTGGCGCTCATTTGGTTGCTTTCCCGCAGTGAAGACTTTAGCCGCAAACTGATGATTGTCGCCGTGGCGCTGAACGGTTTCGCGCTAATGCCGTTGGTTCTGCCGCAACCGCAACATACCTCGGATCCGGTAGTCGAATCCGCTGGACAGGAATCCGGCACGGCTGTGTCGCCGGTTCAAACTAGAATGGCGGCCAAGGGCCAACGGCCAAACGTATACTTTTTTATTTTTGACGAATACGACCGGGCGGATCAGCTCAAGGCGCTATTCGATTTCGACAATCAACCGTTCCTGGACGCCCTGTCCGACCGGGACTTCGTCATCGGCAAGAAAAATTACGCGAACTTTCCAGCGACGCTTCTATCAGTGTCATCCACCTTATCCATGAACCTTATTGTGGCCGAAGGCGAGGTGTTTGACTGGTGGGGCGATGGCGCCCGCAAAGCCAAACGCGTCATTGACGGCTACAATCCCGTGGTCGAACGCTTTCGCGAGCTTGGCTACAAATATATCCATGGAGGCGGGGAAGCCTACGTGCGTTGCGGCAATGCGGAGGATCTGTGTATTCGGGCCAAATCAATCACCTGGGTCACGGAGCAGGAGCGCCTGTTGATGCTGATGACGCCGCTCAGGCTTTTCCGGTATAGGTTCAGATTTGCCGCCGATAAGTTCACCCCGGCAGTGGTGAAGAACGCCGTTCGTCAATATGCTGACCGGCCCCGCTTCGTCTATGCTCATTTCATGATCCCGCGCAGTTCGGTCTACCAGGACGACTGCACAACGGTGGCCGTGCTCGACGGCATGATGCATGTCCAGAAACTACCACGGCATGATCCCGCATTGATGCATCAACGGAAGCTGCGATATGTGAATGACATCAAGTGCGTAAACCCATCCGCACTGGATCTGGTGGACGTGATACTTGCCGATGACGCAGATCCAATAATCATCATCCAGTCAGACCATGGCACGACTTTCCTGCACGACTGGTCAAGCCCGGAATGGCCCGGCGACGAGTTCAGGGAACGTTATGGCATTCTCAATGCCATACGCCTTCCTGAACAGTGCCGGCGGCTTATCTATCCGACCATGACACCGGTAAATACCTTCCGCATCGTCCTGGCCTGTATCGAAGGACGGCCCCCCCAACTCGTTGATGATAAATCGTTGTTGCTTCGATATTACGGCAAGGAACCAACACGGGTATATCAAG
This sequence comes from Alphaproteobacteria bacterium, assembly GCA_021776235.1. Classification (GTDB taxonomy): domain Bacteria; phylum Pseudomonadota; class Alphaproteobacteria. Next base: position 9,665 of record JAJFGG010000071.1, on the reverse strand, counting down.
CGCAAGGCAAGGAATAACCTGGAACCACTCTTACTATGAGCATCTCACGCCTGCCTATCCTGCACTTTGGAGCGATGAACTAGGCCCGGCCAACGATGAACGTCCGGCCGCGATCCAGATAGGTGCCGTAGTTCAGTACTGAGCGGTGTTCCAGATGGAAATGCTTTTCAATCAACCGACACACTTCGGTAATGTCGTCGCCTTCGTAAGCGGGCGCATGGGATTCAAACAGAAAAAGCCCGCCTGGCTGCAGAAAACTTCGGCAACGACGCAAATATTCCTCAACTGATTGCCTGGTATTTCCGTCGTAGGTGCTATGATTGGCAAAGGACAGGACGGCGTCAAAGCTTTCGACACTCGTGAAATCCTCGAACGCGACGGGTAGCGCCGTCAAATTGGCTCTCTGCAGGTGCCGCGCTGCGATACGGGCTATATCAACGAGGTAGGGATTGGTATCGAGGCAGGTAATGCTCCGCGCTACACTGGCGACAATATTGGCCAGAAAGCCTGCATTGCAGCCGATTTCTAGAACCTTCAGGCCCTTCAACCGTTCGCGAAGCATCATGGCATCAACTCTCGCGTCAGTGTCGCGAAGACCCGAGACACCGAGCTCCGCCATGCTCTGATAGAAATAACCTTCGCCATAGTCGTAGCCATCGTATTCGGCGGTGGACTCGTAAAGGTTTCGATTTAGATCGGCATGCAACGGCAAAAGGGACGGGGAGGATGCCAGGCGAAGGTAATCCCGCATTCGGTTGATCATGGACAGGCGGTGAATCCTGTTCTTTGTGAAGATCGCGTCCAGGGCAAAGCGCGCGGGTGCGACCAGCGTCACGGCTTGGTAGTAGTCTAGGTCGGTTCTTCGCATTGTTTCCCGGAACGGGTCAGCCAATATTCAAACGGGCAGGGGGGTTGGATTGACGGACGCCGCAGGTGAAACGACGACTTCGTCGCCTCAGTTTAAACGTGCCCAACTTGCCTGTCGCCTCGCAAATAAAACACAGGGTTCGTCAGTACAAGTCAGTTCCATGGTAATATCATGCAGGTAGAGGGGCCGAAGACTGCCGCCGCTCGGCGGCCTGTCTTGACCGTGCAATTGAGCCTCGCAACCGGACCACTCCTTCCGAGAGGAAAGATTTCGGCGAAAATGACAACCAGTGCAAAATTACGGTATTGGCTCGGACCGGTTCGCGGCGATCTCGTCCTTGCCGTCGCATGCGCCGTGGCCGGTAGGCAATATCTCGGCGTATGAATTGGCTCGACGTATTGCAATTTGCCACGCGTCATGAGCCTGGACGGATTGTCATCTACTCAGAAGGCCCTTCAACGTGGGCTCATCTCAAGCCGATGATTCTTGCCCTGCTGGAATTGCCAGGTGAAAGCATCACCTTTCTAACGTCTTCCCTAGACGATCCCGGGTTGACCGAGTTATCGCCGGATGTAACCAAGCTCCGGATTGGACATGGTGTTCTGAGAAGGATCGTCCTCCACTCCCTCAACGCGACCGTCGTTATTACATCGACCCCGGATCTCGGAAAATCGTACTTTCCAAAATCCCGGCAGGTTGGCCACTACGTGTACGTTCACCATTCGCTTATCAGCACCCATATGGCCTACCACGCGGATGCGTTTGACCATTTCGATGTCATATTCTGCGCCGGGCCACACCATTGTATTGAAACCAGAACGCGCGAAGGGCGCCACGGTCTGCGGAAAAAAATGCTCGTTCGCCACGGTAGCGGACGGATTGACGGCATGGCGCGCATGGCCGCGGTGCAGCCGGTCTCGACCGTCGAAAAATCCACCATTCTGGTCGCGCCTTCGTGGGGCCGGCAAGGACTATTCGAAACCATGGGGGCGCCTGTGTTGTCTGCATTGGCGGAAACAGGCCACAACGTGATTGCCCGCCCCCATCCGGAAAGCATCAAGCGGAGCCCGAAAGTGCTCGCCGCCCTGGTGCGGGCGTTTGATGATCACCCCCGGGTCCAATTTGACTTGGAATCCCCAAGCATGGCCAGTTTTCTCAGTGCGCAACTCCTTGTCAGCGACTGGTCCGGAGCGGCTTTTGAATTCGCGTTCGCGACGGGCCGACCGGTGCTGTTTTGGGATGGTCCCCTTAAGTGCCGAAACCCTGATTTCCGCGAGCTCATCTTGGAGCCCTTTGAGATCGCGGTGCGCGAGGAACTCGGGGCCGTGTTTGCCCCGGAAAACATCGCAGAATTGCCTCGTACGGCCGCCTCTTTAATAAAGACCAGCGTTTTCAAGCCGCCATCCGACAACGCTTCGGCTAAACGCCATCTCTTTAACATCGGCGGTAGCGCAGGGGTCGCGCGTGCTGCGGTCGTATCTTTATTGCAACACGGCATGGTGGATGAGATCGAAGATGGCGCCTGAAACCCTGGCGGAGAAAATTGATGTCTCCGCTACCGCGTTATTACAGCGGCTTCCGCCGGCGCGGTCCCTGGATTCGAACAGGATCGAGATAATGCCGCTGCTTATCGATTATTTTGACGGCGGCGTTTCGCGAGACATCGTGGATCACTCGGAATTTATCGCACGGCTGGTCCGGAAAATCGAGATTACAGGTCAAATCTGGTCGGTCTACAATACCGACTGGTCGCCCGCCGGCGACCGGCAACGGTTGCCGTCCAAGGTATTCCCGTTGCTTGTTCTGATGTTGCTGCACGACGCGGAAGGGCATTTTGCCCTGTACCAGAGCGAGCTTGGGTTTAAAGCTTTGAACGCGGCCTGTACGGCGCTGGATATTCACGCGGCGGATGCTCTTGAGCAGGACTTGGTCATGCTCGAAGAAATCGTCGCGCAGCAAATTAGTCAGGCGAGCGACCGATGAAGACCATTGATCTATTGGTCTTGGGCCATGATGGCCCCATCCTCAACGCCTATCTATCGACCTTTGCGGCCTATGGGATGCGTCCGGATCGCATGATCCGGATTGTCCGCGTTCGAGACGCGACGCTAGAACCGCCAATGTTCCGTTGGCTGTTTGGTGCCCTTCGTACAGAGGCGATGTCGCGGTATCAACTTGCGACAACCAATCATTGGCCCCGGTGGCTTTGGCAAAACCAGCGTCAGTTGGCTGAAAGCGTCCTGGATACAACGGCCGCGAGCCTGGATCTGCCAATAGAGTGCGTTCGGAGGGTGGCAACGGCAATGAACCCAGAGGGTCTTGTCAATCGGACCGATATCGTTTCGGCGCCAAACATCAACGATCCCGCAGTGGTCGAGGCGGTGGCCGCCGCCCCGCAAGAATGGATTTTAACGACCGGGGGCGGTATTGTCCGCTCGCCGCTGCTTGAGTTGAAGGGGAAGAAATTTCTTCACGTCCATCCAGGCCATCTGCCCCAAATTCGAGGCGCCGATGGCTTGCTTTGGTCGATGCTGTTGCGCGGAAATCCGGGCGCGAGCGCCATCGTATTGTCATCAGGATTGGACGAAGGCAATATTATCGCCGCCTACGACTATCCTAGCCCGGCTTTTGCTATTCCAGCCGTCGAGCCACTTGATGTGGAATTGCTGTATCGCCTCGCTATATCGTATTTCGACCCCTATCTGCGGGCCCGTATGCTGCTGTCCTTATTGCGTTCAAAGGATTTATGCGAGCTTGAGGGCGCCGTCCAAAACAAGGGCGATGGAGACACTTTTCATTTTATGAATAAGCGGTTACGCAGTATCGCGCTCGCTAAGTTTTTCCGTCTGCCGGAACATACCGTGCTATTGTAGGCAAATTGGCGGTGGCGGGACTGGCCGGGGTTGGTTTGTATTGGAATGGCGAATTATTGATATGTTTCGGATTATCCTACTCTCGACGATCCTGACCACGGCGATGGCGCAGCCCGCATTTGCATATGTCGATCCGGGTGGCGCAACGATTGTTCTTCAGATCGTGGCCGCGGTCGGGGCCGGAGGGGTCTTGATGTTTCGCAGAGTGCGCGCGTTCCTGGCCGGTCTGTTTTCACGGCGTGAAGAGGCCCATCCCTCGAATGAGGACAAGGCCAAGTAGCGGGCATCTTCCATGATATCCAATATATCTGGATCTGACGCAGCGGATGGCGGTGTCCGAGGGTCACTGCTGTACTCATTCTCAGTCGCCAGCTTGGCGGTATTGCCGCATTGGCTGCAGCGTTTTGGCATGTCGGGAACAGCCGCAGAGGACCGGTTTCTGGCAAACCACTACAACCTCGCGTCCGCTTGGCATCTCTCCGACGCCGCGGCGCTTTTGCTGACGTTTATTATCGGGCTGCTGGTTTTCGCGGGTCGGCGAACGCTGCCGAGAATGATCACATCATTATACCCATTCGTGAGCACCGTGCTTGCGGCGGCATTCGTTCTTTATGTGCTCTCCTATAGCCGATACATGATTTTTTATGGATTGGGCCGGGTTCCCTATTTTGACTGGAATGTTTTGCCGCAATTTCTCACCATTATGGATTGGGCTGTGATCGCCGCCATAATTGTGACCGTGCTCTCGTTTCTTGCACGGCGACGGGAGGCCGGCCAGTTCGCCTGCTGGGTGTTGCGGAAAACCGTTCCCATCGGCTGTATGCTGGGAGTCGCGGTGAGCGTGAACGGCATCTGGGCCTATGCCCTGTTGGGAGCGCCACTCACCATACCGATCACACCCCAAGCTACCGACCGGAGCGCGGGCCCGGGCCCCGGTCTACGCGTGGTCTGGCTGCTATTCGACAAGCTCGATCGCAAGATAGCATTTGAAAATCGGGATGAAAGTGTCGAGATGCCGACCTTCGATGCCTTGATTGCCCGTTCCGTCAATTTCACCGCGGCCATGGGGCCAACGAAAAGCGGAACACAGCGGGCGATGACCGGAATTCTTACGGGTCATGTGACTGATGATATCAAGATGCTGCCTGGACAATTGCAGGCGCGTGCCGAGGGCGAAGAGCGGTATTTTGCGTTGCAGGATCGTGACAAAATTTTTGCCCGTGCCCAGAGTCAGGGCTTCACCGTTGCCCTCACATCTCATCATATGATCCACAACGAAATTTCTAATCCGTATTGTCGTATGTTCCAGCGTGTTTTGGCCAAGTGCTGGAATGAGGGGCGCTGGATCAAAGTCGACACAAAACTGGTGGATGGCATGGCCCTGGTGCTGCGCCGGCTGTGGGGCTTTGCGCGATTGGATCCTCGCCGCCCCTCGACCCGCCGTCAGCAGGAAGTATTGGAAGGGGTTGAAAAATTCAAGGCGATGATGGCCGCCACTGGAGAAGTTGTCGTCGATCCGGCCATCGATCTCGTGTTCGCGCATATTTTTGCGCCTCATTGGCCCTATATATTTGATCGAAGGACCGATGATTTCGCCTACCAGGAGCGCGAATACCCGACGGCGCAAGAGGGCTATCTTGGCGGGTTAGAACTGGCCGACCGCGGTCTTCGGCGCGTCCTTGCCGACATTGCCGCTTCATCGGTGCAAAAACGCACGGCAATCGTGGTGACCGCGGATCATGGCGACTACACCAGATTTGTACCCCTCATTGTTTTTCTGCCAAACGACCCAATCCCAAGGGTCGTGGACGGCCCGGCGCCGATCTCACAGTTGGCGCGCTTGATATCGGGATTATTGGAAGGCCAACTCGCAGAATCGTCGAATGTGGCGCGGGTGTTTCATTCAAATGGCAGCGCGGCGGAGAAGTAGCCCCGACATGCTTTGGAGCGTTTCAGGTTGGCGTGTCGACGGCAGCGTCTCGGCGCCGTTCGTTCCATCGCGCCAGGATGGTAAACAGCGCAAGTTCCAGAAAAGGTATCGTTTCAACAATGTATCGGGGTTCGGCCATCAGCAGTGCTGCATGGAAAAAGGTGCTGGAGAAAGCATAGGCGACGCCGCTGGTTAACAACCAAACCTCTATGGGCCGTCGCCGCCGGAACTTAACGAGCAAAAACAGCGCGGCGAGGGGCAGGGCCAGCCGGTACGTGGCCGTGCCGAGTTTGACCAGGGTCGCGACCGGATTGGCCAGGGCAATTTCAACCAGCCTGGAATGGCTCGGCAGACCCTCGTTCTTCACGGTTTCGAGACTGACAGGCCAGGCAGCACTGTTGCGTGGATTGAACCACAGTGTAGCGGCGCGTTGTAGCGGCAAGACAACCCAGTAATGCAATGGTTCGGCGGCCCGCCGCGCCGCGGCAATTTGGGCGAAGGCGGCATCAATGTGGCTTGGGAAGGGTTTGCGTTCGTGAAATGCCTTGAGCTCCGCGACCAGCCTTTCAACCTGTTGACGTTCATCATCGGTGCCATAAACACCGGGGTCGATGTTGATGGTTGAGTAGCGCCGGGTGTAGACCGCATAGACCCAGGACGGCGCCTGATATTGATCGACTGCCCAGGTCTTACCCCAGGCGATGTAGCCTAGCGGCGGCGCCCCCCCCGATTGCACCGTATAAGGTTTTGGATATGGTCCCAAACCTATGGCCATGCTTCGAGCCCACCAAAGGCCAAGTGGAATTGCCACCAATAGCAGCAGAATGGATCCCCGCCGCATCGCCTCCCATGGACCGTGAATGACAATGCCTGTAATGGCGATGGGCACCGCCAGCAGAACGCTGTCGTAGCGCAGGAATATGGCGAGAGTTGAGGCAAAGGCCAGCGGGATGACGCGCAGCCGTCCCTCCAAATATGACCGGACCAGTTCCGCAAGGATGAGTTGGATTGTCGCCAATACCAACGTTTCGGGTAATGTGATCCGCACCCAGGGCACAACAAGGGGCGATAAGGCTGCCAATAGTCCGGCAAGCAAAGACCAATGCCGGCTGGGAAACAATGGCGCCACGCTTTTCGCCAAATACAATGTGCTGAACGTGATCGCGAACGATTGTGCGATGCCGACCCAGATCCACTCGTGGGGAAGAATGCTCCATACCGCGGCTATGAACCAGGGAAAACCTGGAAGCTGGTTACCGCCCCAATGGGGAATGCAGGCGCCCGATATTGGATCGGATAACGATACGCATTGATTGGTCAGGATATTCTCTGCCACGGTCTGATAGACCGTCCAATCACCGGCCGTGGCAGGCGCGAAGTAGACCAGCAATAGCCGCGGTATCAGGGCCGCGGCGGCGATCAGGTAAAGATCACGCCGCCTTAGGTCAGCGATCATCGGCAGCCGCCGGCGATCAGAGCTTCAAAGCTAGGCCAGTCCCGGATGTAATCCGCCTTATCGTAATCGTCCGAGGCCAGCACCAGAACCACGGTTCCTGCCTCGGCGGGCTTTATGCTTAACCAGGTCAGCGTTGGCACATAAAGGCCCTGGGTTGGCCCGAGAAGTTGAAACGACGCCGTGCCGTTGGCATCCGTGGCTTCCAGATCAAGGGCGCCGGCCATGCAGATCAGGAACTGTTCGCAACGGTGGTGCGCATGCTTGCCGCGGGTTATCCCGGCGGGAACATCAAAGATTATGAAGCTGCGCCGCACAACGAACGGTACTTGTTCTCCGCAGACGGCCACGGCCATCGCGCCCCGTTCGTCCTCGCGGATTTCCGGCAGCTCCACGATCCGCGCGCGCCCATTCACGCTCAGTTCGCTCATGCGCCATATCCCGCGAGATCAAGCCGGTAGAAATCGTGAACCACGGCGCGCGCGCCGAAGCCTTCCTTGAAGCTGATTAGCCCTTCGTTGAGCACCCGCCCGTCCATTTCGTTGGAGATACCAAAGTCGAACCACGGCTTGGCGGCAAAGACATCGTCAATCAGATGGGCCAGGACAAGGTCGAGGGCCCCATTGCTCCGGCCCGCGGCGGTCGTTGCCATATATTGTACATGCGCCACGCATGGGCTTTCGTAAATTACGGCACCGGCCTGAAGGGCAGCCGCCTCATCGCGGGCGGTGAAGAGCCTGATCTGCGCTGGGAAGCGATGGTGGAGAGTTTCGATTTCATCAAGCGTATGCACCGGCACCGTGCCATGCCGCGTCTCCAGAAGCGCTTCAAGGATAGGCCAGAATGCAGCCAATCCGGTGTCCTCGACGACCACAAGGCCGGCCTTGACCGCCTTGCCAAGGGCACGCCGGCGGCGCTGCTGGCGCGGCATGCCACTGGCCGGCCTCAGGACGCTGAGGACATCGCGCCGGACCAACTCAGCGCCGGCGCGGAACAGGGCGTATCGGTCCTCTTCCGCCGGGCAGCGATGATAGATGGCGGGCACTGTCTTGTAAAACAAGGCCAAAAAACCGGCATTGGCGGCATACCTCGCGACGGCCGTGAAAACTTCTTCCATCAGGACCGTGCTCATGCCATCGCCGACGATCAATCCCCCGTAGGTTAGACCGCCGTGGCTCTCCAGCACTTCGTCCGACCCGTTGGCCGGCAACAGCGCAAGTGGCGCGCCATCGCGCTCGATAATCAATGAATGATCGTGAAAGCGGCCGGCGTGGTAGTCCATATAATCCCGGTAAAACAGAAACGTGGCATTCTTGGCGCCATGGACAAATTCATCCCACGCCACCTTGCACTCCGGTACATAACGTTGAACGGATGTGGTCACCGGGACGCCTAAAAGTGGGTCTCTTCGATGACGCTTTCCGGGCGGTCATCCAGGGCCGCAAATATACGCCACAAGTATTCACCGATAATGCCCAGCATCAACAGGATCAAGCCCGAGAAAAAGCTGATCAGTACAGCTAGAGTGGCAAACCCCGGGACCGTGATTTCGCCCAGCAAGGCATTGATGAAGATATAGGCGCCATAGGCCAGGCTGACCAGCGCCGTCATCAGGCCGATGGCCGAAAAAAAACGAATCGGCGCGACCGAAAACGAGGTGATGGTGTCGACGAACAGCTTGAGGCGCTTGGAAAATGTCCAGGACGAACGTCCATGGGGCCGGGGCGGGCGTTTCGCGGAGACTACGGTTGGCGTAAAGCCCAACCAATAAGCGGCGAGCTGCGGCGCCACCAGGGGGCCGCCTTGCAGCAGATGGGGTAGCAATGCCCGATCCAGCAACATCAGGTCGAAGCCGCTTTGCGGATAGTCGCGCATCACCAGCCGGTTCAGGATGCGATAATACAAGGCGGCGAAGGCGCGCGAGAGCAGCGGATCATGACGTTCCGAACGTACGCAGATGACGAATTTCGCGCCGGCCTGCCAGCGCTCGACCATCTCGGCCAGTTTCTCCAGGGAATCCTGAAGGTCGGCGGCCAATAGCGTGAAGGCATCACCGCTCGCATGCCGCAAGCCGGCGCGGGTGGCCCGGACGACGCCAAAATTTCGCGTCAACTTGATCAACTTGGTGCCCGGGCGGCGCCCCTTGATTTCCAGCAATTTGGCATAGGAGCCATCGCTGGAACCATCATCGACGAATATCAGGTCGATGCCCAAGCCCGTTTCCGCCAGCCTGGATTCGAAATCGGACACTTGCGTGAAAAGAATATCCAACGATTCCAGATTGTTGAACACCGGGATGACGACACTGATCATGCCGCTGCCTGTTGCTTTCGCCACCGTCTCGCTCATGATTATTCCGCGTGATCCCTAATGCTATTCAAAGATAGCATAACCAAAGCCGGTTTTGCCGCAGCTATTACCATTGAAAAAAGGATAGACGCCCTATTCGGTCGGACAAACCGAGGCCCAGGTCAATCTCTCGAAATCCCAGCTGGCCAGCGAAACTTCGATCCCCACAGCTTCGTCCCGGCGCACCCAGGT
>JAJFGG010000008.1 GCA_021776235.1 Alphaproteobacteria bacterium | reverse complement strand
GCGCACGACTGACGATACCCCGTATCGCTGCGTCGCACGCTCCTACCCGGTCGCGCCAGAGGCGCGCGTGCCGCGCGACGCCCGCAAGGCGTCTATATGGGTCCCTATCATCGCAAGATGGTATAGGGTCAATAGCGGGCTGTACGGTTTTTGAATGCATGGCAACGGAGGCGCCCATGGCGCGGATTTTGGTGACCAATTCCGAAGGTACACCCGGGGTTGGAAAGACAGCGGAATTGTTGGCGGCGGGCGCGGGCGGTCTGGATGCGATCGAGGCGGGCATCCGGCTGGTTGAAGCCGATACCTCTATTCGCACCGTGGGCCGCGGTGGTTGGCCCAACTTGCTGGGCGAGGTGGAACTGGATGCCGCCATGATCGATGGCAGTAGCTTCCGAAGCGGCGCGGTCGGCGCCGTGAAAGGTTTTCTGCATCCCATCTCCATTGCCCGCGCGGTGCTGGAACGGTTGCCCCATGAACTTCTGGTGGGCGAAGGGGCGGCCCGGTTCGCTGCTGAAATTAACGCCGAGACCACGAACAATCTAACGCCGGATTCGGAACGCGTCTGGCGTGAATGGTTTGAAGAAAATGTGCCGGCGGCGGACCGGGCAAAGTGGCCCGATGTACCGTTGGCCACGTTATGCCAACAGGCTATCGATCCGGAAAAGGGCATGGACACCACTGTTTTCCTATCCCTGGACAGCAAACAGGAGATCATGGCCGGTGTCTCCACCTCCGGCTGGGCCTGGAAGTATCCGGGCCGCCTGGGCGATAGCCCCATTATCGGTGCCGGCTGCTACGCCGACAGCCGGTATGGTGCGGCGGCCTGCACGGGAACCGGGGAAATGGCCATCCGCGCCGGCTCTGCACGGGCCATTGTACTTTATATGAAAATGGGTTTGTCGCTGGAAGCCGCCGTCGACGAGGCCATCGACGATCTGCGCCAGTTACGGGGCGGCTTGCTGCAGCGCATCACTCTGCATGCCATCGACCGCGCCGGCCGCCACCGGGTGGTCGCATTGAACGCCGAAAAGCAGTTAACCTATTGGCTTTGGCAGGAGGGCGATGCAGAGGCCCACGCCGAACCGGCGGAAATCATCGCGCTATAGCTTGATTGCCCATTTGATGTGCCCGGACAAAACTAGCCGCCCCTTCAATCGGCGCCGTCTTCTGGCCGGCCTGGCGAGTAGTGCCGCCCTGGCGGGAACGTCCGCTTGCGTGGGCACCAATGTGGCATCGGGGCGGGACAGCTTTACCGGCTTTCAAACCATCCAGGACGACATTGCCGAAGGCCGCCGGAACCATCCGAAGATTTTGCAGTCTTTCGGCGGCGCCTACGATCATCCCGGGCTAGCCGGCTATGTCCAGAGCATCGGCCTGGGATTGGCGAAACAGACGGAATATCAGCAGTACCCCTATCATTTCACCATATTGAATACACAGATCGTCAACGCCTTCGCGTTACCGGGCGGTTATATCTACATTACCCGAGGCTTGCTGGCCCTGGCCTCCAGCGAGGCCGAACTGGCCGGGGTTTTAAGCCATGAACTGGCGCACGTCACGGCCCGCCATGGCGCCGAACGGCGGACCGCCCAGCAGGCCGCGCAACTGGCCCTGCTGTTGGGGGCTGTAGGCCTTCGCGCCGCCGGTCTGCCGTCGGATCTGATGCAGGTCGGCCAGACCATAGCCCTGGCAGCGGTTCAGGGTTATTCCCGCGAGCACGAGTTCGAAGCCGATACCCTGGGCATCCGATATATGAGCCGTGCCGGATACAATGCCGACGCCATGGCTTCGTTTCTCGGCAGCTTGCGGGAGCATTCCAAGGTAGAGGCCCGGATCCTGGGCCTGCCACCGGGCAAAGTGGATGAGTTCAATATCATGTCGACCCATCCACGCACGGTGGAACGGGTACGGCAAGCACAGCGGCTGGCGTCAAAGGCGCGCGCGACAGGGCGCTGGGCGGCGGATGCCTACCTGAACAAAATTGACAGCATGATGTTTGGCGATGATCCGGAACAGGGCGTCGTCCGGGGGCGGAAATTCACCCACCCCGTTCTGCGCTTTGAATTCGAGGCCCCGGACGGATTTCATCTTCGCAACGCGCCTGCGCGGATCCAGGGACAGCATCCATCCGGCGCCCGGATGATTTTCGATATGGCGCCAGCGAAAGGCGCGGGCACGGCGATGGGCTTTTTGCGCCAGGTCTGGGCCGCCAAGGCGCGCCTGCGCGATCTGGAAAATCTGACTATTGACGGGCTGGACGCCGCGACGGGCTGGATCGAGGGGCGCGGTCCAAGCGGCACGGTCAATATTCGGGCTTTGGCGATCCGGCGGGATAGCAGAAATTTTTACCGTTTCATGTTTGTTTCGCCAGCCGAACAGGCGCAGAAATGGGCCAAGCCGTTCCGTCGATCAGGCCAGTCCTTCCATCATATCAGTGCCGCCACGGCGGCGGCCGTGCGGGCCAAGCGGTTGTTGGTGGTGACCGCCCGGGCAGACGATACCATTGCCGGTCTGGCCCGCACTTTACCCTATGGGCGATTTAACGAAGATTGGTTTCGGGTCCTGAACGACCTTGCCCCGAACCAGGCCATCAAAGCAAAGCAGCGCCTGAAAGTGGTGGCGGAATAGTCCGGACAGCTTCCGGGTCGTTCCAGCCGTTCAAGGGCACGGGCGGCTTAGGGCAGGTCGGGGCAAAGAGGAGAAGCGCTAATCTTTACCTTCGCGGCCGTAGTCGTCATCGCTACGAACGATATCGTCCTCGCCCAGGTAACTCCCTGACTGCACTTCGATTATCTTCAGGTCGAGCTTGCCAGGATTCTCCAGCCGATGCCAGGCGCCAACGGGAATATAGGTCGACTGGTTTTCTTCCAGCAAAAGGGTTTCCTCGTTGCGCGTCACTTTGGCGGTGCCTTCGACCACGATCCAATGCTCGGCCCGGTGGTGATGCATTTGCAGGGACAGTTTCCGCCCTGGTTTCACACTGATCCGTTTGACCTGAAAGTGGTCGCCATGGTCGACGCTCTCGTAATAGCCCCAGGGCCGATAGACCCTGAGATTTTCTTCCGTTTCGCCCCGTCCCTCTGCTTTCAGGCGGTCGACGATGGCCTTGACCTCCTGCGCCTTGTCCCGGTTGGCCACCAGAACCGCATCGGCAGTCTCCACGATCACCAGATCCCTGACGCCAAGGGCGGCAACCAGGCGCCTCTCCGCCCGGACATAGCTGTTGCTGACATCGTCCAGAATGACATCCCCCATGGAGACGTTGTTGGCGTCATCGCCCATCGCGCCTCCGTCCAGGCCCAGTTCCCATAACGCCGACCAGGAGCCCACATCGCTCCACCCCATATCGGCGCTGACCACGGCAGCATCCCTGGTCTTTTCCATGACCGCGAAATCGATCGAAATATTGGGGCATGCCGCGAAAGCGGTGGCGTCCAGGCGGGTGAATAATAGGTCCTTTTGCGCGGCGGCCACGGCCCCTTGACAGGCCTGCACGATGTCGGGGGCCAGACGCTCCATCTCCGCCAGCAGGCGATCGGCGCGGAACAGAAATATGCCGCTGTTCCAATCGAAACCACCCGCCGCCAGCATGGCATCGGCCGTGGCAAGATCGGGTTTCTCAACAAATTCAGCCACTTTATGGCAGCCGTTAAGAACCGGCAGGGCGGCGCCGCGCCTGATATAGCCATAGCCGGTTTCAGGTGTGGTCGGGGTAATGCCAAAGGTGACCAGGGCGCCGCCTTGGGCTGCCTTTGCCGCCGTGTCGATCGCCGCCAGAAAAGCGGAGGTGTCGGCAACGCGGTGGTCGGATGGCAGGATCAGGATCATGGCATCCGGCGATCGGGCTGACGCCAACAGCGCGGCCACCGCGGCGGCCGGCGCGGTATTGCGGCCCATGGGTTCCAACACGATATCCGTCGGCTCGACGGCAAGGGCGCGTAATTGTTCGGCGACGATGAAGCGATGTTCGTCATTGCAGATCATGGTGACGGGATTGAAACGGGCTGGATCGGACACCCGCAACACCGTGTCCTGCAACATGCTATGGCTGCCGGTCAGGGTTAACAGTTGTTTAGGATAGGCCGCCCTTGACAAAGGCCATAATCGGGTGCCCGAGCCACCTGACAAGACTACCGGATCTATCTGCGCCACCGTTGATGCACTCCCCTATGACCGCAGCTTGCTGAAAGCCCGCTTCAAGCTAGCGCACCTGCCGGCCATTTTCTATCTGCCTCGTTGCCATTACTTGCCATAGTACGCAGCCAGGGTGAAGCAGGATTGCACAAGAATACCTGTGGCGGTCATAGGGTTGAGAGATCGGCCGTTACCGAACTGGCAGCGTTCGGCATGGGCCTTGATGGTCATGCCCAGGCCCAGGACATCCCATACAACATTGGCGCCGGGCGTACCGATCCCGCCCAGGGCGCGCATGGCCTGCCAGACCTCTTCCCGGGCGGAAAGAATGCGGTGTGGTGCGGCGCTGCCGGGGTCAAAGGAGCCCGGCAGAACGCGAATGTCGCGATTGGCCAGGCCATGCAAACTGGCCCCCTGGAAAATGCCCTCGAACTTCCGGGCACCGGCCGCGGCTCTATGGTCGATACGGCCTTTGTTCACCAGCGCATCGATTGTATCGGGCGCGCGCATGACCTGGACAGGGGCTCCCCGGCCGTCGTCGCTTGCAACTTCGCCGCGGACCAGGGCCGGTTGGCCGTCGTCCAAGGGATCATGCCGCAGGCGCCAAACGGCCGGCCCGGCATCGCTGCCCAATTTCAGACGGCCCAGTTGCGCCTGACGTCGGGCCGCGCGCCGGCGCTTCTTCCCGCCACGGCCCGGTGCTTCTGGCGTTTGCCCTTTGCCGGCCATCTATACCTCATTCAATTCGTCAACCAATTGGTCATCCGGGGGCAGTAGATCATTCAGGTAATGCTCGCATTCGGCCTGCTCCGCGGTGAATTGCCGGTCCCCGTCGGGATTGATGCTGCGTAAATGATGCTCGCCGCAATAGGACCGGCCCGGCAGTCGCGGCCTTTGGCAATAGCGCCATAGGGGCGTTTGCACATCGCCGTCGATCCAACGGCAGCCGGTGATCTGTTGTTCGGCCGTACGCGCGGACTTGTCCGTGCGGCCATCCGAAGGGGTAGTGACGGCAGTCGGCGTAAAGCTGGCGGGGTTTGTCATGGGCGGCATAATATACGATATCGTATATATTTCAAGATAATTATTCTATTTCGTATTTGCATTCGTATAAAATACGACCTATCTTGTAGGCATGGTTGATTGGGCAGTTACCGTAGAGCGCCTGCGCCGCGAGCGGCGGCAGACACAGGCGCAGTTCGCCGAGTCCCTGGGGACGACACAGGCGACCGTATCGCGTTGGGAAGCAGGCAAACAGGGACCGGATCGGGAACAGTCCCTCGCCATCACCGCCCTGAACCAACAGTCGGGCGCCACCGCGCCGTCAGGGGCGGACCGATCCTGGCCGGCGCCGGGAATGGCCGACCATCTGGTTGCGACAGAAGTCGCCGGCCCGCCCGGGCGGATACAGGATCTACCCATCGTGGGCCATGCCGAGGCCGGGGAAGACGGCACATTTTTGGACAATGGCACGATCACGGGCTATGCCGGCCGGCCCGCTAATTTGGTGGGCGTAACCAACGCCTATGCCCTGATCGTGCACAATTCGTCCATGCGGCCGCGCTATGAACCGCGCGAAATAATAGAGGTGGACCCGAACATTCCCGTGCAACCCAACGATTACGTTGTCGTACAAACCACCGATGACCGGGCCTTCATAAAATTGCTGCGGCGGCGGACCCAGCGGGCCATCGTTCTGGAGCAGTACAATCCCCCCAAAGAGATTAGATTCGCCCCGGAAGAGGTTGCCGCCATGCATCTGATCGTCGGGGCGCACCGGGTGTACCGCTAGACCAGTTTCGATATTCATCGAATCAGGTCTAGCTATTGTCGCTCACGCTTGCACGCCAAGGCGCACCGCTCCGCGTGGGCGGCGCATTAGCGCCGGGCCGCCGTCGCGGCCTGGATTGCGTAATTCGAAATCGAATTCGGTCTTGGGCATGCCGGCGATCTTCGCCCGGCGGAAAATATACGGAGAAAGCCACACTTCTTGCATTTTATATACGCTGTAGTATAATCAAGGGCTGCGAACGGCGGAAGGAACCAAGCTTGCCCTATGAAGCCTCGAACCTGATTTGCGTGGCTGGCAACGGCCGCGCCTCGCACTGGTCCTACACCACCCTGGACCGCCCGGCCGAGGTTTTGGCGCCGGGCTATTTCCCCGATGACCGCATGCGGAACTTCATGCATCCGGGAGAAATCTTGACTCTGACCTGCCTGTCCGCAGAAGCGTCCCCGCGGCAGGGGAACAATCCCGTTGCCGTACTGCAGGCGGTGACGGCACGGACACGTGACGGCGTTTGGCTGGTCCTGCCTCTGACCCCCATCGCCCGGCCCGGTCAGGCCGCCGCCCGGCGCAACTTTCTGGACTTGCCCGGCCAGAGACGGGAACCGCGATAATTCCATTGCCAATATTTTGGCCCGCCAAAAAATGGCAGAAATTGTTGATTGCAGGAACACGTCCAATGCGCGGATTTTTATTAGAGAATTTCCTTAAACCAGCAAAAGATTTAATCGAAAATTAGCACAACAAGCATAGGGTGCAATGGAGTTGGACAAGAACCTGCGCCTGGCAGGGTTTTCGATCCACTTCATACAGCTTGAACTTTCAAAATAATCCAACAAGCCAGAACAGCGGCAAAAAAAGGTACCGGGAAAGCACATGGCACTCTACGGGAATCCCCAGCTGACCGGGGTTGAAAAGACTTTCAGCGCCGACGAAATCATCGTCTCGAAGACGGATCTGACGGGCAAGATCACCTATGGAAACAGGACTTTCTACAAGATGGCGGGTTTGGACGAAAAGGATTGCCTGGACGTTCAGCACAACATAATTCGCAACCCGAATATGCCGCGGTCCGTGTTCGAGCTGCTTTGGAATACGCTCAAGGACGACAAGGAGATATTCGCCTATGTCGTCAATCGTTCCGCCAACGGCGACCACTATTGGGTTTTCGCCCATGTTACGCCCAGTTACGACGGCAATGGCGAAAGGGTCGGGTATCATTCTAACCGGCGCGTCGCGAACAAGCAGATACTCGGCGAACACATCGAACCCCTGTACAAGGATCTGCTGGCAATCGAGAAGAATGCCGACAATCCCAAGGATGGATTGGAAGCCTCCTATCAGGCGATTCAAGACCTGCTGGCCGAGAAAAAGCTCGGCTTCAATGAGTTCATGTTTGCCTTGGAGGTCTGAAGATGTTTGGTAAAAGCGATGGCGATCAAGTGAAACAGGCTCTCGAGGTCATGAAGAAAGTGGCCGCGGGAGACTTTGAAGCACGACTGCTGCATATCGACAGCAAAGGCGATCTGGGCGAACTGCTACATACGGTCAACGACCTCATCGACCGTTGCGATTCCTACGTTCGCGAATCCGCAGCCTGCATGGATCATGTAAACGCCAATCAATATTTCCGAAAGATCATCGAAACAGGCATGCAAGGCGCGTTCCTGAACGCAAGTCAAACTGTCAACGCCGCCCTGGGGTCGATGCAAAAGAAGGTCGATGAATTCACCGGCATTGCCGACGAATTCGGCGAAACCGTCGGCACTGTCGTCGAAACGGTCGCAAATACATCCGCGGAACTATCCAGTTCATCAGACGGAATGCAGCGCATCGCCACCGACACCAGTGGTAGAACCGCAGCAGTTGCCGCGGCGGCGGAAGAGGCCGCCGTAAACGTTCAAACGGTTGCTTCCGCCGCCGAAGAGCTAACAGCGTCCATCTCTGAGATCAGCCAGCAGGTCACAAACGCCTCTAGTCTGGCTGTCGATGCCAGCGGCATAGCCGAAAAGGCAAGCGAACAGGTGACTGAACTGAAAGAGGCGGGCGATCAGATCGTCAACGTTGTTGGCCTCATCACCGATATTGCCTCACAGACAAACTTGCTGGCCTTGAATGCAACCATCGAGGCAGCGCGCGCCGGCGAAGCCGGCAAAGGCTTTGCGGTGGTCGCCAACGAAGTCAAGAATCTGGCCTCCCAAACAGCCAACGCGACGGACGAGATCCGCGGCTATGTATCGAGCATTCAAGCCGCCACGGAAAACACCGTATCCGGCATTTCCGAAGTTGCAACAAAAGTCAGTGAAATTGAGCACGCAAACACGGCGGTTGCATCGGCGGTCGAAGAACAAAGCGCCGCGACCAACGAGATCGCCCGCAATATTGAACAGGCATCGGCGGGAACATCCGAAGTGACGACCAACATCGCCGGCGTCAACACCGCCTCCCAGGAAACCGGCAACGCGGCATCCGACGTTCATGCCGCGGCCAGCGAACTTTCCACGCAATCGGAAACTCTCCGCTCGGTCGTCGACGGTTTTCTGACCGCCGTGCGCAAGGTCGTTTGAGCCGCCGCGGGGACGCGAATACGCCAACCGGCTATGGCGTCGCCCGCGCCTTGAACGAATCTGGAATCAACACCCCACGTCGATCGGTCGCTAAGCAGCCCGACTTGATGGGCGCCTTCTGCAGCCGCCAATCAACCCGCTTGTTCGGTTGATGCCCCTATCCTCAATCCTGTTTCTCGTTGAGTCCGTACTGCTTATTGATGGCATCATAGATGATCTGGTTCTCGGCCTTTACGTCGAGCCTGCCGCCGGCAATTTCGGCCGTATAGGGGATCCTGGAACTGAGATCCGGCAGTTGCGGCTTCTCGGTGGCCTGCGGTGGCCAGACATCTTCATCGACAGCCGCCATCCGGACACGAATGTCGTCCTTGGTAATGTTCCATACCATGTAGTCAATGGCCAGCGAGAGCGGGCCGTCATAGGTTGTCCGTATACCTTCGTAAATCGCAGGCGAGGTGTCATAATCATTGAAGAAGTGATAGGCAACAGCCATGCGTGGTTTGATACGCGACATCACTTTGCCAAAAGCTTCCGGCGCGGTGTGGATCTGGGTACCCACCAGAAGTGCGCTTTGCGGTGTGAACTTGAACTTCTTGATCATGTCCGGCACAGCGATGAAGGCTTCATGAATTGCCAGGTCGGCATCTTTCGCGTACTCGTCAAACCACTTGTTCGGATAGGTATCGCCGCCGAACACAACCTTGAATCCGTTCCACTCGAGAGAGAAGCTTACGGGGCCGTCAAGGGAGTGAATGGCCGGGAAAGACCGGATGGTCACGCCATTCTCCTGATAGACGACCTGATTCTTGCCCCTGTAATCAAACTCGGTAACGTCAAGAAAGTATCCCCGCGGATCGGTCAGCCCTTTGCGGCCGTCGAGGTCCCAGGTCAGCGCTTTCCGCAGGTGCTCCAGGGCGTATTTTGTGCCTCTCTCGGGCGTTTCGCCGCTCGGCCCCCAGACCCGCAATGGTTTTTGCCGGCCGGCCAGCGCGCCGCCGACGAAGAGCGCGTCAAGATCACCAAAGTGGTCCGTATGCAGATGGCTCAGGAACAACTTGTCGAGATAATTGTAGGGGATTTGCAGGGCCGCGATGCGTTCTGCCGAGCCGGTTCCCACATCGAAGAGAAACTTGTCACCGTTCCCCAATTCAAACAGCCAGCACGATGCCGCCTGTTTCGGGCGCGCCGTGGGCATGCCGGTGCCACAGGCAATCAGGCGAATTTCATCCGGGCCCAGGTCCTCGCTGTTGGGTGCGTAGAAATTACGCGCACTTGCCTTCACCGGCGACGGCTTGGCTTTCGCCTCTTGGGCATAGGCCGTTGAAACGCCAAAAGAAGCCCGAATTTCGCGCATTGCCGTGGACACACGATCCCCGTTGGCGACCAACCACCCACCGACCATGAGCCCGGCGGCAAACAAACCAAGGGACAAATGCCAAGACCTAATTCCGAACATGCTTTTTCGCCTCTCAGATTTCACAAGACTTGCTTTCAAATCCCGGTTTCGTCGTCAATACGCATTTGGCGTATTGGAATGCTCTCGGTGACTTGCCTGGATGGCTCCCGCTTCCGGCATCTATCCGGCAAAGTATAATGTTAATGAAACCCCCAAGCAATCGCGGTTTGGGGCCGCTACCGGCGAAATGTGCCATAATTGGCGGCGACGAAACCCATAAAATCCCGCGCCGTGGTACCCTACGCCGCTATAACCGGAGGACCCAGGGCCATGCCCCTGACGTTATTCGAACCCTTCCGCGCCGTGTTCTACACGCCGTTTTACGCCGCCCATGCGCTCGATGCTTATGGGGCCGAAGACGTCGATGTCCAATTGCTGACCTCGGGCGCCGAGGCCACGGTAAGCGGCCTGATCGACGGCTCGACAGACGTATCCTGGGGCGGCCCGATGCGTATTCAATCTACCTATGACCGGCAGCCCGATTGCGGCGTCGTCAGTTTTTGCGAGGTCGTTACCCGCGATCCCTTCTTCATTGTCGGCCGCGAGCCCCGGCCCGATTTTCAGATGTCGGACCTGCTGCATATAAAGTTTGGCACCGTGTCCGAGGTCAATACGCCGTGGCTGTGCCTGCAGGAAGATCTGCGCCGCGCCGGCTTGGACCCGGCCCAGGTCAATCGGGTCGAAGGCAATACAATGGCGGCAAACGATGCCGCCTTGCGGGCGGGCGATCTGGACGCCATCCAAATTTTCCAGCCCTTCGTGGAGCAACTTGTCGCGAAAGGCGCGGGCCATATCTGGTACGCCGCCGCGGCCAGGGGGGCGACCAGCTATACAACGCTGAGCACGTTGAAAGCCACGCTGCAAAGCAAGCGTGACCAGATGGGGCGGATGACACGGGCCTTGTACCGCACGCAAAAGTGGTTGCACGGGGCGGATGCCCCGGCCATCGCCGCCGCAATCGCGGACTTCTTCCCTGACTTGCCGCAGGAAACTCTGGCCGCCTGCATCAAGCGCTATAAGGCGCTGAGCATATGGGGCGTAAACCCAATTCTGCCCCGGGACGGCTTCGACCGCCTGCAGGCCAGCGGCCTGTCCAGCGGGCTCTTTAAATCCGGCGCGCCCTTTGAGGCATGCGTCGATACCAGCCTGGCACGTGAAGCGATAGAGGCCGACCCGCCGTCCATGTAATTAGAAAAATTGGTCGGGTCTTTCTTTTTGAATTTCCGAGTAAAAAATCTATGTTGCCAGATATCGAATACTCAAGAAGAAAGACCTGACCCAGGACACTAGAACCACTTCAGCTTCTTGAAAAGCATGGTTTGCAGAAAGATGGTCAGAACCAGCATGCCGCAGAATAGCCAGAATGCGTGCTTGTATTCTGCGCCGGGAATGCCGCCAACGTTAATCCCCAACAAGCCCGTCAGGAAGCCAAGCGGTAGAAAGACGGCGGCGATCACCGACAGCATGTAGAGGTTCTTGTTCATCCTGTCGGACAGCGCATTGGCCAGTTCGTCCTTGATGATCTGCGCCCGTTCGCGCATCGCATCCAGGTCTTCGACGTAACGGACCAATTGATCGAGTGCCTCCTGTAAGCGGCGTTTTTGCATCTGGCTGAGCCAAGGCTGCTCCGACGTCCGCAATTGCGCGATGACGTCACGCTGTGGCGCAATGTAGCGCCGCAACAAGATTGACTGCTTGCGAAATGTCGTGATGTCCTGGCGCTCGGAAATGTCCGGCGTTTCCATAACCTTCTCTTCGATATCGTCCAGTTTCTCGTTAAGTTCCGATAAAGTCGGTTCCATGCGTTCGAACAGGCGCGACGCCAGTGTGGCTATGAATTCACCTGAATTCTTTGGCCCTTTTCCCAACCTGAGCCGCTCCTGAATATCCTTTGTCGCTTTTAGTGGCCGGCGCTGAACACTCACGATGCGGTGTTGATCGATCCACAGGCGTATGGACACCATGTCCTCCGGCCGGGCTTCTTCGTTGAGGTTGACCCCGCGCAGGATCAGCAGCACGCCCTCGTCGAACTCAACTATACGTGGTCGGGTTTCTTCCGCCAGCAGCGCATCGACGATGATGCTGTCGAGATAGGTGAGTTCTTGTTCGAGCCAACTGCGGCTTGCCGGTGCGGTGCCGTCCAGATGCACCCAGGCGGGTGTATCAGCCTTGATAATGGCAGGAACGTCGTCGCCAGACAGGATCCGGCCCTCGCCGGTGCCTTCGATGGTACAGGCGTGAATGACACCCCGAGTATTCTCCATTGTTTGGTTCCTTCGTCATTTTCGGCATCCTGATCTGCAGGTCACGTTGTGGAAACCGAATATTGCTTTTGGTCGGCTTGAACTTACGCCAAAACAACAAAAAGAACCGAGACGATTAGAACGCTACTGTAGTTATACATGATTTGTTTTCCAACACCCTGTTTGCGGCATCAATAGACGCTCAACAAAGATTAGCACCACGATCAGCCCCGATTGGAAAGTAACATTGCGGCCAAGGCGGACGGTAGATTCAGGATATAAGTGCACCACTGATGTTTTTGGCCAGTGATCGTCAAGCTGTCGGGGCAAAACCTGCACAGCAGCGGCCACGCCGCTTCCTGGATAGCCGCCATGGATTCCCTGGACACAGGCAACTAAACTGCGGCCATGACCGGGGGCGCGCGGCGTAGGCTTGGCAACGGCCGCTCGCGGCTTGTCCCGGCTGGAGAAGGGAAATAGGGCATGTCTGACCTCGAAACGGCAAAGGCCTTTGATCTGAATGAGTTTGACAAGAAAAAGGCAGGTGATCCCTTTGCCATGTATCGCTTGCTGCGCGAAAACGATCCCGTCCACCAGAATTCCGACGGTTCCTATTTTCTGACCCGATATGACGACGTCGTTCAGTCCTTCAAGCATCCGGGCATGAGTTCGGACAAGAAAGTTGCCTTCAAGCCCAGGTTTGGCGATGGACCGCTTTATACCCATCACACCACCAGCCTGGTGTTCAATGACCCGCCCATTCACACCCGGGTCCGCAAACTGCTGGCGGCCGCGTTTACGCCGCGTAAACTTTCCGAGCTGGAACCGGTGGTCGAGCGGGTAATCGATGATTTGCTGGACCGGCTTGGCAGTATGGGCGATTTCGAGATCATCGAAGACTATGCCCTGGCCCTGCCAACCCAGGTCATTTCCGATATGCTGGGGGTGCCGGAAGAGCAGCGGCATTTGCTGCGCGGCTATTCCAATCTTATCCTTGGTGCGCTCGACCCCGTGGTCTCAGGGGAAGACCTGCGCCGGGGCGAAGCGGCGGTGCTGGAATTCGAAGACTTGTTGAATGAACTGATCGCCAGGCGCCGGGAAGAACCCGGCGGCAGCCAAATCGGCGAAGTGCTCTCCGCCCTGATCTTTGGGGAAGTCGACGGCGAGCGGCTGAGCCCGGTGGAACTTGTCCAGAATTGCATTTTTCTGCTTAATGCCGGCCATGAAACGACGGCCAATCTGATCGGCAACAGCATCGATATGCTGCTGGCGGCGCCTGATCAGCTGCAAAGATTGCAGGACCGCCCAGAACTGATACGCACCACAATCGAAGAATCCCTGCGCTATCAGTCGCCGCTGCAAATCGGCAACCGCAAGGCGACGGAGGACGTGGCGTTTGGCAAAACGACGATTCCCGCCGGTTCATTCATTCACTGTTGTATTGCCGCCGCCAACCGCGACCCGGCACAGTTTGACGACCCCGAATATGTCGATATTTCGCGCAGTCCCAATCGCCAAATCGCTTTTGGTATGGGCAAGCACATTTGCATGGGCAACACCCTGGGGCGCATTGAAGGCCGCATTGCGATCGGCAAGTTCATCGAACGCTTCCCCGATCTGCGGAGAAATGGCGAAAGCCGACAAAGCCCCCGCGTGCGCTTTCGGGGTTTCGACAGTCTGCCGGTTTCGGTGACCTGAAATTGCGCCGGGGAACACTTTGTGCCCTCCGTCGACCTTGTGACGATATCTTCCCGAAGCAATAAGGGTAGCGTCCCGTTTTTCCATTTGAACATGCGTGTCTCACGATGGTTTCTGTCGTAAAGGATAACGGCGTGAGGCAGCTGATGCATGGGTTTGACGAGATGGGCGACGACCCACACACTTCCCGGTGTACCAACTTTTTCAAGGCGGTCCCCGGATTTAAGCGTGGTGTTCTCGAATGGCCGGCGCATCTGGTTATTCCCTGCCGAGAGCTGCAGCCTTGATCGTACCATAGCGGCGCCGGTCCATCGAAATGAAAACGGCGTCTGAAGTAATTTACAGCCCCTCGTACCGTGCGCCGCACATATCATTACCCAGTCCCCCAGCTTTGGGACAGTTCGCCGCTATCTCTCGGAGCAGATCGGGCAGGCGGATATCAGGGCCGTGTTTGGCGATTAGCCTTGCCCCTCTGTACCGGCCTTTCCGCTCGCACCTGTCGCAGACGACTTGAACCAGTTCGCGGGGGTGTTCGCTGAGGGTGAGTGATCCGGTTGCCATGGCGGAAGTATAGCACGGGCGTAGCCGCCCGATGCGCGGCCAGATGGCCCTGTGAGCGCCACAGAGAGTCATTGGCAGGCCATCCTGACCAGGTGTCGGAAATGGCGGTTCGGCCCTGACGAGTCCCTGAGGGACTCCCAGGCGGTCAAGGGCTTCCGCGCCAATGAGGTTGGCCGCGCCTATCGTGGATACATGACTTGCATAGCGGCGAGCCGGCGCACCGGCAGTGCCGCATCTTCCGGAGCCCAACTAAAGAGTTTGCCGATCCCCACGAAATAGTGGACCTAAATCAAAAGGCTATTCATTTCACCAGACTTTTCGACAACTCTGATAGCTTGTCTTGGATCAATGACACTTACGGCCCGTTATGCTCAAATCAACTGTTGAGTTGCGAGCATGGAGGTTCGGGTGATGACTTCATGGCAAGGGATTTTGTATGCGATAATGGTGACGGCTCTGTTGGCTGGGTGTGGGCGGTTTGACGACGTCAAGATTAAAATCGAACCCTTCCCGCAGCGAGTAGCGACCGTCGAGCCTTTTTTTCCCACCGCCCAAGAGTGTCCCCAAGGCCGTTACAATGTGGCGCTTGCGCCGACGGCCTGGCGCTTCCGGTTCCGGGACGAGGCGCAAAATCTGGAAGAACTCGGCCTCAGAACAGACAATATCCGGCATTGTCATCAGCGCACTAGGGAACTGACGTGGGACACCCACGGCGAGTTCGTTGACGAGGACCCCAGCGATCCCTTCAAGGACCCCTACAAGTGGGGCTTCAATTACACGATCGCCGAGATGCACGACTCGTTCATGCGCTACGGCAATAAAGGTTACCGATCGGAGGATCCGAGCGAGCAACCGAACCGGACCTTCACTGATTCCTTCATATCGGAGGAGCTAAAGTGTTATGACGCGGTCACCGTTGTTTTGCGCGGTTGGAGACTCCGCTTCCTGAATGGCGACCATCACCTACGACGCGCTCAGATCCGCATTTCCAATGTGCAGTACAACTGGGAAACCGGAAAGGTGTCATGGGATGTCAGGGCACGCCTCGCCGACAAAAACAATGACGATCCGTACGAATGGAAATATCAATGGCTGATCATCGGCTGCCGAGACTGCCAAATCAAAGCGGCACACGAAACGCAGACTTTCGGTTTCTTGAACACTTGGCAGGTACAAGTCCCTGAAACCCGGTGGTCCCGCGAGACATCGGACGAGGAATCGGAAGCGGACGAGGTACCCAAAACGAGCAGCGCGACGTTTTTTCAAGGTTGGAAGTTTAGGTATGACAATCTCACCGATTCCGAAAAGGACACGAAAGTGCGGGAGCTCGGTATGTCGTTAGCGCCCGGTGCCTTGAACGAGCCAATCCAAACCGTTCATATCGGGGCATTCGTCGATCCGCTGGGGAACCCATATGACCCGGCCTGGTTGGTCCGCGCCGACGTCGTCAGAATCATCTACCCCGGCGCGTATCTGAGTTCACAGTGGTTCTATCATGATCCCGATCGTCCCGAGACAACAGACATCGACACCTTCTTGTCTGACGGCGCGGGCCGCAAGACCAGGCACAATCTTATGGCCTACACAAAGTCAACCTCCTGCAGCGCGGCCCAGGATCACACGCCGCCGCTTCCGGATCCCGGTGACGTCTTGCCCTTTATAGGCCGGACCGACCTACCGCAATGCCCGACCCTGGCATGCCTGAGTGCGAATAGGTCCGCCATGGGTCAAAAGTGATCCGTTAGCATTCGCTAATAATACGCTCGAAGCTGAAGGCATAGCGGACATCGCCGCGAATGTTCCCGGCTACGTCATCGAAAGAATCAGCGATTGCGGAGCACAGCGGCCCCAGCACGTTGGCTGGCCCACATCGTTTGCCCATATCGCCGCCACCGGCGCAGCAGATGCCGCCAGGGCGGACGCAGACTACCCAACTGACCGGCGCGTCGAAGGGCACGGCAGTGTTCGCCGGATGCGATGTGATCGCCCTGGCGCAAGGGCTCTGGAGGCCCGTGGGACGGCATCATGGTGCCCAGTGCCCCTTGAGGTGGCGGGCCGTGCGAAGGGCCGCTGGTGGGCTTGATCGCCCGTCAGGCCAACGCCACCACGTTATCGCCACGGGCGGCATTGGCTGCGGTCAGAATGATGTTTTCCCATGCTTCAAGGGCGCGGGGATGACCGAGGCGGACATGCCTATGTATCTGGCGTAAACGGTCGCGGATGCCTTGGCAGAAACGCCCGAACTATCCTGGGACATGACCATTGATGTCGTGCTGGCTGAACTGGCGAATGGATGACCTTAGGCGTTCGCGAGTCGGAATAGCATGCTGGGTGGCTGAGCTCAAATTCTTTCTCTAGGACACACGCCTTCGATGCCCAGGACACACCAACGTTTTATGGCTGTATGGCCGGGCGGTGGTTCCCAAGCCAACTTGGAGCACAAAAAGGCCTTCAGGACACACCAGGGCCATGATTCAGGCTGTTTTTGCCTGATCGGTGTGTCCTGGGTGTGTCCTTGACGCCAACATGCGCTTGCCAGCCGCCACCTAAGTCATTGAAAAAAGTGGTGCCCACAGAAAGATTCGAACTTTCGACCTCTCCCTTACCAAGGGAGTGCTCTACCCCTGAGCTATGTGGGCCGGATGCCGCGGCGGCTTGAAAGCATGGCCTGCAAAGACACCGCGCGAGACCATGGCTTGCCGCTGTGGCAACGGTCCGGCAAACTGCCACATCTGCCCTGGCCAGGGCAAGCGGGATATGGGGGCGATGGGGACATGAGGTCAAAAAAATCGACGGCGCCCACAAAACCGAAGGCCGCGGCGCGGCAACAGCGCCTGGCCCAAGCCCTGCGGGACAATTTGCGCCGGCGCAAGCAGCAGCAGGTGACGGCAGGCCCGGCCGGGAAAAGCGGCGGCGCCAAAGCATCGGAGCCGTCCGAAGAGGTCGGAGAGCAATAGCCGCCGCATCTTTGCCGCAATCGAAAGGCCAAATGCGCTACGCCCATAGATGGGGCCAACCGGGGTCTTGCTGCTGCATCCGGATATTTTCGGGAAAACGCCGGTTTCCAGGCCGGGCCGGATAGGATAAAACCCCTCCCGACCGCAGAAACCAAGCGCGGGCATAATGATGCGGGCATTGGCGCGGGCATAGCCGCGCGTGCCCCAAAGGCCTCGATCCCTATTGCCGGGGCCGTAAGGATGTAAATGGATAGGATACGCATACGCGGCGGCCACCCGCTGCGCGGCAAGATCGCCATCAGCGGCGCCAAGAACGCGGCCCTGCCTTTGATGGCAGCCAGTCTGCTGACCGAGGAGACCCTGGTGCTGCGCAATCTGCCCCATCTGGCGGATATTGCCACCATGACCCATCTGCTGGCCCAGCACGGCACGGAGCTGTCCATGGCCGGGGAACATCCCGGCGGCGGCCATATGGGGCATGTCCTGGCCCTGCGCACCGGTAAGATCACCGCCACCGAGGCGCCCTATGACATCGTCCGCAAGATGCGCGCCTCTGTCCTGGTGCTGGGCCCCCTGCTGGCCCGGTGCGGCCGGGCGCGGGTTTCCCTGCCCGGCGGCTGTGCCATCGGCACCCGGCCGGTGGATATGCATATCGGCGGCCTGGAAACCCTGGGCGCGGAGATCGAGCTGGACGACGGCTATATCGTGGCCCGGGCGCCGCAAGGTTTGCTGGGCGGCGTGGTGGTGTTTCCCCAGGTCTCGGTCGGTGCCACGGAAAATCTGCTGATGGCCGCCACGCTGGCCAGGGGCGAAGTGATATTGGAGAACGCGGCCCGGGAACCCGAAGTCGGGGATCTGGCCAATTGCCTGAACCGCATGGGGGCCAGGATCGAGGGGATCGGCAGCGATAACCTGCGCATTCTGGGCGTCGACAGACTGTCGGGCACGGATTACGCGGTGCTGCCGGACCGGATCGAGGCGGCCACCTATGCCATGGCCGCGGCCATAACCGGCGGCGAGGTCGAACTGTTGGGCGCCCGGCCGGAGTTGATGGAGGCCGTGACGGCCGCCCTGGGCCGGGCCAACGTGCGCCTGCAGCCGACCGACTGCGGCGTCCTGGTCAGTGCGGGCAAGGCCAGGGGCGAGGATGATCCGGGCGGGGCCGGTTTGCTTGCCATTGATGTCACGACGGCGCCTTACCCGGGCTTCCCCACGGACCTGCAGGCCCAGTTGATGGCCCTGATGGCAACCGCGGACGGCGCCGCCATGATCACCGAAACAATCTTTGAGAACCGCTTTCAACATGTGCCCGAGTTGATGCGCATGGGGGCCGATATCACGGTCAAGGGCGCCACCGCCATCGTGCGCGGGCGTGGCGGCAGCCTGCACGGGGCGCCGGTCATGGCGACGGATTTGCGGGCCTCGGTCTCGCTGGTGCTGGCGGGGCTGGCGGCCGCGGGCGAGACCGTGATCAACCGGGTCTATCATCTGGACCGCGGCTACGAGCGCCTGGAGGAAAAGCTGTCGGGTTGCGGCGCGGATATCGTGCGGCTGGTCGACTGAAGAGACGGTGGCAGAAATATGATCAATTCACTGTTACGCCTGAAAGCCGAGGAAACGGCCGATCTGGAGGTCATTTCAACCTGCCTGCAGGATGCCATCGCGCGCATCGAAGATATGACCTATATCCCGCGCCTGCGCCGCTTCGCCATGGTGCTGACCCGGTTCCGTTGGGAACTGGCCGATGAAATGGGCGCCGAGGGCGGTTTGCGGGTACGTTGCGGCGTACATTTCGACAATGTTCTGCGGGTCCGCGCGCAGGGTATCGACATGACGGACAAGGCCGGTCTTTTGCCCCTGCTGGCGATCACCTGCGAGGCGGCGGATTATGGCGTCGCCATGCAACTGACCTTCGCCGGCGGCGGCGCCATTGTGCTGGAAGCAGAGACGGTGACCTGCAGCATCAGCGATATTGACCAGGGCTGGCCGACGCCAAGCCGGCCCGACCACGGCCTGGACGACCAGAGAGCGTAGAGATGAGCCAGAAACTGGTCATTGCCCTGCCCAAGGGCCGCATCCTGAAAGAGGCGATGCCGCTGTTGCGCCGGGCCGGCATCGAGCCGGAAGCCGCTTTTGACGATCCTGACTCGCGGCTGCTGCGCTTCACCACCAACGTTCCGGATCTGGATATCGTCCGGGTGCGCAGTTTTGATGTGGCGACCTTCGTGGCCTTCGGCGCGGCCCAAATGGGCATCGCCGGCAACGATGTCCTGATGGAGTTTCAGTATCCGGAGATCTATGCCCCCCTGGATCTGGGCATCGGCCGCTGCCACATAGCGGTGGCGGAGCCGGCGGCACTGCTGGCCGATGATGACCCGGGCCGCTGGAGCCATATTCGCGTCGCCACCAAATATCCCGGTATCACGCGGCGCCATTTCGCCGCCCGCGGGGTGCAGGCCGAATGTATTCACCTGAACGGCGCCATGGAACTGGCGCCCAGCCTGGGCCTGTGCCGGCGCATTGTCGATCTGGTCAGCAGCGGCGCCACCCTGCGGGCCAACGGCCTGGTGGAAGTGGAACGGATCGCCGAGGTCAGCTCGCGGCTGATCGTCAACCGCGCCGCCGCCAAGACCAGGCCCGACCATCTGGCCGGCTGGATCGAACGCCTGCAGGGGGCTCTCGATGCCGCAGCCGCCGAATAGCCGCCGGCTGGATAGCCGCGCAGGGGATTTTCAGGCAAGTTTCGAAGCCTTTCTGGCCGACAAGCGCGAGGCGGCGGTAGACGTCAATCAGAGCGTGGGGGAGATCCTGGCCCAGGTGCAAAGCCGGGGCGATGACGCCGTGCTCGATTACACCCGGCAATTCGACCGGGTTGATTATGGCGCAGGGGATTTACGCCTGCCGGGCGCGGCCCTGGACAGCGCCATGGCAGCCGTGCCTGCGGAGCAGATCCGGGCCCTGAGACATGCCCACGAACGCATCACCGCCTATCATCAACGGCAACTGCCCCGCGACGACCGCTATACGGACGCCAACGGCATTGAACTGGGCCACCGCTGGACCGCCGTGGCCGCCGTGGGCCTGTATGTACCGGGCGGCCTGGCGGCCTATCCATCGTCCGTGCTGATGAATGCGGTACCGGCCAAGGTGGCCGGCGTGCCGCGCCTGGCCATGGCAGTGCCGGCCCCCGACGGGCAGCTCAACCCCCTGGTCCTGGCGGCGGCGCGCATTGCCGGGGTGGACGAAATTTACCGCGTGGGCGGGGCCCAGGCCATCGCCGCCCTGGCCCATGGCACCCAAACCATCCCGGCGGTGGACAAGATCGTTGGCCCGGGCAATGCCTATGTGGCGGCGGCCAAACGGCAGGTCTTTGGCATCGTCGGCATAGAGATGATCGCCGGGCCATCGGAAATCCTGGTGCTGGCGGACGGGGACAACGAGCCATCCTGGATTGCCGCCGATCTGCTGTCCCAGGCAGAGCATGACAGCGCCGCACAGGCCATTCTGATGACCGATGACAGCGCCTTCGCCGACCGGGTCGTGGCCGCCGTGGGGGAACATCTGCAGACCCTGCCGCGGGCGGAAATCGCCAGGGCCAGCTGGGACCGCTACGGCAGCGTCATTATCGTGCGCGACTGGCAGGAAGCCGCCGCTCTGGTTGACCGGATCGCGCCGGAACATCTGGCCATCGCCCTGGCCGATTACGAGGGCATGCTGGCGCGGGTGCGCAACGCCGGTTCGATCTTTCTCGGCGCCCATAGCCCGGAACCCATTGGCGATTATATCGCCGGGCCGAACCATGTGCTGCCCACCGCCCGCGGCGCGCGCTTTGCCTCCGGCCTGTCGGTGCTGGATTTCATGAAGCGCAGTTCGATCATCCGCTGTGACGCCGCCGGCCTGGCGCATCTGGGGCCCGATGCCATGATCCTGGCCGAGGCCGAGGGGCTGTCAGCCCATGCCCGCGCCATTGCCGTTCGCCTGGGAGACCAGGTCCAGCAGGATTAACTTATACCACCTTGCAATGATAGGAACCCATATAGACGCCTTGCGGAAGTCGCGCGGCACGCGCGCCTCTGGCGCGACGGGTAGGAGCGTGCGACGCAGCGATACGGGGTATCGTCAGTCGTACGCGACGCCATCCGAAAACTTCCGCAAGGCGCCGTCTCGGTCGTCTCCGCACACCCTCGGATGGCGTCGTGAAGGCTTGACGATGCCCCACATCGCCTGCGCCTCCTCTCCTACCCGAGGGTGCGCGGAGACGATCTATATGGGTTCCTATCATTGCAAGGTGGTATAACGTGTCCAATCCGCACCGCATCGCCCGGATTACCTTGGATGAGCGCACGGTCATCCGCCGCTCCGCCGATATCGAGCATGAACGCCGGGTGGCGATCTATGACTTGCTGGAAGCCAACAGCTTTCAGCCGGTGGGTGATTTTTGCGGCCCCTACCATATCCTCATGGGCATGGAAGAAAACCGCCTGGCCTTCGATATCCGCGACGAAGACGATATGCATCTGACCCGGGTTTTGCTGCCCCTGACGCCATTCCGCCGCATTATCCGGGACTATTTCACGGTTTGCGAAAGCTATTTTCAGGCCATCAAATCGGCCTCGCCCTCCAAGATCGAAGCCATCGATATGGGCCGCCGGGGCCTCCACAACGACGGCTCGGATCTGTTGCGTGAACGCCTGAACGGCAAGGTGGTGGTCGACAACGAAACCGCCCGGCGCCTGTTCACCCTTGTCTGCATTCTGCAAATCAGGAGCTGACGGCAATGCCGCGGCAGCCCGGCAGCGTGTTATTTGCCTGTAACTTCAATTCCGTGCGCTCGCCCATGGCGGCGGGGCTGGGCCGGCATCTGTTCGGCGATATGATATTTTTCGATTCCGCCGGCGTGCGCCAGGGCAGCGTGGATGGTTTCGCAATCGCCGCCATGGCCGAAATTGATATCGATATCTCCCAGCACGACGCCAAGACCTTCGAAGATCTGGAAGACACCTCGTTCGATCTGGTCATCAGCCTGACGCCGGAAGCGCAGCACAAGGCGGTGGAATTGACCCGCACCATGGCCGTCGATCTGGAATACTGGCCCAGCCTGGACCCCACCGGCATCGACGGCAGCCGCGAGGTCATGCTGGACGCCTTCCGCCAGGTCCGCGACGACCTGCGCCGCCGCATCACGGAACGCTTTGGCGGGGCTTCGTTATAACCGGCTTCACGTCAGGGACAATCGGCAGGATCGATGCCATGCATCAATCGAGGCCGAGGAAACGGGCCGCGTTGGCGTGGCGCACCAGGTCGGCCAGGGCGGGGTCGATGGGGCCGAGATGTTCTTCCAACTCGGTCACGGCGCCGGGATAGGTGCAGTCGTAGTGGGGATAGTCGGCGCCCCAGAAGACGCATTTCTCCAGGCCCAGGGCCTGGATTTTCGGCATCCGGTGGGCCTCGTCCGCCTCGATCGATATGAAGCACTGCTCCCGGAACAGCTCCGTCGGGGGCCGGGTCAGCCAGGGCACCTGCCGGCCCATCACCTCGAAATGTTCATCCATGCGGTGCAGCCAGTATTCCAGCCAGCCCAGGCCTGATTCCAGGAAGGCGACACGCAGGCCGGGATGGCGTTCCAGCACGCCGCCGCCAATGATATCCAGGCAAGCGGCCATCTGCTCGAACGGATGGCAGATCATATGGGTAAAGAAGTTGTTCTTGTAGCGGCTGCTGGCAAAGCTGGGCATGTGGGAGCCAAAGCTGCCGTGCACCGCGGCGAACAGGCCCTGTTCGGCCACAGCGTCCCAGAATGGCGCCAGGACCGCATCGTGCAGGGCCAGACCGTTGTAGCGTTCGGGCCGGAAGGCGACGCCCTTCAGGCCGAGCCGGGCGATATGCCCGACCTCCTTGAACGCAAGATCGGGGCTTTGCAGCGGCACCAGGCCGACGGCGTCCAGACGGCCGGCCCCGTCGCGGCACATATCGGCGATCCATTCGTTATAGCCATGGCAGGCGGCGGCGGCGGCATCCGCCTCGGCAATATCGCCCGCCAGCAGATACATGGAGGGGAACAGCAGGCTGCGCTCGATACCTTCCTGGTCCAGCACCGCCACCCGGGCAGCGCCGTCATGGGAGCCCAGGGTGATATCCTCCCAGGTGGGGGGATTGTCCGGATCGTCCATGCCGTTTGGGACGCAGGCGGTGGCGGGCAGCAAATCCTCGCGCACCACGCGGTTGATCCAGGTGCGGTCCCGGCCATCGGCACCCCGTTCGATGCGGATGGCGCGGTCGCGGTAGGCCCGGGGCACGTACTCCTCCCACAGCTCCCGGGTC
This sequence comes from Alphaproteobacteria bacterium, assembly GCA_021776235.1. GTDB lineage: Bacteria > Pseudomonadota > Alphaproteobacteria. The sequence continues at coordinate 1,919 of JAJFGG010000008.1, read as the reverse complement.
TCGCAGATGTGGCCGTCGGCGTCGATCACCCGGTGTGTCATGTCCTCTACCCTCTTTGCGCTGTCTGGCGTCCCGGCAAGATTATCGCCATTCGGCCAATCTGTCAGCCAGAGCATGCCCGGCCCGTTCCCATCAGACGCAATCCGCGCTAGGCTGGTGACGTATCTTCGCAGGCAGCCTGGAGGACGTCCACATGCATGAAAAATTCATGACCCGCGCCATCGAGATTGCGCGGGAAAGCATCGATAACCCGGGCACCCTGCCCTATGGCGCCGTTGTCGTTAAGGACGGCAAGATCATTGGCGAAGGCTTGAACCGGGCCACGGCTAACTGCGACCCGACCTCGCATGGCGAGATCGATGCCATCCGTGACGCCTGCGCCAGACTTTCGGTGACCTCCCTCAAGGGCGCCGATCTTTATACCTCCGGCGAGCCTTGTTCCATGTGTGTGGCAACCATGTATCAGGTTGGCATTGCGCGGCTGTTCTATGCCGGCGCGGCTTCGGACAGCGCCGCCTTTTTCGGCCGCCTGTCCGAACACGACCCGAATTGGGCCCGCGCCATGAGCAACCAGGAACTGCGCGAGCAGGTTGGACTGCCGATTGGGCAACGCAGCATGCCGGCCGAACAGATGATGGTAGAGGACATGGTCGCCGTGTTCGACGAATTCGTCACCCGGCATACCTGAAGAAAAGTTGAAAGGCCGGCTGGGGTGCAATAATACCACATTGCGATGATAGGGAGTGCGCAAATGACTGACACGATATCCGAGGCGCCGGCTGTACCGGCGGAAGCAGTCCGGCCGTCCGGCCTGAACCACCTGGTGCTGAACGTCCGGGACCTGGAAGAATCGCACCGCTTCTGGACCGAGATGCTGGGCTTTAAACAGGTCGGTGAACTGCACGCGACGGCGGAGCGCCCGAACCCGCCGAAGATGCGTTTCTACAGCGCCGATCACGATGGCCAGGATCATCACCACGACGTGGCCCTGGTTGAAAACAAGGAACTGCCGGAACCGCCCGCCGAATGGCGCATGTTCGGCGCCCCAATGGCGATCAACCATATCGCCATCACGCTGCCAAGCCGGGAGGCGTGGCAGCAGCAGTTGGCCTTTTTGCAGAGCAAGGGGGTCAAGTTCGGGCGCCGGGTCGATCACGGCATGACCCATAGCCTTTATATCAACGATCCCAACGGCTATGGCGTCGAGCTGCTATACGACCTGCCACGGGAGGTCTGGGAAGGTGACATCGATGCCGCCCTGAACTGGGTGCGCCCTCTGCCCAGCGAAGGCCCGGAAGCCCTGGCCGACGAGACCGAGGATATACCGGTGTTTGGCGCCGCCGGCGACGATTGATACCTGTGTGAGGATCCTGTGTAAAGATGGGGGGGGTGAAGTATGGCGAAACGCCAAAGCATTGAAATTCCCGGTTTCAGCCATGCGAACCCGATCCCGGGCGCCAGCCGGATCGGCAACATCATGATGTCCAGCGTGATCGGCGGCCGCGATCCGGTGACAAACGAGCTGCCGGACGGCCTGGAGCCGCAGATCAGCAACATCTTTGCCCATATCCGCAGCGCCGTGACGGCGGCGGGCGGCTCGCCCGACGACATCATCAAGATCACTTTCTGGGTCAGGGATCCGGCCACCGGACGCGCCGCGCTGAACGGCGAGTGGGAGAAAATGTTCCCGGACGAAAACTCGCGCCCGGCCCGCCATACCCTGCCCCTGGCGGGCAGCGGCCCGTCCCAGGTCAGCTGCGATTTCGTGGCCGTATTCAGCTAGACCAGTTTCGATTTCGAATTACGCAATCCAGGCCGCGACGGCGGCCCGGCGCCAGTGCGCCGCCCTCGCGGAGCGGTGCGCTTTGGCGCACAAGCGTGAGCGACAATAGCTAGGCCTGATTCGATGAAAATCGAAA
>JAJFGG010000070.1 GCA_021776235.1 Alphaproteobacteria bacterium | reverse complement strand
GGTGCGATGCCGGAATTGTTAAGCCTTGATCGCAATCCGAAGCTCTCCCCCCATGGCGGTTAGATGGCGTAACAGGGCGGAAAGGAAGAGTGAGGCGCCGGCGATTTCCATGCTCTCCTGAATGACGTTCAGCATCCCGTTGGTGAAATTATCGCCATAGGTGTCCCACCAGTAACCGATGAAAATCTCCGTGCCGAAGGCCCCGCCCACATAGACCAGGCCCGCCAGAATGAACCGGTTGCGGCTGCTGCTTGGCAAATGCTTGAGAAATCCCAGATAGCTGGCCAGAAATATGGCCATCAACAGGGCCGCGGGCAGGATCCAGGCGTAATAAAGCACCCCGCCAAGGTCAAACGCGTTTCGCAATGGACGTATGGTCATCTCATGAATAACGGCAGTCTCATCCATGGACATGTAAACGAAGATCAGCGCCAAGATTAGCCAATGGCGGCGATAGTTGCCGCCATCACGGGGCAGCACAAAAGCGATAGCGGCAAGGCAAAGCGCACATGACGCCAACAGCATGGCCGAATACCAGGTCGTGACATTTGCCTCTTCGCCCAGGGAAAATTGGCGCGAAAAACCTAACAGCCGCTTGTGGTCAAACAGATAGTGAAGAACTTCCATCCCGGTGCCCAGCAGTGTCAGAAAGATTGCAGCAATGATCAAAAACAATTCGATCCGGCCGCGCGGCAGATTTAGGGGCATAGCCATCTCCATCGGAACAAATCGGACAGATTCAAGAAAGATAGCGAGAAATCAATTGCCTTGCCGCCCCGGCATGGTTTCGTGGCGATCATTCGCGGGCGACATTTTGATGGCGCAGTATTTGACCTCGGGTATCTTGCCGTCGGGATCCAGAGCGGCATTGGTCAACAAATTCACTGCGGCCTCGGCAAAGCAGAAAGGAATGAAAACCGTTCCGGGCTGCACGCCGTTGTCGGCCCGGGCCGTCAATTCAATAACGCCCCGGCGGCTCTCCACGCGAATTCGTTCACCAGGCGCAACGCCAAACCTATCGAGGGTATCGGGCGCCAGATGCGCCATGGCCTCGGGCTCCAGCTGGTCCAGGACGGGGGCACGGCGGGTAATGGCGCCGGTATGCCAATGTTCCAGCAAACGTCCGGTCAGCAAGACCAATGGATATTCCTGGTCGGGTAGTTCATCGGGATTGGTGATGTCACAGGGGACGAACAGGCCGCGGCCATCCTTGGTGGGAAAACCGTCACCGAACATTACGGCCTGGCCAGGATCCTCCGGTGTGGCGCAAGGATAGGTAATAGCGTCTTCGGCCAGCAGCCGTTGCCAGCTCATGCCTTGGATCGACGCCATGCTGGCGCGCATTTCCTCGAACACCGCCTCGGGTCCGCCATACTGCCAATCCAGGCCCAACCGCCGGGCGATCTGCTCGATTATCCATAGATCCTGACGGGCCAGGCCGGGCGGTTGCAGGGCGTGACGGCCCATCTGAACCTGCCGGTTGCTATTGGTCACGGTGCCGTCTTTTTCCGGCCAGGCCGAGGCAGGCAGCACCACGTCGGCATACCCGGCAGTCTCGGTCAGGAAAATATCCTGGACCACCAGATGCTCCAGTTTGGCCAGGGCGGCGCGGGCGTGGCTGACGTTGGGGTCCGACATGGCCGGGTTTTCCCCCATGATATAGAGCCCGCGAATTTCCGCCCTATGAATAGCCTCGGTAATCTCAACCACGGTCAGGCCAGGATTTGGATCCAATTCGGTTTGCCACATGGCCTCGAACCTGGCCTGGGCCGCGGGATCGTTAACCGGCTGATAGTCCGGATAAACCATGGGGATAAGGCCCGCATCGGAGGCCCCCTGGACATTGTTTTGTCCGCGCAACGGGTGTAACCCGGTGCCGGGCCGGCCGATCTGGCCCGTCGCCAGGCACAGGGATATCAGGCAGCGTGCATTGTCGGTGCCATGTATATGTTGGGAAATTCCCATGCCCCAAAATACCATGGCCGTACGCGCGGTTGCGAAGGCCCGCGCGGCATCGCGGATCTCGCTGGCCGGAACGCCCGTCAATTCCGCCATGGCCTCGGGCGGAAAGGCTTTTACATGCGCCGCCAATTCCATGAAGCCGTCGGTCCTGGCCGCAATGTATTCATGATCGACCAGATCCTCCTCGATAATGACATGCAACATGGCATTCAGCAGCGCTACGTCAGTGGCGGGCTTTAACTTCAACATCCAGGTGGCATGCCGGCTGAGCGCCATACCATCCGGATCTATGACAATCAACTTGGCGCCGTTCTTTGCCGCCTGCTTAAAATAGGTTGCCGCGACAGGGTGATTGACCGGCGGATTGCAGCCGATAATCAGGATAACTTCGGCCTTTAAGGCATCGGTGAATGGCGCGGTTACGGCGCCGGAGCCGATCGTCTGCATCAATGCGGCGACCGATGAGGCATGGCATAGCCGTGTACAATGGTCGACATTATTGTTGCCAAAGCCCGTGCGCACCAGCTTTTGAAACAAATAGGCCTCTTCATTCGAGCCCTTGGCGGAACCAAAACCGGCCAAGGCCCTACTGCCGTGACTGTCACGAACGGACGTCAGGCCTTGAGCGGCATGGCTTAGCGCTTCCTCCCAACTGGCCTCGCGAAAATGGCTTAGGGGATTGGCAGGATCGTTGGGGAGATCATCCTTGGCGACACCATCGCGCCGGATCAAGGGCGTCGTCAGCCGTTCGGGGCTATGAATGTAGTCGAAACCAAAACGGCCCTTGACACACAGCCGGCCAAGATTGGCCGGTCCATCCCGCCCGGCAACGCGTACAATGCGTTCATCCCGAACGTGGAAAGTCAATTGGCAGCCAACCCCGCAATAGGGGCAAACTGACGCCACTTCGCGGTCCGCGGCAATCTTACCATTGCCCGGCAACAGGGCGCCCGTCGGGCAAACCCGCACACATTCACCACAGCCAACGCAACTGCTATCGCCCATGGCGACGTCGAAATCAAAGGCAATATGAGCATCCGCACCACGCCCGGCCATGGCAATGACATCATTGACCTGAACCTCGCGGCAGGCCTGGACACACAAATTGCACTGAATGCAGGCGTCCAGATTGACCATCATGGCAGGATGGCTGTCATCGGCCGCAACGACCTGAGAGCGTCGGGGAAACCGGCTATCATGGATCCCTTGAATATCGGCCCAGTGCCAGAACTGCGCCGCGGGATCATGGGCTTCGGCCCGGCTTGGTTGATCGCTCAACAGCAATTCCATAACCATGGCCCGCGACTTCACCGCACGTTCTGATGTGGTCTTGACCGACATGCCGGCTTCCGGTTGGCGCCGGCAGGACGCAGCCAGGGTGCGCTCTCCGTCGACTTCGACCATGCAGGCACGGCAATTTCCGTCGGATCTATAACCGGTCTCGGTCGTGTGGCAGAGATGCGGCAAGGCCGTTCCCTGACGCCCCGCCACCTGCCAGATGCTCTCGCCCGGCAGGGCATCAACAGAAATGCCATCCAATTCGAAAGTAATCTTGTCGGTCATGCGATCGTCCCTGGAAAATAGCGGAGCGCGCATCGCAACGGATTGGCGGCCGCATGCCCCAGACCGCAGATCGAGGCGTCAGCCATAACTTGCGCCAGATCGGTAAAAGTATCGCGGTCAGCCCGGTCCTTTGGCGCAGCCAGCATGGCGACGGCCTTCTCGGTGCCGACCCGGCAAGGGGTACATTGCCCGCAGCTTTCATGGGCAAAAAAGCGCATCAAATTGGTCACCGCCACTGCAATGTCGTCGTGTTGCGATAACACGATCAATGCGGCGGAACCAATCAAGGCTCCATGCTCCTCCAGGCTGCCAAAGTCCATAGGTATGTCGGCTAAACGCGCAGGCAGGATACCGCCCGAAGCGCCGCCAGGCAGAAATGCCGCCAACTCATGGCCGGGCATCATGCCGCCACAGTGGACGTTTATCAACTCCCGGGCGCTGATACCTGCGGGTACCCGCTTCACACCCGGTTCGCGAACCCGCCCGGATACGGAAAAACTGCGCATGTCCTGCCACGCCGCCCCTTCGTTGATGGCGTCGCGGGTCCAATACAGGGTCTCGATATTATTGATCAACGTGGGCCGCCCGAATAATCCCACCTGAGATGGGAAGGGGGGGCGCTGACGTGGCAAACCGCGCTTGCCCTCGATACTTTCCAGCATGGCCGATTCCTCGCCACAGACATAGGCACCGGCCCCGCGGCGCAGATGGATTTGCCTTTGGCACAACCCCGCTGCGGTAACATGTGCCAGTTCGCGCTCCAACAGCGTGCGCAAATGGGGGTATTCGTCGCGCAGGTAGATATAAATTGCATCCGCGTCCACAGCCCAGGCGGCCAGCAACATTCCTTCGATAAAGCGGTGGGGATCGGATTCGAGATAGTGGCGATCCTTGAAGGTTCCCGGTTCGCTCTCATCACCATTGACCGCCATCAGGCGGGGGCCCGGTTCAGCGGCCACCAGACGCCATTTGCGTCCCGTCGGAAATCCTGCGCCGCCCAAACCGCGCAGGCCGCTTTCTTCCAATTGCGTGAAGACCTGCGCGCTCTGCATTTTGCCGGCCAGACATTGCCGCAGGAACCGGTAACCTCCGCCTGCCTGATAGGCGGCGAAATCGACAACCGGGACCATGACTTCCGCGCCGACGGGATTTGACAGCCGTTCCTGGATGGCCGCGGCGTTGGTGCGCGTCAGATAGTTCGCGTCGACCGAGGCAACCGGTGCACCGTCGCATCGTCCCATGCAGGCGCTGCGGATAATCCGGAAATTTGCCCCCTCTTTTGCGGCCAGTGCGTCGGCCACCGTATCGCCGCCTGCCATCTGACATGGCAGTCCGTCACAAATGTGTATCGTTTGTGCCGCCACCTGCGCATCATCCTCAACAACGTCAAAGCGGTGATAGAATGTCGCGACTTCATATACCTCGGCCAGGGACAAGCGCAAATGATCGGCCAGTGCAGCAAGATGGCGATGACGCAGACAGCCTTTGGCATCTTGAATCAGATGCAGGTATTCGATCAACAGCGTCGGCTCCGCCGTCGACGTGCCAATAATCTGCCGGACCTCCGCCAGGGCCGCGGGCTCACTCTGTCGGCCGCGCTGGGCTGTTCGACCGCGGCCGCGACCGGCACCCGGCGGGCGGCCTGGCCCTTTGTTTAATTTGCCGTTGTCCGATAAGGACGACATTCCCAGTTCTTCCCCTGTCCGCTCATACTATTTAGATGACACCGTAGGACCAAGTCATCATGGACCCCAAGAGCAGTTTTGTTTAGGTTCGTTGGCGGCACACTTATTGAAACCGCACCCTAGCGTATCTGATTGGCTCGCAAATTGGCAGCCCTGATGCCGCCGGGAGGCTCAGACACGGATCAGTAGCGAATTATGTCCGATCTAATGCTTCTTTCCCTTCTTTGTTCCAAGCTATGTCATGACCTGGTGGGGCCGATCAGCGCGATCGGCAATGGGGTGGAAATTCTCGAAGACGAGGACGACCCCGAAATGCGGCAGCAGGCGGTGGAGCTGTTGGCGCACAGCGCCGAGTTGGCCGCCAACCGCTTGAAATTTATGCGGCTGGCTTTCGGCGCGGCTGGCGGAGAAGGCGTGGCGATCAACCTGACCGAGGCACGACGGACAGCTGAGGACTTTCTGGCCGATGGCAGAGGAGAGCTGGATTGGCCGGTTTCCCAGGACGAAGAAAATTTGGGATTGGATAAGGCCGGTGTCAAAGTCTTACTGAACTTAATTTTGATTGCCAACGACGCCATACCACGCGGCGGATTTGTGCGGGTTGAGTTGAAGCGCGGCGAAAGCGGCGGCCCGCCGGTTATACACGCCGCTGTTCGAGCCGAAGGATCTGGCGCCCGCCTGGGCGAGGGGGTGGAACTGGCGTTTGATGCGGCGAGCGCGGGCGAGGGCCTTAATCCCAAGTCCGCGCCGGCGCGTTTGGCGGCGGATTTGGCGGCATCGTTCGGCGCGACCGTTTCCGTAATGCCAAGAGTAGACGCCGTTGAACTCTTGGTTGATCTGGTCCCAGCTGGATAAAATCGCGGGCATTCGCCCGATTTGCTTCACTGCTTTTTAACCTATTTCCCCCATCTTTTGGCCATGACCGCCGAGGGATGGGTATCCCATTGTCGGTCCCGATCAAACAACCGACAGGGCTATGGCAATGGACGATCTACTCAGTGAATTCCTAACTGAAACATCGGAGAGCCTCGCCACGCTTGACGTCGAATTGGTCAAGCTGGAGCAAGATCCCAACGCGCCCGATTTGATCGATAATATTTTCCGGCTTGTCCACACTATCAAGGGGACCTGTGGGTTCCTTGGCCTGCCCAGGTTGGAAGCGGTGGCCCATTCGGCTGAAAACGTTTTGGGCAAGGTGCGCGATCACGAACTGGTCGTCACACCGGTCGCGGTGTCCCTGATCCTCAAATCCTTGGATCGGATCAAGGATTTGCTGGCCACGCTCGAGGCAACGGAAGCTGAACCCGAAGGAGACGATGGTGATCTGATCACGCAGCTGGACGCCATGGCACTCGGCGAAGATGTCCCGGGTGATATTGAAGCGCCTGTGGAGCCTGAGGCGAAGCCTGTCGAGCGCCAACTGAAGGCCGGCGAGGCTTCGGAAGAGGAATTGGAGCGCGCCTTCAGGGAGACCGAGATCGAAGCGACCGAAGTCGTCGAAACGCCGGACCCTGCACCCGCCGCCGTCCAGGCGAAAGTCGAACCGCCGAAAGTCGAAGTAGAGCCGCGTGCCGAGAAATCTGGCGAGTCTTCCGTTGCCAGCCAGAGCATCCGCGTCAGCGTTGATGTGCTGGAAGACCTGATGACCATGGTCTCGGAGCTGGTTCTGACCCGCAATCAGCTTATGCAAATGGTGCGCGGACATGCTGACAGTGAATTCAAAGTGCCTCTGCAACGGTTAAGCCACGTAACGACCGAGTTGCAGGAAGGGGTGATGAAAACCCGCATGCAGCCGATCGGCAATGCCTGGGCCAAATTGCCCCGTATCGTTCGTGATCTGAGCCACGAATTGGGCAAAAAGATCGATCTGCAAATGCTTGGTGCGGATACTGAACTGGACCGACAGGTATTGGAACTGATCAAGGATCCGCTCACTCATATGGTGCGCAATTCCGCTGACCACGGGTTGGAGACACCGGATGAACGTGTTGCGGCCGGCAAGACCGAGACCGGTAAAGTGGTCTTGAATGCCTTCCACGAAGGCGGCCATATCATTATCCAAATCAAGGACGATGGGCGTGGCATTAATGTCGACAAACTGCGCGCGAAAATGCTGACGAGCGGTTCGGCGACCGAAGCCGAAATTGCCGAGATGACCGAGCAGCAGATCCAGATGCAGATTTTTGCGGCCGGTTTCTCGACCGCCGATAAGGTTACGGCTGTTTCCGGCCGTGGTGTCGGCATGGATGTGGTCCGCACCAACATTGAAAAAATCGGCGGTACCATCGAACTCGATTCTGAATGGGGCAAGGGCAGCAGCTTCACTATTAAGATACCGCTGACACTGGCCATTGTTTCCGCGTTAATTGTGGAAAGTTGCGATGATCGTTTTGCCATCCCGCAACTGAGCGTGGTTGAGTTGGTGCGCGCCTCCAAGGAATCCGAGCACCGGATTGAAATGATCAAGGATACGCCGGTGTTGCGTTTGCGCAATCGGCTGCTGCCATTGGTTTATCTGGGCGATTGTCTGAAGCTGGCCGACGCATCCGAGCATGAACTGACCGAAGGCGCCGAAGTCTTCGTCGTTGTGTCGCAGGTCGGATCCTACACTTTCGGCATCGTGGTGGATCGGGTGTTCGATACGGAAGAAATTGTCGTCAAGCCTGTTACCCCGCTGTTGCGCGAAATAGCGATGTTCTCGGGCAACACAATTCTTGGTGACGGCAGCGTCATAATGATTTTGGACCCCAACGGCATTGCGGCTACCACTTCCGATACCAAGGTGGGTGAGCGGGCCGACGATGGCGAAGAACTTGGCCATGCGGTTGCCACTTCCGATACTACGACAATGCTGGTTTTCCGGGCCGGTTCCGATGAGCCAAAAGCCGTACCACTGTCGTTGGTTGCCCGCCTGGAAGAGATCGATGTGAATACCGTTGAACAGGCCAATGGCCAGAACCTGGTGCAATACAGAGGCAAACTGATGCCGTTGGTTAAGATGGATAATGGTTATGACCTGCGTGAAAGCGGTCGTCAGCCGATCCTGGTATTCGCCGACGGAGACCATTCCATGGGCTTGGTCGTCGATGAAATCGTCGATATCGTCGAATCCCGCCTCGATATTGAATTGACGGCGAGCGAACCAGGATATCTTGGTAGCGCCGTTATCGAAGGCAAGGCGACCAATGTCGTCGATGTTGGCCATTATTTGAGCGACGCGTTCTCGGATTGGTTCACGTCGCCTGACGAAGCAGCGTTTGGCGAGGACGATGGCCGTAGCCTCCTGTTGGTCGATGATTCTCCATTCTTCCGCAATATGTTGACGCCGCTGCTGGAAGTCGCCGGGTATAGAGTTACCGTTGCCACCAATGGCGATGAAGCCTTGGCCCTGCGCGAAGAGGGCGTGGCTTTCGATTGCATCGTAAGCGATATTGAAATGCCTGGCATGAATGGCTTTGAACTGGCTGAACAAGTGAAGAGCGACAGCCGGTGGCAGCAAACGCCAATCGTCGCGCTGTCGTCACATGTTAATCCAAAAGATCTGGAACGTGGCCGGAATGTGGGTTTCAGCGATTATGTCGGCAAGTTCGACCGTGATGCCCTGCTTTCGACTTTATCGCAGACTCTGGCTGAAAAGGTAGACGTAGCATGAGTGCACTAGATCCGAACAATGGCAACGACCTGTCCCTCAATGCGGCGGACGACCAACTCAACGGAGCTGGTTCGGAAGAGTTTGTAACCGCGGTTATTGATGGTCAATTATTTGGCATTCCGGTCCTTTCGGTCCAGGATGTGCTGGGTCCGCAAACCTTGGCAAATATTCCGCTGGCGCCACCGGAAGTCGCAGGCTCCCTGAATCTCCGTGGACGTATCGTTACGGCGATTGATTTGCGCAAGCGCCTCGGCATGGAACCTGCCGACCGGGAAAAATCCATGAGCATCGTGGTCGATCATCATGGTGAATTATACAGCCTGTTGATCGATGAGGTTGGCGAAGTGCTGCGGGTGCCTTTGCAGGACTACGAGCGTAATCCGCCGACCTTGGATTCGCGCTGGCGCGACGTCTCGCAGGGCATATTTCGGCTTGAAGGCCGCCTGTTGGTCATTTTGCAGGTCCAGCGTCTGTTGGACATTATCAAGGTTGCCGCCGCAGCCTAGGTCTTTTCTGCCACCCACATCGGGCGACTGCCCTTAACAATTGAATACCGTGACCGACGGAGCGCAAAATGAAATCTTGTTTGGTGGTAGACGATTCAAAAGTCATTCGCATGGTGGCGCGACGAATACTTGAAACCCTCGATTTCGAAATATCCGAAGCCACGGATGGCCAGGAAGCTTTGGAGGCCTGCCGCGCGGAAATGCCCGACGCCATATTGCTGGATTGGAATATGCCCGTGATGAACGGTATCGATTTTTTGCGGACCCTGCGGGTAAGCGAAGGCGGCGATGCGCCGGTGGTGGTGTTTTGTACCACCGAGAATGACATGTCCCACATTGTCGAGGCCATGAAGGCGGGCGCCAATGAGTACATCATGAAGCCTTTCGACAAAGAAATAATCGAAGCAAAGTTTATTCAGGTAGGGTTACTTTGATGACCGTGGCGGGGAAACCCGCGCCTGCAGCCGCGGGAAATGGCAGTGCCGTCATGATCAGAGCAATGGTGGTCGATGACTCCGCTGTCATCCGCGGCTTGGTCAAACGTTGGCTTCAGGAAGACCCCGAGATTGAAGTGGTCGCCTCGGCCACGGACGGCGAGGCGGCGCAGAAACACATCGCCGAGCACAAACCGGATGTTGTGGTGCTCGATATCGAAATGCCAAAAATGGATGGCATCACGGCATTGCCGAAACTCCTGAAGTTGTCGCCGAGAAGCAAGATTGTGATGTCGTCTACCCTGA
>JAJFGG010000069.1 GCA_021776235.1 Alphaproteobacteria bacterium | reverse complement strand
ATTCGCATCCTTTGTTTTGCTAGCCCTAAGTCCCACTACGCGCTGCGCCAAACGCCTACCCGAATGACCTCCACCCGCCATCAAACGGATCTATGTTCTGTAAACGTGGTCTAGATGGCCAGGGTACCGCCATTTTTGTTCAACCAGGCCTGCTGGCTACGGTAATCCGGCATCAGGCCTTCGACCAGGCCCCAGAACTCCGGCGAATGATTGTGCTGGACAAGATGCGCGACTTCATGTGCCGCAACATAGTCCACGATCGGACCGGGGGCGATAATCAGCCGCCAATTATAGGAGATCTCACCCCTGGCGCTGCAGCTGCCCCATCTGCGCCTGTATGACTTTACCTTGACGCTCTTGGGTGCAACTCCGAGACGTTGGCCATAGTGTTCGGTTCGCGCCTGAAATTCCTCCAGAGCGGATTGCCGGTACCATTCGTACAGACGATCCCTGATCTTTGCTTGCCGCGCCTCCCGAGCCAGTTTCGCCGGCACGGTCACGACCAGGTCGCTGGCAACCCGCTCGGCCGGCCACGGCGGCCCTTCTATGATCTTCAGTCGGTGCTCCTTGCCAAGATAGCTGTAGATCTCGCCATTCACATAGGCCTTGGGCGTTGCGGCGGGCCGCGCCGCCTGCTCCTGCAGCTTCCTGTGGATCCACGGTGTATGCTTGTGCAGCAGAGACTGTATCTGACCTTCCCCGGTCCGCGCAGGCACCATGACCTGAACCTGGCCGTCGCGAATTTGCAGGCACAGGGTTTTGCGCCGCTGCGAGCGCCTGATCTCAAATTCAAAATCAATGGCCATGGGGCGCCCGTCCCGTCATGGTCTCTTGGATAGAGACGAATCAGTGTTTAGGTTACACCAACATCGCCATAAGCCAATCCGGCGGGCGGCACGGAGCATCTTCGTCACGGTGTTTGCAGGAGGGTCGAAACCATGAGCAAGGCGAAGGTGCGAGCAGGTATCGTCGGCGCCGGCTTTTCCGCCAGCTTTCACCTCGAGGCCGCCCGGCGTGTCTTCTGCGCCGATGTTGAAGTTGTCGGCGTCCACGCCAAGACCCAGGGAAGCACAGAAGGCTTTGCCGTGAAACACGGCATTCAGGCCTTCGCTGATCTTGACGCGTTACTGGCCGGGATTGATGTGCTGCATATCTGCGTCCCGCCCGCCCTGCATGAAGCCGTTGCGGTGAAGGCCCTGGCACGCGGCATTTTTCCGATCGTCGAGAAACCGCTGACGGGATATTTCGGAGACGACGCGGAAGATTTTGCCGGCCGCGGCGCTTCCATGGCCCAGGCTCGAACCGGCGCCCTTGACAGCATCAAGCGGATGCTTGCGGCGGAGGCCCAATCGACGGCCCGCATTCTCTATGCCGAAAATTGGGTTTATGCCCCGACCATTCAGAAGGAACGGGAAATCCTGGAAAAGACCAAAGGGCAAATCCTGTGGATGCATGGCGAGGAAGCCCATTCGGGCAGCCATGCCCCCAGCTATGGCCATTGGCATCTGGCGGGCGGTGGCGCGATGATCGGCAAGGGTTGCCATCCCCTTACCGCGGCCCTGTACCTGAAAAAGGTGGAGGGCCGGGCCCGCTTCGGCAAACCGATCCGGCCGGCAACGGTGACCGCGCGCACCCACGCCCTTACGCAACTGCCCAACTTTGTCGATATTGGGCACATCCGCGCCGATTATGTGGATATCGAGGATTTCGCCATGACCCACGTGACCTTTCAGGACGGCACCATCGCAACGGTGTTCGCCTCCGATATCGTACTGGGCGGCGTACATAACTGGTTGGAGGTCTGCGCCGGCAATCATCGGACGATCTGTAATCTCAACCCCTCGAACCAATTGCAAACCTACAATCCGGTGGAAAGCCAGTTTGACGATATTTACGTCGTGGAAAAGATCGGCACCAAACAGGGTTGGGCCATGACCGCACCGGACGAGGATTTCAGCCACGGCTTTCCCCAGGAAATCGAGGCCTTCTACCGCGCGGCGGCCTATGGCGATGCCGTGGAAAGCGATAGCGAACTGGCCGCCGATTGCATCGCCACCATCTACAGCGGCTATGTCTCGGCCGCCAATGGCGGTATTGAAGAGCCGGTCAGCTTACTTTAGACCTGACCACTAGACTAAATTCGGCAAACATAAGGACTTTGCAACATGATCATGGCCAATACCCTGCGGGAAAAGCTGAATGCGGGCGCCGCGACCATGGGTACTCATTTCCTCTCCGCCGACCCGGATATACCCGAAATCATTGGCGATACGGGCCTGTTCGACTACGGCGAATATTGCGCCGAATATTCCGCCTTCGATATGCAGCTGCTCTATCACATGGCCCGCGCCGGGCAATGCGCCAACCTGCCCCTGATGTTGAAACCCGACCAGGAGAGCCAGGGTTTCTGGGCTCAGGCGGCCCTTGGCGCCGGCTTCAAGGCCGTGCTATTCACCGATATCCGCGCGGCGGAAGACATCGCGGCCTGTCATCGCACGATCGCCGCCGATACCCCTGATAGGGGCGGCCAGATGGGTGTGAAGCTGCGCCGCCCGGCGTTAAGCGGCTATCAGCCGGATGGCTATCTGGATGATCTGAACGCCACCGTGTTTCTGATCATGATCGAGAAGAATGCCGCCCTCGACAATATCGACGAGATCTTGCACGCGGCCAAGGCCATGGGCGTCGATATGACCCAATGGGGCCCGGCGGATTTCGGCTTCTCACGTGGTCAGCCCAGCCTCATGCACACGCCCGAAATCCAGCCCTTTGAAGAGCAGGTGATCAAAAAATCCCTTGAACACGGTGTCGCCCCGCGCATCGAGATCGGTGAAGTCGAGCAGGCCAAGCGCTATGTGGATCTGGGCGTCCGCCACTTCTGCATCGGCTGGGACCGCTTCATCTATCAAGCCGGTCTGGCCCGGATTGGCGAGGGCATGCGGAAACTGATCGATACGCTGTAGGCGCCTCATGATCCGGCCTCCGGGTCGGCGCCCTTCCATGCTTCAATTTTCGGCAGTTCTTCCGCTGTCAGGGTTTCCTGCTGCAACAACAATTTGGCACTGTTGGTAAGAACGCTCCGATGCGCGACCAGGATTTCGGTAGCCCGTTCGAAAGCATTGTGGACCAGGGCGCGTACGGCGGTATCGATCTCGCGCCCGGTCGCCTCGCTGTATAGGCGGCGTTCAGGATAACCGGCGCCAGTGATATCCAGGAAAGGCGCTGGATCAACCTCGTAGGTCATCTCGCCCAGGTTTTCATCCATGCCGTATCGGGTGACGATGGCGCGGGCAATATCGGTGGCCTTGCTCAGATCGTCGGCGGCGCCGGTGGAGCGGCGTTCGAAAATCAGCATTTCCGCCGCCCGGCCGCCCAAAAGCACGGCCATCTTGTTTTCCAGCTCCTGGCGTGTCATCAGATAGCGGTCTTCGGTGGGGCGTTGAATGGTATAACCGAGGGAGCCGATGCCGCGCGGAATGATCGATACTTTCTCGACCTTATCGGTGCCCGGCAGGGCCAGGGAAACCAGGGCATGGCCCATTTCATGATGCGCGACGACCGCACGCTCCTGGGGATTGAGCAGACGGTTCTTCTTTTCCAGGCCGGCGATAATGCGTTCGATCGCCTCCACGAAATCGGCCATATTGACTTCGTCGGCGCCCCGCCGGGTTGCCAGCAAGGCCGCCTCGTTAACCAGATTGGCCAGGTCCGCGCCGGTGAAACCCGGCGTCAGGCCAGCCACCGCGCCGCTGTCGACGTCACCTGCCAGGTGAACCTTTTTTACATGCACATCTAGAATCTGCGCCCGGCCTATCTTGTCGGGCCGGTCGACCAGCACCTGACGGTCGAAGCGTCCGGCGCGCAGCAGTGCCGGATCGAGGATTTCAGGCCGGTTGGTGGCGGCCAGCAAGACCATCCCTTCCTTCGAGGGATCGAAGCCATCCAGCTCCATCAACAACTGGTTGAGCGTATGTTCCTTTTCATCATGGCCGCCCATGCCGGGAAAAGCCCCGCGGGCACGCCCCAGGGCATCCAATTCGTCTATAAAGATGATGCAGGGCGAGGCCTTGCGGGCCTGTTCGAACAAATCGCGCACACGGGCCGCGCCCACGCCGACAAACATCTCGACAAATTCCGAGCCGCTGATCGAAAAGAACGGCACCCCGGCCTCGCCGGCGACGGCGCGGGCCAGCAGGGTCTTGCCCGTCCCGGGCGGCCCCACCAACAAGACCCCCTTGGGCAGACGCGCGCCCAGCCGGCCATAAACCTCTGGGTTGCGCAGAAAGGTGACGATTTCCTGCAATTCGATTTTCGCTTCGTCAACCCCGGCAACATCGTCAAAGCTGACTTCAATATCGCTTTCGACAAAGATCTTGGCCTTGCTTTTGCCGATCGACATCATGCCGCCGCCAAGCCCCTGGCGGTCCGCGAAACGGCGGATAACGAACATCCAAACACCAAGGAAAAGCACCATTGGCAACAGCCAGGAGAAAACATCCTTAAGGACGCCGCCATCGCTGCCCCCCGTTACCTTGACGTCGTATTTGGCCAGGCTTTCGGCCAGGGCCGGTTCGATACGGGTCGTGTTAAAAGTCTTTTTGCCATCCCCCGGGGTCTTGAAAACGCCGCGGATATGTTTCTCGGTAACGACAATCTCGGCGATTTTCCCTTCCACCAGCAATTGCTGGAACTCGCTGTAGGGAATGACCTCGACCTTCTGTGCCTGCTGAAACCAGGACTGCAACATCAGAATAGCGAAGACGGCGGCGACGGCATAGATGATGTGGATCTGTGTTTTTCGTTCCATTCCCGCTCCCCGGCGCCGCCTGTTGGATCAATCTTGACCGGTTTCAAGCGCGCGGGCAATCTCTTCGCGAACCGCGGGCGGTTGCGCCGCCACTGCCGCCGTCAGATGACGAAGCTGATGCCGCAATCCATAAAGCTGATCAAGCAGGGAAAGCACCGTTGGCAAGGTATCGCGATGGATCTCCAACTCGTATTGCAGTTCCCAGATCAGCCGGACACGGGCCAGGTCGGTAGCGCTGAAACTGAAACCGGTACCGGTTGTATCCGGGCGGACCCAGCCACGTTCTATCCAGACCGTCAGATCCTCGCCGGCCAGGGTTTCAAACATCTCGACAATCTGCTCGAAGGTCGTCATTGCGTCTCTCCCAGGCCGCCGCGGGGATCATAGGGCCGTTTCGGCGCCCAGGCCGCCAGGAACGCCGCAAGCTCGTCATCGGGTGCATCGGGTAGAACCACTTGCAATTGAACGTATTGGTCGCCCCTCTTACCGCTCCTTTTATCCAGGAAACCCTTGCCGCGCAGGCGCAGGGTTGATCCGGCATTCGAAGCCTTCGGAATCTGCAGCTCAACCGGGCCTGAAACCGTGGGAACCTTCACCTTGCCGCCAAGAACCGCCTCGCCCAGGGTAACCGGCAGCGTCATATGAACGTTGTCGCCGTCGCGCCTGAAAAACCGATGCGGCAGCACTGCTACCTCAATATAGGCATCGCCCGGCGGTCCGCCGCCGATACCCTGCCCGCCCTGGCCTTTCAGACGCAGCGTCTGGCCATCGCGCAGTCCTTCGGGAATGCTGACGTTGAGCATCTTGCCATCCGGCATGGTCGCCTGTTTCTTCGCCCCCCTGGCGGCCTCCATAAAACGCACCTGCATGGTGTAGGAAACATCGCTGCCGCGCATTTTGAGGCCGCCGCCGCCGCCGCGATCACCGCGGTCGCCGCGGCGCAGCATCTCGGCGAAGATATCGCCCATGGGATCGAATTCGCCAAAATCTTCATAGCGATGATACTTGGCGCCTTCGCCGCCATCCGCATGGCTGCGGTAGAAGGTGTGTTCGGGGCGTTCCTGGCCCTCGGCATCGATTTCGCCGGCATCGTAGCGCCGGCGTTGCTCGGCATCGGAAAGCAATGTGTAGGCGGCATTCACCTGCTTGAACCGCGCCTCCGACGCTTTGTCGCCAGGATGCAGATCAGGGTGCAGTTCCTTGGCCAGATTGCGATATGCCAGCCGTATCTGCTCGGCGGTGGCGGTCTTGTCCACACCCAGAATTTCGTAGGGTTCCGGCATCTACAGCTCCCTCCCGGCAAGTGGATATCCCATGGCGCACCCTGGCCGCCATGATCCCTTAATCATTCGCTGTTAAACGGGCCGCCGTCGTTGACGGATATCAATTCCCCCGCGCATCCGCCCTGGTAAGCTATTTCATTATCCGGCATCCTCGCCCTGAGCGGGGGAAACGCGCGTGGAAGCAGGGGAACCCATGGCAGAAATGATGCGTGCAATGGTGCTTGACGCGCCCGGCCTGCCTTTGCGGTCGGCGGAAATCGCACGGCCGGCCCCTGGCCCTGGTCAGGTCCTTATCAAGGTCACGGCCTGCGCGGTTTGCCGCACGGACCTGCATGTCGTGGATGGCGATCTGAAGGAACCAAAGCTGCCGCTGGTCCCCGGGCACGAGGTTATCGGCATGGTGACGCAAGTGGGCGCGGCGGTCACCGACCTGGAGACGGGCGACAGGGTTGGTGTGCCCTGGCTTGGCAGCACCTGCGGCGAATGCAGCTATTGTCGCGAGGGGCGGGAAAACCTCTGTGATTGCGCGCAGTTCACCGGCTATACGATGGATGGCGGATTTGCCGAGTATATCGCCGCCAATGGCACCTATGCCTTTCCGATCCCGGACGACTATGACGACGAGGCAGCGGCGCCGCTGATGTGCGCCGGCCTGATCGGCTTTCGCGCCTACCGCATGGTGCGGGATGCCCGGCGTATCGGCCTGTATGGTTTCGGCGCCGCAGCCCATATAATCGCGCAGGTCGCCGGCCACGAAGGCAAGGAAATTTTTGCTTTCACGAAGTCGGGAGACGAAAAAGCCCAGGCCTTTGCCCGCAAACTTGGCGCCGTCTGGTCCGGCGGCAGCGAAGAACTGCCGACCGACGAGTTGGACGCGGCAATCATCTTCGCCCCGTCCGGACCGCTGCTGCCTCTGGCGCTGCGTGCGGTCCGCAAAGCCGGCACGGTGATTTGCGCCGGCATTCACATGACCGACATTCCGTCCTTTCCCTACCATATTCTTTGGGGCGAGCGGACTGTCCGTTCGGTGGCAAATTTGACCCGCGAGGACGCGATGGCGTTTCTCGAGGTCGCGCCGCGCGTCCCGGTCAGAACGACGACCCATCCCTATGCACTGGCCCAGGCCAACCAGGCACTCGATGATTTGCGGGCCGGAAGGTTCGACGGCGCGGCGGTTCTGGTTATGGACTAATTCCGGTTGATGTAATGGCCCAGAGCAATGATGCATCACCAAACCGCGGCGTCCCGATCGCCGCCGCGCTGATTGTCGGCGTCGGGCTGTTGGTGACCGCCGCGATGGCAATGGTCTACGTCGCCGGCTACGGGATCGCCTATCGCAACACCGTCGAACTGACGCGTCAGCGCGGCGGCCTTATTCTCGATCTGATCAGCGAACGGATAAACAACCATCTGCAACCGGCCAGCGCTCAGCTTGGCTATCTCGCCAAGCTGAGTGCCGGCGGCAGAATAGACCCGGAAAATGGGGCGCAGTTTGGTGAACTTCTTATGGCCTCCCTGGCGGCCGCGCCGCAGATTTCTGTGGTCGCCTTCGTCAATCCCGATCTGCGGGTGGTGCGCGCATTCCGCAATCGGCCCGGCGGTTCCGTCAAGGAAAGTGATTGGAGCGATGACCCGGAATTTCGCCGGATTTTCAAGGAAGCGTCGCAATATACCCAGCCCCATTGGGGCGAACTGTTCGTCGCCGAAAGTGTCGGCCATACTTTCCTCAATCTGCGCGTACCCGTGCGCCGGCAGGGCCGCCTTCTGGGTGTCCTGATCGCCGGTGTCTCAATATCGGAACTATCCGCCTTTCTTGCCGAGCTTCGAGATGAATTCAGCGAGACCACCTTCATTCTGCGCGGCCGGGAGCAAGTCCTGGCGCATCCCCAACTGCTGCACGGCTACCCTGGCCTGAGCGACCAGAAGCCCTTGCCTGAACTGCAACAGTTCAGCGATCTGGTGCTGCGTCAGATCTGGGCCCAAAAGCGTCATTCAGGGATCGAAAAGGCCTTTGCCGGGCCGGCTCGGATCAGAGTGGTCGACTATCTGGAACATACCCATGTCTTCATGTTCCGCGCCATCGACCGATTCGGCGCCGAGCCCTGGCTGGTGGGGACCCATGCCCCGCTGGCCGAGATGGCGGGCGAGTACAAACGCCTGAAACTGATCCCCCTGGCCGGGCTTGGCGCTTTGGTCCTGGCCCTGCTGGTCACCTATGCGCTGGCCCGTGCCCTGAGCCAGCCGGTGCAACGCCTGGCGGATAGCGTCGTGCGGGTTCGCGACCTGGACATGAAGAATGTGCCATTGCTGTCCTATGGGCCATTCCGTGAATTGAACAAGGCGGCGAGCGCATTCAATGCCATGGTAGGCAGCCTGAAATGGTTCGAGACCTATGTGCCACGGACGCTTGTCCACCGGCTGATGGGGCAACGGGACGGCAGCGAGATCGCCTCGGAAGAACGCGAGATGAGCATCCTGTTCACGGACATCCAGGGTTTCACCGCACTGGCCGAACGATTGCCGGCGCGGGAATTGGCGGATCTTCTGAACGAACATTTCACCCTGATCGACCGTGCCATCGAAGCCGAAGGCGGCACGGTGGACAAGTATCTGGGCGACGGCGCCATGGCATTCTGGGGCGCGCCCGAACGGCAAAGCGATCACGCGGCGCGCGCCTGCCGCGCGGCGGTGGCCATGGCCAGGTCGATGGAAGCGAACAACGCCGAGCGCAGGCAGGCAGGGAAACCACCTATCCGCACCCGTATCGGCGTACACAGCGGCAACGTGGTGGTCGGCAATATCGGCGCGCCAAGCCGCGTCAACTACACCATCGTCGGGGACGCGGTGAATGTCGCAGAACGAATAATGGAGATCGCGCGCGAAATTCTCAATGGGACGGATAACGATACGGCGGTCTGTTTCAGCGCCCAGACGGCGGCGCAATGGGCGAATAGCGCCAGCCTTATCCCCCTCGGCCAACGGGAAATGCGGGGACACCATGAAGCGGTGGAAGTCTTTCGTCTGGCAACGGAACCTTACGAAGAGGGCGAACCCCGCTCAATTTAAAGCCGGTTTTCCGCACCGGCATATTGGCGGTCATGCGCGCTGGCAGGCGGGGATGTACCAATAGCCCCGACATGCTCTCTAATGTTTCACCGTGCCATCGCCATGCAATAGACTTTGCACCACGCCGCGTACGCCGCGCCAAAAATCAAGGCCGGCCGCTTCGCCATGTTCTTGCAGCTCCTTGATGCGAATATCTGCCTGACGCAACGCGTCCTCTCCGAAGCGGCGCACCAGATTGCGAGCCGCCGCATCAATCTGCATTTTTTCGCTCATGCGGATTGCACCTATCTCTAACCCAACTAAATAATAAGTATATGCTCGGTGAACCGCCGCCTTGATAATCGTCAAGCGGGAGCGCGGCCGTGGCTTATTGTATGCGCGCGGCCATTGCCGGAAGCTGCGAAGACGGTATTATGTGGTAGGTCTCGTGCCCTTAGGGATGGATAGATGAGCGGAAAACTGAACGCGACCTGTTTTGGTTGTCAAGTGCGGCACTCTACCGAGTGGTGCGCGCTGAATGACGAGGAACTGGCGTTGCTGGACGGCATCAAGATCCCGAAGGCATACGAAGCCGGGACCACGTTATTTCACCAGGGCGATGACTGCGACGGCATCTATTGCATGAGCTCCGGCCTGGTTGGCGTGAGGCGCCTGGATGCCGCCGGAAACTCTACTTTGGTACGGCTATGCGGTCCTGGCGAAACGATTGGCTATCGATCGTTCTTGAAGAAATCGGGGCACCGTTCGACCGCCGAGATCATGATGCCGAGCGTGGTCTGTTTTATCAGGCGAACCACGGTTCGCACGTTGTTGGAGCAGAATCCGAATTTGGGCCTACGCTTCCTGGACCACACCCTCAAGGATGCGGAAGAGTTCGAGGATCGCCACTTTGAGAGCGTCACCTTTACGGTTAGATCCAGGCTGTTGAGCCTTTTGATGGTGCTCTACGAGCGGTTTGGACAATTGAACGAGAATGGCGAGCCGGTGTTGGAGTTGCCTATTTCACGCCAGGATATCGCCGCATTGATCGGCGCTTCGCCGGAAACCATCTCGCGCAGCATCGGCGCGGTGCAGGACGAGGGATTGGCGCAATTCAGGGGCAGGAAGGTGTTATTTCATAACCTAGACGCCGTGCTCCAGCAATTGCCGGCCGCATAATCCCCGGCCACCCGTTTGGCCCGCGGGGTGGCATGAACGAATGCTGCTGATGCCTTGTTGGCGGCGCCTTGGGTTCTCTGTCCAGATGAATTCCGGCAAACCTGTTCCGGCTTGACCCGGAACAGGAAAGACAAGGTCATTTGAGACTGTCGTTCAATTTGGCCGATTACCGGGTGATGCAAGGCCGGCGAAAACAGCAGCACGGGAAGCTGTCATGGTTGCCTTGCATGGATATAATGAATTCTCCAGGCAAATGATCTGACGCGAACGAAATGAAAATGGAAGAGCGGGCGATCAAACAGGTGCAGATTTCTTGATTTCAGCGTCGCGATTTCGAAATCGACCACTCGACGCTTGCCGCGCCTCGTCGGCAAAGCGGTGTAACCATAGGGCCAACATGCTACGAAATCTTCTTATGGCCGCAATAGCGGCAACCTTTGCGGCATCAGCGAGCGCCTCGGCCGGGTCCAACAACGCCGAAGATTCAGTCCTTTCGGATGCGGCGATTATACCCTGGAAGGGTGACCTGGACGGGATCCTGAAGCGTGGCTTTATTCGAATTTTGACAGCCTATAACCCGCTGTTCTTCTCTTATAACGGTATCGATCAAAACGGTTTACTCGTCGAAGGTGCGCGTTCTTTCGAAAAACGCCTGAACAAGAATTTCGGCAAAAGAGGCCGCCCGATCAGCGTCGTGCTCATTCCCGTACCAAGAGACAAAATCTTACCTTTTCTTATCGAAGGCAGAGGTGATATCGCCGCTGCCAATCTGACGATAACACCGGCGCGGTCGCAATTGGTTGATTTTTCAAAACCCATGCTTACCAATGTGAAGGAGCTAATTGTTAGCGGTCCCGGCAAGAAGAATATCAAAACACTGAGTGATTTATCAAAAACAGGCGTACACATTCGGGAATCCAGTAGCTATTACGAACATCTGGTAAAACTAAATAATAAGAGAACAAAGAACGGCAAGACGCCAATACCAATACACAAAGTAGATGAAAATTTGGAAGACTACGATTTACTCGACATGGTCAATGTCGGCCTCATCCCGGCGATCATCGTTGATAGCCACAAAGCACAGCTTTGGCAGAAAGTTTTCAAAAATATCACGGTGCATGAAAAGTTGTCGGTCAGCGATGGCGGAAAAATCGCTGTGGCCATTCGAAAGGAAAGCCCTAAGTTGTTGCAAATAGTGAATAAATTTGCCGGTGAGTTCAAGAAGGGCACCTTGATGGGAAACATTCTGTATAACCGGTATCTGGGAAGTACAAATTGGATGAAAAATTCCTGGTCCGCGGAAAGCCGGAAAAAATACCGTGCGGCGGTTGGATACATTCGGGAATATTCCGATCGCTTCAATTTCGATTGGTTGATGATCGCGGCGCAGGGTTACCAGGAATCAACACTGGATCAGAGCAAGAGAAGCCATGTAGGCGCCGTTGGCGTAATGCAAGTCATGCCAAGTACCGCGTCAGACCGGAATGTAAATATCCCTGATATTCATAAAATCGAACAAAACATCCATGCCGGGGTTAAATATCTTCGATTTTTACGCTCGCGGTATTTTGCGTCGGACGACATAGATACAAGAAACAAGATATTGCTTTCCTTTGCGGCATACAACGCCGGGCCCCGAAAAACATCAAAAGCACGGAGGAAGGCGAAAGCGATGGGCCTTAACCCGAATAAGTGGTTCGGTAATGTCGAAATCGCCGCAGCGAAGACCATCAGCCGCGAGCCGGTTATTTATGTTCGAAACATTTTTAAGTATTACGTAACATATAAGCGGCTGGAAGAAATTCAGAATAACCGCAACGCAGCCACAACAAAATAGATCTGACAGAATAATACCAAGGTGCGGTGATAGAGACCCATATAGATCGTTTCAGGGGCCCCTCGGGTAGGAGTGGAAGCGCCGGCGGTACGGGTACCGTCAAGCTTTCTGGACGCCACCGCGGGGCCCCTTAAACGACCGAATTCGGCGCTTTGCGAAGGCTTTCGGCGGCGTCCCGCGCAGCTTATGGTACCAGTACCACGGCGCAGCGCGCTCCTACCCGAAAACCTTCGCAAAGCGTCTATATGGGTCTCTATCACCGCACCTTGGTATAAGGCAATGGATCAGGCATCAAGCCGGGTCAGGGCCGGCGTCGGCGTTGACCCACCTGGCAGAGTACTTTCGCCACCGTAAGGTCGCGCCGCAGCGAGGTGCCCAGGACTGGGTAGCTGCCGGCGTCGATCTGCCGCGCCAGCGCCCCAGCTGCGCCTTGGACCACGGGGCCTTGAACCCCGGGAAATTGCGCCAATAGCTGATGGATCGATGCCTGTGATGTGGTCATGACCCGGCCCCGCCGCTTGGACGAGGCCACCAGAACCCCGACCACCCGGCCCTGATCGTCCAGCATAGGGCCACCCGACAGGCCGCCCAGGGCGGGCAGGTCGTTGGGCCGGCGAGAGACCTCGGCCCAGGCCAGAATAGGCTCGTTAATGCGATAGCGGCCAACTGATCGCAGCCGCGCCTGGCCGATTACCCGGGCATGCACATCGCCCGGCCGGCCCTGAGGGTAGCCCATGGAAAAGCCGCTTTCCCCGCGCGGCGGCACCCCTTGATCCAAGCTGGCCAGGTGCAGGGGTGCCCGGCCGGAACGGGTATGCAATAGCGCCAGATCAGCGTTGGGATGCAGATGCACCTCTGTCGCCCGCAGACCCTTTCGCGGCGCGGTCTGGACCCATAGGGCATCACAGCCATGTGCCACATGGCGGGCCGTGAGCCACCAGCCATCGGCGGTAATGGCAAAGGCGGTGCCGGTGCTGGAACCCTTGGGGCCCACATCGACTTCAATGGTCGGGCCGCCCGGTCCGGCCTGCCGCGGTGCCGGGGTCAAGGGTGGCGGCCGGGGCCGGCGGACGCCATCGTCTTCGGCAAACAGGGCATTCACGACCCCAAACAGGACGGCCAACAGGGCAACCAGATAGGTAAGCCGGTTCATGGTCGCGGGCTCATGACGGACTCAACGGCAAATTCGGCAACGGCACAGTGGGCGGCCGGGCATCGGAGCCACCCTAGCCCGAAATGGCAGCGGCATTAATGGCCGCCACGGACAGCTTGATGCCCGCCAGCAGTACCGCCGGGGCCATCTCGCCGCCCTCGATCCGGGCCGACAGATCGAGCAGCAACAGATCAACCAGGCGAAAGACCAGTATTTGCACCAGTACGGCCAGCAGACCCCAAATGACAATTTCCGCCACGCTGACCGAAGACGCCATGCAAAAGGCCAGAGGTATGGCCAGGCCCAGAATAGCGCCGGATAGGGAAATGGCGGCGGCCAGGTTGCCGTCCTTCACCAGGGCGAAATCCTTGTGCGGGGTGGTGACGATGTACAACACGACACCAGCCACCAGCATGGCCAAAGTGACCAGAAGATGCAGCATCAGGACCGGAAATCCAGCCGCAAAACTCTGTAGCACCACGTCCATTGTCTAACCTCGGGGCTAAATTATGCCAATGCTTATTGGCGTTCTCATGCCGATACGTCTACGCCGGGGCATGGACGCGTGTTTCGGTTATGGCCGCGACGGCGGACATCTCGATCAGAGTCCGCCGCGCCTGGGCCACCATGTCACCAGGACCGGTCAAAATCCAGTTCTCATGAACCCTGACCTGTCCAGCCAAATGCAGGACCCGGGCGGGCGGTTGCCAAGCGGCGTCGGAGACGGCGCCAGATGGTACTGCCGCACCAGGCGGACTGCAGGCATAGGCCATCTCGTCAGCCATCCGGGCGAACTATAAACTTGGCTTCACATCGTAACCTGTATCTGGACGTAGGCGCGCCTTGATGCCAAATTGGGGCCATGAATAATGGACCTATCTCTAGATATCCGTTTGCCCGCGATATCCCCGCCGGCGACAACCGGGAACGCCATGTCTGCGGCGATTGCGGCTGGATACATTATATAAACCCCAATATCGTAGTGGGCGCGGTCTGTACCTGGGAAGACAAGATCTTGTTGTGCAAACGGGCCATCGAACCGCGCCACGGCTATTGGACAGTACCGGCCGGTTTCATGGAAGAGGGGGAAAGCACCGTCGAGGGCGCGGCCCGGGAAACCCTGGAGGAAGCTTGCGCCAGGATCGAGATCGATGCCTTGATCGGTATCTACAACATCCCCCGGATCAGCCAGGTGCATATGATGTACCGGGCCCGCATGACGGGTCCCGAGATGGGCGCGGGTGAGGAAAGCCTGGATGTTAAACTGTTCGCATGGGAGGATATTCCCTGGGATGAAATTGCCTTTCCCAGCGGTGTCTGGGCCTTGAAGCATTACCACGAAACCAAGGACCTGACGGCTTTTCAGCCTTTCGATAATCCGGAAATTGACCGCCACCGGAGCAGACCAGTTGGCTGAACCGAAACTTTACGATCTGAAGACCGGTCTGCCGCTGCGCGACGCCGACAAGATCATCGATGCCGCGCTGGCCGCCGGGCGGGCGGAAGGTATGCTGCCCCTGACCGTCGCCGTGCTGGACGCCGGCGGCCATATGGTCGCCCTGAAACGGGAGGACGGCTCCGGCATCTTGCGCGCCGATATCGCCACCGGCAAGGCCTGGGGCGCCCTGGGCATGGGAATTCCCAGCCGCACGATCAGCGAACGCCTGGGGCAACGGCCGGCTTTTCAAGGTGCACTGGTCGGTGCCTCGAACGGCCGTTTCGTTCCTGTTCCCGGCGGCGTCCTGGTGCTGTCGCCTGACGGTCAGGCAATCGGCGCCGTGGGGATCAGCGGCGACACTTCGGACAAGGACGAATATTGTGCCATCCAGGGCATCAAGGCCGCCGGCCTGGCCTCGGCGCCAGACCATCCAGCCGAGGGTTGGCGCGGTTCCGGGTTGTGATGCCGACGGTCCCTGAAACTGATTTGGCGAAAATCTTACTGGGCTAGATCAAACAGCGCAAAATTGGAATCATTTTTGCGCAGACAAGTTGCTCTACGCCCGCATCCAGCCAGGGCCCCACAGGTTGAGCGAGCGTTCCGTGTGCGGCCAATGGCGGATCGGGTCCGTGTCAGCCATACTTTCCAACTCGGCCGAGATCTCGACTTTGTAGCCATCGGGGTCCTCGACCATGAAAAACAGATTGTTGCCGGGGCCGTGGCGGCCCGGCCCCCACCATAACTTGATCTCCAGCGCCGCCATATGATCTGCCCAATCGCGAATATCATTCCAGCACGAAGCTTCATAGGCGTGATGGTCCGGGCGTGCCTTGTCGGAAAGAAACATGGCAAAGGAATGGTGCTCCGGGGTGGAGCGGTAGAACACCGCCGTCAAGGTTTCCCCGCCGTCCTCGTCGTCCCGCAGCACATGGTCGGTCGGAACAAAGCCCAGGGTATTTTCGTAGAATGCCATCATTGCCGTCAGATCCGCGGTGGCCACGACCACATGTTGCAGCCGGCCCGGCGGATGATCCGCGCTATCGCCGTGGTCCATGGCATCGGAATTGTTGGCGACATCCACCAGGCCGAAGGTCATTTGCCGGCCATCGGGATCGGCCACGGCGAAGGCACCGGCCGCGAACAGCGGCGTCGGACAGGGCATCAGATTGACGCCCTGGGCGATCAAATGGGCCTTGTAGGCCTCCAGCCGCGCACCGTCGGTAAAACGAAAGGCGCTATAGGGCTGGCCACTGGCCGCTCCGGCACGCCCATCCGCACCGATAATCAGGCGGCGGTTCTGGCTTCGTAGCAGTGTGGTGCCATCAGCCAGGGGCTCTTCCGTCATGGCGAAAGCATCGCGGTAAAAAGCCGCCAATTTTTCCGGCGCGGTGGAATCCAGGCGAAGATGATCCAATTCCGCGCCCCATAGAGGGCTGTTTATGGCCATGGCAATGACTCCCTGTCCTGTCGGCGCAATTTAGAGCGTTTCCGGGCTAATACCACAACAGCGCACCTTTTCTAACCGCCGCGGTCGCGCCGCAGCAGGTCCAGAACGCCGGGCGCGCCGGCCTCGGCGATGGCCTGGGCCAGGAACCGCCAATCGCCCGACAACTGGGCCGCAGGTACTTTGTTTGCCTGGCTGATCTGGCCAAATTCCCGGCCGTCGGGGCGAATCAATTGCCAGACGATCTCAATCCTGCGCGCACCGCCGGTGCTTGCGCCGCCGCCGGGTGCAACATGCATGCTGCCCAGCAGAATAAAGCCATCGTTCGAGGGTTCCGGCAACAGAGATACGCCGGCTTCGGCCAAGGCGATCCGCATGGCCCTGGCCAACTCGCCGCCGCCCTGGCCCGGCACCCCGTCCATACTCCCCATGGTGACCGGCGCCAAGGCGATGCGCCGGCCTTCGCCGCGCTCTTGCCGGCGTAAACGCAAATCAATGGCATCAGCCGCCGTCCCGGCCAGCCGAGCCAAAAGCGCCGCGTCGCCTTGCCGCCAGGCGGCGGGCGCGACCATATCTTCCTGCATCAGGACCATGGTTTCCACGTTCCCTGGCGTGTGCAGGCGCCAGGTCAGGCGCAACAGGCCAGTGGGCTCCAGGACAGCGCTGCCCTGCATACGATGGCTGCCACGATGGCCATGATTGGTGCTGGCCGTGACTTCACGCCGACGCAAGGCCCGCGCCGTGGCCGCCGCCAGTTTGCCGCCCACCTCCGGGCTCGCCGTGCCGGTAACGGGCAGAACCACCATGCCGGCTCTGGGGCCGATCTGGATAGCGCTGAAATCGCCCTTATTGGCAGCGGCAAAGGGCTTGGGCACCGGTTGGCATTGACCAAACAGGGCCAAAATCCCAACAGCGGCGAGCAAACGGAAAATGCGGCAGGCACTTGAATTCATAATCATTGCCTGCAAGATGCCATGGAATGAGTTTCGAGGCGACGGCATATGCGCAAACTAATTTTTGACCAAATCACAGCCGCTCTTCTGCCTCTGGGCCTGATCCCGCGAGGGGGTTTTCACCCGTTGACCGAAGACCGCGTGCCCGCCGGGCGGAATGGCAGCGCAACGGCCTCGGTGGTTCTTATCGGCAATGCCGGACCGGCGCTTTGGCGGCATTTCAAGGACCGTGATGACCGCACCGACCCCCTGGACGCGTGGTGCCGCGAGGTCCTGACACCCCTGGCGCAAAACCTGGGCGCTGACATTCTGTTTCCATTCGAAGGGCCGCCCCATCCGCCGTTTCTGCGCTGGGCACAGCGGGCCGAAGGATTGTCATCATCGCCCATCGGCCCCTTGATCCATCCCGAGTATGGTCTGTGGCACGCCTATCGCGGTGCCCTGCTGTTCGACCGGGTCATAACGCTGCCACCGCCCCTGTCAATCAATCCGTGCGATGCCTGTGCCGAGCGGCCCTGTCTGACCGCTTGCCCCGTGGCAGCCATTGGCGCCGGCGCCTATGATGTGCCGGCCTGCGCTGGCCATTTGCGGCAACCCGACGGCCGCGACTGCATGGAACTGGGCTGCCGTGCACGTCGAGCCTGCCCCATAGGCCAGGACTATCACTACATTGGCGATCAGGCGCAATTCCACATGTCGGCCTTTTTGCGCAACCGTTAGAATATGTCGGGCTATTCGTTGCTTGATCGGGTCAGACCGACCTGCACCGCCAACGTAATAAGGCCGGTCACGGCGATAACGGCGGCCATCGCCAGGGCGCCGCCATCGTGGAAGAAGCTGACGGCGCCGGCGGAAACAGCGCCAGTAAGGAACATCAGGCCGCCCGACAAGGCGGACACACTGCCCGCCGCCTGAGGAAAATGATCCAGGGCCAGGGCCAGGCCGTTGGCGGAGATCAAACTCAGGGCAGCCAAATAAACAAACAAGGGCGCGACAATACCCCCCAGACCACCAAATCCCAATAATACATTCAGCAACAGGATCAAGCCGGCGACAGCGATCATCAAGGTGCCCAGGACGAACAAACGGTGCGCGCCAAGACGCACCACCAACTTGGCATTCAGCAGCGACAGACCCATCATGCCGACAATGTTACAGGCGAAGAAATAGCCATACTGCTCCGGCGCCACGCCATGAACTTGTATATAGACAAAGGGTGATCCAGCGAAAAATGCAAACATTCCGCCATAGGCCGCGGCATTGGCCAATAGATAACCAATGACCCGCGGCTGGCCCAGGATGCGGCCGTAAACACCCAACATGCCAACCAATCCGTGACGGCTGCGCCGTTCCATGGGATGGCTTTCCTTTAGCCCGCCCAGAACCAGGAAAAAGCACAACAACCCGAAACCGGCCAGAACCCAAAAGATCGCCCGCCACTCGAACCACAGCAACACGTAGCCACCAATAAACGGCGCCACCAGCGGCGCGGCGCCCATGACCAGCATGATCAGCGACAATACCCGGGCGGCCTGGTCACCGGAAAAGAAATCCCGGACCATGGCCCGGGCGATCACCGAAGCGGCGCTGCCGCCCAGGGCCTGCAGCAGACGCAGGGCGATCAGCATTTCGATGCCGCTGCTGAGGGCGCACAGGGCCGAGGTCGCGACGTACAACACGATGCCCGCCAATAGGAGGGGGCGGCGGCCAAAGCGGTCGGAAAGCGGGCCAAACAGCATCTGGCCCAGGCCCATGCCAACGAAAAAACTGCTCAAGGTCATCTGTACCCGGCCCGTGGGGGCGGCCAGGTCGGCCGCCAATTCCGGCAAGCTGGGCAGGTACATGTCGATCGACATGGGGCCAAAGGCCGTCAGGGTGCCAAGCACAATGATCAGCTTTCGCGCCCGCCCCGGTGACAGAACAGTGCCTTTTCCCAATCCCGGCTGCTCGATCATTCCGCCGGCAAAATCAAACAGGTTGTGGTGGCATGGGCATACAACTTGCCGTTCATATCCTCCACCCGGGCCCGGGCCGTGGCGGTGCGGCGTCCCACATGCAAGGTCTCGGCAACGCAGCGCATCTCGCCACTATCGACGGCCACGGCGCGGACATAATTAACCTTCAATTCCAAAGTGGTATAACGTGGCCCGGCAGGCAGGGCGGCGTGTACCGCGCTACCAATCGCGGCATCGATCAAGGCCGCCACCCAGCCGCCCTGGACCGAACCCACATCATTGGCGAAATCTTCCCCCGGCTGGCCGGTATAAACGACCCGGCCCTTTGACACCTCGGCCAGCTGAAGGCGCATGGCGACCGCCACGGGTGGTGGCGGCACCTCGCCCCGAATTACAGCGGAAAGATAGTCCAATCCCGACAGTTCGCCCAGGCGCGACCAATGGCTTGCGGGATCGTGCCAGCTGTAGCGGCGCTGGCGACCGTCATCCGCCATGACTTCAAGGGGCCATGGTATGGCCGTGGTTGAGGGGCCCATGCCCTTGGCCCAACCCTGGCGCGCTGCGGATTGCTTGCTGTACATAATTCCGGGCCCTCTCCACAGCCGCCTCGACGGTCAGTCCCTGGGCGATGCCACAGGCCAGAGCCGAGGCCAGGGTGCAACCAGTGCCGTGCGTATGGCGGCTTTCGATGCGGGTGGACGAATAGCGGCTGACCCCCGCCGCGGTCAGCAGCAGGTCAACCACCTCGTCGCCTGGCATATGGCCGCCTTTCATCAAGACGGCCTTGGGGCCCATTGCAAGCAGCTTTCGACCCGCCGCCGCCATGGCGTCCTCATCCGCGATGGCCATCTCCGCCAGGATTTCCGCCTCCGGTACATTTGGCGTCAGAATTGTGGCCCGCGGGATCAGGCCCAGGCGTAATACCGCGCGGCTATCCTCGTTCAACAGCGAGGCGCCGCCTTTTGCCACCATCACCGGATCGACCACCAGGGGGACATCGGGCGCCGCCCGCGCCAGGGCGGCGGCAACCGCGTCCAGAACGTCGGTACGGTGCAACATGCCGGTCTTTATGGCGTCGGCGCCGATGTCGTCGAGCACGACTTCAATCTGCTGGGTGACAAAGGCGGGGGGCACCTCAAGAACGCCATGAACGCCATTGGTGTTTTGCGCCGTGAGGGCGGTAATCGCCGTGGCGGCATAACCGCCCAGGGCGGTCACGGTCTTGATATCAGCCTGAATGCCGGCACCACCACCCGAATCAGATCCAGCGATGATCAACACTCTGCCTTGCATCAGCTTGCCGCCGTCCCGATCAGATCGATCAATTCATCAACCACCGAATGGATCAGGTCACGATCATCGCCTTCGGCCATGACACGGATCAGTGGCTCGGTCCCGGAGGGCCGTATCAACAGCCGGCCCTGGTCGCCAAGGCGGCCCCGCTGGAGTTGAATCGCATCGTCGATCTGGGGCGTATCCAAAGGTGAGGCGCCGCTGTAGCGGACGTTTTTCAACAGTTGCGGCACCGCCTCGAAACGGCGGCAAACCTCGCTGACCGGGCGCTCTTCGGCCACGACCAGAGCCAGGATCTGCAACGCCGCGATTAACCCGTCGCCCGTGGTGCCAAAATCCGACATGACGATATGGCCGGATTGTTCGCCGCCGACGTTAAAGCCGTGCTGGCGCATATGTTCCACGACGTAGCGGTCGCCGACCTGGGTCCGGACCAGCGCCAACCCCTTGGTGGCGAGATAACGCTCCAAACCCAGATTGGACATCACCGTCGCGACGATACCCCCGCCTAGCAGGTTGCCGGCGTCCGCCCAGGAATCGCTTATCGCCGCCATCAACTGATCACCATCCACAAGCTGGCCGTGCTCATCGGCCACAATCAACCGGTCCGCGTCACCGTCCAGGGCGATGCCGATATCGGCGCCATGGGCGACAACCTGCTCGCACATGTAATCCGTGTGAACCGAGCCGCAGTCCAGGTTGATGTTGAGGCCATCCGGATCAACGCCGATAGGGATCACCTCGGCCTCCAACTCCCACAACACGGTTGGTGCGACCTTGTAGGCGGCGCCGTTGGCGCAATCGACAACGATTTTGAGGCCATTCAGGCGGTAGGCGTTGGGGAACGTCGCTTTCGCTGCCTCGATATAGCGGCCTGGCGCATCTTCCAAG
The DNA here is from genome assembly GCA_021776235.1 of Alphaproteobacteria bacterium. Lineage (GTDB taxonomy): Bacteria > Pseudomonadota > Alphaproteobacteria. Next base: position 170,028 of record JAJFGG010000069.1, on the reverse strand, counting down.
CGCATGGCCCGGCCAAGATCAGCGGGCTTGGCCAGTAAGGCCGACATGTCTGACTGCATGCGCGCCTCGATTTCGGTCTCGATACGGTCCGACAATTTATAACCGTCAGGGCCGAACAATTTGATGCCATTGTCAGCAAAGTGGTTGTGCGAGGCTGAAAGCACAACGCCCAAATCAGCCCGCAGGCTGCGGGTCAACATGGCAACCGCCGGGGTCGGCATGGGACCGACCAGGATGACATCCATGCCCACGGAGGTGAAGCCCGCTGTCAAAGCCGGTTCCAGCATATAGCCCGACAATCGGGTGTCCTTGCCCACCACAACCCGATGACGATGGTCGCCGCGGGTAAACTGCAAGCCGGCCGCCATGCCCGCCCGGACCGCTATCTCGGCCGTCATGGGCCACGCATTGGCCGTGCCGCGAATACCGTCCGTGCCAAAATATTCGCGTTCCATACGCCCCTCACTCAGCATCTGTTTGCTCACGACCTTTATAGCAAAGCGACCGGAACATCGCCATCATCTGGGCTGTCTCGGCCACGTCGTGGACCCGCAAAACCGCCGCCCCCTGTTGCATAGCCCAAAATGCCGCCGCCAGCGAGCCTGGCAGGCGGTCCCCGGATCGGACCGCACCCGCCAAATTGCCAATAAAGGATTTCCGCGAGGCGCCGATCACAAGCGGACAGCCCAGGGCATGGAATGATGCCAACTGGCGTAAAAGCTCGGCGCATTGCGCCGCATTCTTGGCAAAACCCAGGCCTGGATCGACAAGCAACTGGCTCTGGTCAATGCCGGCGGCGGCGCAGGCTTCCACCCGCGCGGCCAGGGCGTCAAAGACATCCATGATCAGATCGTCATACTGGGTCATGGTTTGCATGTTGGACGGCTCGCCCCGGCTATGCATCAACACCACCGGCACCGCCAGTTCAGCGGCACAGGCCAGGCTTTCGGGATCATGGCGCAGTGCCGTAACGTCGTTGATCAAGCGGGCACCGGCCTTGACCGCCGCCGCCATCACCGCCGACCTGCGGGTATCCACCGAAATAACCAGGCCCTCTCCCGCCAAAGTTTCGATTACCGGGATAACCCGGGACAGTTCCTCCGCCACCGGCACTGCGCTGGCACCGGGCCGGGTGGATTCACCGCCAATATCCAGGATCGCCGCGCCGGCTGACGCCAGGGCCCGGCCATGGGTAATGGCCTTTTTGGGATCCAGGCGCCGGCCGCCGTCGTGAAAGCTGTCCGGGGTGACATTGACGATGCCCATAAGCAAAGGCCAGGACAGCTCGAGCCCGGCAATGCTGGGCCGCGGCGCCCGCAACGCCCGCAGGGGCGCCGGCGCACGGCGTTCTGCGTCCTCGATGCTCAAGGTTTCGGCGGCGATCCGCCGGCCGAAGGTTCGACAATAGCCAAAGTACAAAGGACCGCCCGCGAAGGGCAGGCCCGCGCCGGATTGATTCAAAATTGGCGCGAAATAGGCGCCGTCCGCAGGGTCAGCGCGCAGGGACAGGGCCGGCCACCAGGCTCAGGAGCCGGGTTGTGGTTCGGGCTCCATTCCACCCGGGCCTTCCGGCTTCTTCGGCTTGGCCGACGGCGGCACGGAAGTCGCCGTGGCGGTATCCTCGGGCGGATCAAACTCGTCGGGGCGCTCGATAGTTTCGCCGCGCAGCAACTGACTGACCTCTTCACCGTTCAAGGTCTCGTATTCCAGCAAGGCCTTGGCGACCGCATGCAGTTTGTCCAAATTTTCGGTCAGCACCTTGGTCGCCAATGCTTCCGCGTCTTCGGCGATACGACGGATCTCCTCGTCGATAATCTTGGCCGTGGCGTCCGAAATATTTTTGGTCTGGGTAACCGAATGACCAAGGAAAACTTCCTGCTCGTTGCCGGAATAGGCCAACGGACCCAGCTTGTCACTCATGCCCCATTCGGTGACCATGCGCCGGGCCCACGAGGTTGCCTGTTGGATATCCTGGCCGGCACCGGTGGTGACGTCCTCGGGGCCATAGATCAGGGTTTCAGCCACCCGGCCGCCGAACGTCATGGCCAGTCTGGCGCAGATTTCGCTCTTCTTATAGCCATATTTGTCGGTTTCAGGCAGGTTCATGGTGACGCCCAAAGCGCGGCCGCGGGGGATGATCGTGACCTTGTGCAGAGGGTCATTGCCAGGCACCAGCAGGCCGACAAGGGCATGCCCGCCTTCGTGATAGGCGGTGAGTTCCTTTTCGTCGTCCGACATCACCATAGAGCGCCGTTCCGCGCCCATCATCACCTTGTCCTTGGCTTGTTCGAATTCCTGCATGGTGACGACGCGCCGGTTCTTGCGGGCCGCCAACAGGGCAGCCTCGTTCACCAGATTGGCCAAATCGGCGCCGGAAAACCCAGGTGTGCCACGGGCGATGATGCGGGAGTCCACATCAGGCGCCATGGGCACCTTGCGCATATGCACCTTGAGGATTTTGTCACGGCCAATGATATCGGGATTGGGCACCACCACCTGACGGTCGAAACGGCCGGGCCGCAGCAACGCGGGGTCCAGCACGTCAGGGCGGTTGGTAGCGGCGATCAGGATGACACCCTCGTTGGCCTCAAACCCGTCCATTTCCACCAACAGCTGGTTCAGGGTTTGCTCGCGTTCATCGTTGCCGCCACCCAGGCCGGCGCCGCGATGGCGGCCGACGGCATCAATTTCGTCGATGAAAATGATGCAGGGCGCGTTCTTCTTTGCTTGTTCGAACATGTCGCGTACGCGCGAAGCGCCCACGCCCACGAACATTTCTACAAAGTCGGAACCGGAAATCGTGAAAAACGGAACGTTCGCCTCGCCGGCGATTGCGCGCGCCAACAAGGTCTTGCCGGTGCCGGGCGGGCCAACCAAAAGAGCGCCCTTGGGAATACGGCCACCCAGGCGTTGGAATTTTTGCGGGTCTTTCAGAAACTCGACAATCTCCTCCAACTCTTCCTTGGCCTCGTCGATACCGGCCACTTCGTCGAAGGTAACCCGGCCCTGGCGTTCGGTCAGCAACCGGGCCTTGGACTTGCCGAAACCCATGGCCTTGCCGCCTCCGGACTGCATCTGGCGCATGAAAAAGATCCAGACGCCGATCAATAGCAGCATGGGGAACCAGTTTAACAAAATTGCAAACAGGGTCGGCGTGCCTTCTTCATCCGGCGCCGCCGAAATGGTCACGCCGTGTTGGTTCAGTTTGCGCACGAGATCCGGATCGTTGGGCGCATAGGAATTGAAAGGTGTGCCGCCGGTGTAATGGCCGCTGATCGTGTTGCCTTGAATGGTGACGTCGCGGACCTGACCGCCTTCAACTTCTGAAATGAACTGGGAATAGGCCAGATTGCTTGCCGAACCACGCGTGCTGGGGCCCTTAAAGAGGTTGAACAGTGCCAAAACCAATAGGGCGATGATCACCCATAGGGCGATATTTCGACTAAAATTGCTCACGTTGGATCCTTTTCCGGCAGCTCTCGGTTAGCCCTTGCCATCATTCCCAAGTCAAAAGGGATAAACTCATTACACCATTATGACCCATTCCCATAAAGATAATGCTAAGGCGCCATCATACAAGGATCATCGCATCAGGCTGCAGGGAACGAGGTGGCGAAAATCTGGCTGCAAAACGGAGATCTTGCAAGCCTTTGGGCGCCAGTTCGCCGGGCCCCAGATTCAGGTGGGGCACCGCCAGCACCCGATCGCCCTGCCGTAACGCCGGCAAACCGGGGCGGACCGGTCCCGGTAGGGTGAAGCCCGCCCGCGCACGAACCTGCCGCCAACCGTCCTGGCCCAGTGCGCCCAGAGAAAGGTGGGCTGCAGATTTCCCGGTCAAAGTCCAATTGAAGCGGTCCCAGCGGCCGCTTTTCTCGGCGCCCAGGTCAATCCGGCCCGGCGACCGGCCGGCTTCCCGGCAAATCAACAGGCCACTGGCGTCAGGTAAAATACGGCTGCCCGCCAGGGTCCGCCCGGCCGTTAACTTGTGCCCCGTCAGGTCCTGACACAGCCGCTCCATACGTTCGCGGCGAGGGCGATGGATGCCGCCTCCGATACAGCGCAAAATATCGCCCAAAAGTGGCGCCAGCAGGGCCCGGTTTTGGCCCAGACAAAGCGCCGGATCAAACTGGCAGAAGCCAGCAGGATGCAGACGCACCGTCCGGGCCGCCAGGTCAGCCAGGGCGCCGCGCAATTGCCGCCGTGCGGCGGCAGCCTCGCTGGCCAGCTTAAGCAGCGCCGTCGTGCCGCCGGTGCCGCTGCTGCCCTCGGCAAGATCGCGCCGGACCCGAACCCTGGCAAAGCGTTCCTCCTGGTTGGAAGGGTCTTCCAGCCATGCTTGCCCCTGGTGGTCCAGGCTGGCCGACAGATCGCGCCTGCGCTGTTTCAACAAGGGGCGCAGCAGGCGAACGCCGGGCAAGGCGCGGACCGCCGGCATGCCCGCCAGGCCCTCGACGCCGCTGCCCTGCTGTAACCGTAACAGCAGGGTTTCCGCCTGATCGTCGCGGTGATGGGCCGTCAATAAATGCAAGACACCCCGCCGCCGGCACCATTCCCCCAGCAGTTCATAGCGGGCCTGACGGGCCGCGGCCTGAATGCCACTGTCCGGCTTGGCCCCACGCCAGCGCAAGGTTTGATGAGCAATGCCATGCCCCATCAACCAGGTACGCACCTGGCGGGCTTCGCCCGCCGCCGCGCGCCGCAGGCCATGGTCAACCGTCAGGGCCGTGATAGCACCGCCCCGGTGCCGGGCCCAGACATGAGCCAACAAAGCCAGGGCCATGCTATCGGCACCGCCCGATACGGCGACAGCCAGGTCCGGTGCCTTTTCGAACGGGCCCAATAACCGCATCAAGGCGGCGAATTGATCTTTGCTGATGGCCGGCATGGTTAAAGCGAATTTCCCTGATAGGAACCCCACGGGCGCAGGCGGCTTTGATATTAGAAGCAAATTACAGATTCAACGGCAGCTCCCGACGCGCATTTCCTGCCGCAACCGCTTGCGCACCTGGGGCCGCAAGCTGGTGAACAGTTTCGTCATTTCCGTGAACGTGGCGCAGGCTTCTTCCTTTTGCCCCATTTTGCCCAAGGTAATACCCAGCTTCAGCATGGTATCCGGCGCCTTGTTGCTTTTTGGATAGCGTTGCAGACCAATCAGAAAGGTCTGCGCGGCATCGGTCAGTTTATTCTGCGTGTAGTAGGTTTCACCCAACCAGTATTGCGCATTGCCGGCCAGGGCATCATCAGGATGCTGGGCGAGAAACTCCTGAAAAGCCGCCTCGGCTTCATCCAGGCGCACGTTCAAAAGCATGGAATAGGCATAGTTATATCGTTCGATCGTCGTGCCCTCAGGCAGTACCGGCGGTGGTCCCGGCGGCGGCGTTTGGATCGACGCCTCGGTGTCTTGCTTTCCGTTCGTGGCGCCGTTCGATCCAGGCGCCGCGCCCGAAGGCGCCGTTGATCCCTGGTCTTTGGACTGCCCGCGTTCAATCTCGGTCAATCGGAATTCCACATCCTTGACCAGGCTGTCCAGCCGCTGCAACACGGTCTGTATGCCGTGGCGAACTTCTTCCAGTTGCCCGGTCAGGCGGCGCATTTCCGCCTCCAAATTGCTCATGCGAATTTCCGCATTTGCCAGTTGACCGGAAGTTGGCGCGGCACCGGCACGGGACGCCGTACCCGGCTTGGAGGCCGCGCGCCGTTCGCCGCGGTAATAGTCTTTCTCCAGCGTGCGGAGATCCCGCTGCAGCCGCTCAATTCGCTCGGTCAGGGTTTGCACATCGGCGCTTTGCGCCTGCGCCGGTGTCGGCAGGACCAGCATGGCCGCCAACAACAGGGCCCACCACGCAGGCGCCGCCCAGATCAAGGCGTGACTGAAGACAAAAGCTTGGCGAACGCGTTGCATTGATCCTTACTCCGGCCAGCCATGCTGACATATTGGGTTGTACGCTGGGCGATAAATACCATACCGGCTTTTAATATCGGAATACGGCAAAATTATAGCCATTGGTGGAACCTATCGGTCCACTGCGGCAAGGACAAAAAAATTCCGGGCCGCCCCGAGCACCTTGGTGGTGCAAACGGGGCGGTCCGGAAAACCACCCAACATCTCTGAATGAGTAAGCGACGCCGGCGTTAATTAACCAGCAACATGTCCCGGCGATTTTGTGACCAGCAGGCTTCATTGCTGCTGACACAGAGCGGCCGTTCCTTGCCGTAAGATATGGTCCCGACACGATCAGCGTTGATGCCCAGGGCGATCAGGTATTTACGCGCCGAATCCGCGCGCCTTTCACCTAGGCCCAGGTTGTATTCCCGCGTGCCCCGCTCATCGCAGTGGCCTTCGATGGTAACCGTTACCGCCGGATACTGCTGCAGCCAGTCAGCCCAGCGTTCCACAACCTGCCGGGCGTCGGGGCGCAAATTGGATTTATCGTAGGCAAACTGAATTTGACTGCCAACGTTAAGCACTAGATCCTCCTGTGAACCGGGGATCACCTTGCTCTCCATCGTCGCTTTGGATTCGGCCGTGGTCGTCGCAGTTGTCGCTTGTTCGGCGCTTCCCGTGCCCGATACATCAGCCTGTTCTTCGACCGCTGTTTCACACGCCGCGACCAACAGGATGGTTGCCGCCAAACACGCCGCCCTTAACGCAAATTTCTCAAAGACCATTAGAGACCACTCCTCATTCCCTTATTTCGGCGTTCAGATATTTCGGTGTTCACGGCAAAATTTCGCCAATCAATGCCGCCAACATGGTTTTGTTATGCCATTTTAAACACAATTCACAGGCAGTTCAGGTATTCGCAAACAACCCTTGACCGTTAATATTTCAACCAACATGCCCCTTAGGGCCAGACATACATGGACAGCATTAGTTTAACAACAGACTAACGACAAACTATCACATGGCACAATTAAACTACCCAATTGTCTGCCGGGGCCGACAAACTAAACGTACGGCGGTTTTTATGGTGCACCTCGCACCCAAATTCCACCGTTGACATTAACCATGATCCACTAACGATTCAAGGGGCTTAGAGGTGACCAGGCTGGGTCCGATGCGTCGATCGGCGTGATCATCTCGCGTTCATTGTAACCTGTCAGGTCAACCGACCACAGGCGGGTACGGCCGGCGTTCTTGCCTTTGCGGGCCGGTTTTTGGCGAAAAAACATCAATACACGGCCGTTTGGAGCCCAGGTCGGGCCTTCGTCAAGGAAACTTTCAGACAGCAGCCTTTCGCCGCTGCCGTCGGCTCGCATTACACCGATGAAAAATCTTCCCTTGTGCATTTTAGTGAAAGCGACCAAGTCTCCGCGCGGCGACCAGACCGGCGTGGCATAGCGCCCGTCACCGAAGGATATACGTTTTACCCCTGTGCTGTCGGCCTTCATCACATAAAGTTGTTGGCTACCACCGCGATCAGAATTGAAAACCACATACTTGCCATCCGGTGAGTAGCAGGGGGAGGTATCGATAGCCGGACCCTTGGTCAATTGATTGATCGCCCGGGTGCGCAGATCCATGGCAAAGATATTGGATTTACCGCCCCGCGCCATGCTCATGATAACCCGGTTGCCGTCTGGCGAAAATCGCGGCGCATAGGTCATCCCGGGAAACTCACCCAAGACCTCCTGCCGTCCCGTGTCGATGTTGTAGAGATAGACCCGCGGCGTATCGCGATAATAGGACAGGTAGGTGATTTCCTGACGCGACGGAGAGAAACGCGGCGTTAGCACCAGATAACTGCCATCGGTCAAAAACCGGTGGCCGTCGCCGTCCTGATCCATAATGGCCAGGCGTTTGACGCGCCGGTCCCGGGGTCCGGATTCCGCCACATAAACCACCCGGGTATCAAAGTAGCCCTCTTCGCCAGTCAGGCGTTTATAGATGGCATCGGAGATGACATGGGCGATACGGCGCCAATTGCCCGGTGTGCTGAAATAAACCAGGCCGGTCATCTGTTCTCCCGCCAACACATCCCAAAGGCGAAATTCGACCCGCAGCCGGCCATCGTTCTCCACAGCCACCTTGCCCGAGACCAGGGCCTGGGCATTCAGGACCCGCCAATCGGCGAACCGGGGACGGGCCTGCAATGATTCCGGGGTTTGAATAAAGGACTTTGGGTCCAGGTGCCGGAACAGACCGGATCGATCCAAATTGGCGGTGATCACCTGCGCCATGCGTTGACCCTGCTCTGCGGCGGCCGCACCGGCCCCATAGAAATCGGGAATCGCCACCGGCATGGGATCCACATTTCCTTTGGTAATATCGATCTCTAATGCTGCCCAGGCCGCCGGCGGCGCCATTGCAAGGCACGGCAGGATCAAGAGCAGGCCAACGGTGAAAATTTGTCTAGCTGTAAGGACGGTCCACATCGCGATTTGCTTCCTAATTTCTCCGCAACCTCAACCGCCCAACATCTCGCGGGGATTGAAGGTCAATGTTATCTCGCGCCAGTTCGAATACTTTTCGACCGGCAGATTTTTCAGTGGCTGGCATTTCAAGACCGCGCGTCGGGCACTCTCCGCCGCGGTTCGATAGAACGGATCGCCCGATTGATTGCCACCTACGATTTCGGGCGCCTTGGACAATGATCCGTCCATATTCAAGAATATCCTGATGCGGACGACCAGGTTTTCCGCGTCCCTGGCGCCAGCTGGAATGGACCAGCACTTTTCGATCTGATAGCGAATGGCGTCGACCTCGCTCATGGTCATGGGCTGAGAACGGAGCCGCGGCGGGGCGGCCCGTGGCCGCGTGGGCGGCGGCTTGGCCGCCGCGGTTTTGGCGACCTGACGCCGCGGCTCGGTCTGCTTCTTTTTCTGGTCCTTGTCCAACAACGCGGCAATGCGGTCGGCGCTGAACTGCCGGCGCGGGCGCTTTGGCTTCGCCCGCGGGCGGGGCAATGTACGAAACGCCTTTGATGGCTCCACCGAGGTCAGTTTTACAGGTGCCTTGGCCTTTTTCGCGGGTTTTTCCGCGGGCTTCGGCTTGGGCGGCGGCATCGTCGTCTTTTCCGGTTTGGCGGGCGGCGGCGGCGGCGGCTCTGCTACCTTCTGCACGGGTTCGGGCGGTGGCGCTTTCTCTGCCGGGGGCTTTGGTATCGGCTTGGCCTCGGTCTTCAATTCCGGCACCGGGGGTGGCGGTTTTTCGGCCTTCGGCTCGGGCGGCTTTTGCGGGACTGTACGTTCCGCTACCGTTACAAGTTCGACGATGATTGGCTGGTCCATTACTGGCGGGGTCATTAAATCGGGCAGACCAATGAAAGCCGCCGTAACGACAGCTGCATGCAGCAAGGCGGATATGGCTATTCCATTGCGCAAGGTCCGGCACCACTACTTATTTCGCCTCAGGGTCGGTCCGGCGGACCTTTATACCCTGCGGGACCTGGGTAACCAGCGCCACCTTGTTGAACCCGGCTGCATTGAGGCTGCCCATGACCAGCATCACCGCGCCGTAATCGACCAGGCGGTCGCCGCGTACGAAGATCCGCCGAGTGGTCTGGTTTTCAGCGATGGCCAACAGCCGGGCGACCAATTCCGCCTGCTCCACCTGCGTCTCCTGCAGGAAAATCTCACCCTTGGCGTTGATCGAAACGGTCAAGGGTTCCTCATTACCCTGCAGGTCGGAGGCGGATGTCTTGGGCAGATCGATGGGCACGCCAACGGTCAGCAAGGGCGCGGTAATCATGAAGACCACCAACAGTACCAGCATGACATCCACGAACGGTGTCACATTGATCTCGGACATGGCGCCGTAGCGGCCGGGCCGGCGGCCCATTCCTGATGAACTTTGGACGGATCCAGCCATTGCTATTACTCCCGTCCCTCGTCCAGTTGCCGGGACAGAATGGCCGAGAACTCACCCACGAAACCCTCAAGGCGAATAGTATAGCGTCCCAGGTCGGTGGAGAATTTATTGTATGCGACGACCGCGGGAATGGCAGCAATCAGCCCCAGGGCCGTCGCGAACAAGGCTTCGGCGATGCCGGGGGCGACCACGGCCAGGTTCGTGTTCTTGGTCTGTGCAATCGCCTGAAAAGAGTTCATGATGCCCCAGACCGTACCGAACAGGCCAATGAAGGTCGCCGTTGATCCGACCGTGGCGAGGAAGCCCATATAGCGTTCCAGCCGCTCGATCTCGCGGGTCAAGGTGATATGCATGACCTGTACGATGCGGTCCTTGATTCCGGCCCGTAGAAAATCTTCGCCTGCCAACCCTTTCGAGGTCGAGCGCCGCCATTCCCGCATAGCCGACACGAACAGAATCTCCATCGGGTGATCCGCGCGGGTGCCAATTCGGTCGAACAGATCTTCCAGGCTGCCGCCGGACCAGAAGGAGTCCTCGAACTCGTCCGCCTGGGCGCGGAGACGGCGAAAGCGGATGCCCTTCTCGAAAATGATTGCCCAGCACCAGAAAGAGGCGAGAACCAGGGTTACCATGACACCCTTGACCAGCATATCCGCCCTGAAAAACAGGGCCCAAAGCGAAAAGTCCACCTCGGCGACGGAACCGGCCAGGGCCACGGCATCAACTGCTTGATTTTCCATTTATCTACTTTCTAATACCGGCAAACGATTTCTGATAATGCGGCCCGTACCGCCGACGGCAGGCGCCGGGGCCGGCCATTGCGGCCGACGCAGGCCAGCCGCACCTTGGCGCGCACCAGGGCCTCTTCCCCGCGATGGATATCTTGATCCATATCCAGGCTGGCTCCACCCAATTTTTGAATTCGGGTCCGCACCTGGATTTCATCATCCAGGCGGGCAGGCTGCAGATAATCGATCTCGCAATGTTTCACCGGAAAGACAATGCCCTCGCTGTCCAGCAATGCCGACTGGTTGATCCCGGCCCCGCGCACCAGATCGCTGCGGGCCCGTTCCAGAAAGCGCAGGTAATTGGCGTAATAAACGATCCCCGCCGCATCTGTGTCTTCCCAATAAACCCGGACCGGGAAACGATGGGGTTCAAACATTTCCGCGCCCCGCTTCACCGTCTTCCGCAATCTCTTCGCCACTATTATCGTCTTGGGCCAGGGGCAACAGTTCGATCTGCGTCTGCCTTGGTTTCGGCACCATCAGGCCCAGATGCTCATAGCCAAACCGGGTCAGAACCCGGCCCCGAGGGGTCCGTTGCAAAAACGCCTGTTGAATCAAGTAAGGCTCAATAATGTCCTCGATCGCATCGCGCTGTTCCGACAATGACGCGGCGATCGTTTCCACCCCGACCGGGCCACCCTCGAAATCCCTCGCGATACAGTTTAGGTAACGCCGATCCATCGCGTCCAAGCCGCGCTGATCAACCTCCAGGCGATTCAGGGCCGCATCCGCCTTTACGGCGTCGATCCCGTCAGCCCCGGCCACGGTGGCAAAATCCCGCACCCTGCGCAACAACCGCACCGCCACACGCGGCGTGCCGCGCGAACGCTTGGCAATCTCCAGGGCGCCGTCTTCCGTCAAGTTCAAATCCAGCAGCCCGGCGGCGCGGGTGACGATCTGTTCCAGTTCCGCGACCTCGTAAAACCGCAGGCGGATAGGAATGCCAAAGCGTTCGCGCAGGGGATTGGTGATCAAGCCGGAACGGGTCGTCGCGCCGACCAGGGTGAAGGGCGGCAAATCAATACGCACGGTGCGGGCCGCCGGCCCTTCGCCGATCACCAGATCCAACTGAAAGTCTTCCATGGCCGGGTAAAGCACTTCCTCAACCACCGGGCTCAAACGATGAATTTCATCAATAAACAGTACATCGTGGGCTTCCAGGTGGGTCAGAATAGCGGCCAGATCGCCGGCCTTGGCGATCACCGGGCCAGAGGTGGCACGGAAAGATACGCCCAGCTCGCGGGCGACAATCTGGGCCAGGGTGGTTTTGCCCAAGCCCGGCGGGCCGTGAAACAGCACATGATCCAGGGCTTCGCCGCGCTGCCGCGCCGCCTGTATAAATATGCGCAGATTTTCCTTCTCCGCACGCTGTCCGACAAACTCAGCCAGGCCCTGGGGACGCAGCCCCACGTCGACCCCGTCCTCGCCTGTTGTCTGGCCCGCGACCAAGCGCTCCGCCGTATCCGCACCACTCATGCTCTCGCCTGCCGTATCGTTCATGGCGCCAAATGCCTCAGACTATCGCGGATCAGTGTTTGCAGTTCCGCCGCCTCACCCAGCCCCGCCGCGGCCGTTTGCACCGCGCGATGGGCCTCGGCCGGGCGATAGCCTAGATTGACCAGGGCCGAGATGGCATCCATCGCCGGTCCCTTGCTGGCAGCACCTGGCTCCGCAAAAGTTTGCGCCGCACCCGGCCCCAGGGCCAGACTGCCAACTTTATCTTTCAGTTCCGTTACGATACGCCCACCTAATTTTGGTCCGACACCGGGACCACGGGTCAGCGTCGCCTTGTCCTGAACCAGCACGGCCTGAGTCAATTCGCCAGGCGCCAGAGTAGACAGGATACCCAGCGCGACCTTGGCGCCCACACCCTGCACGCCCAGCAACAACTTGAACCAATCCCGCTCGTCGGCTGCGGCGAAGCCATAGAGATGGATATGGTCCTCGCGCACATGGGTTTCGATCAACAACGAAACCACGTCGCCCGATTGACCCAGGTTGCCGAGGGTGCGGCCGGAGCAAAAAACCAGATAGCCGACGCCGCCCACGTCGATGATGCAACTATTGTCGCTGCATTCATCAAGGCGGCCGGACAATTTGGCGATCATGCGCCCACTCCGCGCTTCAGCCTGGCATCGTTGCCCGTCGTCTTCATTTTCAATCCAGTGTCAGCCGATGCGATGATCTGCCGGCTGCGCCGCAGGTGGGCATGGCAGATCGCCACCGCCAGGGCGTCGGCCGCATCCCCGTTCACCGCGCCGGCGCTGGGCAACAGGGTTGCCACCATCATGGCTACCTGGGCCTTTTGCGCATGGCCTGTGCCAACCACGGATTTCTTGATCAGATTGGGGGAGTATTCCGCCACCGGGATGCCGGCCATGGCCGGGGCCAACAGCAAGACCCCGCGGGCCTGACCCAGCTTCAGAGTAGAGGAGGGGTTCTTATTGACGAAAGTTTCCTCTACCGCCGCTTCAACCGGCTGCCATTGCACCAACAAATCACCGAGCGCCTGATATAACTGGCGCAAACGCTCGGCCAGGGGCAGCTTCGGGTCTGAGACAATGACCCCATGGCCGACATGGCTCAACCGGCTGCCCTGCAACGCCAGCACGCCCCAGCCAGTGCGCTGCAGGCCGGGATCTATACCTATCAGGCGCATGCCGGCGTCACCTAGCTGTTGAGTTTTTGCATGATTTCGTCGGAAACTTCGAAATTGGCCGAGACCTGTTGCACATCATCGCTGTCGTCTAGCGCTTCCAGCAACTTGAACAATGTGGATGCGCCGCCCTCGTCCAAGGGTATGGTGTTGTGCGGGCGCCAATTCAGCCGGGCCGCCTTGGGATCGCCAAACTTACCCTCCAAGGCCGCGGCCACGGCGGGTAAATCCTCCACCGCGCAAATGATGTCGTGGCCTTCTGCATGGCTTTCCACATCGTCGGCGCCGGCCTCGACCGCCGCCTCGAACATGACATCGGAATCGGCAACCTCCACCCCGTATTCGATCATCCCGACCCGGTCGAACTGATAGGCGACGCTGCCTGTTTCACCAAGATTACCGCCGAATTTGCTGAATGCCGCGCGCACCTCCGAGGCCGTGCGGTTTCGGTTGTCCGTCAAGGCCTCGACAATCATGCAAATCCCGCCGGGACCAAATCCTTCGTAGCGGATCTCTTCATAATTGTCGCCTTCGCCCGATTGGCTGGCCCGCTTCACGGCGCGGGCGACATTATCCTTAGGCATGTTCGCGGCCCGTGCCGCCTGGATCGCGGAACGCAGGCGTGGGTTCATCTCCGGATCCGGCAAGCCGGTGCGGGCCGCAACGGTAATTTCGCGAATCAGCCTGGTAAAAATTTTGGACCGTTTGGCATCCTGGGCACCCTTGCGGTGCATAATGTTCTTGAATTGTGAATGGCCTGCCATGCTCTTCCGATCAACCTTCTATGAGTGCCATGTGCCTCGGATCTTCCGAACCCAACTCAAGGCGCAAGAATCATTCCAAAATTTACCAGATATTGTGGTCACGCGCAGCACATACCCATAAAAGGCCAATATGGCAACAATGGGGCGATGCGCTGCGAAGGAACAAATAGGCCGCGGTTCGTAAGATATTTTTAATGGTGTAAGCGCACATTGGTCGAGACGCATTTTCGCGCCGGAGCGAATGGAGATTTCACCTTGTCTACACCCGAATCGCTGGACCGCCTTGCGTTGCCAGCCAGCGGCGATCAAAAGGAGGTGGCCGCCGCCACGACAAAGGCCGGTATCTTCGCGCTTGATGTTGTCCTGTCGATTGCCGAAGGCCCCACGAATGCTGCTGTCGCGGCGCGGCGGTTGCAATATGTCGCGGATCGTTGCAACGATTTGAACGAGCAGTTGATCCGACAAACCAGCGAGAGCTAGGCGCGAATTCCAGGCGCACGTGCCTTGCGTCGGGCGCGAATTCCAGGCGCGCGTGCCTTGCGTCGGGCGCGAATTCCAAGCGCGCCCTAGCCTAAACCGGGCCAGGCCGGGCTTAGGCGGCCACCCTGGCGCAAGGGTGCGAGATTGGTGGCCAAACCCGTTTTGTCATCGATTTCCAGATAAACTCCGCATGCCGTGGCGTCGCCGCTCGCCGGGGCAAACCGCGCGCCGGGCATTTTCCGGGTAAATCGGCGGACTGGTTCCGCTTTATCCATGCCGATCACCGAATCGTAGTCACCGCACATCCCCACATCGCTCATATAGGCCGTACCGCCCGGCAGGATTTGCGAATCCGCCGTGGGCACATGAGTGTGGGTGCCAAAGACACAGCTGACCCGGCCATCAAGGTAATGGCCAATGGCCGTTTTTTCCGAGGTCGCCTCGGCATGCATGTCAACGAAAATGGCATTCACACTGCCGCCCAGCGTATGGGACTTCAGGGCTTCGACAGCGGCGGCAAACGGATCGTCCAGGGGATCCATAAAAATCCGCCCCAATACCTGCATGATCAGAATACGCCGTCCGCCGGGCACTTCGAAAACGCCGGCACCACGCCCCGGCGTGCCGGCGGGCAGGTTAAGCGGACGGAGCAAGCGTTTTTCGCCATCAATATGGGGGATGATCTCGCGGGCGTCCCAGGCGTGATTGCCCAGTACAATGACATCCGCGCCCGCTTCATAGAGTTGGTCACAGATCTTGGGTGTGATGCCAAAGCCATTGGCCGCATTCTCGCCGTTGACGATAACAAAATCCAGATCCAGATCCCGGCGCCATTGTGCCAGGTTTTCGACGATCACGTTGCGCCCGGCGCGGCCAACCACATCACCAAGATAAAGCAGTTTCAATCTATTACCCCCAGTCGTCCCATTTAGTTGTCCTGCCATTTACAGCAATCGTTGAACCGGTGGCGTCAGTCAGCTCTGCCCTTGCGCTCGGTGCGGGAATTGTAGCGCACCACGCTCATTGACCAGCCAATCCAGTGCTTCGTCATAATCATCATAGGGCAGTGCGGCCATGGCCTGGGCCGCATATCCCAGCCCAACCGCCAGTAAACCGGCCGCCGATTGGCGCAAAGCCCGTATTGTGCGGTCATAATAGCCGCCACCATAGCCCAAACGGAAGCCTTGCGCATTGTAGGCCAGGAACGGCGCGATCACGACATTCGGCGTCAGCGCCGGCGCCGCCGGCAATGGTTCCAAGACCCCGAAGGAACTCTTTGCCAATGTATCTCCTGGCTGCCACCGTCGAAAACGAAGCTCTCGGCCGGCGCCCCTCACGACGGGCAAAGCCACACCATGACCGGCCTCAATCAGGGCATGCAGCAGTGGGCGGCTGTCGAATTCATCCTCCAGCGGCCAATAGGCCGAGATAATGGATCCAGGTAAAAGCGCAATAGCGGCCAAAAAATGCGCCGCCGCCTTGGCCCCCGCCCCATGCCGCTCCGCCACGGAGAATGCCGCGCGCCGGGCCCGGGCCCGCCGCCGCGCTGCAGCCTTCAAGACCGGGCCGGGCTGTGCATCTGCATCGTTCGGATCTACATCGTTCCCATCGCCGCTGGTCATCGACCTCATCATCAATCTGCTCTAACAAATACAGGGCCGGACGGGACCGCCAGAGCCGCCGAAATACCTTGCTCCGCTGTGGCCTGCTCACGCAGGTGGGCGCCGCTATGACAAAACCACGATTTCGCCAGAGGCAGCTCCCTTTCTAACGGTATTGGCCCAGGGAACCGTTTTTCGTCGCACCCGGCAGAACCCGCCCGACAACCCTATTTAAGCACTCTCCAGACGTGCGGCAATATCTTCGATGCGTTCGGTCAATTTAGCCAGGTCCACCGGCGCGACGGCGTCGCCGGCAATCCCGGCATCAGCCTTCAGGTCTTCCAGTTCCTGACTGGCTTCCGCCAATTCGTCGGCCAATAAAAGCGACGCCATCAACAACAAGCGCGCTTCCCCCACCTGGCCAACGCTTTCCACCAACCCCTCGACCTGGCGATTAACGTAATCAGCCAGAAATACCAGGTGCTTTTCCTCGCCGTCCTCGCAGGCGATCAGATAGTCACGACCGTTGATCTGAATGCTGACCTGGGCCATCTCACTCGTCCAACAGGGTGTGTACGCTGGCGATGGCCTGATCCAGGCGGATCGATACCGCGTCCATCGCGTTCTGCAAAGCGGCGCCCTCGGCCTGTGCGTTGGCCAGTTCCTGGGCCAGACCGTCGCGCTCCGCACGCACGCGATTCAGTTCCGAATCGAGTCCGATTATATCCTGTCGCAACCGGTCAACATCCGCCGCCGCCGCGCTTGCTTCCGCTCCGCCGGTTTCAATCACCCGGCCCAGGGCTGTTTCCAGCCGCGCCACGGCAGTCTCCAATCGCTCTTTCGCGCCATCATCGTCGGCCATTGTCGAATCCGTACTGTTGCCAAAAAACTTGCATTCGGACGGTAAGTTTCATGTTCGCTCCGCACTTATGCACCCCATTTGTCGGGCATGCGGCGAACTTGCAAATCCACCATCTTAGATCATTCGGGCGCAGGGTAAGGCGGGGTTTGCCTCTGCGTCAACCGGATCACCGGGTGGGACCCCAAATGCCTGCCAAAAGTTGGCTATTCGCGGTTGACCTTGCAAGGTGAGCGGCTATGTTGACCGGCGATGCGGGGATTAGCCAAATTGTCCCGGCTGGCCCGTCCACCAGGGTTGTTCATCCGGTTATCAGATGCAAACTCGCTGTTGTTGACCGTCTACAACCGCAATCTCGAGACTCCATATGACAACCACCGACACCAAGGTAGCGCCCGACGCCGCCGCGCATGGCGAGATGGCGAATGCGATTCGTTTCCTGGCCGCGGATGCGGTCCAGGCGGCCAATTCCGGGCACCCGGGCATGCCCATGGGCGCTGCCGACATGGCCACAGTTCTGTTTGCGCGCTTTCTGAAGTTCGATCCGGACAAGCCTCATTGGCCGGACCGGGATCGCTTCGTGCTATCGGCCGGACATGGATCAATGTTGTTGTACAGCCTGTTATTTCTGACTGGCTACAGCGATATGGATCTCGAGCAGATTCGCAAGTTCCGACAGCTCGGCAGCCGCACCGCCGGGCACCCGGAGTTTGGCGCCGCCAGCGGCATCGAAACCACAACCGGCCCATTGGGGCAGGGCTTGGCCACCGCCGTCGGCATGGCCCTGGGCGAGCGTATGCTGGCCAGCCGATTTGGCGGCGACTTGGTGGACCACTACACCTACGTTCTGGCCGGTGATGGCTGCCTGATGGAGGGCATCAGCCACGAGGCTGCTTCGTTTGCCGGGCATTTACGTTTGGCCAAGTTGATCGTCCTGTTCGATGACAATGAAATTACCATTGATGGCGCCGCCGGATTAAGCGTCGGCGATGATCAATGCGCCCGCTTTGCGGCCTATGGCTGGGACGTGGCCCGCGTAGACGGCCATGACCCGGAAGCCCTGGAAAAGGCAATCGCGGCGGCGCGGCAAAGCGACCGGCCGTCGCTGATCGCGGCGCGCACCGAAATCGGCCATGGTGCACCAACCAAGGCAGGCACCTCCGGCGCGCATGGCTCCCCACTTGGGGATGAAGAGATCGCCGGCGCACGGAAGCAGATGAGCTGGCCCCACCCGGCTTTTGAAGTACCGGACAATGTTGTCGCCGCATGGCGCGAAGTTGGTGCGGGCGGGGCCGCAATGTCTGCGGCCTGGGCGGATCGTTTAGATGCCATGGAACAAGATGACCGGGCCGCCTTCGAACGTGCCCAGGCGGGAGATTTGCCGGCCGGTATAATTGACGCCATGGCCGACTATCGCCGCCAACTGGTGGCTGACAAGCCGGTATTGGCAACCAGGGCCGCATCCGGCAACGCCCTGGAAGTGATCAACCGGGTGGTCGCCGAAACGGTTGGCGGCTCGGCCGATCTGACCGGTTCCAACAACACTTTGACCGCGGATCTGGGCCTTGTCACGGACAGCGATTTTTCGGGTCGCTATATTCACTATGGCGTGCGGGAGCATGCCATGGCGGCAGTCATGAACGGCCTGGCCCTGCATGGCGGCTTTATTCCCTATGGCGGCACCTTTCTGGTCTTTTCCGATTATTGCCGGGGCGCGATGCGAATTTCGGCCCTGGCGGGGTGCCGGGTGATCTATGTCCTGACCCATGATTCCATCGGCTTGGGCGAAGACGGGCCGACCCATCAACCGGTGGAACATCTGGCGGCCCTGCGGGCCATGCCCAATTTGTATGTCTTCCGTCCCGCGGACGCCATGGAAACGGCGGAATGCTGGGAGCTGGCGCTGGCGGCAAAGGGTACCCCCTCAGCCCTGGTCCTGACCCGGCAGGGCCTGCCGGCCGTGCGGCTGGAATACCGGGATGAAAACGCCTGTGCCCGCGGCGCCTATGAACTGATCGCTGCCGATGGCGAGGCGGCGGTCACCCTGTTGGCGACAGGCTCGGAAGTCTCCATCGCCGTGGCCGCGCGAAACAATTTACAGAGTGCCGGCATCGCGACCCGCATCGTTTCCATGCCGTGCTGGGAATTGTTTGAGGAACAGGACGATGGCTACCGTCAGCAAACCCTGGGACCGGGCACCGTTCGTATTGGGGTCGAGGCCGCGGTATCTCTGGGCTGGGACCGCTATCTTGGCCCAAGGGGCGGCTTTGTCGGCATGACCGGCTATGGCGCCTCGGCGCCGGCGAAAGAACTGTTTAAGCATTTCGGCATTACCGCTGAGGCAGTCGTGGAACTGGCCAGGGAAAGATTAGCGGCTGAACAAGACGGATAAAGTTGACAAGACGGATACGGGGCAACCCATTCTTTTGACAGGAGATTAATATGGTAGTTCGGGTAGGGATTAACGGCTTTGGGCGTATTGGCCGTCTGGTATTGCGCGCCATCGCGGAATCCGGGCGCAAGGATATTCAGGTCATAGGGGTCAATGATCTGGGGCCGGTCGAAACAAATGCCCATCTGTTACGCTACGATTCCGTGCATGGCGCCTATCCCGGTACGGTGAAGACCACGAAGAGCGGCATGAACCTCGGCAGGGGCGTTATCAAGGTCACGGCCGAGCGCGATCCGGCAAATTTGCCGTGGGGCAAGTTGGGCGTGGATGTGGCCTTGGAATGCACCGGTATCTTCACTTCCAAGGATGCCGCCGCGGCCCATCTGACCGCCGGTGCCAAGCGGGTACTGATTTCGGCGCCCGCCACCGGCGCCGATCTGACCGTGGTCTATGGCGTCAACCACAACAAGCTGCGCAAGTCGCACAAGGTGGTCTCGAACGCGTCATGCACCACCAACTGTCTGGCGCCCGTAGCCTCGGTGCTGAACCAGGCCATGGGCAGCGAACATGGCTTCATGACCACAATTCATGCCTTTACCGGCGATCAGCCGGTGCTGGATACCCTGCATGGCGATCTGCGCCGCGCCCGCTCCGCCGTGATGTCCCTGATCCCCACTTCGACCGGCGCGGCCAAGGCCGTCGGCCTGGTGTTGCCCGATTTGGCCGGCAAGCTGGACGGCACTTCAATCCGGGTGCCGACGCCGAATGTTTCGGTGGTTGATTTCAAGTTCCGCAGCAAAAAGAAGACGACGATCGAGGCGGTCAATACGGCCATCGTCAAGGCCGCCAAGGGCAAATTGAAGGGCATTCTCGATACCTCCGACGGTCCGACCGTGTCCATCGATTACAACCACAACCCGGCGTCTTCCATCTTCGATCTGACCCAGACCCAGGTGATCGACGGCCGCTTCGTACGGATCCTGTCTTGGTATGACAACGAATGGGGCTTCTCCAACCGGATGAGCGACACCGCCGTCGCTCTGGGCAAGCTCTGAACACGGCAGACGTTAGGGTTTTATTATGCGGGTCCTGGACGATCTGTCCCTGGCCGGCGCCAGGGTGCTGGTTCGGGTCGACCTGAACGTCCCCATGCGGGACGGGCGGGTCAGCGACGGCACCCGGATTGAACGGGTCGTCCCCACCCTTTCCGAACTGGCCGGCAAGGGTGCCAAGGTTATCGTGCTGTCCCATTTCGGCCGGCCCAAGGGGCAGGTGGTGCCGGCCCTGTCGTTGGCGCCCCTGGCCGGCCCCCTGGGCGCCGCCCTGGGCCGACCGGTTGCGTTCTCGGACATGGATAGCGCACCAGATGCGGTCGCCGGAATGGCCGACGGCGATGTATTGTTGTTGGAAAACGTCCGCTTTGATCCGGGCGAGGAAGCCAATGAACCGGACTTCACCCGGACCTTGGCCGCCCTGGGTGAAATCTACGTCAACGATGCGTTTTCCTGCGCCCATCGCGCCCATGCCTCGACAACAGGCCTGGCCAACTTGTTGCCGGCGGCGGCAGGCCGGGCCCTGCAGGCCGAACTGACGGCCTTGGAAGCCGCCCTTGCCAGCCCGCGGCGGCCCGTGGCGGCCCTGGTCGGCGGCGCCAAGGTTTCCTCGAAACTCGCGGTCCTGGGCCATTTGCTGGACAAGGTCGAGCAATTGATCATCGGCGGCGGCAGGGCGAATACCTTTTTGGTCGCGCAGGGCATCGCCGTCGGTGCTTCGCTGTGTGAAGCGGAACTGGCCCAGACGGCCCGCAATATCATGGCAAAGGCCGACCAGGCGGGCTGCGAGATTGTCCTGCCGGTGGATGTGGTGCTGGCAAAGGAACTGCGGGCCGGGGCCGAGAGCGCCACAAAGTTGGTGGACCAGGTGCCCGACGACATGATGATCCTGGATATTGGCCCCGCCAGCGTGACCGATTTGACCCGGCGCTTGGCTGGCTGCCGGACGCTGCTGTGGAATGGACCCATGGGCGCCTTTGAAATTCCGCCCTTTGACGTTGGCACGGTCAAGGTGGCCCAGGCCGCCGCGGCGCAGACCCGCGCCGGCGATTTGACCTCTGTCGCCGGTGGCGGTGATACGGTTGCGGCCCTGCGGCACGCCGGCGCGGCGGACGATTTCACCTATATTTCCACCGCCGGGGGGGCCTTTCTGGAATGGCTGGAAGGCAAGGCCCTGCCGGGCATCGAAGCCCTGGAGAGCTAGCACCTGTCGCGGCTACGCTTCCAAGCGCCGGCGCCCTGGGCTATGACTGTGCCATGCGGGCGATCATTTTTCACCATTTGCAACAGGCCGAATGCGCCCTGGCGGCGGCGGCTGGGCTGCAGCGGCCCATAACCTTGCTGACCGCGCCAGGGGCCGCGGGCTATGGTGGGCCGGGCTTCTATCTGGCTATGGTGGAGCAGGCCCGGCAGAGCCATCCAGAGGCCGAATTCCGGGCTATCCTGGATTGCGGCACCGACAGCGCCATGGCGCAAATGGCCCTGCACCTGGGCTGGCGCTGTCTGGTGTTGGGCGGCAAAGGAACAGTCCGCGAGAAGGTTCGCCAGATCGCCGGGGCCTATGAGGCGGAGGTCCTGGCGCGGGCGCCCAAAGCCCTTGATCCCGGCGCCGGGGCAGCGGATATTACCGAGCAATGCCGATCATTCCTGAATCGCCTCTAAGTATCGTTGCCAGGGCTTCCGGGCTTTGTTATTCAGGCGGTAGGGGTGGCCGGGCCGCAGGACAGGGAACATTAAATGACAAAATTGAATATTGTTGAAAATGCCGCACGCATGGTCGCGCCGGGAAAAGGCATTCTGGCCGCGGACGAAAGCACGGGCACCATAAAGAATCGCCTGGATAGCATCGACGTTCCCTCGACCGAGGACAACCGCCGCGGCTACCGCCAATTGCTGTTCACCGCGCCGGGCGCGGGTGATTATTTTTCCGGCGTCATCCTGTTTGACGAGACCCTGCGGCAATCAAGCACGGACGGTGTGCCCTTTTCCAAGCTGTTGTGGGACAACGGCATACTGCCTGGCATCAAGGTCGATGCCGGCGCCAAGGACCTCGCCGGCTCACCTGGCGAAAAGGTGACCGAAGGCCTGGACGGCCTGCGGGAACGTTTGGCTGAATATGTTGAACTGGGCGCTGCCTTCACCAAATGGCGGGCGGTGATTGAAATTGGCGGCAACATGCCCAGCCGCGCCTGCCTTGAGGCCAACGCCCACGCCCTGGCCCGCTATGCCGCCCTTTCGCAAGAGGCCGGTCTGGTGCCGATCGTCGAGCCGGAGGTGTTGATGGATGGCGATCACGACATGGAGCGCTGCCGGGAGGTGACGGAAGCCACCCTGCAACTGACATTCCAAGAATTGTTCAACCAGAACGTCCTGTTGGAGGGCATGGTGCTGAAACCGAACATGGTGGTGGCGGGCAAGCAATGCAGCCGGCAAAACTCTGTTCAGGAAGTGGCCGAGATGACCGTCAAGGTTCTGCGCCGCCAGGTGCCCGGCGCGGTGCCGGGTATCGCTTTCCTCTCGGGCGGGCAGTCGGAAGAAGAGGCCACGGCCCATCTCAATGCCATGAACATGCCGGACGCAATGGGCGGCCCGCTACCTTGGGAGCTGAGCTTCTCTTACGGCCGTGCCTTGCAGGCCTCGGCCCTGCAAGCCTGGCGCGGCCAGGCGGACAATGTGCCCGCCGCCCAGGCCGCCCTGGCCCATCGCGCCAAGATGAACAGCCTGGCCCGTAGCGGCGACTATCAGAGCGGAATGGAACAGGACGCCGCCTGATGACTTCGGCCGCGGACGGTAGCGCGGACCGCTGCCGCCTGTATCTGATCACGCCGCCCGCATTCGAACCAACCGCCTTTGCGGAAGACCTGCGGGCCGCGCTGGATGGCGGTGACGTGGCCTGCCTGCAACTGCGCCTGAAGGATGTGGACGACGATGCCATACGCCGGGCGACCGAGGTGTTGATGCCCGTGGCCCAGGAATACGGCGTGGCCTTCCTGATCAATGACCGCCCCGATCTGGCGTTGGAAATGCGCGCCGACGGCTGTCATGTCGGCCAGGATGACACCCCCTACAGTGACGCGCGGGCCATTCTGGGTCCGGACCATATTGTCGGCGTCACCTGCCATGCCTCCCGCCATCTGGCCATGGAGGCGGCGGAAGCCGGCGCCGACTATGTTGCCTTTGGCGCCTTTTTCGCGACCGGAACCAAGCAGGCCAAAGCCTCGGCTGATCTGGAAATTCTGCAATGGTGGTCGCGAATTTTTGAAGTGCCCAGTGTGGCCATCGGCGGCATCACGGTGGAGAATTGCCAACCCCTGGTCACGGCAGGGGCTGATTTTTTGTCGCTGGTCGCCGGTGTGTGGAATTATCCGGCCGGGCCCGGCGCCGCTGTGCGGGACTTTAACAAGGCGATCGCCGGGGCGGCACGCGATGCCCCCGAAGAGGCCCAGGGGGAGGTAACGGACGCGACATGTCGAATCTCCTGATGCATAACCAAAAATTGGTCCTTGGCTTGATCGAGGCCGGTTTGACCCTGTCGGGCGTCACCGCGGCGATCACCCCGCTGGCCCTGTGGGCGTCCTGGTCCGAGTTCGTCTTCTATTCGGTTCTGTCGGTTGGCTGCGGCGCTTTCCTGGTTTTTATCGGGCTGGCCCGATTGCGCGGCCTTCTGGTTCCCGAACCTGTGGCGGCCGGCAAAGTCACGGATATTGAAAGCCTGCGCCAACGGCGGGCGGATTGGGAACAATTGCAGGAAGAAGACCGCGGCGTCCGGCAACGTCAAAGGTCCATCAAGGGCGATGCCCGGCGCGAATTCGGCTATATGATGCGCATCACCTCCATGCTGATCCTGGTCGCCGCACTGTTGTTCCTGGCCGTCTGGGCAATGATGGAATTCCGCTACGGCTAGACCACGTTCACAGAACATAGATCCGTTTGATGGCGTGTGGAGGTCATTCGGGTAGGCGTTTTGCGCAGCGCGTAGTGGGACTACGGGCAAGCAGAACAACGCATCCGAATGGCCTCCACGCGCCACCGAAGGCCGCGCGTCCCAGCGCCGTGGCGTCGTTGAAGGTTTTGCCCGTAGTCCCACCACGCGCGGCAACCTTCGCCTGGCCACGAAGCTGGGAAGTACGGTCAAACGGGTCTATGCTCTGTGAACGTGGTCTAGGCATTTCCTGGCTATTCTGGGTCATTAACACCACCTCACGGCAACAGGCAGATGGCACCATGACACGCAAAAAACCGGAAGACTTACGCAGCCACCGTTGGTTTGGCGTCGATGATATGCGGGCCTTCGGGCACCGCTCCCGCGCCAAACAAATGGGTTACAGCACCGCCGATTTTGCCGGCAAACCGGTGATTGCCCTGATCAATACCTGGTCCGATTTGAATGCCTGCCATATGCATCTGCGCCAGCGGGCCGAGGAGATCAAACGCGGCGTCTGGCAGGCGGGCGGTTTTCCCGTGGAACTGCCGGCCATGTCCCTGGCGGAACCCATCGTCAAGCCAAGCACCATGCTGTACCGCAATTTTCTGGCCATGGAGGCGGAGGAATTGCTGCGCAGTCACCCCATCGACGGCGCGGTCCTGATGGGTGGTTGCGACAAAACCACACCGGCCCTGCTGATGGCTGCCACCAGCATGGATCTGCCGGCGATCTACTTTCCCGCCGGCCCGGCCCTGCGCGGCAACTGGGCCGGCAAGACCCTGGGCACGGGCAGCGATGCCTTCAAGTACTGGGCCGAACGCCGGGCCGGCCGCCTGGACACCGACGATTGGGAGGCCATCGAAAGCGGCATTTCCCGATCGCCGGGCACCTGTATGACCATGGGCACCGCCTCGACCATGACCGCCATCGCCGAAGCCCTGGGTCTGATCCTGCCCGGCGGCAGCTCCATCCCTGCCGCCGACAGCGCGCATGCCCGCCTGGCCTCGGAAAGCGGCCGCCGCATCGTCGAGATGGTCTGGGACGATATCAAGATCTCCTCTTTTCTGGACGATCGCGCCTTTCGCAATGCCATCCGCCTTGCCATGGCCTATGGCGGATCGACCAACGCCGCCGTGCATATTCTGGCCCTGGCTGGCCGCGCCGGTGTCGACGTGAAACTGGACGATCTGGATGCCATCGCCCGCGAGGTGCCTCTGCTGGCCAACGTCCGGCCCTCGGGCAAGTATCTGATGGAGGACTTTTATTATGCCGGCGGCATCCGGGGCCTGATGGGACGTCTTTCGCACCTCTTGGAGGTCGACGCTCCGACGGTCAGCGGCAAGACCCTGGGCGAGAATATCGCCGGCGCCGAAGTCTACGATGATGATGTCATCAGGCCTCTGGATAATCCGGTCTCGGACCAGCAGACCCTGGCGGTGCTGCGCGGCAATCTGGCGCCCACGGGCGCCGTTCTGAAACCCATCGCGGCCGATGCAAAACTGTTGCGCCACACCGGCCCGGCCCTGGTCTTCGATGACTATAACGACATGGCCGCCCGCATCGACCGGGATGACCTTGAAGTGACGGCGGACAGCGTCCTGATCCTGCGTAATTCAGGGCCCCAGGGCGGACCGGGTATGCCTGAATGGGGCATGCTGCCAGTCCCGAAAAAGCTGCTGCAGCAGGGTGTTGATGACATGGTGCGCCTGTCGGACGCGCGCATGAGCGGTACGTCCTATGGCACCTGTGTGCTGCATATTTCGCCTGAATCGTTTGTTGGCGGCCCTCTGGCTCTGGTCCGGACAGGGGATATGATCACGCTCGACGTACCGGCCCGGCGCCTGGATCTGCTGCTGGACGACGCCGAGCTGGCGCGGCGGCAAGCCGCCTGGACGCCGCCGCCGCCGCGCTATGACCGGGGATTTGGCGCCATCTACGCCCAGCACGTCACCCAGGCCGACCAGGGCTGTGACTTCGCCATTCTGCGCGACGGCAAGGCAGTGCCCGAACCGGAGATACACTGACATTTCATTGACAGCGCGCCTGATCTAAGCCGCAATAGCGCATGGATCAATTTGGACAATCGCAGTTTCAGGACCGGGCACGGCAATTGGCGGCAGCGGTAACGGCCGCCGCGGATGAGATCGAACAGACCCGGCGCATACCCGAACAGTTGCTGACGCTGCTGCACGAGGCACGGCTGTTTCGCATGTTGCTGCCCCGCGACCTGGGCGGCGATGAAATCCATCCCTGCGATTATCTGCTGACCATGGAAGATGTAGCCCGCCATGACGCCTCGGTCGCCTGGAACATTTTCGTCGGCAACAGCGCCGCTCTGATCGCGCCATTTCTGCAGCTGGAAACGGCGCGGACCGTCTTCTCCGATCCCCGCACCGTGGTTTCCTGGGGACCGCCCCATGGTGGCACCGCGGACGCGGTTGAAGGTGGCTATCGGGTCAGTGGCACCTGGGAGTTCGCCTCCGGCTGCCGGCAGGCCAACTGGATGGGCGTTCATTGCCGCGTTCGTGAGCCGGACGGCAGCCTGCGCCTGAACCAGGCCGGACGGCCCACGTTGCGTACGCTGTTATTTCCCATAGAACTGGCCACCCTGCACGATACCTGGGATACCATCGGCCTGCGCGGTACGGCCTCGGACAGTTATAGCATCAGCGATCTTTTCGTCGACGAGGCCTATTCGGCAACCAGGGATGATCAGGCCTTGCGCCGTAAAAGCGGGCCGCTCTATGCCTTCCCCCAGCAGGGCCTGTACGCCGTCGGGGTCGCCGGGGTCGCCCTCGGACTGGCGCGGGCCATGCTGGCGGCCTTCGCCGAACTGGCCGCTGAAAAAACGCCGCGCGGCCGGCCACGGCTGGCGGATACAGGGTTGGTGCAATCGAGCTTTGCCAGGGCCGAGGCCACCTTGGGCGCGGCGCGCGCCTATTTGCTGGAGGCCTTGGCCGAGGTCTATGCCGGCGCCCGCAAGATGGGGCCTGACGCGACAGAGCCCATTGATATACCCGACCGGGCCCGCGTGCGCCTGGCCGCGACCCATGCCATTCATGGCGCCATCGAGGTGGCGGATTGGGTTTACAAGGAAGCCGGCGTCAGCGCCATTTTCCCCGGCACCCCGTTCGAGCGCCGCTTCCGCGACATGCATACGCTGTCGCAACAGATCCAGTCCCGTGGTTCCCATTACGAGGCCGCCGGCCAGGTTCTGCTGGGCCGCCCGCCGGAAGTATATTTCTAGAGCACTTCCGGGCTAATGTGGGTCATTTGATGGCGTCCCTAAGCCATTCGGGTAGGCGCGACGCGCAGCGCGATGTGGTACATCGAGCAAGTGGCGCAACGCATCCGAATGGCTTAGTGTCGCCACCGAAGGCCGCCTCCCAAGGCCCCGTGGCGGCGTTGCGGTTTTTGGACGATACCCACATCGACCTGCAAACCGCGCCTACCCACGGGGCCTTGGGAGGCGGTCAAATGATCCACAATAGCCCGGAAATGCTCTAGATGCGCGCCGTAAAATGAGTCTGGCTGCGATCGCCTCGCCAACCTGGCGCGATAATTTTATCGGTTTGCTGCTGGTCTTGCTGGGGGGGCTTTTCATCACCTCTCTGACCTGGATCGTGCGCAGCGTGGCTGACGACATCCACCCGCTGCAGGCCGGCTTTATGCGCTATGGCTTTGGCACCTTGTTGCTGCTGCCCCTGATCATGAAGTTCGAAAGGACGGATTTCGACGTCAAATTGATGGGCTGGCATTTTCTGCGCGGCAGCGTTCACGCGGTCAGCGTATTACTATGGTTTTACGCCGTAACATTGATCAGCCTGGCTGATCTGACGGCGCTAAGCTTTACCTCGCCGGTCTTCGTCACCATCGGGGCGTTTCTGTTCCTGGGGGAAACATTCAGTCACCGGCGGTTGGCCGGTATTGTTTTCGCCTTCGCCGGCGCGCTCGTCATTCTGCGGCCCGGGGTTGAAACCATCTCGATCGGCGCTATCGCAATCCTGGTTTCCTCGCCGTTTCAGGCCGCCTCGACCTTGATCGGCAAACGCCTGGTAGCGCGCACCTCGCTCTATGCCATGGTGTTCTATCTGTCCCTTTTCGTGACCATGGTCAGCCTGATCCCCACCCTGTTTGTCTGGACGACGCCTTCGCTGTACACCTGCGTCTTGACCTTCGCCGCCGGCGTGATGGCCACGTTGGCGCATTTTTGCTGGAGCAAAAGCTTCCAGATCGCCGATTTGTCGTTTACCCAGCCCGGCTTTTATTTCACCCTGATCTGGGCTGCCGCGATCGGCTATTTTGCCTTTGGTGAACGGCCCGACCTATGGTCAGGCCTGGGCGCCGCGATTATCATTGCCGCCACGGCCTATATATCGGCCCGGGAGCGGCAGTTGCGCCGCCGGGCCGCGGCACTGGGAGAGACGACATGAGCCTGCCCCTGGTGGTGGCGATCACAGGCGCCAGCGGCGTCATCTATGGCATCGAAATTTTGCGCGCCCTGCGTCGGCTGACGGTGCCCACCCACCTTGTCGTCAGTGAAGCGGCGGTGCAAACGCTCAAGTATGAAACCGACTTGACTTTGGCCGATGTGCGGGCCCTGGCCGACGTGGTCCATTCCAACAAGGATATCGCAGCCTCCATTTCATCGGGTTCATTTCTGACCCGGGGCATGATCGTCGCACCCTGTTCCATCAAGACCCTGTCAGCCATCGCCAATTCCTACGACGCCGACCTGATCGCCCGCGCAGCGGATGTGACCCTGAAGGAGCGCCGCCCCCTGGTCCTGATGGTGCGCGAAACACCGCTGCACAAGGGCCATCTGGACCTGATGGTCCGCGCGGCCGACTACGGCGCCATCATCCAGCCGCCCATGCCGGCCTTTTACCACAAGCCCGAAACCATCCAGGACATCGTCGACCAGGGCGTCGGCCGCGCCCTGGACCAGTTGGGCATCACCCACGCGCTGTTCCCCCGCTGGGGCGACGAAAATTCTTAGAGTATTTCCGGGCTACGCTTCGGGCGTGTCCCGGGGTTCGGTTGCCAACATGGCGGGGCGCTGGGAATATTTATCGTACCAGGTCCTTAGGTTTGGGCGGTTGGACCTGAAATCCCCTAGCCAATCGCGCCAATCCTGGTAGCCGCAGGCGATACCGAGGGTGATTTGCGCCAGATTGGGCAGGCTGCCGGGTGCGTCCAGTTCCCCGGGCCGTTGCTCGCAATAGTCAAAGCAGCGGGCAATACGGTCCCGTTGTTTCTGCAGATAATCTTCGGACCGGAAAGCCGCCGGACGCAGCATTTCCGCCCGCATGGCGACCTGCGCTTCCAGCAAACCGTCGGCGACGGCATACAACGACCACATTGACCACTGGGCCCCATCCACCGGGATGATCGTGGCGCTCTCTGCCGGGGTTGTGGCCGCGTTTTGCACCCAGTGGTTTAGATACTGGCAAATCAGGGTCGAATCCCCCAATGCCGTGCCATCATCCGTCACTAAAGTGGGAATTCTGGCAACCGGATTGGCCTCTGCCAGGCCGGCGGTAAAGGGCACCGTGGCATAACCCCAATCCAGCGGCCATGCAGTGGGCCGAACCTCAATCTGCCCCCACAGGCCAAGCTCTCGGGCGCATACGACGACCTTGCGGGTGAAGGGTGATGCCGGGGTCCAGAATAGCTGCAAGACGACTAATCCCATTAATGTGGAGGCCATCCTATGGCTAGCGTTAGACAAAAGCGAATGGGTATGTACATGATCACGCCAGTTCGGGCGCATGCATGGACGCCCGCGGCCAAAGAAGGGGCAGATAGATGGCATTGACGCTGGAAGAAGCCAATCGCATCGCACAGGGCGCGTTGGCGAAAGCCGCGGAACTCGATATCAGGATCAATGTGGCGGTCTGCGACGGCGGCGGCCGTTTGCTGGTTTTTCAGCGCATGGATCAGACCATGTGGGCCGGCGTCTATGGCAGCCAGGGCAAGGCGATCGCGTCCGCCGCCTTCGGCCGCCCCAGTGGCGAACTGACCGAACGGGCCGAGCATCCGACCTTCCGTGGCATCGTCGCAGCCGAAGGTGGCCATATGATCATGGGCCAGGGTGCCGTGCCGGTCATCCGCGATGGTGTGGTCGAGGGTGCCTGCGGTGTCGGCGGCGGCACCGGGCAGGAAGACGAGGACTGCGCGCGCGCCGGCGTTGCTGGGCTGTAGCACCAAGCCCGGCCCTGGCGGCCGGCCGGCAGGCCTGAAAACGGTCGATCTCCTGGCCCAGTGCCGGTCGGAATTTTCCAAGGCGCAGTGGACTCCGCAACTCCTGGGAGCCTATCATAGGCGCAACTTTTTTCGCATGTCGCTGGAGGTAGATGGCAATGGCAACGGAAGCAATCAGGAACCAGTGGGACGTCACGCGCCTGGCCGGGGCGCTCGGCGCGGAGGTGCGCGGGCTCAGGCTGGCGGATGCCGACGAGGTCGATATCGCCGCGATCAAGCGGCTGTTGAACGAGCACATGGTGCTGTTCTTTCCCGAGCAGCATATGAGCATGGACGAACATGTTGCCTTCGGCCGCCCGTTCGGCCCGCTTGAGGGCCACCCTAACCTCACGGATCGGAATTCCGTGCAACATCCCGAGATCTTCAAGCTGACCGCAAGCCAGGGCGGCATCGCGGACGAGTGGCATACGGACCTTACCTTTCAGGCCGAACCGGCCTTGATGTCGATCCTCAACATGGTGAAATGCCCCGACACCGGGGGCGATACCATGTGGAGCAATCTGTGCGCGGCCTTCGAGGCGCTGTCGCCGCCGATGCAGGAAATGTGCACCGGACTGTCCGCGCTGCATGACGCCCACCCCCATGACAGGGCGGACAAAATGGCGATCCACCCGGTGGTGCGCGTGCACCCGGAAACCGGCCGCAAAGCACTCTACGTCAACGAGCACTTTACCCGGCGCATCGTCGAGATGAGCGCGCCCGAGAGCGATGCCCTGCTGGTTTTCCTGACCCGCTGGGTACAGAATCCCCGTTTCACGGTGCGCTATCACTGGAACGAAGGCACCATCGGGATGTGGGACAACCGATGCACCCAGCATTCCGTGCTGAACGACTTCACCGAGGAACGGATTATTCAGCGGGTCACGGTCATGGGTGACCGGCCCGAAGGGGCCGGAGCGCGTTGGCAGCCGTGGACAAAGCAGGCGCGACGCTCCGCCATGAGCCGCCACGACCGCCAACTGGGCGGCTTCCTCAAAGCCCAGGCCGGCGGCGCCGCGGACGCCGCCGAATAGACCGCCGCGCAATATAACGGTGTTGCCGGCAGCCGCCGAATTGGGCACTGCGGTGGGCGGCCAGGGTAATTGATGGGCGTCGTAATCAGCCTGCAGATTGTATATGCGCTGGTCGGGGCGGCGTACAATGTTGTCAGTATCGCACGGGTGAAAAGTGGCCGGGTGCCCTTGTCGGCGACCAACCCCTTAAAAGGCCTGGCCATCATGGCCGTGGTTGCGGGCGTGACCCTGACACAGCCATATTCTCAGGGCGCAATCTATGTAATCGGTTGGTCAATGTTGATCTGGTATCTCGGCCGAGGTGCGGTTGCCGCCCATTTCAAGGCGATCCGCCGGCGTCAGAATTTGCACCAGTACGCCTCTTTGCCGGCGGCCTATCTGGCCTTCGTGATCAATGGCTTTGGCATCACGATGGGCTGCATCGGCATCCTGATGACGCTCGGAAATCTATTGAGCGGTCAATAACCACAGGCGTAATTCTATGCAATTATCGACGGCATCAAGTAGCCGGAAAAAATTGATTGCCAGGCCTTGGCAGGCCAAGGTTCTCCCGCAGCGTCTTACCCTCGTATTCGCGGCGGAACAGGCCGCGGCGCTGTAGCTCGGGCACGACCTGGTCGACGAAATCCTCCAGGCCGTCCGGCAAATAGGGGAACATCACGTTGAAGCCATCGCAACCCGCCTCCAGCAGCCATTCTTCCATCTGGTCCGCGATCATGCCGGGGGTGCCGACCATGGCCAGGCCGGAATAGCCGCCCAGGCGTCCGGCCAGTTGCCGGACGGTAAGGTTTTCCCGCGCCGCCAGCGCCAGAACCCGCTCGCGGCCGCTTTTCGAGGCGTTGCTTTCCGGTATCTCGGGCAGTGGGCCATCCGGGTCAAAACCCGAGGCATCGTGCCCCAAGGCGATGGAAAGGGAGGCGATGCCGCTGTCATAATGCACCAGGCTGTCCAGCAGAGCGCGCTTTGCCTGGGCCTCGGCCAAGGTGTCCCCGACCACCACGAAGGCGCCGGGCAGGATTTTCAAATGCTCCCGCGGCCGTCCCAGTGCGTCCATCCGGCCTTTCACATCAGCGTAGAAACGCTGTCCTTCGGCCAGGGTGCTTTGCGCCGCAAAGATGACCTCCGCCGTCTCCGCCGCCAGTTGACGCCCGGCATCCGAGGCCCCCGCCTGTACGATGACCGGCCAGCCCTGGATCGGGCGGGCGATGTTAAGCGGCCCCCGCACCGAGAGGTACTTGCCCTTATGATCAAGCACATGCAGTTTCTCGGGATCGAAATAGACGCCGGCGTCGACATCCCGAATAAAGGCATCATCGGCCCAGCTGTCCCACAGGCCGGTCACCACATCGAAGAACTCGCGGGCGCGGCGATAACGTTCGCCATGCTCCATATGCTCTTCCAGGCCGAAATTCAGCGCCGCGTCGGGGTTGGAGGTGGTAACCAGATTCCAGCCGGCCCGGCCGCCGCTAAGATGATCAAGGGAGGCAAAGCGCCGGGCGATAACATAGGGCGGCTCGAAAGTGGAAGAAGCGGTCGCGACCAGGCCCAGATGCTCTGTCACCATGGCCAGGGCGGGCAGCAAGGTCAAGGGATCGAAAGAGGTCACGGTGGCGCTTCGCTTCAGTGCCTCCATGGGCATGTTAAGCACCGCCAGGTGATCCGCCATGAAGAAGGCATCAAACCGCCCCCGTTCAAGGGTCTGGGCAAAGCGGGTAATGGCCTTCAGATTGAAATTCGCATCCGGCATACCGCCGGGATAGCGCCAGGACGCGGTATGAATACTGACCGGTCGCATGAACGCCCCCAGCCGTAGTTGTCGATCCCCGGCCATGCCTCACCTCAACAATGTTAAAACGCCCGAACCGGTCATTTCTGCCGCTCTATTTCCGCTTCCACGTCGGCCAAACGGTCCTTGCCGAAGTAGATCTCGTCACCGACAAAAAATGTCGGGCTGCCGAATGTGCCACGGGCCACCGAAGCGGACGTGTTGGCCAGCAGCTCGTCCTTCACCGCTTGCTCCTGGATAGCCGCCAGGATCGCGGCGCCGTCGAAGCCGGATTGATCGAGGGCGGTCGAGATGACATCGGGATCGTCCATCTTTTTCGGCTCTTCCCACATATGCATGAAGACGGCATCAACGTATTCGGCAAGCCGACCGGCATGCTGGGCCACGATGGCGCCACGCATGATCTGCACGGTATTGACCGGAAAATGCGGATTGCGTTTGAATTTGGTCAGGCCATGCTTGCGGATAAATCGGTCCATCTCCAGAGCGCCGTACTCGTTCTTGTTTTTGATCCCTTGGAACTGTTCCATTGGCGATTTATTGTTGGTCAGCTTAAACACCCCGCCAAGCAATACGGGTAAATAGCTACAGGCAACACCTGTGCGCGCGACCATGTCGGGCAAAACTTTGTGGCAAAGGTAGGCATTGGGACTACCGAAATCGAAATGAAATTCAAACATGGGCACGGTGTCTATTCCTAATCTGGAAATTCAATATCGATCATCATTCCCGGCACATCCCGTTGGAGCGCACCGAATGATCATCGAATTATTCGCCGCAAGCGGATGTTTTGCCAAATGATATCTTTCGGAACAAGCCAGAAACTCTTTGCCGCACGTGAGCCGGATTAGGCATGCCGCAAGCCATGCATCTATCCGAAACCTCGTTGTGGCGCGATTCCCGCGCCATGTCCTTTGTCATCTGGCTGTCCATTGCGCAGACCGTATCCTGGGGCATCATGTTCTATGGCTTTGCCGTCTTCATCAGACCCCTGACGGCGGCGTTCGATTGGAGCAAGGCGGAAATTACCGGCGCCTTTACCCTGTCCCTTTTGGTGGTCGGCCTGTTTTCGGTCAGTGCCGGCAGCGTTCTGGACCGCTTTGGCGGACGCTGGTTGATGACCGGCGCGTCTGCCTTGGGCGCGGCATTGTTGTTCATTGCGGCCCAAATCGAGACTTTGACCGCCTATTACGCGGTCTGGATCGGTCTGGGCCTGGCCATGGCGGCAACCCTGTATCCATCGGGTTTCGCGGTGCTGGTTGCCACCCTGGGTACCCGGGCGCGTCAGGGCGTCACCTTGATGACATTGATAGCCGGTTTCGCCAGCACGGTATTTATTCCTTTGATCAGCTTACTGATTGATGTGGTCGACTGGCGCGACAGTTTTACTCTGCTTGGCGTCATTCTGCTGGTGGTGTGTGTGCCCATTCACGCTTTTGTCTTGCGCCTGGAACGGGTACCGGGCGCCGGGCAATCCGACCGGCCCAGAATATTCTCCATCGATCTCAAGTCCGGCCCCGTCGCCGATGCCCTGCACAACCCGGTGCTGTGGTGGATTGGTATCTGTTTTACGGCCAACTCCTTCGTCATGGCCGGTGTCACCGTGCATATCATTCCCCTGATGCTGGAACGGGGCTTTGCCATGGTAACCATTGTCGCCACCATCGCCCTGATCGGACCCATGCAGGTGGCCGGGCGGGTGGTGGTGACCATATTCGAAAGGTGGCTGGATTTCCGCAGGGCTGGTTTGGTTTCGGGCAGCTTTCTATTGCTTGGTTTTGCGCTGCTTGCCAAGGCCCAGCCTGACAACAACCTGAACTATTTGTTTCCGGTTTTCTACGGCGGCTCTCTTGGCATCATCACCATCGTCCGCGCCCTCGCCGTGCCCGAACTGGTCGGGACGCAAGCCTATGGCGCCCTCAACGGACTATTGGGCCTGGCGTCCTCCCTGGCGCTGGCCGCCACGCCGGTCTTGATTTCGTGGGTCTGGCTGATCGGCGAATCCTACGCCGCGCCCCTGCTCCTGTTATCCGCTGTTGCCTTATGCTCGCTGCTCAGCTTCATCATGGCGGTGCGAAAAGTCCATCGATGACGAGAGTATGTCGCGGTTATCCTGAACCATTTGACCGGATTTCCAGGCCATTGGGCTGCGTTGCGCGGCTTGCCCGATGTCCCACATCGCGCCGCGCCGCCATGGCCCCGTTAACGGGAATTTAGAGTTTACCATGCCACGATCTTGGGGCAATTTTGCGTATTAGGATAGGTCGTAACAATGGACGCGTCGGAAAAGCGCCTGTTGCCGCCCACGGCATTGGCCGCCATTGGCCTCTCGGCATTCGTGATGGGCGCCGTCGGACTGAGTTTTGTCCATTTAGCAGCGTCTCAGGAGCAGATTGTACAAACGGCTGCGGAGCACAACATTGCCCTGGGCCGGACCATGACCCAGGTGCAGGCCCCGGACATCGAGCATCTGTTGACACGGGCCCAAAATGCCGATCCGGACAAATTGGACAGCGACGGCGAAGTTACCCGGCTCAGGCAAAGCATCGGAGAGGTCGCGGCCAGCCAGATCGCCCTGCGCCCCAATATTTTTAGGCTGGCGATCATCGCGCCCTCGGGTCATACGATTTTTACTACGGAGGACACGCCATTCGGCGCCGATAAGAGCGCCAATGACGGTTTTAAAACGGCCATGACGGGCCAGGCAGGTCCCAATGTCACCTTTCGGGAGCAAATTGAAACCGCGGAGTATGAGCATACGGATCGCGACGTGGTGCTTAATTATCTTTCCATTGCGGCGACGGCGTCGGCGGACCAACCCGTGCAGGCGGTTTTGGGCGTCTATGAAATTCAGGCGGATGTAACGGCCCAAAAATCCCGCGTCCAGCAGACGCTGCTGCTGGAACTGGGGATCATGCTGGCAACGTTCATCGTTATAATCGGGCTGTTGCTGGCTATGGCGCACCACAGCAACAGCCGGCTGATTGACAATCAGCGTCAGCAGAAACGCCTAGCTCTTGGCATGAAAAGAGCCGAGGAAGAGAGCAGTGCGAAAACCGCATTCCTGGCCGACGTCAGCCATCAGCTGCTAACGCCTCTAAACGCCATTATTGGGTTCTCCGAGATCTTGAAGGATGGAACCTTCGGACCTTTGGGCAGCCAGCAGTACCAGTCCTATGCCGAGGATATTCATCATAGCGGACGCCACCTGTTGGCGATCATCAGCGATCTGCTCGACCTGACGAAAATCCAACTGGGACAAAACGACCTGCACGAAAAAGCCCTATCCTTGGGCGCCTGCCTGGAAACCACGACACGAATGATGTCATGCCAACCCGAGGCCACCGCCCTTACGTTCCACTACAACCTGGATCCAAACCTGCCACAGCTTTTCGCCGACGAAAGTGCCATACAACACATTGTCCAGGATTTGCTGTCCAACGCCATCAAATATACCATGGACGGCGCCATCACCGTGGCGACGGGCCTGCGCCGCGACGGCTCATTGGAATTCAGTATTGCCGACACGGGCGTCGGTATACCCGAACACGAACTGGCGCAGATCAACCGGCGTTTCGATCAGATCGAAGTTTCCTGGCGGCGAAAGTTCGAAGGCTCGGGACTGGGACTGGCGTTGGTGAAAGCATTGATGGTCCAGCACGAAGGGGCTGTTTCGGTGACCAGCGAAATAGACGTGGGCACCACTGTTACCTGCCATTTTCCGCACCTTCGCACAGTATACCCGCCGCAGAAACCCAGTTACGCAGCCTGATTTATGCCAGTTTGCCCATTATATCATTGCTGACTTGTGAGGCCCCCATTACAGGGGCCATACCCGCCAAAAGAGGCCCATCTTCGTTTCTTACATTTGGCAATCGCCCGGGTCAGCCTCAATTTTGTCGAGTTGCCAAAACACCCGCGCCCCCGTCCACACAGGTGCTGTGGACGAAGGCGCGGATCGTTAAGCTGACCGCAAAATCGTCTTAGTGCGCGCGGTATTCCTCGGGCAGGAACATCAGGCTGTCCTGTTCCTCGGCCACCGACATATGGCATTCATAACAGAACTTCATCTTCGCCGAACCAGCGCCATTTGTGGTGCCAAAAACCTGGCCGTTGGGCAACACCATGGTGTACCGCCAATTACCCGAATTCTCGTTGAAGCCGGCAGCCATCTTTTCCATCAGGAACAGAGGCCCCGCCGCCAACTTGCCATTACCCTTGGCAACGAAGCTGTCTTTGGCCAGCAAAGCGCCGACCGGCATGCGGCCCGCTTTTTCATACTTATTGTAACTGGCTGCCAGGGAATTGCCAAAATTGTTGACATAGCGTCCGCCATGGGTGTCGGAGACATAAGGCTGATTGGAGTAGTTTTTCCAATCCTTGTAATAGCCCGCCACCGCCAGGCCGGATTTGCCATAGCCGGCAGCAAGTTCCTTGACCAGGCAGTCATAGGCGCTGCGGGCCTCAGCCGCGGCTAATTCCACCACGGCGCCGGCGCCACAAGGGCCACATGGATTGCACGGCCCGCAGGCTTTCTTGGCGGCGCAAGGATTGCAGGGGTTGCAGGCTTTCTTCGCCGCGCAGGGATTGCAGGCACCACAACCCTTCTTTTTGGCGGCGCAGGGGTTGCACGGGCTGCAGGCTTTCTTCGCCGCACAGGGATTGCAGGCACCGCAACCTTTCTTCTTGGCGGCACAAGGATTGCACGGGCTGCAGGCTTTTTTGGCAGCGCAGGGATTGCAGGCGCCGCAGCCTTTCTTTTTGGCGGCGCAGGGATTGCAGGCAGCAGCCGTGATCAGCCGCGGAATGACGCATTTCGAGGACGTGCCGCCGCTAGCCCCGCCGCAAGGATTACAGGGATTGCAGGCACCGCAGGCGTTCTTGGCGGCACAGGGGTTGCAAGGGCTGCAGGCCTTTTTGGCGGCGCACGGGTTACAGGCGCCGCAGCCTTTCTTTTTGGCCGCGCAGGGATTACAGGCACCGCAACCCTTCTTCTTGCTGCCGCAGGGGTTACAAGCGGCCAATTGCAGCGGTCTTTGCTGCCCTGGCACCGCAGGCGCGTTGGGTTGCTGGCCTCTGGCAACAGCAACCGGATTAACACCGACGGTAGCGCTGGGTGTCGCCGCAAATGCGATATCCGCCAGCGGTATGGCAGATCCAGCCGCCATTGCCGCACCCATAACCACATGCAGCACCGATGCTGTGAAAATATTGTTCTTTGTAAAATGCACGATCCAGCCTCCAGGATTCATTTTGTTTGTCCACGACAAGCGCCCACGCGACACCAAATTCAGCGCCTTGTGAATTTGCGCCGAAGCATCCTGGATAGACCATTCAATTCACCTCAAACTTCCGTGATGGGTGAGAGAATCCCGTTCTGGCTGCCTATAATCCCCAGTCTCGGAAAACGACCCGGCGCGAGGATGGTGATGAAATTCGCACAGGCATTGTCGGTTATGCTGATCAGTGTCGGCGGCGGCCTCCCCATGGCGGCGGCGGGGCCAGGTGCGGTGCCGGAAACCATCGTTATTCCGGCCGGCGATTTCATCGCCGGCTCCGATCAAGGCGAGCGCAATGCCGCCTATGACCTGGATCAGGCAGCCTATGGCCATGACCGGACCCGAAAGTGGCGTTGGTACGATGACGAACGGCCCCGCCGAGGGCACAATTTACCCACATTTGCGATTACCCGGACCACCATTACCAACCGGCAATATGCCGCCTTCGTCGCGGCCACTTCCTACCCGGCGCCGGATGTAAGCCGCAAGGTCTGGCGTGGCTATGGTCTGATCCATCCCTACCAGCGGACCCGGCGCCATGCCTGGCAGAACCGCCGGCCGCCACCTGGGCGAGACGACCACCCGGTGGTCCTGGTTTCCCATCATGACGCCATGGCCTATGCCGCCTGGTTAAGCGGCCAGGGTACGGGCAGTTGGCGGCTGCCAGATGAACTGGAATGGGAAAAGG
The DNA here is from genome assembly GCA_021776235.1 of Alphaproteobacteria bacterium. Lineage (GTDB taxonomy): Bacteria > Pseudomonadota > Alphaproteobacteria. The sequence goes on along the minus strand of JAJFGG010000069.1, from coordinate 130,670 downwards.
CGGCGCGCGGCGGCGATGGTCGGCGTTTTCCCTGGGGCGACGACTACGACGCCAAATACCTTAATAGCCACGATGCGGGCCCCTTCGATACGCTGCCGGTGGGGCGCTTCGCCCGCGGCACCAGCCCCTTTGGCCTCATGGACGCCGCCGGGCAGGTCTTCGAATGGACCGCGACCGCGGTCGGGAAAAATGCCGGCGCCGAGGGCCGCTATCTGGTCAAGGGCGGATCCTGGGATGATAAGGGATGCGGCATCTGCCGGCCCGCCGCGCGGCACAGTCGCCCTGCCGGATTGAAGCATATTTTGATCGGCTTTCGGCTGATCAGGGACTAGTGTCCTGGGTCACGGCGGCGTGGCAATGGTCGGAGGGCCTTGGTACGGAATGGTTATGGTCAGTTTGAAAAGGATCGGGTTGTGAGTTTGTTCGATAATCTGTCACGTGAACGGTTGGAAAAGATGGCCGCCGCCGGACAGGAAGTCATGGAATGCTATCGGGTTCTGGAAAAGGCCTCGGCCAATGTTGTGGGCCAGGTTATCGAGCATCAGGGCACTTTCTATGAATGGGATCATTATCCCGACGGCGATGTCTTTGATCACGAAACCTATGGGCAATATTACTATCATTCCCACCGCCCGGAAGACGGCGAGCATGGTCATTTCCATCTGTTCATGCGACGCGAGGGCATCCCGTCCCATATGAAAACGGCACCCTTTGCCGGCATCGAGGAATGGCCGACGGGGGATGATATAATTTGTCATCTCGTCGCCATCGCCATGGAGCCCAAAGGCTATCCCACCCACCTGTTTACCACCAATCGCTGGGTCACCGGGGAATGTTGGTACAAGGCGGCGGATGTGACCGAGTTGTTGGACCGTTTCGAAATAGACCATACCTATCCATCCTGGGCGGCAAACCGCTGGATCACCGCCATGGTGGCCTTGTACCATCCGCAAATCGCCCGGCTGCTGATCGAACGCGACGCGGCCATTCAAGCCTGGTCTGAAAGCCATACCGGTGACGTGCTGGAGGACCGGGACCTTGAACTGACCTCGAAAATCTCGCTGGACATCAAGCACCAGATAAAGCAAATCAATAAGGCATTAAAGAAAAGCTAGAGCGGTTTTCAGTTACCCGGAGCACTGCCGCGGTCTAAGCGGTCGGGTCGAACGCTCTAACTTGGATCGTCTGAGCGCATTCGATTTGCATGTGCTCCAGGGCATTTGAATAGGGGTTTGGGGATGGACAAGATCACTAAGACAGAAGCCGAATGGCGGGCGCAACTAAGCGACGAGGAATTTTATGTCGCCCGCGGCAAGGGTACCGAACGGCCATTTGGGCCTGGCTATAACAGCTGCCACGACGCGGGCAATTACGCTTGTGTGTGTTGCGGGTTGGAGCTGTTCTCATCCGAGGCAAAGTTCGATTCCGGCACAGGCTGGCCCAGTTTTCATACCCCCTTGGCTGCGGAAAATATCACTGAGGAAGAAGACAATTCTCTCTTCATGCAGCGCACGGAAGTCATGTGCGCCCGCTGCGACGCCCATCTGGGGCATTTGTTTCCCGACGGCCCGGCGCCTACGGGTCTGCGTTATTGCCTGAACTCGGCGTCTCTGCGCCTGCATAAAGACGACGAATAAGGGCCATTACCGTATGCCTAACCTAAGTTCGGACAGAAACGGCATCCAGGCCGTGTTATGGGATTTCGGCGGGGTCTTCACTACATCGCCGTTCGCGGCCTTCGCCGACTATGAAGCGGAGCGCGGCCTACCCAAGGATTTCATCCGTACCATCAACGCCACCAATGCGGACCGCAACGCGTGGGCCAGGATGGAACGCAACGAGGTCAGCACGGAAGAATTCGGCGATCTGTTCGAAACGGAATCACGGGCCGCCGGCCACGCCATCAATGGCAGTGAAATCCTGCCGCTGCTGTCCGGGCGCCTACAGCCGGAGATGGTCGTGGCCCTGCGTATCGTCGCCAAGGCCTACAAAACAGCCTGTCTGACCAACAACATGCGCACCGGCCACGGCCCATCCATGAGCAGGGATGCGGACAAGGCGGCGCAGATCGCCAAGGTGATGGAGATCTTTGACCAGGTGATCGAATCCAGCCAAACCGGAATTCGCAAGCCGGAACCGGAATTCTATAGGATTGCCTGCAAGAAACTGGCTGTGGAACCGGCCCAGGCTGTCTTTCTGGATGACCTGGGCGTTAACCTGAAACCGGCCAAGGCCATGGGCATGACCACCATCAAGGTCACCTCTGCCGCCCAGGCCCTGGATGACCTGGAAGCGGTTCTGGGCATTTCCCTGCGTGCTACCAACCTGCGCTGATAGGGCTCAAATTGTCCGGTTCTCTGCCCAATCAGTGAATTGGCCGCCGCAGAAGCTTGCGGCGGCGCCTGCGGATCGAGGCTTTAACGATATCTTTCAAATAAAGCCGCAACGGTCCCCAGATCTCCCTGCGATGTAACATTTGCGCCAACGCCATCTCGCGACGGGCCGAATTTCGGTCCTGCCCGCTGGCGCCACCAAGGGTGAAATTTGCAATGACTTCCGGCAGGTAACGAAACTCAACACCAGCGAGATGCGCGCGGAGAAAGAACTCGTAATCCATCGCCAGGCGGAATTCCGTACTATACAGCCCGACACCCTCGTAAATGGATCGAGGGATGAAGCAGGTCGGCCATTGGGCCGGCATCTTTTCCATGGGCCGGAAGTGCCGTGCCGGATCGTAATCCAGAGTGCCCGATTCCCGCGCTGCACCCGTTTTAGGCTCGTGCAGCCGTGACCGTCCGTGCAGGATGGCATCTCGATCCATGTAGGGAATGAGTTTGGCGAGGGCATTGTCTTCGTACCAGTCGTCGGCGTTCAGGATACCGATCCAATCTCCTTTGCTGGCACGAATTCCCTTGTTAAAGCCATCGGCGATACCACGATCAGGTTCACTGCTGAAAAACAGAAAATCCGGATGAAGAGCGGCATAACGCTCCAGAACCTCAACCGTACCGTCGGTGGAGCCGGCATCGACAACAAAGTGCTCCAACAGGTATTCGTGTTGGGACCATACCGAATCCAGGCAACGTTCGATTGTCGCGGCGCAGTTAAAAACGGGAGTAACGATTGAAACTGAAGGAATTTCCCCGGGCGTGGTCAATATTCTTCCTTTATAGCCAAAATCAGCCTGTCGAAATGAAACCCGCTAGTCAATTTGGGTATAGCTGCTCCCCATGCATAATCCGGGTGTCTCGAGGCCACAAGCGGTATGCAAAAGAATAATTTTGCCAGTCCTTAGATCAACGGCCGTTGCTATTGACTTGTTTCGTCGGCCGGGTTGCCAGCGCAAAGCCGCATCAGGCTGTTAGGTGTCGAACGGCGCCGTTCGCCCGTCGCAGCCAGGCTTGCCGGCCGCCGCCCTGGCGCAGCAGAGCAGCGGCCCCTTCCGGCGGCGAAAGATAAATCGCGGTGGACAGGGCATCCGCAGCGGCGGCGGTGGGGGCCAGGACGCTAACCGACGCGTAGCGCCGGGCGCTCCGTCCGGTGCGGGGATGCAATAGATGGTGCGGCCCGGCCGGTCCGGCGAACGGGCTGCCGGCCCCAGCGGAAGTCGCCAGGGCGCTGTTGCTCAGGACCAGAGTGGGACCAGCATCGGGCAACCCTACTTTCCAGGAGCGGCCCGGCAGAGCGCGGATCTCGCCCAAGTTCAACAGGACATTAGACCAGCCGCTGTTCCGCAGCAGATCCGCGACGCGGTCCGTGATGTAGCCCTGGGCGATGCCATTCAGGGTCAGGGACATGCCGGGATCGAGACGAATTTCCGCCGGGCCAATGGCAATGCGGCGATAATCAATATGCTGTTGCACGGCCCGGATGGCATCCAGGGACGGGCCGCCAATCGCAGCGGGCTGGTTGGCGAAATGCGCGGCGTACAACTGCCACAATGGCTGCACGCTGGGATCAAAAGCCCCCTGACTGAGATCGCTGTATTGGCGGCACTGAGCAAGCAGGCGACGCATGTCATGGGAGGGAGCGGCCAGTTGGCCGGCGGCATTCAACTGCAGCAGGGCCGAGCCGGGACGATACAGACTGAATTGATCTTCCAGGCGGGAAATTTCGGCCAGACAGGCGGTGATCGCCGCCTGGGCGGCGCGTGGGTCGGGATGATAGAGCACGATTTTGGCCCGGGCACCCAGGGCGCTGCCCTGCCATTCAAATCGCCTTGGCCGGGCGGTGGCGCCTGCTGGCAGGACCAGTGCTGCGGCGGCAATCGTGACAAAGCGCCGCCGCGTCAGAATGGGAAGAGCGCCTGTTTTCATTGACTTGCCTTCGCGCGATAGGCGGCCTGTTTTTCGGTCCGTTCCTGGCGCCGCTTGCGCTTGGCGACCAGTGGTGGGCAGGTCAGGTCGTCATAATAATTTGCCTGACAGGCCAGGCAGTAAATGCACTCATTGGGATTGATCGAACCATTGGGATGGATCGCCTGTACGGTGCAGCGAACCGCACAAACCTTGCATTCATGGCCGCACTGAAAGCGCCGCTTCAACCATTCAAACATGCGCAAACGGGCCGGAATGGCCAGCGCCGCGCCCAGGGGGCAGAGGTAGCGGCAGAAGAACCGCTCGATAAACAGACCCAGAAACAACAGGCCGCCGACGTAAGCAACAAATGGCCAATGGCGGATGAAGTGCATGGAAATGGCGGTTTTGAAGGGTTCCACTTCCGAACCGGCGATCGCCAGAATTGTCGAGTGCAGGGATACGGCGAACAGGCCCAGAAAGATGATGTGTTTGATTGGCCAGAGGCGCTCGTGCAGGGCAAAGGGGACATTGATTTGCGGAATACGCAACAAGCGCGCCGCTTCATTCAGCAGTTCCTGCAGGGCGCCAAAGGGACATAGCCAGCCGCAAAACACCCCGCGCCCCCAAAACAGCAGCGTCACGGCGACATAGCTCCAAAGAATAAAAATCAGCGGGTCGAGCAGGAAGAACTCCCAGCGAAAGCCGCTCAACAAGGATTGCGCAAAGGTCAACACATTGATTACAGATAGTTGAGCGCCCGCATACCAGCCGATCCAGACCACGGTCACGGTCAGATAAATCAGCCGAACCGGGCGATAAAGCCGTTGGTGGCGCACCAGGTTGTCTTGAAACACCAGGACCGCGCTCAAAATGAGCAATAGCCCCACCAGAACCGTGATCCGGCCGGCCCGGTCGCGCCAATTACGCAACCAAAGGGCCGGTTCACCTTCGTTCAATTGCCGTTGCATATAGGCGAGAACCCGGTCCAACTGATCCGGTGGTTCCGCGGTCGCTGCGGACACCTGACCAATGCGGTAGCCGGCCGGCAGCACATAGGGCAGCGGAAAATCCAGATGCACCCGCGCGCCCTGCTTGGTTTCCCGGCTTATCAGCAACTCCAAACGCCAATCGGTTAGGGCATCGAATCCGGTGTCGGCCGGAATGACGAAAACGCCAATTTCCCGCAGTTGCGGCTCTGCGGCAATCTGCAGGCCGCAGAAGAGATGATAATGCTGCTTGACCAGACGGATTATCTTGTCGCCCTGCACGATTTGAATTCGGTCGAACAGGCCGGAGCGCCGATAGCGCGTACCCTTGAAGGAATAAAGCCCATTGCCGGCAATCAGGATGGCCTGATCATCCGGTCCCATTTTTCCCAATAGACGGTTGAAGGCCTGCGCGCCAAGTAGGTTTTGCCCGACCCGTGGCGGCGTGATCAGGCCGGTATAAAGTTCGGTATACAATTCCTCCGGCGATCGGTTGCCGGGAAATTCGGCCCCCGGAATAGCGACCCGGTCACGATAGGCCTGTTCCACCGCGCCGCGGCTTAAGCCCAGACGCACGATTGAGCCATCCGCGCGCAACTCCTGCCAGTCCGCTGGTTCGTAGTTTTCCCGATCCAGGCGCAGCTTTGCCTGCGTCGACTTCAGCAGCCCCCGCCCCCGGGCCACGGTGCGGGCGGCGCGGATGATGGAATCGCCGATCACCGCGCTTGAAATAGTCGCACCGGAAATGGCATCCGGCAACGCGCCAAAAGCCTCGCCTTCACGCAGTTGGCCGGGTCGATGGATATCTACCTTGGCGAACCCGTCAACATAACGCCGCAGCGCCAGGTCAGGTATACCGATCACCAGGATCGGCTCGTTATGACTACGCAGCCTGGCGCCGCTGATCACGCCTGCATTGGTTAGGCCAACCAGAATGTCGATGGGCTTGCCGGAGAAGCCGACCGAACCAACAACATCCTGGGTGGAAAAGACATAACCGAGTCTGGCGCCACCCTTGAAAACCGAGGCGGCCGGCGGGTTGCCCGCCATGGATCCGGCTCGTTCCGCGCCGGGAAAAATCTGGGCCAGGGTTTCCGGCCCGATACGTTCGCCCGGTTTTGCCCAGGCCGGCGCGGCGATCATGGTCAGGCAAAGCGCCAACAGGGCAATCAGCAGGAGCGGCGGATTACACCGCCGCCCATGATTCTGCCTGCCCCTGCGTCTGCCCGACATGGATATCCCGGTTCCCTTGACTATGGGCACTCAAAATGCCTGCGGTTTTCGTCGCCCGACATGACCACGGTCAAGGATGGCTGCTCCTGGACATGGAAAATATGCCTCATCCATCCACACTCTCGGGAGTAAACGAGATGTCATTGTCCATGATGAAGTTATCGACCGGCGCGTTGGTTGCAGCTGCGCTGGCCTTCGTTCCCATCGCCGGCTTGGCGGCAGACGCGCCGGCCAAGACGGATCTGAAAAAACATGAAACCACGCCAGGCGGCCAGTACACGCCAAAGCTGGATGTGCTGCGCGATCAAAAGGTCGAGCAGCCTGGCCGTCAACCAGGCGTCCCAAACCTTTCGGCCGCTGATTACCAGAAGACCAATCAGATTTACTTCGAACGCTGCGCCGGCTGCCATGGCGTCCTGCGCAAAGGTGCCACGGGTAAACCGCTGACCACCAAAGTGACCCGTGAAAATGGTTTTGAGTATGTGCGGGACTTCATTACATACGGATCCCCGGCCGGAATGCCGAACTGGGGTGAAGGTGGCGGCCTCAGCAAGCACGAGATCGACAATATGGCCGCCTATCTGCTGATGGAACCGGCCCAACCGCCCGAATTCGGGATGGCCGCAATCGAGGCTTCGTGGAAGGTGCACGTGCCCGTGGGCGATCGCCCCAACAAGCAGATGAACACGCTTGACCTGGACAATCTATTCTCGGTCACCCTGCGTGACACCGGTCAAATCGCCTTGATCGCCGGCGACTCGAAGGAAATAGTCAGTGTGATCGATACCGGTTATGCGGTGCATATTTCCCGGGTTTCCGCTTCCGGCCGCTATCTGTTCGTGATTGGCCGGGATGCCAAGGTCAACCTGATCGACATGTTCATGGATCCGCCGACCTCTGTGGCGGAGATCAAGGTCGGCAGCGAGGCCCGCTCGGTTGAGACGTCCAAGATGAAGGGCTGGGAAGACAGATATGCCGTGGCCGGCGCCTACTGGCCACCGCAGTATGTGATCATGGACGGCGATACGTTGAAGCCACGCAAGGTGGTTTCCACCCGTGGCATGACCGTCGATACCCAGGAATATCACCCCGAACCACGGGTCGCGGCGATCGTCGCCTCTCACTATCATCCGGATTTCATCATCAACGTGAAGGAAACCGGCAAGGTTCTGATGGTTGACTATTCCAACCTGGACGCCTTGAGCGTGACCACCATTGATGCGGAACGCTTCCTGCACGACGGCGGTTTTGATTCCTCCGGGCGCTATTTCCTGGTCGCGGCCAACGCGCGCAACAAGGTGGTGATCGTCGACACCAAGCGGCGCAAGCTGGTCAAGATCGTGGAAACCGGCATCAAACCGCACCCGGGACGCGGCGCCAACTTTATCCATCCGAAGTTCGGGCCGGTCTGGGCTACCTCCCATCTGGGCGACGAAACCATCGCCTTGATCGGCACGGATCCCAAGAAGCATCCGCAGTATGCCTGGAAGGTAGTACAGAAACTGGAGGGTCAGGGCGGCGGCGCGCTGTTCGTCAAGACCCATCCGACCTCCAAGAACTTCTATGTGGATACGCCTCTGAACCCGGAGGCCGAAGTATCCGCATCAATCGCGGTGTTCGACCTGAATGACCTGAGCAAAGAGTATGAGGTGCTGCCGATCGGCGAATGGTCGGGCATCACCGAAGGCGTGCGCCGGGTCGTGCAAGGCGAGTACAACAAGGCGGGCGACGAAGTCTGGTTCTCGGTTTGGAACTCGGCCTCACAGGAATCCGCCATTGTCATCGTTGACGACAAGACCAGAAAGTTGAAGCATGTCATCCGTGACAAACGGCTTGTCACACCGACCGGCAAGTTCAACTTTTACAACACTCGGAACGACGTCTATTAAGACTCATGGCGGGGCCGGAAAGGGGCAACCCTTTTCGGCCCCGTCAACCGTTCCTACATAATTTGCTGCCCATGAACGTTGGGGGGACGCTCTAAATGACCGAAGCAACAACAGTATTTCTTGTCGGTGCCGGCCCGGGGGATCCGGAACTGCTGACCGTGAAGGCGCACCGACTGCTGCAGGACGCCGATGTGGTGGTCTATGACCGCCTGGTTTCGGCGGAAATCATGGCCCTGATCCCGGCCGGCACAACCCGTATCAGCGTCGGCAAACAGCCCAGAAGCCACCCCATCCCCCAGCACGAAATCAACCAGTTGCTGGTTCGCCTGGCCAAGGCCGGCCGTAATGTGGTGCGCCTGAAAGGCGGCGATCCCTTTGTCTTCGGCCGCGGCTCGGAAGAAGCCTTGGAACTGGTGGCCAGCGGCGTTGCCTTCGAAGTGGTACCGGGCATCACATCCGCCTCCGCCTGCGCGGCGGCCGTGGGCATGCCCTTGACCCATCGCGGCATGGCCACCGGGGTCCGCTATCTGACCGGTCATTGCCGGGAAGACAGCGAACTGGACTTCGATTGGCACGGCCTGACGGATCCGTCCACCACCCTGGTGATTTATATGGGCATGGCCAACGTGGGACAAATCACGGCCAGGCTGATCGACCATGGAGCCGATCCAAAGCTGCCCGCGGCCGCTATCAACAACGGCAGCACGCCTGCGCAACGGCACATCGTTTCGACCCTGGATAGCCTTGCCGCGGACGCCAAGGCCGCCGTTTTCACCGGTCCCGTTTTGTTCATCGTCGGTCAGGTCGTGACCTTGCATGCCCTGCTGGGCGTTGAGACCGAACAGGCGCAGGACAATGAACAGCCGAATGCCGCCGTGGGCAGCTAAGGCCCTTGTCGCGGTGAGCCTGACCGCCAGCCTGGCAAATACCGCCTGGGCCGGAGGCAGCATATCCGCGCAACGGCAACAGGAACTGTTGTATTTGTTGCAACAGGATTGCGGCTCTTGTCACGGTCTAACCCTGAAAGGCGGCCTTGGCTCGCCTCTGTTACCCATCAATCTGGCTGACAAACCCGACGCCGCCTTGGTGGAAGTTATCATGCAGGGTTTGCCGGGTACGCCCATGCCGCCCTGGCGATTCCTGCTCGAAGAGAAGGAAGCCGCATGGTTGGTACGCGCTCTGAAAACAGGCCAGACGATGAAGGTATCGCCATGAAATTCTCCAAGCTGATCGCCTTCGCCCTGCTGATCATGCCGGTCCTGGCCGCCGCGGAGGCCCGGGCCCAGGCCGGCCCGGCCACGATCCGCGGTACCGGCGACCTGGGCTTGGTAATAGAACGCGCCAGCGGCAGCCTGCAGGTAATCGAAACCTCGCAGCGCACGGCCCTGGGGCGGGTTGAGGGTCTGGGTGATCTCAGTCATGCCTCGGCCGTCTATTCACGGGACGGACGTTATGCCTATATTTTTGGACGCGATGGCGGTTTGAGCAAGGTCGACCTGCTGGCGCGTCGTCTGGTCAAACGGGTCGTACAATCGGGCAACAGCATTGGCGGCGCGATCTCTCAAGACGGCCGCCTGGTGGCCGTCTCCAACTACAAGCCGGGCGGGGTCAAGGTCTTTGATGCCGGTAGTCTGGACCTGGTGGCCAATATTCCGGCCCAGGCCAGCGACGGCAGCGGCCTGTCCAAGGTCGTCGGTCTGGCCGATGCCCCGGGCCAGCGCTTTGTTTTCTCGCTCTATGATGCCGGCGAGATTTGGGTGGCGGATTTCTCCGACCCGGCCGACTATAAGCTGCGCAAATATCCGAACATTGGCGAACTGCCCTATGACGGCCTGATCACCGACGATGGCCGCTACTACATTGCCGGCCTGTTCGGCGAGGATGGCATGGCCATGCTGGATCTATGGCGACCCGAGTTGGGCGTGCGCCGTATTCTGGACGGCTATGGCCGGGGCGAAGAGAAGCTGCCGGTTTACAAGATGCCCCACCTGGAAGGTTGGGCCCGGGCCGGCGAGGTCATTTTTCTGCCCGCCGTGGGCCGCCATGAAGTCTTGATCGTAGAGCCGGGCAGTTGGCGCGAAGTAGGTCGCATCCCGGTTCACGGGCAACCGATATTTGCCGTCGCCCGGCCCGATGGCCGCCAGGTCTGGGTCAACTTCGCCCATCCGCGCAACGATACGGTGCAGGTCATCGATGTTCCCAGCATGAAGATCGTGCACGAATTCAAACCGGGCAAGGCGGTTCTGCATCTGGAATTCACCCCGCGCGGGGAACAGGTCTGGATTTCCGTACGCGATGCCGACCGGGTCGATGTTTACGACACGGAAAGCTTCCAAAGGCTGACAACCATGCCGGCGAAGAAACCGTCAGGCATTTTTCTGACGGCCCGTGCCAATCGGATCGGACTGTAGCCCCATGGCGCCGTCGCAAACTCTGTCCCGGCAGGAAAGGGAACTGTTGAACCGCTATCAGCGGGATTTCCCGCTGCAGCCACGCCCCTATGCGGCCATCGCCGAGGCCTTGGGCATGCGCGAGGATGATGTGCTGACCCTGTTGGCGGGCCTGCGGGATCGCGGTGTCCTGGGCCGGGTCGGCGCCGCGGTACGGCCCAATAGTGCGGGCGCGTCTACCCTGGCCGCACTGGCGGTCCCGGCCACACAATTGCATGCAGTGGCCGGTCAGGTCAGCGCCATGGCGGCGGTCAACCACAACTACGCCCGGGAACATGAATACAATTTGTGGTTTGTGCTGACGGCGGCCAACGATGCCGAACTTGATCGGACCCTGGCGGATATCAAGGCGGCAACCGGTCTGTCCCCGATCAAACTGCCCCTGGAGGCCGAATATCACATCGATCTGGGGTTTCCCCTATGATCGAGATTGACGACAAAAATCATCAATTGTTGGCCGTCCTGGCCGATGGCCTGCCGCTGGTGCCCAGGCCTTACGCTGAAATCGGTGGACAGTTGGCGTTGTCGGAGGCAGAGGTGATTGCCCGCCTGCGGCATTTGCTGGAAACCGGCATCATTCGCCGTCTGGGCCTGATCGTGCGGCATCATGAACTGGGCTATCGGGCCAATGCCATGGCGGTCTGGGATGTTCCCGACGATGCGGTTGACGCCCTTGGCGCCGAACTGGCCGACTTTCCCTTTGTGACCTTGTGTTATCGCCGCCGCCGGCAGTTACCGCACTGGCCCTACAACTTGTTCGCCATGGTGCATGGCAAGGCCCGGGCCCGGGTGCTGGCACAGATCGGTCAATTGAACGATCAGGTCGGCTTGCGCCAGCGGCCCCATCAGGTGCTGTTCTCCAACAAACGCTATAAGCAGGACGCGGCCCGGTTTGGCGGCGGCCTGGCAAAGGCCGGATAATGGCCACAATGGACGAAATCGACCGCCGCATCATCAACGCCCTGCAGGGCGGCTTTCCCATTTGCCCGGCCCCCTATGCCAAGGCCGCCGAGACAATCGGTATCAGCCAGGATGAATTGCTCCAGCGCCTGACCCGGTTGTGCGCCGATGGCTTGTTAAGCCGGTTTGGGCCCATGTATCACGCCGAAAAACTGGGCGGGGCATTGACCCTGGCGGCGATGTCGGTGCCCGAGGAGCGCTTTGAAGAGGTGGCCGAACAGGTTAATGGCCACCGGGAGGTCGCCCACAATTATGCCCGGGAGCATCATTTGAACATGTGGTTTGTTTTGGCTACGGAACAACCCTCGCAAATTGATGAACTGATCGCCGAGATCGAAGCGGAAACCGGGCTGGCGGTTTTCAATATGCCGAAACGGGAAGAATTTTTCATCGGCCTGCGGTTCGAAGCATGAAGCCGCCCGACGACATCGACCGGCGCATTATCGTCGCCACGCAGGCGGGATTGCCCCTGGTCCCTGAGCCTTACCGTGCCCTCGCCGACGAACTGGGACTTGCGGTCGAGGACGTCATGGCCCGCATGCAGGCGATGTTGGATGGCGGCCTGATCCGCCGCATTGGCGCCGTGCCGAACCACTACGCCCTGGGCTACCGCGCCAACGGCATGACGGTCTGGGATGTACCCGATGACGCCATCGCGGAATTGGGTAAAATGGTCGGCGCCCTGGATTTCGTCTCCCACTGCTATCACAGGCCCCGGCATTTGCCCCATTGGCCGTATAACCTGTTTGCCATGGTGCACGGCCGCGACCGGGACGAAGTATCGGAAAAAACCGCCCATATTGCAGAGTTGATGGGGGTCAAGGAGCGCGGGCATCAAATTCTTTACAGTCAGCGCATCTTGAAGAAGACGGGCATGCGTTTCACGGCCTGAAATAGCCTGCGGAACCATCTATCTGGCCGTCTTAAGAATGGGGGAAAGGTTTTGTTTCGTATCAGCCAGTATATGCGCGAAATCATCTCGCCGACGCCCATGGCGGCGAAACGGGCGCCCAGCGGGCCGGTCGTCATCTGGAATTTAATCCGGCGCTGCAATTTGAACTGCAAGCATTGCTATTCGATTTCCGCTGATACGGATTTCCCCGGAGAGTTGAGCAAGGACGAGATCTTTGCGGTGATGGCGGATCTGTCCGCCTTTGGGGTGCCGGTGCTGATCCTGTCGGGCGGCGAGCCATTGCTGCGGCCGGACATATTCGAGATCTCGGCCAAGGCCAAAGACATGGGCTTTTACGTGGGCCTGTCGACCAATGGCACGCTCATCGACGAACGCAATATCGATGCCATTCAGGCCGCTGATTACAATTATGTGGGTATCTCCCTGGATGGCATAGGCGCCACTCATGATGCATTTCGCCGCCACGAAGGCGCCTATGCTGCCTCGGTCAAAGGCGCCCGGTTATGCCAGGACGCCGGCATCAAGGTCGGACTGCGCTTTACCATGACCCTGGACAATGCCCACGAACTGCCCAACCTCCTGGCCATGGTGGACGAAGAACAGATCGACAAGTTCTATCTATCACATCTGAATTACGCCGGGCGGGGCAACCGTAACCGGGCTGACGACGCCCAGCATACCACCACGCGCCAAGCCATGGACCTGTTGTTCGATACCGCCTGGGAGCATGCGCAGCGCGGCCTGGAAACGGAATTCGTCAGCGGCAACAATGATGCCGATGGCGTTTATCTATTATTCTGGCTGCGGCAACGCTTTCCCGATCGCCCTGAACTATTGGCGCATATGCAGGAAAAACTGGTGCAATGGGGCGGTAATTCGTCCGGCGTCAACGTCGCCAACATCGATAACCTGGGCAATGTGCACCCCGATACCATGTGGTGGCATTATGACCTGGGCAATGTGCGACAGCGCCCCTTTTCGGAAATCTGGCCCGACACCACGGATCCAATCATGGCTGGCCTGAAACAAAGCCCGCGCCAAATCAAGGGCCGTTGCGGCGGCTGCCAGTATTTCGCCATCTGCGGCGGCAACACCCGGGTACGGGCGCTGCAATTGACCGGCGATCCCTGGGCCGAGGATCCGGCCTGCTACCTGACAAATCAGGAGATCGGCATTGAGGCGGGCGGCGAACGGCTGACCGTGACCCCCTATAAGCGGGAGAGGCAACATGCTCTGGGTTCTTAAGGTTGCCTTGCCGCTGGGGCTATTTCTGGTCCCGGCGCTTGCCGCCCCGGCGCTTTCTGAACAGGCCGTAGATGCAGGCGCACTCTACGCCAGGCATTGCGCCAGTTGCCATGGCGCCGATCGACTGGGACAAAACGGCCCGGCCCTGCTGCCGCAGAACCTGCGCCGGTTGCGCCAACCCAAGGCGGTCAAGGTCATAGCCCAGGGCAGCATCGCCACCCAGATGCCCGGCTTTGGCCATGTTCTGAAGCCCGATGAAATATCCGCCCTGGTAAAATTGATCTACACCCCCCTGCCCGTGCAACCGTTGTGGCTGGCGCCCCAGATCGAGGCGAGCCGGGTGCTGGACCGCATCGCCCTGAACCTACCGGACAAGCCGGTCTTTCAGGCCGACCCGTTGAATTTGTTCGTGGTGGTGGAAGCCGGAGATCATCATGTCAGTATTCTGGATGGCGATAAGTTCGAGGTTCTGCATCGCTTCAAAAGCCGCTTTGCCCTGCATGGCGGGCCGAAATTTTCACCCAACGGCCGGTTTGTCTACTTTGGTTCCCGCGATGGCTGGATCAGCAAGTTCGATCTGCATACATTCCGCCTCGTGGCCGAGATCCGTGCCGGCATTAACATGCGCAACATCGCCATATCAGCCGACGGTAAGTATCTGGCGGCCGCCAACTATCTGCCGCACTCCATCGTCCTGCTGGACGCCCATGATCTCACCTTTTTAAAACTGCTGCGGGTGGCCGATTGGCGCAAGCGGAAAACTTCGCGCGTATCCGCCATCTACCAGGCCCGGCCACGAAATTCCTTCATCGCCGCCTTGAAGGACGTGCCCGAAATTTGGGAGATATCCACCGATCCCAACGCCCCGGCCGTGATCACCGGTCTGGCCCATAGCAACGAAGAAGGCCACGAGGAAAGCCTGAGCGACAACAAGGGCCTGTTCGCCTTGCGCCGTATCATGGTGGATGAACCGCTGGACGATTTCTTTTTTGATCCCTCGTACCGCAACCTCATGGGTTCCTCCCGGGACGGCACCAGTGGCGTGGTCGTCAACCTGAATGTTGGCCGGCCGATCCGTACGGTCGGTCTGCCCGGTCTGCCACATCTTGGATCCGGCATTACCTGGCAATGGCAGGGCCGGCCCGTCATGGCGACACCGCATCTGCGGGGCGGCCGGGTTTCAGTGATCGACATGAATGATTGGACGGTGATCAAAAGCATTGAAACCAAAGGCCCCGGTTTCTTCATGCGCAGCCACGAAAACAGCCCCTATGCCTGGGTAGACGTTTTTTTTGGCCCCAATCGCGATTTGCTGCATATTATTGACAAACGCAGTCTGGAAATCGTCAAAACCCTGCGTCCGGCACCCGGCAAGACGGCCGCCCATGTGGAGTTTACCCGGAACGGCAGTCACGCGTTGGTATCGATCTGGGATATGGACGGCGCCCTGGTGGTCTATGATGCGCAGACGTTGCAGGAAGTGAAGCGCATCCCCATGGTCAAACCGTCCGGCAAATACAATGTCTTCAATAAGATTACCTTATCCGCCGGAACCTCCCATTAAGGGTGACGGCGGGCGCGACGGCGAAGACATCCCGCGGGCCGACAGTCTGCTGATCGTGGTTGGCCACGGCACGGGCAGTCCGGCCGGCGACGCGGCTCTCCACCAATTTGTTGCCGACCTGGCCGGGCGGAGCATCTTTGCCGACGTCAAGGCGGCAGTACTGCGTGGTGGACCCAGTCTGGCTGATGCCGTGCATGGCGCCAAAGCCGGCGCAATCCACCTGCTGCCGTTTCTGATGAGTGGCGGCGTGACCTTTCGCGAACGCCTGGCTGAAACCATGGCGGAAATCCCGTGGCGCGAAAGGCCCTTGTTGTACCCGCCTCTCGGCTTCAGCCCGGACCTCGCGGACCTGCTTGCCCGCCGGGCCGAAAGCGGCGCCAGGGAAGCTGCCTGGCCAATCGCGGACAGTCACCTGTTGTTGATCGGCCATGGTTCCCTGCGGGACCCGGACTCGGCCCAGACGGCCCGGCTGCACCGAGAGCGGATTGCCGCGCGGAATATATTCGCCAGTGTAGTGGTCGCATTCCTGGATCAACCACCTCGTTTGCCTGATGTTCTGGCCAGCCATGCCGGGCCGTTGCTTGGCGTCGGACTGTTTGCCGGCGAGGGTCAACATGGTGCCCGTGACATGGCCCAGGCCTTCGCACAGGCCGCCTGTCCGGCTCGTTATTGCGGCGCCATAGGCGGTGATGAAGGCCTGGCCGGCCTGGCCGTGAGGCATTTGCAGCAAGCACCCTGGCCCCTCGCTTAGGGCCTGCCGCGGCCTGGATTGTTGACGCCGGTCAAGGCGTCGCCCGTTGCCGGCAACTAACTTTGGATCTGCAAGAGTGAGGTGCCGGTTTGATCGCAGATCCAACAAATTCAAGATTGCGGAAGCGCGAGCCACTGTCCCTGGAGCTAATTCCCGAGAATCTTTTGCGCGAGCCCATTGAGTATATATTCGCTGATCATTATAGATTGCGTCAGGTTATTGCCACCATGGACCGGCTCTTGACCGAGGGCCTCTTCGCCCTGCCGGTCGCCGAGGATGCCGGCGCCGACATGGCGGTCATCCGCGCCTATCTGGTCGATGAATTGCCGAAACATATCGCGGACGAGGAGGAGGATCTATTCCCCTGTCTCGAACGTCGCTGTCACGGAGATGGCGACACCAAAGGGATACTTGCCACCCTACGGCAAGAGCACACGGAAGATTTCGCTTTGCTGCCCCCCGTGACGGCGGGCCTTGATAATTTGCTGGGCGGCCGGGAGGTGACTGAACGCGAGCTTTTCGAAACCGCCTCTGCCCGTTTCGTGGAAACCCAACGGCGCCACATTATCTGGGAAAACAACATTGTCCTGCCGCTGGCCCGGCGCCACCTTGACGCCGACGACATGGCAGTCATGGGCCGCAATTTGGCCGCCCGCCGCAATATCGAATACCCCGCCTAGGCCGCCTCGTGACCAAATGCTCTGGTGTAACGCCCTAGCCGCGGTGGCTTTCCGTTGCCAGGTAAGCTTCCGCTGGCGCGATGGTCAGACATTGGAATTTGGCACTTTTGATGCGGCTGCACATTTCGTGGGCCTGATCCTCGTTCATGCCATGCACCCGAGCCCGGTAAAACACGGCCCGGCCGCTTTCGAAGGCATCGATGGACATCTTGGCCTCGGAAAGTAAGTCCGGCAGCGCCCCTGTCAGTTTGCGCAGATGCTGGCGGGCCGTGGCGACCTGATTGAAGGCGCCGATTTGCACCGACCAGGCGACATCAAATTTGGCTGTATCCAGCTTTTCGGCGGTTTTGACGGCCGTGCGCAGGGGTTTCTGCCGGGGCACGGGCACGTGGCCAAAGCCATCCATGCGGCCCCGGGGACGCACGAACTGATTGGGCAGTCCCTGCTCGTCACCGCGCTGCAAGCGTTTGAAACCGCTGGCCAGAAGTTTACGCATGCGCCGATCCCGGCTGTTCGCGGAGCGGCCACCGAACAGGACGCCCACCAGACGCCCTTCATCACGGCTGGCCGAAGCTACCAGATTAAAGCCCGAGGCGCGAATGTATCCGGTCTTGATGCCGTCAACCCCTTGGACGTTACCGACCAGATTGTTGTGGTTTTTGAAGACCTTGCCCCGGTAGGAGAAGGAGGTCTTGGAAAAATAGTCAAAATGCTGTGGAAAATCCCGGCGTATGGCCAGGGCCAACCGGGCCATATCCCGTGCCGTGGATAGCTGGCGGCGGTTCGGCAGGCCGGAGGCATTGCGGAATGTGGTTCGGCTCATACCCAGATCCCGGGCCCGCCGGGTCATCATCAGGGCGAACTTGAATTCGCTGCCGCCAATCGCCTCTGCCACGACAGTGGCAGCATCATTGGCCGATTTTGTCACCAGGGCCATGATCGCCTGACGCACCGTAATAACCTCGCCCTTGCGCAGGCCCAGCTTGGACGCCGGTTGCCCAGCTGCCCGGCGGGACGCCCGCAACGGCTGGTCCAGGCGTAGCTTGCCCTTATCCAGCGCCTCGAACACCATGTACAAAGTCATGATTTTGGTCAACGATGCGGGATATTTTCGGGCGTCCGCATTCCGCGCCACCAGTACCCGGCCGTTGTTACCGTCCACCACCAGTTCGGCATAGCGTGACCGCCCCGCCTCTGCGGGCGCCGCCAATGAGGCCGACAAAATCAAGCCGCCGGCAATCGACAGCAGCCATGCTGTCGCGCTCCGACGCCTGAAACGATGACGATCGTTCATGGCACCGTGCCGGTCGGGCGTTTGGCAGGAATGATGGGCGAAAGCGGCACAGGCTGTCCAATAATTAAGAACGCTATAACCAAGGTAATCGAATCATAGTGAATAATAGGTAAAGATACTATGTGTTCGCAACGGTATTTTCTGATCCGGCGCTGCCATTTCTGCTCTATTCTGGCATAATCGATCATCTTTTGTCCAAGACCATTGGCCTCGCCCGCTGTCATTTGTCAACTTTATCTTTAAGCGATGCTGCCGTTCCGGCATCTGATCTGATTTTTGCGACAGCGTGTATGCGGCCCGGCAAACCGCCCGCCTGAGATGGCCCGGGCCACCGCATATCGCAGTGCAAGAAATGTTTTGCTGCACCGCACAAATTTTCTTGACATTCAGTCCTTAATACCTATTTTGACCTTATGTTGCATTGCAGCATAAACCAGTTTTAGCGAGCTTTGGCGTTACCGGGTTGGCGATCCCAATGATCCCCTTTGGCAGTGGATCGCACCGGCCGGCGAAGTTCAGATGATGCCAACAAGCAAAGAGAGATTTGATCATGACCGCCAAGAGCACCAAGCAGGACAAAGCGACTGACAGCGCCACCAAAACGGCCGAGACTATTGTTGCCGCCGGCCAGGAGAGCCTTCGTAACTTTGCCAAAGTCAGCACCGAAAGTTATGAAAACGCCTTTGCCGGCATGCGCGGCAAGGCCGAGGATCTGGTCCAGAGCTATGACGAGATGGCCATCAACGGCAAGGAAAACATTGAAGCCTGGAGCGCGGCCGGCACAGCCTACGGCAAGGGCGTGGAAGCCATCAGCGGCGAATGGATGAGCTTCACCAAAAAGATGCTGGACAGCAATGTGCAGGTGACCAAGGCGATCCTGGGTGCGAAATCCCTGAACGAGGTGATGGATTTGCAGTCAGACTTCGTGCGCGGCAGCTTCGACGGCCTGATGGCGCAAAGCACCAAAGTCGGTGAACTGGCCACAAAGGTGGTCCAGGATGCGGTTGAGCCCATCAATGCCCAATTCACCACGACAGTGGAGAAATGGCACAACGACGCGGCGTAACTGCCGCATGGCAGCCCTTCCTATTGGGAGGGGCGCCACAGAGAAGGGTCCGGTTCCTCCCACCGGGCCCTTTTTCTGTTTCTACTGCCAAGCCTATTGGGATGCCGCCGGGCGGGCAAATTTTGCTCTTTCTAAATATATCCATTCTACTATCGTATCGATCACCTCTTCCAATATGATGGAAATGGCCGATATGATAGGAACGTGGCATAATTCGATTTGGCGTGATCAGGTTGTGTTGAGCCGCGAGCAGGAGTTCCGAATGGCATGAATGACCCGAACGGCAATAACGGTAACGAAGATGGCGGCGGGCAAAACGGCGGCAGTGGCACCGATGTGGTCACCAAAGCCAAGCCGAAGACGAAAAAGCCGTCCATGTACCGGGTTCTGTTGTTGAACGATGATTACACGCCGATGGAATTTGTGATCCATGTGTTGGAGCGCTACTTTAGCAAGGACCAACAGGAAGCGACCCAAATCATGCTGCATGTGCACCAGAAGGGGATTGGTGTCTGCGGCATATTCCCATTTGAAATAGCGGAGACAAAGGTAATGCAGGTGACCGACCTCGCCCGCTAGAACCAGCATCCGCTGCAATGCACAATGGAAAAAGTCTAGTGGCATCATTCGCGACGGAACTGGAACAAAGCCTGCATCGGGCGCTTCGCAGCGCCAACGATCGCCGGCATGAATTCGCAACCCTGGAACATCTGTTATTGGCCCTGTGCGATGACAACGATGCCCGCTCTGTATTGCGCGCCTGCAATGTGGAAATCGATCAGTTGCGCCTGCAATTGACCAATTATCTGGACGAGGATCTCGCCAGTTTGACGGTCGAGGAAGAGGAGGAAGAGGCGAAGCCCACGGCCGGCTTCCAACGGGTTATCCAGCGCGCCGTCTATCACGTGCAATCGTCGGGCCGGGATGAAGTGACGGGTGCCAATGTTCTGGTTGCCGTGTTTGCCGAGCGCGAGAGCCACGCCGTGTTCTTCCTGCAGGAACAGGATATGACGCGGTTGGATGCGGTCAGTTACATTTCCCACGGTGTGGCCAAGACGCCGGGCATGAGCACCGAACGGACCGTGCGTGGCACGGAGGAAAAGGAAGAGGAAGAAAGCGGCGTCAAATCCGGCGATGAGGCCCTGGCGGCCTATTGCATCGATCTGAATGAAAAGGCGCGCAGCGGCCGCATTGATCCGGTCATCGGGCGGGAAGAGGAACTGGAACGGACCATTCAAATCCTCTGCCGGCGGCAAAAGAACAACCCGCTGCTGGTTGGCGACCCCGGGGTCGGCAAGACCGCCATCGCCGAAGGCCTGGCGCGGCGTGTGGTGCTGGGTGAAGTGCCGGAAGTTTTACGCGATACCACGATCTATTCCCTGGACATGGGCGCCCTGTTGGCCGGCACCCGCTATCGCGGCGATTTCGAGGAGCGCCTGAAGGCGGTTATTCAGGAACTGGAGAACCACGAGGACGCCATTCTGTTCATCGACGAAATTCATACGGTGATCGGCGCCGGCGCGACCTCGGGCGGCGCCATGGATGCCTCCAACATGTTGAAGCCGGCCTTGGCCAGCGGCACCATCCGCTGCATGGGCTCGACCACCTACAAGGAATACCGCGGCTATATCGAAAAGGACCGCGCCCTGTTGCGCCGCTTTCAGAAGATCGACATCAACGAGCCGAGCGTAACGGACGCCGTCAAAATCCTGAAGGGTCTGAAACCCTATTTCGAGGATTACCATCATATCCGCTATACCGGCGACGCGATCAAGGCGGCGGTCGAGCTTTCGGCGAAATATATCAATGACCGCAAGCTGCCCGACAAGGCGATCGATGTGATCGATGAAGTTGGCGCGGCGCAGATGCTGTTGCCGGAAAGCCGGCGCAAGAAGACCATCTCGGTCAAGGACATCGAGACCGTGGTCGCCAAGATCGCGCGCATCCCGCCAAAGACGGTGTCCAAGGACGACCGGGCCAGCCTGGCCAATCTGGACGGTGAGCTGAAAAACGTCGTGTTCGGGCAGGATCAGGCCATCGAAGCACTGGCAACGGCCCTGAAGATGTCGCGGGCCGGCCTGCGCGAACCGGAAAAGCCAATTGGCAGCTATCTGTTTTCCGGCCCCACAGGCGTCGGCAAGACCGAAGTGGCGCGGCAATTGTCGAATATCATGGGCATGGAGATGGTGCGCTTCGACATGTCGGAATATATGGAGCGGCACACCATCAGCCGACTGATTGGGGCGCCGCCCGGCTATGTGGGCTTCGATCAGGGCGGCATGCTGACCGATGCCATTGACCAGAACCCCCACGCGGTTCTGCTTTTGGACGAGATTGAGAAAGCCCATCCCGATCTGTTCAACATTCTGCTGCAGATCATGGACTACGGCAAACTGACCGACCACAACGGCAAACACGTGGACTTCCGTAACGTGGTCTTGATTATGACCACCAACGCCGGCGCCGCGGAAATGTCGAAAATGGCCATTGGTTTCGGCCGCGACACGCAGGTTGGCGCCGACGAAGAGGCCATCAATCGCCTGTTCACGCCGGAGTTCCGCAATCGCCTGGACGCCACCATCAGCTTCTCTGCCCTGCCGCCCGAGGTGATCTCCAAGGTTGTCGATAAGTTTATCGGCGAGTTGGGCGGCCAGTTGGGCGAGCGCAAGGTCTCCATCAGCCTGAGTGAGGCAGCCCGAGACTGGCTGGCGGAAAAAGGCTATGACCAGCTTTATGGTGCCCGTCCCCTGGGCCGGATTATTCAGGACAAGGTGAAAAAGCCTCTGGCGGATGAATTGCTGTTCGGCAAATTGGCCAAGGGCGGACAGGTCACGGTCGATGTCATCGACGGCAAATTGAGCTTTGAATTCAAGGCCCTGGAGAAAAAGCCAAAAGGCGGAAGAAAAGGCGACGGTGGTGGCGCAGGCCCGGTTGGACCGGAAACCCCCAGCGATGACAAGATCCCGGAACTGGTTACCTGATAACGTTGTCCGGACAACAGGAGCGGCCAATGACGGCAGAATTGCCGCACTATTTGTTAATTGTCAGTGCCGAGATAGACCCGGCGGCCGAAGCGGCCTGGAACCAATGGTATGACGAGGTGCATTTGCCCGAAGCCCTGGCCTGTCCCGGTGTCCTGCGCGGCAACCGCTATGTCTCCGCCGGTGCCGCCAGCCTGACCAAGGATGGCGGAAAAACCACGGCTTCGGCCAAGACCTACATGGCGGTCTATGAATTGAGCGGCCCGGAGGCCCTGGAGACGCCGGAATTCATGGAAATGCGCGGCTGGTATCAGTTCACCGACAAGATTACCGCCCGGACCCAGGTTTTTCAGCGCCTGTAAAACGCGACTTGATCAAAAAATTCGCGCAATCTGTCTGCGTTGAAATGAACGCAGTTTGCTCTATTCCCCTGCGCCGGCTGAATTCTGCCCAATGACGGTAAAGAATGAAGCGGATTTGGGTTGCTGCGGCAATTCCACTTCCAGGGGCACCATGCGGGCGCTGAGGCTCGCCTGGCCGCGCACGATGGTGCCCTCCAGGCTCGAGGGCATGGGATTGCGGGCCACGGGCACCGCGTCGGCGGCGCTATAGACGCAAAGATAGATGGCGCGGCGGCGGCCCTCGGACAGGTTGGGTTCGCTGCCGTGTTGCAGGCGGGTATGCATCAGGCAGACGGCGCCGGCCTTGCCCTCAATGGGAACCTGGCGGGCCAGATAGTCTTCCTCCAGCGCCGGTGCGACCATGCCGGTGAAAACACCGTCCTGGAACAGGCTGTCGATGGAACCCCGATGGGTACCCGGCACCACCATCAGGCAACCATTGCCCAGATCCACGTCGTCCAGCAGCAGCAGCGCCGTTATGACGTCGTCATTGGTATGCGGGGTATAGCAAAAATCCTGGTGATAGCGCACCACCGTCTGGCTGCCGGGCAGTTTCGAGTTGATCTTGCAATGGTGATATTTCACGTTCGGTCCGATCAGATCGGCGACCATATCGACCATGGCCGCATCGGTCATGACGGCGTGGAAATCCTCTGAAATTTCCGCCGGGTTGTTGATCCGCCGCAGGGCCGGTTGCGCCGGGGAATGCTCTTCCCCCATGTCAAAGCGCGGCCGGCCATCGACCGTGGGCGGACCATAGGGTTCGCTGTGGGCGCGGCTTTCCTCGCCCCAGTCATCCATCTGCCGGCGCAGCCGGGCCAGGGTTCCGGCATCGACCGCGCCATCGACCACCAGATAGCCGTCCCGCCAGAACTGGTCCTGCTGTGCTTGCGAAAGGATCTTGCCCGCCGTGGTCATCACATCGTGCCTTTCTGGTTGCGCTTAATTGTCGATCCATTAATACCAATCCCTCAGGGCCTATATCAATCGGGAAGACTCACGATGCGTCTGAAAGACAAGGTCGCCATTATCGCCGGCGCCGGCCAGACCGAGCCGGACGGCATGGGCAATGGCCGGGCGACGGCGCTGACATTTGCCCGCGAAGGGGCAAAGTTGATGCTGGCCAACCGTTCCCGCCCGTCGCTGGAGGAAACCGCGCGGCAGGTCAGGGCGGCGGGTTATTCGGTCCAGACCATGTTAACGGATATCACCGATGAAGCGGATTGCCGCGATCTGATGTCGGCGACGGCGGCGGCCTATGGCCGGCTCGATATCCTGCACAACAATGTAGGCGCGGGCATTGTCGAGGGCGACACGACGCAAATTGACCTGGCCGACTGGCAGGCCAGCCTGGACCGTAATCTGACCGGCGCCATGTTGCTCTCGAAACATGCCCTGCCCACAATGCGGGCCCAGCAGGCAGGTTGTATCATCCATACCAGCTCGATCGCCGCGACCGCCGCCTATCCGCTGATCGCCTACAAGGTGGCGAAGGCGGCCCTGAACGAATTCTGCCGCTGGCTGGCCTACGAGAACGGCCCCCATGGCATCCGCTGCAATGTCCTGATGCTGGGCCTGATGGACACCCCGACAGCGTTGGCGATGTATCACCGCAGCAGCGGCGATCCGATCGAAACGATCCGTGGCCAGCGCGACGCGCTGCCCCGTCTGGGCCGTATGGGCGATGCCTGGGACGCCGCCAACGCGGCCCTGTTCCTCGCCTCCGACGCGGGCGCCTATATCACCGGCGCCGTCCTCCCCGTGGATGGCGGCCTAACCACCAAGGTCGGCCTATGACCAACACCCAAGACCTGGAAGACCGCCTGATGGCGCTGGAAAGCCATAGCGCCCATCAGGACGGCAGCATTGAGGATCTGCATGACATGGTGAACAGGCAATGGGCCGAGATCGAAGCCCTGCGCCGGGACATCGATCAGTTGCGCAGCCGTCTGCTACGCCTGGAAGGCGAAATCGACCCCGCCCAACCCGATGACCAACCGCCGCCGCATTATTAGTTCGTCTCAAAATCCCTGTCGTTTTGGGAAAGGGCCAATAATGTCCCTGTCACCATGCTGGCTTTGAAAGCGGCGATGGGACAACACTGTATGACCGGCTCATGGTGACAGAGTACGCCATGCCCACATTTCGTCTTTTACGGAATGCAGCATGGGTAAATTGTAGTTTGGAATCTCCTGCTTCTTCTCGCCTGACCCAGGTAATTTCTTGCGCGCCATGGAGACACTGAAGATGCCGTCTTCGTCTATCGTCTGGCTGATTTTTTCGAAGCCGGCCTCCCGTACCAGTTGATCCATTTCCTGCTGGGTACGCCGGCGCATGACCCAGGCGTCGCCTTGGCGATGACTGGTGAGAACATGGGCGATGAATTCCAGCTGCGGGTGCCAGGGCTGATTTGTGTAGATCAAGGTGCCGCCCTCGTCTAACGCATTCGCCACACCGGCGAGGGACTGGCGCACCATGGCATTGTCCGGGAACAGTTCGTAGAGACCGGAAATGACGGCCACGTTGGCGCTGGCGGCAAGGTTGCGCAATGTTTGACCATCGAAGGCATTGCCCTGTTCATAGGCGACGTTACGCAATCCCATTGCAAAAGCGAGATTGCGCCCGGCCCTGATGTTGACCTCGGCGTAGTCGCGCAGCAACGCCGTGACCCGACCATCGCCGTAGTCCTTGATCACGTCGAGAATATAGCGGCCATGTCCCGTGGCGATATCAAGGATTCGCACATCGCCGCCGCGATCGAGGTGGTCACGGATGGCCTGGTGGAGAAAATTCTGCACGTTGCGTTGGCGTTGGCGAATGCCCCGCCAGCCCGGACTATTCAAATAGAGCCGGTCAATCAGCTTGCCAAATGGCGAAATGCCCCGCGCCTTGTTTTCATATACATAGTCAAGCATCGAGCCGGAATCGAAACCCACCTTCCAGCCAATACGAATGCCTTTACTCAAACGGCCCAGGGATTTCAGCAGAAGCCTGGTGACGGCAAAGTTCCACCTTTTGGGCGACCACAAGGGTAGGGCCCGCGCCAGAGCATCATGCTCCCGCCTTGTGAAGCCATTGGCGTCCGCATCGCGAAGATCCGTTTCGCGGTAGTCATCCGCGAAGAGAGCTTCGATAAACATGCGCGCCTTGCCGACGGGCAGATGGTTTTCCAGTTCGTTGAAGGTATCGTGGCGGAACCCTTCATAGGTTTGCATTTCCTTCCGCGGGTTGGCCAAGCGGTCATAGAAAGTCTTTTGCGGCGCTTGTTCCACAACGAAGTCGGCGCCCGAGGAGAGCACCAGGGCCGGCGCCGTTATGGCGGCCGCATCCTTGATCAATCGGGTGCCGGCATGGCGCAAGCCGAGCAGTATGTTGACCGCGATCCGCGGTGTCACCAGTGGATCATTGTCGTAGGAGCGGCTTTTTTCAACGTCACGGGTCAGAAGGCGGCCTTTTACGTAACTCGAGACAAAGGCTTTCCCATGAAATCTTTGCAGAAGACGCAGTCCGAGCACGGCGAAAGGCACATAAAGCCTGACCCGCAGGGCAGGGCTGCCGAGCACCAGGCCTCGGATGCGCGGGGCATAGTCATGGACCCAGGTGCTGGCGATGACAGCGCCCACGCTATGACCGAGGATGATGATGTTTTCGAAAGGAATTCCGTATGCCTTTGAGATGTGGGCGACGAAGGCATCGGCGTCCCTGACCAGAGCACCGAAGCTTTCGGCGTAACCGCGTTCGCCGGGAGAACGACCATGTCCACGGGCGTCCCAGGCAAATATGTTTACGTTGGGCAGCTGCAGCTTCTCGATAACATCCTGCCAACGTGCCGAATGCTCGTGGCCGCGATGGAACATGACGATGGCATTGTTGGATTTCTTGCGCGCCGTCCAGAAGCGGTAGAACAATTCAGCGCCATCCCAACTCTTGAAGCGATTTTCTGCAACACTCATCTCACTGTCTCCTTCTCTGGGCCGTCGAGACCGGGTTTCGGCGGTTAGCGATAAGCGATGTCGATGATCAGTTCGTCGTACATCCAGCCGACAACAACCTTCTCAAAATTGCCGACTGCCGCGGCAAAATTCTCGCTGACGAACTCGTTCAGGCATTGGAATAGTGCGTGACCACCCAGAGACTGCACGGCGAGGAACCCCAATGCGCCCAGGGCAGCAATGATGATCATTTTCTTGGCTCTTGGTCTCTTCCACATTTTCTGATCTCCGGTAAATCGGCTTGAGTGATTTGAACGTCGTTCAAAAAAATTTCGCAATTTCCGTCTTTTTTATTGAACATCGTTCATTTGATATATATATTCTCATCATCGAACGATCAAGTCCTAATTGATCAGTGTTCAGAAAAACACGGAGACGTCGGCAATGGCTAGGCGATACGACCACAGTCGGGACGAATTGAGCCAGATGGCGCTGGACGCCACCCGGGCCATTGTCGCCCGCGAAGGGGTGCGGGATCTTTCCACGCGAAAGGTCGCGAAGAAAATCGGCTACTCCGTTGGCACAATCTATAATCTATATGAGAACCTTGATGATCTAATCGTCCACCTGAATGCGTCCACCCTGGATCTTCTGTACGACGCCTTGCGCGCGGTTCCCACCACCGGCGGACCGAACCGCCGATTGCTGCGCCTGACCGAGGCCTACATAGATTTCACCCAGCAAAACCTCAATCTCTGGAACAGCCTGTTCGATCATCGGCTGCCGGCAGGTCAGGAACTGCCCGAGTGGTATGGGGGCAAGGTCAGCCGGCTGCTGGATCTCATAGAAGACGTCATTGCGCCGATATTTGCAGGATCCGAAACACGGGATTGTCATATATCCGCACGGGTTTTGTGGAGTTCCCTGCATGGGATCTGCTCGTTGGCCAGCTCTGAAAAGCTGGACATCGTCGCCAACGCCTCGGCAACGCAACTGGCAGAACAATTGGTCACGAATTACATGGCGGGCCTACGCGCCAACCGGGGCAAGGGCTAGCGTTATGCGCCGGGTCAAGAAGATCCTGCTGACTTTGACACTCAGCATCCTGGTTCTGGGAGAGGTTTCGATGGCGGCTGAAAACGACAAATATCAGCGCATGAATTTCGCTTCTGAAAATGGCGCGATAGCAATGCCGACCATGGGCGGGCGTCAACTCTGGTCGGACGTGTTTGCACAGGCCGGCTGGCGCATTCAGGAAAACGCCGTGACCGGGCATTATCGTTTGCTGGACCCCGACGACAGGCGCCTGGAATGGGGCAGCTACGCAACATGTCTGGCGTCTTTCAAGTCGATTTCGCTTCAGAAATCCCCCAGTTGGTCCGGGGATCATCTTGTTATCATGATCCATGGCCTCGGAAGATCGCGAAATTCTTTCGCAAAGCTTGCAGGGGCACTGCAGAACGAAGGATACGCGACCTTTTCGATAAGTTATGCCAGCACGCGCGGCGATCCAATCGAGCACGCGGCGCGTCTCAACCGGCTGCTCGCCGACTTGCGGGGCATAGATACAGTTTCTTTTGTCAGCCACAGTTATGGCGGCCTGGTATTGCGCCAGACTCTTGCCGTCGATAGCGACTGGCGCAGCAGAATAGACGTCCACCGTGCGGTTTTGCTGGCACCGCCGAGCAAGGGTTCGGCCATTGCCGATGCGCTCAAGGATGTCCCCGCCTATCGACTGGTTCTCGGAAAAGGCGGCCAGGCGGTAACGGCCCAAGAAGCCGTCATGGTGCCTCCGCCCGGCGTCCAATTTGGCATCATCGCCGGTGGCCGCAACGATGGCCATGGTTTCAATCCCTTACTCAAAGGCGATGATGATGGGGTTGTTACGGTCGAGGAAACCAAACTCGAAGGCGCCGCGGATTTTCTGATCGTGGACGCGCTTCATACGTTCATCATGGACAACCCGGCAAGCATCGCCGCAATCAAACATTTTCTCAAGACGGGTGCATTCCAAAATAGCCTAGGGGGCTTTCGGGCATGAGCAATGACAATCAATTTACGTTGTTTGGCTTGCGCCGGTTCCTGCCGTATTTCCTGACCCAATTCGCCGGCGCGTTCACGGATAATGTCTACAAGAACGCCCTGATCATATTGATCGCTTTCTCGGCCCATGCCTCCGACAGCGACCTTCTGATCAACATATGTGCCGGGCTTTTCATCATCCCGTTTTTCCTGTTTTCCGCCACCGCCGGGCAAGTCGCGGAAAAATTTGAAAAAGCGCGTTTGATGCGGCTGATCAAACTCTGTGAGATCGCCATCATGACCGCCGGCGCCATCGCCTTCATGGCGGGCAACGTCATGGCCCTCATGGTCATTTTGTTTCTGATGGGCGCCCAATCCACCTTTTTTGGTCCCGTCAAATACTCCATCCTGCCGCAACACCTGAAGCCGGAAGAGCTGATCGGCGGCAATGGCCTGGTGGAAATGGGCACCTTTGTCGCCATTCTACTGGGCACCATCGTGGGCGGGCTGCTAGTTGCCGTCGATGGTATCGGACCCTTTCTGACCGGCATCGTCGTGGTTCTGTTCGCCTGTCTGGGATGGCTGGCCAGCCGCTTGATCCCGCTTGCCCCGGCCAATGATCCCGGTCTGAAGATCAATTGGAACCCGTTCACCGAAACCTGGAAGATCATCGCCATCGCACGGCAGAAACGCGCGGTGTTCCAATCGGTTCTGGGAATTTCCTGGTTCTGGATGTTGGGCGCGGTCTATCTGACGCAGTTCCCGAACTACGCCAAGACTATACTGGGCGGTAATCAGGAGGTTGTGACCCTACTGTTGGTCCTCTTCTCCCTTGGAGTCGGCATTGGTTCACTGCTTTGCGAGCGGTTGTCCGGCCGCATGGTGGAATTGGGTCTGGTGCCCTTCGGATCCATTGGTCTCAGCATTTTCGGCTTTGACCTCTACTTCGCCGACAATCTTGTCTGGATAGGCGAACTCCAGGGCGCCGGCGCCTTTCTTGCCGATAAGGCAAATTGGCGGGTGGTGTTTGACCTTTCGATGATTGGCATTTTTGGCGGCTTCTACATCGTGCCCCTGTACGCAATCGTTCAAAGCCGCTCGGAACCGAGACATCGCTCGCGGGTAATCGCCGCCAACAACATCCTCAATGCCCTGTTCATGGTGGGTTCCGCCGCGCTGGCAATCAGCCTGCTGAACTTCGGACTTTCAATCCCAGCACTGTTTTTTGTCATGGCCGCTCTGAACGTTGCCGTGGCCATCTACATCTACACGCTGGTGCCCGAATTCCTGATGCGTTTCCTGGTCTGGATATTGACCGCCATGATGTACCGCATCCACCGTGACCATATGGACCATATTCCCGACGAAGGGCCGGCCCTTCTGGTCTGCAATCATGTTAGTTACGTGGATGCGCTGGTGATCGCCGGTTCGTGCCGGCGCCCGGTCCGGTTCGTCATGGACCACCGGATTTTCAAGACTCCCGTCCTCAGTTTCATTTTCCGGACCGCCGGCGCGGTTCCGATCGCGCCGCGCAGGGAAAACGAGAAAATTCACACGGCGGCATTCGACAGGATCGGGGCGTATCTGCGCGATGGCGAGGTGGTTTGCATCTTTCCCGAGGGCATGTTGACCCGCGATGGGGAGATCAATCATTTTCGCCCAGGCGTTGAACGCATCCTGCAGGAAACACCGGTGCCCGTCATTCCTCTGGCTCTATCCGGACTGTGGGGCAGCATGTTCAGCCTGATTGGCGGCAAGGCCCTGGGCAAGCTGCCGCAACGCTTCCGGGCAAATGTCAGATTATCGGTCGGGGCGCCCATCGCACCTGAAATGGCAACGGTGGCGCACTTGCGGGAAACGGTCGCCGGGCTTCGCGGCGAAGCCGGCTGATATCGCCAGTCCAATTGATGGGAACGCCAGATGTCCGGTATCTACAAATTAAAACCACAATTTCAGGCATTACTCAGGCCCGTTTGTAACCAGTTGGCCAAGGCCGGCGTTACGGCCAATCAGGTTACCATTCTTGCCTTGGTTCTTTCCGCGCTGGCCGGCGTCTCAATTGCATTGCAACCAGGCGCCATCTGGCCCCTGCTTTCGCTTCCCCTGGTTCTGGTCCTGCGCATGGCGCTGAACGCGGTCGATGGCATGCTGGCGCGCGAGCACCATATGGAAAGCCGCCTCGGCGCCGTCCTGAACGAGATGGGAGACGTCATCTCTGATGCGGTTCTCTACCTACCGTTGGCGTTCATCCCCGGCGTCCCTCTTTGGGGCGTTTATGGCGTGGTTCTGCTGGGCACCATGAGCGAGATGATAGGTGTCGTATCCGTTCAAATCGGTGGCCAGCGGCGTTACGACGGCCCCTTTGGCAAAAGTGACCGGGCCGTCGCATTCGGCTTGCTTGCCATCCTGATCGGGGTTGGCGTCCCGTTGCAGCCGTGGGTTGCTTGGTTCCTTGGTGTGGCCGTGCTGCTATCCATTTGGACGCTCCTGAATCGCGGCGCCAAGGCCCTCCAGGAAGAGGCCGGAGCATGTTAATGGATCACGTTCCGGAGAACGTTCTGACCGCGATCAGCCTGGTGTTCGGGCTGCTCGCTTTGGCCACGATTCTGATCGTTCTGAAGGGCGCATTCTTTCGCGCCGACGATCACGGCGAACTGGTGCGGCGCCTAAAATCTTGGTGGGTCATTATTTGCCTGTTTTCCGCGGCGGTTGTGCTGGATCGAACCGCCGCCATTATCCTCCTGTGTTTTGTCAGTTTTCTGGCCTTCAAGGAGTTCATCTCCCTGGCGCCGACGCGGCGTGTCGATCGCCCCGTTCTTTTCCTGGCCTACCTCGTCATCCCCATCCAGTATTTCTGGGTGTATCAGTATTGGTACGGAATGTTCATCGTATTTGTTCCGGTGTGGGTCTTTTTGATCATTTCCGTGCGCATTTTTGTTACCAGCGAAACCAGTGGCTTCCTGCGCGCCGCCGGGACGTTGCATTGGGGATTGATGCTCACGGTGTTCAGCCTGAGCCATGCGGCCTACATGCTGGCGCTGCCCAAAATCGATAATCCCGGCGCCGGCAGCGTCGGCCTGCTCATGTTCCTGGTTATTCTCACGCAGCTGAACGATGTCGCACAGTACATCTGGGGCCGGAGCATCGGCGGCCCGAAGATCCTTCCCAAGGTGAGCCCCGGCAAGACATGGGCCGGTTTCCTGGGCGGTGTCGCCACTACAGCGGTCGCGGGTTATGTCATCTCGCCCTATTTGACGCCCTTTGACGGCCTGCATTGCCTTGCGGCGGGCGCCGTGATCGCCATTGCCGGCTTTCTCGGAGACGTAACGGTTTCAGCGCTCAAGCGGGACATGGGCGTGAAGGACAGCAGCAACCTGATTCCAGGACATGGCGGCGTGTTGGATCGCTTCGACAGCCTGACCTACAGCGCGCCCGTGTTTTTCCATTACGTCTACTTTTTCCTGTATGGCCCCATGTCACTAACGGCGTGAATGAAATGACGAAACATCATCTGAACCACAGCTATGTTTTCGACGCGTCTCCATGCGCGGTACCAATGTTCAAGGAGCGCGTTCTTTGGTCCTTGTTGGTCGGCGGTTTCTTTTTCCTCTGTTATGGCAGCGCCAATCAGATCGGCGCATTGACCGCACCCCACGCAAGTTTCTTTTGGCAATGGGAACGGTCCATACCATTCATTCCGGAATTCGTGCTTCCGTACATGTCATCAGACATCGTTTTCGTGATCGCGTTTCTCACGGCACCGAGTCGCTCGGCGATCCAAAGGCTTGCTCTCAGATGTGGTTTGGCAATCGTCATATCAAGTTGCTTTTTTCTAATCCTGCCGTTGCAGTTCGGCTTTCAGATTCCGGAGGTAACCGGATGGCCATCGGCGCTTTTCGACGTGCTTGCTTTCGATCGGCCCTATAACCAGTATCCCTCACTCCACATCAGCCTCGGATTTCTGTGCTGGCGCGCGATCGATGGGCAATTGCGCGGCGCGGGCCGATTTTTGCTTGCCGTCTGGTTTATCCTGATTGCGGCATCCACCGTTCTGGTCTACCAGCATCATTTCATTGATACGCTCGGTGGCGCTGTCGTTGCCTATGTCGTGTACAGGATGGTGCCCTCTAAAGGTGAATGTTGGTTCGAGCCAGGTTTCGTCACGCCGCGCCATCTTCATATGGCTTTGCGTTATCTCATTTTATCGGGTCTTGCAGCGATCGCGTCATTCAATGTCTCGGTCCCATGGTCCCTACTCGCCTGGGTCAGCCTGTCGCTGATATTGATTTCCATAAGCTATGCCCTTGGCGAGAACGGGTTCCTGCGCAAGAGCCGGGATCGGTACGGCATCGTCACCTGGTGCATCTTTTGGCCCTATCTTATTGGCAGTTGGATCAATTGGCGGTTCTGGCGGTCCAAAATTCCATTGATGGCCGAAGTGCAGTCGGGCGTATGGCTGGGAGCAAGACCCGGTTTCGAGGATTGGCAGCCGCTTCGGCGCGCCAAAATTCGGTCAGTGATTGACTTGGTTCCGGAGTTGTCGTCATCGCCACCCGATGCCTTGGATTACAGCCATCACCCATTGCTGGATATCGTCATCCCGGCACCATCCGCCTTGCATGCAATCGCCCGGACGATTGAGGAGAAACGGCAACTGGGAAATGTCTATATCCATTGCGCGCTGGGCTTGTCACGTAGCGTCCTAGCCGTTTGCGCCTGGCTGATGCTGCAAGGAACATCAAAGGAGGAGGCCTTGGCAACCATTGATGCGGTGCGTCCAAACCGTGTCCGACGGCCTTATATTTTAATTGCATTGGCATTGTTCGAGGAGCATCTGCGTGCGTTTCGCCCCGCACACACGATTTTGGCGGACAGGAATTGAGCCATGGCGCGACGTCTCCAGTTTCTATTTTTCCTCATAGTGATCAGACCCGTCGTTTACCTTCTTATCGGATTAAACGTCAGGAACTGGCAACGACTGCCCTCGTGCGGCCCGGGCATCATTGTCGCAAATCACAACTCACACCTTGATACCTTGGTCCTTATGTCGTTGCTGCCGCTGAAGTTGCTGCCAAAGCTGCGGCCGGTCGCCGCCGCCGATTATTTTCTGAGAAACAGAATGCTGGCCTGGTTCGCAACCAACATCATCGGCATCATCCCAATCTCGCGGCACGGGGAAGACAGCGATCCGTTGGCCGGCTGCTATGCGGCTCTTGACGCGGGAGACATTCTAATTTTGTTTCCCGAAGGCACACGCGGGGAGCCGGAAGGCAAGTTGGGAGCCTTCAAAAGAGGGGTTCAGATCCTGGCCCGGAACCGGCCCGACATACCTGTTTATCCGATATACCTGCACGGCCTGGGCAAGATCTTTCCCAAGGGCGCCATTCTGCCTTTGCCGTTTTGCTGTGATGTCCATGTGGGTTCGCCCTTAACCCACAAAGAAAAAGGCGATAAATTCATGGCCATGCTATTGGCCTTTTACACGGCAACCCTGGAAGAAGGGCAGTTCCCCGAATGGCGGTAATAAATGCGTAAACTCACTTTCAGCCATCGCATTCTTATATTGCTTGGATCTTTCGTGTTTGCGTTGCTTGTGGCGGTGCTCATTGAGCCAATTCCGCAGGACCCGGGCTATCATGCCTTCGCGGATACGCGTTCCGGCCTGGGCCTGCCAAATTTCGGCGACACTGCCTCGAACTTCGGCTTTGCCGTCGTCGGCATCTGGGGGCTTTGGCTGGTGCTTGGCCCCATTGGCCAAGATGTATTCACCAAGCGCGCCGATGCCTGGCCCTATATCGCTTTTTTCATGGGCATCACCTTTGTCAGCCTGGGGTCGGCCTATTACCATCTCGCGCCCGACAGCGACCGGCTGTTCTGGGACCGGCTGCCGATGACCGTCGGCTTCATGGCAATATTCAGCGCCCTCGTCGCGGACCGGATTAATCAACCTATCGCGACCCGTTTACTGCTGCCAGTGCTGGTGTTGGCCGGCCTGCTCAGTTTGCTCTATTGGAACTGGAGCGAAGCGCAGGGCCATGGCGATCTCAGATTTTATGGACTGGTCCAGTTCTATCCCATGGTCGCGCTGCCGCTCATCCTCTGGCTGTTTCCAAAGGCCCACTACACGGCGGGCAACTATCTGTACTGGGTGGTCCTCTGGTACGCGCTCTCCAAGATCCTGGAGTTTTTCGATACGGAAATCTTCTCCCTTCTTGGCGATACGGTAAGCGGTCACAGCCTCAAGCATTTGGCCGCGGCTGTGGCGACTTTCGTCGTGGTTCGAATGATCGCCGTCAGACATAGCGCGGTGATGACGACGAAATAGCACTACCTGACCCGGCGAAATCAATCGACGGGTACAAAGATGCAGTGGCGGATTTGGCTGTCGATGGCTTTCGAGAGGTGACCCTTGCCGGAGATATCTTCCACCAGGATGACTTCACCGGCGGCGATGATGCGGCTTTCGCCGTCGGAGGCGGTAATCTGGACGCCAGCATCGAGATTGATGATGTACTGCCGGCGCGGCGCGCTGTGCCAGTCAAGTTCGTAGGTCGGCGGCACCTTGCGGAAGATGATACCCGTCGCGGGCAGGCGTTCGGAAAACTGACCGCCCGGGCCTTCTTCAACCCACTCAACCTCGATATCGCGAAAGTGCGACTGGCCGTCGTCGTCTTCGTACAGATTATGGATACGCATGTGGCTGCCGTCTCCCCGCCAGATTTCAAGAATCACAAGGATGCGCGCAACCGCCCGCCCTGGCAAGGCCCGGCGGTCGCGGCTAAAAAGCGCCCAAGTCCTTCGACCAGCGGGCCATGACCGCCAGCCCGAACGGGGTGGGCTGTTGCGCCGGCACCCGGTCGAAGACTTCGCCCAGGCCCAGACGGCGGGCGGTCAGGCGTTTGCCATAGCAAAGCAGATGATCGATGGACCCCATCAGGAATGACAACAGGGGCAGGATTTCGGCGAAGGCATGATCCGCCCCGGCTTCGTCGCCGGCCATCATGGCGTTGTAGATCGCCACCTGGCGGTCGCAGGCATCGACACCGGGGATCAGGCCATGGCAGCCGGCCCGCAGGCTGTCGACAATTTCCATGCCGTTGCGGCCATTGAACAGGGTGAAGACGTCCTTGGTATCTTCGCGCAGGCCGGCGATGTATGTGGCGGGGCCTTCCGCCTTCAGGATCGAGATGTTGGGGTGCTGCCGGTTCAGCGATGCAAAGCCCGCGTTGGAGACGCCGATGCCAATGTATTCCGGCGCGTTCTGGATGCCCACGGGCAGGGGTGCGGCATCCGCCACGGCGCCGTAAAACCGGATCAACCCGGCCTCGGACGCGCCGCGCACGGGCGGCGGTTGCAGGACCACCCAGGCCGCGCCCAGTTCGCCGGCCAGCTTGGCCATGGCGGTCTGCCCGGCCACGCTGCTTTCGGCGATGGTGATGGACAGGGGAACCTGGCCGTCCGCATCTTCGGCCGCCCATTGCATCAGGCTGCGGCGCTCTGCCGTGGATAATTTGTTGGTCTCGGTCGCCAGGCCGCCAACCGCGATGCCATGCACGCCCTGAGCCAGGGCGCCCGTGACCTGAGCCCGCATGGCCGCGCGGTCCAACTCTCCCTGGCGGTCAAAAAAGGCGTACAGCATGGGATAGATGCCATGAAACTGGCCCTGGCCGCCATCGACGCTCGTCATACAGATACCTCTTTTTTGCGGGCCAGCACCTTCAGGCCCGGTTTGAAAGCCCATCGGCGGTGATAGATATCCAGGCCGTGCCGGGCCAATAGTTGTCGTAGGTTTCCAGCGGAAAAGAACAGGCAATGGTGCGGCGGGGTAAAGACGTCCCAATCGGGCAAATGCCGCGGCCGGCGCCAATGGCCAATGTCGGGTGTGGTCAGATACAGCACCCCACCGGGCGCCATCAGCCCCGAAATGGCGCCGATAAAGGCGTTGGCGTCCGCCACATGCTCCAGCACCTCGGAACAATAGACCGCATCGAAGGGTTTTTCGGGCCGGTCCTTGGATTGGGCCGCGAATTCCGCGGCGAACTCCGTCAGCCCGCCAACCCGGTAGGTGGGTCCGGGGTAATGGGCCTCGGCGTGGGCAACGGCATCGCCGTCCAGGTCAATACCCCATGGTGTAAAGCCCGCCTGCAGGGCGGCCTGGGTCATGAAGCCCCCGGAACAGCCCACATCGAGAAACCGGCGCGCCTGGGCGCCGCCCGTCATGGCGTCCGCCAGCAGGCGCACCCGGCCCCGGGCCCGGCGCAGTTTGGAGGCTTCCTTGCCGAAATAGGCGCGGGTGCCGCCACTGTCGGGGTTGGCGTAAAGAGCCGCCAGTTCCCCGTCACTAAGCATGGGCGCAAGAAAGACAAGGCCGCAATCGGCGCACCGGCGATAGCGCCAGCCGCCCTGTTCGATCAGGGGCGGGCAATCGGAACTGTCACAGACCTGACAATGGATATTCTCGGTTGCTTGCATGGTCTAGCCATAAGTCAAAGCAGCGCGGGAGGCAACGGCCGGCAATGCCGGGAGCTACATTGTTGCCAGAATCTGTAACCTTTCACGGCAAGGACAGGTGGGGCGGCATGGGTTATACTGGAGTGATCGGTGTCGCCGTTTTCCTGACTCCGATTTTTTTTGCCTTGGCTGATCCCGATGAACGTGCCCAGAAAACACTCTATAGAATCCGGCTATGGCTGGTGGGTGGCTGTCGCCTCCACCCTGATGATCACGGTCTCCTTCGGTTCCACCTATCTGGTGGTGGTCGGCCTGAAACCCATCGCGGCCGAATTCGACTGGCCCCGGCAGATCCCCTCGGCCGGCTATTCCGCAGCCTTGCTTGGGGCCGGTGTGGGCGGCATCCTGATGGGTCTGTGGTCCGATCGCCGGGGCATGGCCGGGCCCGCCATGACCGGCGCCTTCTTTGTCGGACTGGGCCTGATGGCGATTTCGCAAAGCGACTCGGTGCTTACCTTTTTGGGCGCGCATCTGTTGATCCTGGGACTGCTGGGCAACGGCGCCATGTTTTCGCCCCTGCTGACCAACGTCACCCATTGGTTCGATCGCCGCATGGGTATCGCCGTGGCGGTGGTTTCCGGCGGACAGAGTCTGGCCGGCGCAATCTGGCCGCCGGTCTTTCGCTATGCCATCGAACAATACGGTTGGCGGGAGACCATGTTCGCGTATGGCCTGTTCTGTTTCGCGACCCTGATCCCGCTGGCCCTGGTTATGCGGCGGCCCAGCCCGCGGATGATCAGGGGCGGGGCGGCGGCGGACAAGGCGGCGCGGGCGGCCCAGGTGGGACGAAAACAGGAACCGGTGCTGGGTTTGCAGCCCAATACAGCATTTTCCCTGTTATGCTTGGCGATTATTGGCTGCTGCGTCGCCATGTCCATGCCCATGGTTCACATTGTCGCTTATTGCAGCGATCTTGGCTTTTCGGCCGCCCGCGGGGCCGAGATGCTGTCGATCCTGTTGTTCAGCGCCTTCCTCTCGCGCCTTGCCTATGGCTGGCTGGCGGACCGCATCGGCGGCCTGAAAACCCTATTGCTGGGTTCTTCCCTGCAATTGCTGGGCCTGGCCTGTTTCATGTATGTGGATACTCTGGAAGGGCTGTATGTGGTCTCGATCTTCTATGGCCTTGGCTATGGCGGCATCGTGCCCATGTACGCCATCATTATCCGGCAACTGTTTCCCGATTCTCAGGCCGGCTGGCGCATTGGCGTGATCTTCCTGTTCGGTACCGGCGGCATGGCCCTGGGTGGCTATCTGGGCGGCCTGATTTTCGATCAGACGGCGACCTACCGCCTGGCCTTCCTGACCGGCGTCTGCTTCAACCTGATGAATGTGGCCCTGGTCGGCTTTATGGTGCGGCGTCATGGCAAGCGTGGCGGCCGTGACGGCCGGCTGATCCCGGCGGCGGCATAAATGGCGGCAGGGAAAACGCCGGCGCCGGCGCTACGCGTGGTCATTCGCTCCTTACGGATGGGAACTGTTTGTTAGAATCGGACCACGAGGAAACGCCGCAGCATCCGCCAGACATACTTTCCGGCCAGAACACTAAAGGCGGCGCCCAGGATCAGGCTCATCACCGCACCGTGGGGACTCCAGAATGGAATGGACGGAAACAGACCAGTCCATTGGGTCCAGTAGGCATCCAACAGAAAGCCGGCGCTTGCTAGCATGGCAATCCTCCTTCGGTGACCCCGCCGCCTGTCCCTAGTGCCTTGGGGACAGGCCGGTGGCTTTGCGTCCCGCCGTCGCCGGCGGTTTGCCTTTTCGTGGATGTGGGTTCGCGTTCCACAGCTATGGCATGCAGCCTGAACCCATTTCCGTTAAAAGATCATTAATGAAGCAGCAGCCCTGAATCTGTTAAGCTTGCAGCTGAAGCATTCTTGGACTTGCCGCTAGCAGCCAGTGGGCCGGCCGGCTCAATTCGGGACTGCATCGGGGCGCCGCAGTTTTTTGAAAGGATTATTTGTCATGGACGATCTACCCATCCTGCAGGTCCGCCAAATCGAGGCCAATATCATCAAGCCGATTTATGAGGAAATGGTCGCGGAACTGGGCGAGGAAAGAGCCCGGGAAATATTGAGCAAGGCCATCAACACCGATGCGGTGCGCCAGGGCGCCGAACTGGCGGCCAGCACGGATCAGCCAAATAATCTGGAAACCTTCGCCACGCTGACAGGCCGATGGTCAAAAGGCGATGCCCTGAAAAAGGAAGAGCTGCATTCCAGCGAGAATAAGCTTGATTTCAACGTTGTCCGCTGCCGCTATGCGGAAATGTACAAAGAAATGGACCTCGCGCACATTGGCACGATCCTGTCCTGCGGCCGGGATGGCTCCCTGTGCGAAGGCTATAATCCCGACGTTACCCTGACCCGCACCCAAACCATCATGGGCGGCGCTTCGCATTGCGATTTTCGCTTCAAGATTGACCAGGATGGTTAGGCCATGAAACTGGCCGGGCGCCGCATTCTGATCACCGGCGCGGCATCGGGCATAGGGCGGGCCAGCGCCGAACTGTTCGCCAGCGAAGGCGCCGCCCTGGCCTTGCTGGACCGCAACGACCAGGGCCTGGCGGATTTTGACGCCATCCCCTGTCCCGCAGATGTCACCGACGTTACGGCCGTCGCCGCGGCGATAGCGGCAGCGACAAGCGGCCTGGGCGGTTTGGACGGCGTGGTCAACTGCGCCGGCAAGGATCAACTGGGCCGCCTGACGGAGGTCGCACCGGCGGACTGGAACGAGATCATCGCCGTCAACCTGACCGGCGCCGCCAATGTCTGCCGCGCCGCGGTGCCCTGCCTGCAGGCGGCAAGGGGCGGCAGCATCGTCAACGTTGCCTCTGGCGCCGGCCTGTTTCCCCTGCCCGAGCGCACGGCCTATTGCGCTCCCAAGGCGGGCCGGGTGATGGTTTCCAAGACGCTGGCCAGCGCGGTCGCCGACGCCGGCGTCCGGGTCAACGCCGTCTGCCCGGGCGCCATCGATACGCCCATGCTGGCCGGCTCGTACCAGGACGCCCCTGACCCCGCGGCGGAAAAGGCCATGATCCAGCAGCGCTATTTATTGCGCCGCTTTGGCACAGCCGGCGAAATCGCCGCCGCTATTCTGTTTCTCAGCAGCGCCGATGCCTCCTACATTACGGGCACGGCGATGGCCGTCGACGGCGGCCGGACATTTTATTGAGCCCACGAAGCAAATCCTCTGCAACAGCGCGCCGCTGAATTCGAGGTGTTTTGGCGGTGACCGGGCCAATCGCAGCGTTGCCATTTCCAGTGGCCGTCCTTTGGTGCTATCTGTTGCCTCCCGGTCACGGTATTGGATCGCGGGTGGGAATAGACGCGCGGGCAAAGGAATGACCTATGAGCGATGATGCCATGATTCTGGCGGGTCTCAAGGTGGTGGACGCGGCCAGCTTCATAGCCGGGCCGGTCGCGACCACGATCATGGCCGATTTCGGCGCCGAGGTAATCAAATTGGAACCGCCCATGGGCGATGGCTATCGAAAGTTGTCCACCCTGGCCGGCATGCCCCAGGCCGAGGAGCCCTATCATTGGCAGGTCGACAACCGCTCCAAGCGGGGTCTGCATCTGGATCTGACCAGCGAAGCCGGGCGCGAGGTCTTGTATCGGCTGGTCGCCGGGGCGGACGTCTTTGTCACCAATTTCATGCCGTCCGTGCGGGAAAAGCTGGGCCTGCTCTATGAGGATCTGGCGCCCCTGAACAGCCGCCTGATCTATGGCTCCATGTCGGCCTATGGCGAAACCGGGCCCGAGGCGGGACAGACCGGGTTTGATACAACCGCCTATTGGGCCCGCAGCGGCCTGATGGATCTGGTCCGCCCCGATCCCGGCGGTGATCCAGCCCGCTCCATGCCCGGCATGGGGGATCACCCCACCGGCATCGCCCTGCTTTCGGCGATCCTGCTGGCTCTGTACCGCCGCGAGCGCACAGGCTTGGGCGGCATGGCCCATACCTCTTTGTTGGCTAATGGGGTTTGGTCCAACGGCTTCATGGCTCAGGCCGCGCTGTGCGGCGCGGCGGTGCCGCAACGGCCCCGGCGTGACGCGGCGACCAACGCGCTATCGAACCATTATCGCTGCCAGGATGGCCGCTGGTTCATTCTGACCGCCGCCAACGAGGACAAGGAATGGGGCCGCTTCCCCGACGCCATCGGCCATCCGGAATTGGCCTCGGACCCGCGTTTTGTCAATCAGCAGGAACGGCAGCGCAACGCCGGCGTTCTGGTGGCAATTCTGGACGAGATCTTTGCCCGGCAGAATATGGACTACTGGCGCCAGGCTTTCGCGGCCAGCCGCATCACGGTGGGCGAAGTCGCCAAGACCGAAGATATCCTGCACAGCGAGCAGGCCCGGGCCGCCGGCATCACCGTGCCGGGTGCCGGTGCGGGTTTCGGCGCCGAGTTGACCATCGACAGCCCAATGTGGATCGAAGGTGCGCGCAAACGGAGGCCGCGGCCGGCGCCCCAACTGGGCGAGCATACCCTGGAAATTCTGGCCGAGTCCGGCTACGACGACGCCGAAATCGCCGACTTGCGGGCCCGGGGCGCCCTGGGCCCAGCATCATAGTGTGCTAGATAGAACTTGCCTTAGACGAGGAGAAAACATTGGTAAGATTAGCCGATCTTGACGAGCCGGAACGCTCGCACCTGGGCAATGTGCCCTGCCCCGCCTTCGATACCGAGCCCTGGGTCACTGGACCGCCCCTGACGGCGCGTCGGGTGGCGCTGATTTCCACGGCCGCCCTGCAACACCGCGAGGACCAGCCCTTTCAGATCGGCACCGGCGACTATCGGGTTATCGCCGACGATACCCCGGCCAAGGATCTGGTGATGAGCCATATCTCCACCAATTTCGACCGCTCCGGCTTCGAGCAGGATTTGAACGTGGTCCTGCCCCTGGACCGCCTGCATGAAATGGCCGAAGCCGGGGAAATTGGTTCCGTCGCCCGTTTTCACTACGCCTTCATGGGCTCCACCGACCCGGTTCAGATGGAAGATGCGGCCCGCACCATGGCCGGGCTTTTGAAAGCGGATGGCGTCGACAGCTGCCTGCTGCTTCCGGTTTGACCCCTTTGCACGCGCGCCGTGGGCGGGCTGGCACATTTTCTGGAGGACGAAGGCCTGGCAACGACACAGATCAGCCTGATCCGCCCGCAAACGGAAAATACCCGGCCGCCGCGGGCCTTGTGGGTGCCGTTTGAACTGGGCCGTCCCTTGGGCGCGCCCAACGAGCCGGCCTTTCAATTGAAAGTGCTGCGCGCGGTTCTGGCCTTGCTGGAACGGCCCGATGGCCCGGTGCTTTTGGAAGACTTCCCCGAGGATGCGCCTTCCGCCGCCGCGGCGGAGGAAGGCGAAGGCTGGTTCTGTCCCATCAACCTGCCGCCGCCACCGGCCGACCTAAGCGCCGGCGGCGGATTCAAGGCCGCCATGGCAGCCGAGATCGCCGGCCTGAGCACCTGGTACGACATCGCCCTGCGGCAGCGGGAACGCACCACCATGGGTTTGAGCGGTATGACGATCGGCGAAATCACCGACTTTATTTGCGCCTTTCTGGACGGTCGAGTGCCGGAAAATCCGTGCGGCGAGCGAAGCCTCGGGCAAAGCCTGAAATTCGCCGTGGAAGACCTGAAGGCCTTTTATCGCGAGGCTGCCGGGGCGCAGCCTGGGCAAAATACGGGGCGGGAAATGAACGACTGGTTCTACGGCAATACCGCCGCCGGCAAGGCATTGTATGCATTGTGGCCCATTGCCAACGACCTGGCGGAACAATTGGATGACGGTTTCATGAAGACCTTCGCCAATCTGTTGTTGATCCCGGCCGCGCAGAAATACCGGGCCAAAGAGAAGGTCTGAGGATGACGAAGAAACTGGCAATCCTGGATGACTATCAACGCGTGGCCCTGGAGCTGGCCGATTGGTCCAGCCTGCCGGAGGCTGTGGACATTACGGTGTTCGATGACAATCTGGCCGACCTGGAGGCGGTGGCGGCCCGCCTGGCACCGTTCGAAATACTGGCCGCCATGCGCGAGCGTACGCCTTTTCCCCGCGCCCTGTTCGAAAGGCTGCCGAATTTGCAACTGCTGGTAACCACGGGCATGCGTAACGGCGCCATCGATGTACAAGCAGCCTCGGAGCATGGCGTCACTGTCTGCGGCACCGGCGGACAGATGGCCTCCACCGTGGAAATGATCTGGGCCCTGATCCAGGCGGTGGTGCGCAATCTGCCCCAGGAGGACCGGGCCACCCGCGCCGGCAAATGGCAAACCAGCGTGGGCAAAACCCTGGCCGGGCGTACCCTGGGCCTGGTTGGCCTGGGTCGTCTGGGCGCCCGCACCGCCGCCATCGCGAATTTGTTCGATATGCGGGTTATTGCCTGGAGCGAGAATTTGACGGCCCAGCGGGCCAGGGAATGCGATGCGGAACTCGTTTCGAAAGCGGAATTATTCAAACAATCGGATATCGTTTCGATCCATCTGATCCTCTCAAAGCGCAGCCGCGGCCTGATCGGGGCCGACGACCTGGCCCTGATGAAACCGGATGCCTATTTGGTCAACACCGCCCGCGGCCCCATTGTCGATGAAACGGCTTTGCTGGACGTCTTACGTGAAGGCCGCATCGCCGGCGCCGCCCTGGATGTCTATGATCGCGAACCCTTGCCCGCCGGTCATCCTCTGTTGACCCTGGACAACACCGTCCTGTCGCCGCACATGGCCTACGTGACAGAGGAAACCCTGCGGCAGTTTCACCAGGAAACCGTGGCAGACGTAGCAGCCTGGCTGAACGGTCAGCCGATCCGGGTCCTGGAGGCCCCCTGATGGAATCAACGAAATTTATACAAGGCCGTCGAATACGAGGACGCTGACAGGTGGACGGTAGCGCCAGAAATCCGCGGTTACCAGAATAGATCGGAAAAATCAGCCACGCCGGCACCTAGATCAATGCCTTGCATTTCATAGCATTTGCCGGAAGTCGTAGCATTGTCAACTGCCAGATAGGCCGGACGGTCGAGGATGGCGATGTGGGCAATCTGCTGCGGCGGCGAGACCCCGGCGAAAGGAAAGGCGACACTTTCGATCAGCGCCACGCGTGCGGCATGATCGGTGATATCCATGATGCAACGCAGGCCACAGGGTTGTGCCATCATTCGGTCAAAGGTCGTTTGCAACGGTCCGGCGGCCCGTTCGCCGACCCCTGCCGCGAGGGTCTTGCCGGTTACGTCCTGCCCGAAATAGGAATCCAATTCAGTACCCGCCAGACGGTAGCGATAGCCGCCGTCGAACGAGAGGTCCCGCAATACGATACGCGGCAGCAGATGTGGGATTCCAGCCGGATCGAAGGCGCTTCGCAGAGGCCGGAAATCCTGGCGCGGCAAAGCCAGCATATAGGCGGCGAATTGCCGGGATTGTTCGTGACGATAGGTAATACCACTGGTCATTGATTTGGCATCGCCGCCCGCCGCCTATTCGCCGGCATGGCCAGACATAATATCCTCTAAATGTGTTTAGATCAGATGTATTACCCAGGAATGCAGAACATTTCTGGGACCATATCCAAAATACAAAAAAAGACAACAAGAACTATACGCCAAGTGTAAGTAACGTAGCGAAATTCGACTCATAAATAGCTGCATTAGT
Organism: Alphaproteobacteria bacterium; assembly: GCA_021776235.1. Lineage (GTDB taxonomy): Bacteria > Pseudomonadota > Alphaproteobacteria. The sequence continues at coordinate 85,850 of JAJFGG010000069.1, read as the reverse complement.
GTAATAATAAAAATATTTATATTACAAATTGTTACAATTTGAGAAACATTACAATGCCGGCACCATAAAATACCCGCAACTCCAGCAAATAGAGATGACGCAAATTTCGGCCGACAGCGGACAGGTTCACCGAAAACCACAATCGATCCGGCGCTTGACGAAGGTCAATTAATCTTCTGGCCAAGCGACCTAGCATCATCTCGTGGCTTGAACAGGTATAAAAATTTGACGCAACCCTCTGAAAGGGATGGTGATGAGTGATCAAAGTACAGGCTCCGGCGGCGCGCCGGAGGAGCGGGTACCCGCCATGCAGCGGTTACTCGATAACCCGTTTCTTCTGCTCTTCATGGGCGTGGCCTCACCCGCCGTGCTGTACCTGATTTGGGGGGTGATGGAATTGTCCCAGATCCCTCTGTCGCCTTAATCGATATTCCGGGAGGAGGAAAAAATGGCAATTACGCCACCGCAAAACCGTCTCTGGTGGAAAGAGCCTCTATCAGGCGTGGAAATCACCTGGATTGGCGTGGCCTTCATTTGGGGCCTCGTCATGTTCGGCACCATGGTAAGTTGGCATTTCGTGGGCAAACAGAACCTGTCCAACGAGACCTACCGTATTGACCCGAACGCCTTTGGCGAAAAAGTCGAAGCCATGACAGAGCGTTACCAGGTTCGCGAAGAGGGCGACACGGGGGTGCCCGTGGTTCGTCCGCCACCGGGATCCGACATCTATATGCTGTCACGGCTATGGGAATGGTGGCCGGTGTTGGAACTGGAGAAGGACCAGACCTACCGCCTGCATTTGTCATCGATGGATTGGCAGCACGGCTTCTCACTGCAGCCACAGAATATCAACGTTCAGGTTCACCCCGGTTACGACATGGTTCTTACCATCACGCCGGACAAGAGCGGTGAATATGCGGTCGTCTGCAACGAGTTTTGTGGCATCGGCCATCACACGATGGTCGGCAAAATCCATGTCGTCGATAAAAAATAGGGGCTGAACATGGCTGTTGATACACAAGCACCATCGCGCGGGTTCATCGGCGCAAGCTATCGAACCTGCCCGGAAACCGGTCTTAAGGTCTGCTCTCAGGCCGAGGCCTTGATCAAGGTAAATGCCGTCGTTGCGGTGGTTTTCCTGGCCGTCGGCGGTCTGTTCGGCCTGATGGTGGCATTGACCCGCTGGCCGGCGGTACATCTGCTGCCGGCGGACTGGTTCTACCTGCTGCTGACCGCCCATGGCGCCGATGTTCTGTTATTCTGGATTGTCTTCTTCGAGGTAGCGGTGCTGTACTTCGCCTCGGCCATAATTTTGAATTGCCGTCTGGCGGCACCAAAATTCGCCTGGCTGGCCTTTGTCCTGATGGTGGTTGGCGCCGTCCTTGCCAACATCGCCGTATTGCAGGGCGAGTCCAGCGTCATGTTCACCTCCTATGTTCCCATGCAGGCGGCGCCCCATTTCTATCTGGGCTTGATTGTCTTTGCGGTGGGCACATTGATCGCCGTGTTCTGCTTTTTTGGCACCCTGGTGATCGCCAAGGAGGAAGGCAGTTACGAGGGTTCGGTCCCCCTTGTCACATTCGGGGCCATTACGGCGGCGATCATCGCCGTTTTCACCCTCGCGTCAGGGGCGATCATCCTGATCCCCACCTTCCTGTGGTCGGTCGGTTACATCTCCCACATTGATCCCTTGATGTACAAGATCATCTGGTGGGGCATGGGGCATTCCTCGCAACAAATCAATGTCTCGGCCCAGGTGGCAATCTGGTACGCCGTGGCCGCCATGTTGCTGGGCGCCAAGCCCTTGTCGGAGAAGGTCAGCCGTATGGCTTTCCTGATGTATATTCTGTTCCTGCAACTGGCATCCGCCCATCATCTGTTGGTGGAACCGGGCGTCAGTTCCGAATGGAAAATCTTCAACACCTCCTACGCCTTGTATCTCGCTGTCCTGGGCAGCATGATCCACGGCATGAGCATTCCGGGCGCCATGGAGGCGGCGCAACGGCGCAACGGCTTCAACAACGGTATGTTTGAATGGCTGCGCAAGGCGCCTTGGAGCAACCCGGCGTTTTCCGGGACCGTATTGTCAATCGTGATCTTCGGCTTCCTGGGCGGCATCACCGGCGTCATCATGGGTACCGAACAGTTGAACCTGATCATGCATAACACCTTGTACGTACCCGGCCACTTCCACGCCACCGTGGTGGGCGGCACCACTTTGGCGTTCATGGCGATTACCTATCTGCTGGTACCATTGATTTTCCGGCGCGAGATCGTCTTCAAGAAGATCGCCCAATGGCAGCCCTATGTCTTCGGTGCAGGCATCGCGGGCATCTCATTGTTCATGATGGGCGCGGGCACCCTGGGCGTGGCCCGGCGCCATTGGGATATCGGTTTTGCAGATGCGGCCATGAGCTTCGACTATCCGGCCACTGCCTTCCTGATGATGGGCCTGAACGGCATCGCCGCCATTTGCGCCGCCCTGGGCGGGTTAATGTTCGTGCTCGTTGTCGTGGCTTCGGTCTTTTTCGGCAAACAGCGGACCGCGGAATCCATCGCCGCATTCCCGACCTTGCCGAAAACCGGCAGCGCAGAAACCGTCACCAGCTATGGCAGTGAATCGCATGTGAAACTGCCCGGCACCATCGTCCTTGTCAGCGTCTTCTTCGTGGCGTTCGTTCTCTACTACTACGTCAACTGGAAGTACCTGTCCGAGGTCTGGCCCCTGAGCTAGAGGCTGAATGCCGACCGCGAATTGGGGGCGGCTCCACTGTGATCCGTCCCCGAATTCTCTCGTTGCTTGTGAACGCGTCCTGGGGAGACACAGAAATGGCCGCCGCCTTCAGCCAATTACACAACGTCTTCAAGCTGCGCATCGGCTTTGCCATCATGTTGACAGCGCTGGCTGGTCTGGCGATGACCCCAAATGCGCATTTATCGGTCGTAGAAATCGCCGCTCTGGCCCTGGCCGTGCTGATATCGGCCGCGGCGGCGGGGGCGCTCAACCAGTATCTTGAACGCGATCTGGATGGCGCCATGGCGCGGACCGCCGGCCGGCCATTCGTGACGGGCGTTTACAAGGCCGGGCCAAAATGGCTTTGCGCCATCTTTCTGTTATTGGCGGGCGCCGTAATCCTGGCCTGGTCCGTGCTGAATTTTGCCACCGCCCTGTATGTTTTTCTGGGCGCCTTTTTCTATGGCGTGGTCTACACACTGTGGCTGAAACGGCGGAGTTGGCTGAACATAGTGATCGGCGGGTTGTCCGGCAGCTTCGCGGTGCTGGCCGGCGTGGCGGCGGCCGACCCTGGCCTGGCGACGGCACCGGTGCTGCTGGCGGTGGTCCTGTTCCTGTGGACGCCGCCGCATTTTTGGAGCCTGGCCATGGCCCTGCACAAGGATTACGCGGTGGCCAAGGTGCCGATGTTGCCGGTGGTCATCGGTGACGGCCCGGCGGCGCGGGTTATCCTGGCTCACACCGTCGCCCTGGTCGGTTTGTCCCTATTGCCGGCCGCCTTTGGCATGGGCTGGCTTTATCTGGCCGGGGCCCTGGTTGGCGGCAGCTACTTCATCTGGCGCGCGGTGGACCTGGTCCGCGAACCCGGCCCGGCCCGGGCCATGAAGACATTTTTTGCTTCCCTGATCCAATTGACCCTTCTGTTGGCGACGGCCATTGCCGATCCCTGGATATCCGGCCTGGGTGGGTCGGTATGATCGTGAAAGCCGCCGTGCTGGGAGCCGGCGGCGCCATGCTGGTCGCGTTGTCGGGGACGCCACTGGCGGCGGCCCCGGCAGTGCTGGATGAAGAAGGCGCCCTGGCGATAAGCCAGGCCGCACTGGGGCGCCAGATTGACGACCATCGTTTTGTCGACCAAAACGGGAATGCCGTTCGCCTTGCGGAATTTCGCGGCAAGCCGCTGGTGCTCAACCTGGTCTATACCGCCTGTGTCCGCAGTTGTCCGGTGATCGTGCAGACCCTGCATGATGCGGTGGCCGACGCCCAGGGCGCCCTGGACGAGGACAGCTTTAACGTCATCACTGTCGGCTTCGATGCCCGTGGCGACACGCCGGACCGCATGGCCTCCTTCGCCCGCGCCCAGGGCATTGAATTGCCGAACTGGCGTTTTCTATCCACTGACGGCCGCACCATCGAAAAACTGGCGGCGCAACTGGGTTTTGTCTATTTTGCCTCCAGCCAGGGTTTCCAGCATTTATCCCAGGTCAGCGTGTTGGATAGCGAGGGACGTTTGTACCGCCAGATCTATGGGGAAGATTTCGGTAGCCCATTTATTGTGGAGCCTTTGAAGGATCTGGTCTTCGGCCGCAACGCCGATCCGACTTCCGTCGCCGGTCTGATCAACCGCCTGCGTCTGTTCTGTACCCTGTATGACCCGGCAGCCCAGCGCTATCGCTTCGACTATTCCGTCTTCATCGGTCTATTCATCGGCCTGGCAGCGCTGACGATCGTAGGCAGTGTTCTGGTACGCAACCTTTGGCGCCGCCGCCGCGATATGCAATTGTCGGTCCGACACTGAGCAAGCCGGCAAGACAGGCATCTAGATCAAACAGCCCAAAAATGGAATCATTTTTGCGCTGATAATTTGATCTATTTCAAAGAGTTAGAGCAACTTGTCTGCGTTCAAATGAACGCAGGTTGCTCTAAAAGGGGAAAAGGGGAACTTCGTGCAAGTCTTGCAGCGCGCATTGCAGGCCGTCTTCAATGTTCTGGAGGGTTGGCTGGATAGGCCTTTCGGGCCGGATTGGAACCCTTTGTACCACCTGGGCGCATTGGGATTTTTCTATTTCTGGGTCGTCGCGGTCAGCGGTATTTATATCTATATCTTTTTCGATACCGGCATCTCGGAAGCCTACGATTCGGTCGAATATATGACCCATGATCAATGGTATCTGGCGGGCGTCATGCGGTCGTTGCATCGTTATGCCTCCGACGGCATGGTGGCGATGATGATGCTGCATATGGTCCGCGAATTCTCGCTTGACCGCCATCGCGGCAGCCGCTGGTTTACCTGGTTCACCGGCGTGCCAATCTTGTGGCTGGTGGTGATCTGCGGCATCACGGGCTATTGGCTGGTATGGGATACCCTGGCCCAATACATCGCCATTGCGACCACCGAGTGGCTCGACTGGCTGCCTATCTTTGGCGAATCGGTGGCGCGCAACTTCCTGGCGGCCGATCTTCTGGATGACCGCTTCTTTAGTTTGATGGTTTTCCTGCACATCGCGGTACCGCTGATCCTTTTGCTGGTCCTGTGGATCCATCTGCAACGGGTGACCAAGCCGGAAGTCTTTCCCGCCCGCGGTTTGGCCCTTGGCAGCTTTGCCATGTTGTTGGGCCTGTCTCTGTTCTGGCCGGCCTTGAGCCAGGGCCCCGCCGACCTGAGCCAGGTGCCGGCCGTCGTGGGGTTGGACTGGTTTTATCTGATCGCCTATCCGGTGGTGGAGATCTGGGGCGCCGGGCCGGCCTGGGCGCTGACCTTCGGGGGCAGCCTCCTGATCGCGATGCTGCCGTGGTTGCCGCCCCTGCGGCGGCGGTCCGTGGCGCAGGTCGACCTGGCAAATTGCAACGGCTGCACCCGCTGCCAGGAAGATTGCCCCTTTGCCGCCATCACCATGACCCCGCGCAGCGATGGCCGCCCGTTCGAGCGCGAGGCGGTGGTTGACCCCGAATTATGCACCGGCTGTGGCATCTGCGCCGGGGCCTGCCCCACCTCGACCCCCTTTCGGCGGGCCTCCGCCTTGGTGCCCGGCATCGATCTCGCCGACCGTCCCTTGAAAGACCTGCGGCAGCAGATCCAAGAGGCCACGGCTGGCCTGACCGGCGACCGCAAGGTTCTCGTTCTGGGTTGTGAGCATGGAATAGGGACCGGCCAGATGGCCATTGATGGTGTCGCCCAGGTCCCGCTGCCCTGCATCGGTGCCTTGCCACCCTCGTTTATTGACTATGTTCTCAGCCGCGATCTTGCCGACGGCGTGTTCCTGGCGGGATGCAAGGGCGGCGAATGTTATAGCCGCTTCGGTCTGCGCTGGACCGCGCAACGGCTGGCGGGAGAGCGTGACCCGCACTTGCGTGCCCGGGTGCCCCGCGAACGTATTGGCCAGTTGGAGCCCGGGGCCCGCTCGAAGGCGAAAATGACCGCCGCCGTAAGCGCCTTTCAGGCCGGCCTGCCGCAACGGTCCGGCGAGATCGAGCACCCCAGAATACGGCAGGAGGAGACGGTATGATTCGTGTTTTCCGCTATACCGGCCAAGCCCTGGTGTACGTGTTGTTCGCCGCATTCTTGGGATATTTCTCCTCGGCGCCCTCCTATACCCATTTCCCGCCCGATCAGGCGCTGATCAAACTCAGCCTGGCTCATGGCGCCAAGCGCGAAGGCGGCTGCCGGCGTTTCACCCAGGCGGAACTGCAAAAAATGGCGCCGAATATGCGCCGCCCCATGGATTGCCCGCGCCAGCGCCTGCCTGTCGTGGTAGAGTTGATAATCGACGGCGAGACCCGTTACAGCGCCTCGGTGCCGCCCACGGGCCTGTCGGGGGATGGTCGCAGCCGTATCTATCAGCGTTTCAGCGTTCGCCCCGGCAAACACGCCATCGTCGCCCGCCTGCGTGACAGCGATCGCAGCGAGGGCTTCGACTATGAAAAAACCGCCGAGATTGAACTGACCGCCCGGCAAAGCCTGGCCATCGACTTTCGCCAGGAAATGGGTGGATTTCTGTTTCGTTGGTAAACTGGAGCATTTCCGGGCCGCAACGTGCAGGCGGTATGGAAGCAGCATGGAATTGGAGCCACCACGATGACCTTTGTTGCCTGGCAGGTCGAATTCGAAACCGGAATTCCCTCGGTCGATTATGAACATCAGGAAATGATGGAACTGCTCAATCAGCTCTACGGCGAACTTGATGGTGACCCGGATAGCGACGCCATTGCCGATTTTCTAGGCGAGGTTTTCGCCAATATATCCGCCCACTTCGCGCTGGAAGAAAAGATCATGCGCGATACCGCATATGACGAATACCAGCTTCACAAACAGGACCACGAACAATTGCTGGACGGCATCCGCGATATCATGGACGATCATCATAGAGGTCATTTTGGCGACGCGCCCGATCTGCTGGCCGGCCGTTTAAAAAAATGGTTCGAGGAACATTTCCGCAATTTCGACGCCCGCCTGGGTCATATGAGCGAGGGCGCGGCCGCGGCGCACTCGTAGAGGCGCCTTCATAGGGGATAGGTTTATGAGCAAGTTACAAATCTTCGGCGCGACCCGGTCGCGGACCATGCGGGCCTTGTGGCTGGCCGAGGAGTTGGGCCTGGAATACGACCAACGGCAAAAGGATGAATCTGGTCTTGATTATCTGGCGGTCAATCCCGCCGGCAAGGTGCCGTCGATTGATGACAACGGGCTTGTCCTGTGGGAGTCCATGGCCATCAACATGTACCTCGTGAAGAAGCATGGCGGCGATCTGGCGCCCCGGGATCTGGCCGAAGAAGCGATCATCCTGCAATGGACGTTTTGGGCCATGACGGAAGTGGAAAGCACCGCGCTGACCGTGCTGTTCAATCGGGTCCTGCGGCCGGAAGAAGAACGGGATACCGGCCTCGCGGAGCAGGGCGAAGGCACGTTGCAAAAACCATTGGGCATCCTAAATGACGCCCTGGCGGACCGGCAATGGCTGGCGGCGGACCGTTTCACCGTCGCCGACCTGAACGTGGCGGCGGTGGTAAGCTGGGTAAAAATGGCCAAGGTCGACCTTGGGACCTTCCCCAACCTGACCGCCTGGTTGGGCCGTTGCATGGAGCGTCCGGCCCTGGTTAAAGTTCTCAAAGGCTAGAGCCATTTTCAAATGGCTGGAGTGTGACCGCGCCTCGGACGGTTGCTCCATTGCTCTAATCAAAGGGGCCGGAGCCCATTCGGATTGGATCCGCTCCGGCAGCATAAATGTGGAGAATAGCGCATGAAACAGACGATCGAGCAGTTTGGCGGCCAGTGCCACGATATCCTGAAACAGAACCCTGGGCCGGAAGGTCTCGAGCAAGTGCGCCAGGGCCTCGAGCGGATTCTCTCGGACGCGGATATCCTGGCACAGCATTTGGGGCCTGATGCGGATGCGCCGCGCAAGATCATCTACGAGGATCCGGAACTGAAGTTTTGTATTTTGGCCCATGTCTTCAAGGGTTCGAACGAATCGCCGCCACATGATCACGGCCCGACCTGGGCCATCTACGGCCAGGCCAGGGGCACCACCGAGATGACCGAATACCGGGTGGTCGAAACCTCGGAGGATGGCAAACCGGGCAAGGTCGAGGCTTTCAAATCCTACGAGCTTCGGCCGGGGATGGCCGTTGCCTATGAAGCCGGACAGGTGCATGCCCCCAAACGTACCGGGGAAACGCGGCTGATCCGGATCGAAGGCGTGAACGTGACAACGGTCAAGCGGACACCTTACGAGCTGGTCTAGCCGGCATGAATTTCGATTTGCAGGGTAAGGTTGCGCTGGTGACAGGCGGCAGCCGGGGCATTGGCAGGGCGATTGCCGTGGCGCTGGCGGCCCAGGGCATCGACATCGCCCTTTGCGGCCGAACCAAGGAAACCCTGGCACAGGCGGCCGACGAAATCCGTGCATTGGGCGCGCAAGCCTGGCCCATGGTCGCCGATGTCAGCCGGCTTGAGGACATTCAGAGTTTTGTAGGCGAGGCCGTTGGGGCTGCCGGACGCACGGACATACTGATCAACAACGCCGTCACATCAATGAGCGCGCCGTTCGATGAGCAGACCGATGAACATTGGCGTTATCACATCGACGTCAAGCTGATGGCGTACATACGCTGCGCCCGTGAAGTCCTGCCGCACATGCAGGCCCAGGGCGGCGGCCGCATCGTCAACATTGGCGGCATGACGGCACGGATCGCTGCACCCCTGCGGGTGACCAACGGCATCGTCAACGCAGGTGTCGCCAATTTCACCAAGCAGTTCGCCGGGCATGTCGCGGCCCACAATATTACCGTAAATTGCGTTCACCCCGGCACCACGGCGACCGACCGGATGTTGCAAGGCTTCGAGCGTCAGGCGCGGGACGCCAATCTCAGCGTGGCAGAGATTGAAGCCAGACAAATCGCCGAAATTCCCATGGGCCGCCTGATCAAGCCCCAGGATATTGCCGCTGCCGCGCTGTTCTTTTGCTCGCCCATGGCCGACATCATCACCGGTCAATCCATTGCCGTGGACGGCGGTTCCGCCAGTTCGGTGAATTATTAGCCAGGGTCGGTCGCAGGCAGAGCATCGTGCCGCTGGGCAGGGCTGTCCAGGACTATCCAGGACTGTTATGTAACGGTCATGAATGCAGGAGAAAAAGGTGGCGAATTTGCCGGCCTGTCGGCGCGGTTGCTGGCGCGGCAAGCGGAACTGCACGCCTTATCGGACAGCGCCCGCGACAGCCGCAAGCCGGTGGAATTGGATCAGAGCAAGGTGGGCCGCCTATCGCGCATGGACGCCATGCAGGATCAGGCCATGGCCCAGGAATCGGAGCGCCGCCGCAGCGGCGAATTGCTGCGCATCGAGGCCGCCCTGCAACGCCTCGAAGGCGGCGACTTTGGCTATTGCGTCAGTTGCGACGAGGCCATAGCGCCCGCCCGATTGGAGCTGGATCCGGCGGTCGCCACCTGCATTAACTGCGCCGCCCGCGGCCGGCGTTGACCGCCAGCCAACCTTTCATGGCCTATCTGCAGTTTCTTTTCAAGAACCGTCGGTTTCTGAGTTTTGGCGTGCTCATTGCCTTTTTCTCGGCTTTTGGGCAGACCTTCTTCATTGCCGTGTTTGGCCCCGATATCCGGGCCGAATTTGGATTAAGCCATGGTGGCTTTGGCGCCTACTACGCCATGGGTACGGCAGCCAGCGGCCTTTGCCTGATCTGGGCCGGCAAATTGATTGACCGGTTCGATCTGCGCTGGGTCACGGCCCTGGTATGCGGCGCCCTGATCCTGGCCTGCGCCAATATGGCATTGGTTCCGGCGGCCTGGGCTTTGGCGCCGGCCCTGTTTGCCCTGCGTCTGTCCGGCCAAGGCCTGATGAGCCATACGGCGATGACCAGCATGGGCCGCTATTTCGAAGCCGAGCGCGGCCGCGCCGTTTCGATCGCTATTCTGGGCTTTCCCCTGGGCGTGGCGGTATTCCCCGCACTGGCAGTGTGGTTGAGCACCATGCTGGGCTGGCGGATGGCCTGGGCGGCCATAGCCGCCGCACTGGCTCTGTTCCTGATCCCCCTGGCCCTGTGGCTGTTGAAGGGTCACAGCATCCGGCACCGTTTTTTCCTGGCCCGGACCGCAACCGAGACCGATGACGCCGACAGGGACCGGCCCGGCACACAGAAGACGCCTGGAATGACCACGGAGGCCGCGCGGCGGCAGTGGACGCGGGCCGAAGTAGTCCGGGACCCGCGGTTTTATCTGCTGTGTTTTGCCATTACCGCACCGTCATTTATCGTAACGGGGCTGTTTTTTCATCAGGCCCACTTGGCTTTCGCCAAGGGCTGGACCCTGACCTGGATGGCCTCTGCCTTCGTCGCCTATACGGTCGGCGCAATTGGCGCCAACCTGGCCTTTGGGCCGTTGATTGACCGCTACGGCGCGCGCCGGCTATTGCCCTTTTATCTCTATCCCCTGGTGCTTGCCTGTCTGACCATTATCCTGTTCGATCATCCCCTGGCAGCCGTGGCCCTGACCCTGTTTTTGGGCCTGAGCAGCGGCGGCGGCCAAACACTGATCGGCGCCGCCTGGCCGGAATTTTACGGTGTCCTGCATCTGGGTGCGATCCGCGCCCTGGTGATGTCCATGGGGGTCGGCGCCTCGGCCCTGTCGCCGGTCACCCTGGGTTGGTTGATTGACCAGGGCGTGGCCATGGAAGCCATGGCCCTAGGCTTTCTGGTCTATCTGGTCCTGGCGATCGCCAGCATATTGGCCGCCCTGGCCCGGCCCGCCCCTCGATACGCCGCAGAGTAATTTAACCTGAACCAGCAAGGACGGACGATATGAAGAATTATGCGGATGGCAAAATCGTGCTGGAGACCAATGGCCCGGTTACCACGGTGATCATCAACCGGCCGGAGGTGCGCAACGCCCTGGATAATGCCGCCGCCCGCGGCCTGGGACAGGCGATGCGGGATTTCGATGCTGACGACAGCCAGTTGGTCGCCGTCCTGACCGGCGCGGGCGGGGTTTTTTGCGCCGGCGCCGATTTGAAGCAGGTGGCAGGCAGCGCCGACTATGTTGCCTGGGCCGGTGATGCCGAGGGGCCCACCGCCCCAACCCTGTCCAAGCCGGTGATCGCGGCGGTCGCCGGTCACGCGGTCGCCGGCGGCCTGGGTCTTGCGCTGTGGTGTGATATCCGGGTGATTGATGACAGCACCATATTTGGCGTCTTCTGCCGCCGCTGGGGCGTGCCGATGAGCGACGGCACGACGGTACGGCTGCCCCGCCTGATCGGATCCGCCCGGGCCCTCGATATGTTGATCACCGGCCGGGGCGTGGACGCCGACGAAGCCATGGCCTGGGGCCTGGCGACCCGCCGTGTCGCACAGGGCGAGACCCGTCAGGCGGCCGAGGACCTTGCCCGTCGGATCGCCGAATTTCCCCAGATCGCCATGCGCTCCGATCGCCGCTCGGCCTATATGCAAGTTGGCCGGACCCTGGACGAGGCCATCGCTATGGAGAAAGAGCTGTCCCTCGCCGCCAAGCAGGCCGAGGCCCAAAGCGGCGCCGCCCGTTTCGCCGCCGGCTCCGGGCGGCATGGACAATTCATTGAAACGTAATCAACCGTTTCAGACAGCCGCGGCGGGCGGTCTCACGCTTCGCGTTTGCTACTTCTATGCGCTACATAGGCTTTGCAAAGCCGGGACATCGATACGATCAGAAGGTTCAAATACAGAAAGAACAAGCCATGTTCCGCCTTCGTCAAAAAATCTTCCAACCCCGAACTGAGACTCAATGCCACTTCCTCATAAACCGTGAAGATTAGCAATATGGCGATAATGGCATTAACGAAATGATTTTCCGCCAAACTCAGGTACTTGTCTGAAACGTGCTCCAGTTTGTCCAAAACACCCATTTCGCCCCCCCCCCCTGCATTTTTGATCTCTCGATTTTAATAATACCACCGTGTGCTAATCTCCCGAAATTGCAGAGTCTGACTTGCCAGCACCAAGGCCCGGCTACTAGACTATTTTCGATATTCATCGAGTCGCCGTGCCACCCGCTCCCCCTCCCGACCGCCCACAGGATTATGGTCAATGGGTGGTCGGGAGGGGGAGCGGGCGGGTAAGTCAATCTCGAAAATGGTCTAGGGTATCGGCTAGCAAGACACCGGCGCGACGTGGTTTGTGCGCTGCCGCGGGGCAGGACAACAAGTGGGGAGACAACGTTATGAAATCCGTATCCACCTTATTGGCATCGGCTATCCTACTGACCGTATCGACAGCGGTTTCGGCGGCAGATCTGAAACCGGCGGTCGTTTTCGACATGGGCGGCAAATTCGACAAGTCGTTCAACCAGGGTGTCAATGACGGGGTCATGAAGTTCAACAAGGAAACCGGCCTCAAATACCGTGAATTCGAGATCACCAACCCAACCCAGCGGGAGCAGGCGATCCGCAAAATGGCGCAGCGTGGCTCCGACATTATTCTGGGCGTTGGCTTTGCCCAATCTTCCGCCATCGAAAAGGTGGCTAAGGAATTCCCCAACACCAAGTTCGCCATCATCGACGGTTATGTGGTGGCGCCGAATGTGCAATCGCTGCTGTTCAAGGAGCATGAAGGCTCGTTCCTGGTCGGCATGCTGGCGGCCATGGCCAGCAAATCAGGCAAGGTCGGCTTCATTGGCGGCATGGATATTCCGCTGATCCGCCGTTTCGCCTGCGGTTACGAAAAAGGCGCCAAACATGTCAGCAGCAAAATCGGCGTTATTCAGAATATGACCGGCACCACCCCGGCTGCCTGGAGTGATCCCGGCCGCGGCGCAGAACTAACCCGCGGTCAATTCGATCAGGGCGTCGACGTGGTTTACGCCGCCGCGGGCTACACCGGTGTCGGCGTTTACCAGGCGGCGAAGGATGCCGGCAAACTGGCCATCGGCGTCGACTCCAATCAGAATTATCTGCACCCGGGCACGATGCTGACTTCGATGTTGAAACGGGTTGATGTCGCGGCATACACCACCTTCATGGAAGCCAAGAACGGCACCTGGAAGGCCGGCATCAAGGTCTTCGGCCTGAAGGAAGGCGGCATCGACTGGGCCTTGGATGAACACAACCAAGACCTGATTTCCGGCGATATGAAGGCTAAGATTGAAGCGGCCAAGAGCGCGATCATTGCCGGCGAGATCAAGGTGCACGACTACATGAGCGACAAGAGCTGCAAATAGCCGCTCGATTATTTCGGTGTTTTGGCATTTGATTTTCGGACATGTCCACCGGCGATGATCGCCTGACCAACGACCGGGCGGCGGTACCATCTTCCCCGCCGCCCGCGATCGAACTGCACGGTATCAGCAAGTCCTTTGGCCCGGTGCAGGCCAATCAGAACGTTTCCATGACCATTGCCGCCGGCGACATCCACGGTATTGTCGGCGAAAACGGGGCCGGCAAGTCAACCCTGATGAGTATCCTCTACGGCTTTTATGAAGCCGATCAGGGCGAGATCAGGGTTGCCGGACAATCTGTCAATATCGCCAGCCCGGACAAGGCCATCGCCGCGGGCATTGGCATGGTGCATCAGCATTTCATGCTGGTCGATACTTTCACGGTCCTGGAGAATGTCATGATGGGCGCGGAAAGCGGTGTCCTTCTGAGTGGCAGCATCACCGCCGCGCGGTCCGAGCTTAAACGGTTGGAGGCCGAATACGATCTCTATGTTGATCCGAAAGCGGTGATTGAAGACCTGCCCGTTGGTGAACTGCAGCGGGTGGAAATTCTAAAAGCGCTTTACCGTGGCGCCAAGGTCCTGATTCTGGACGAACCAACCGGCGTGTTGACGCCGCAGGAAACCGAACAGCTGTTCCGAATTCTGAAGGCGCTGAAAGCGCAGGGTGGCACCGTCATCCTGATCACGCACAAACTACGGGAAATCATGGCAATTACGGACACCGTTACGGTCATGCGCCATGGCAAGGTTGTCGCCAGCAAAACCACGGCCGAGACCTCGGAAGCGGAATTGGCGGAGTTGATGGTCGGACGGAAAATTCGGGCCGAACTGCAAAGAACCGAGGTCGCGGCCGGTGCGGTGGCGTTACGGGTCGGGCACCTGACAGTGCGGGATGCCTACCAGGTGCCGAGGGTCGATGACGTCAGCTTTGAAATTCGGGCCCACGAGATCGTCGGCGTTGCCGGTGTTTCGGGTAACGGCCAGAGCGAGTTGCTGGAGGCCCTGTCAGGCATCTTGCCCGTCGACGACGGTCTCTTTGAAATCGGCGGCCGCCGGATTACGCCCAATGCCCCCTGCGATCCGGCGCAATTGCGGGCATTGCACCTGGCGCATGTACCCGAGGACAGGCAACGCCTCGGCATGGTGGGCGAATTCTCCGCCCGGGAATCGGCGATATTGGGTTACCACAACGATCCTTTGTATCAGGCCGGTTTCATGTTTAATCAGGTCGCGATAAAGGCAAAATGCGCCGACCTGATGACGCAATTCGACGTGCGTCCGCCCTTGCCGGAAGCCCTGTCGGCGAATTTGTCGGGCGGCAATCAGCAAAAGCTGATCCTGGCCCGTGAGCTGAACCGCGCGCCGGACGTCCTGCTGGTCGGCCAGCCGACCCGCGGTGTTGATATTGGCGCCATTGAATTCATCCATCGGCAATTGATAGAGCTGCGCGACCGCGGCTGCGCCATCCTTCTGGTATCGGTCGAGTTGGAAGAAATCATGGCGCTCAGCGACCGCATCCTGGTCATGTTCGAAGGCCGCATCGTCGCTGAACTGCCGGCGGCGGATGCGGATGAACGCAGCCTTGGATTGCTGATGGCAAATGCCGCGCCTGTGGAAACGGCGCATTGAATACGGATAGCCGCAGCCTGCCCCGCTGGATCGACATCGGTCTGATCCCGGTGATCAATATTGCCCTGGCCCTGATCGTCTCGGGCCTGATCATCACCGTCATAGGCGAGGACCCGCTGGTTGCGGTGACAGTGATGGTAAAAGGTGCCCTGGGCTATCAGGAGGGCATCGGCTACACCCTCTACTACGCCACCAATTTCATTTTCACCGGCCTTGCGGTGGCGGTCGCCTTTCATGCCGGACTGTTCAACATCGGCGGCGAAGGACAGGCCTATATGGGTGGCCTGGGTGTTGGTCTGGTCATGCTGGGCTTTGATGCCGCCCTGCCCATCGCGCTGTTGCTGCCGCTGGGATTGCTGGCCTCGGCAATCTTCGGTGCGGCCTGGGCCGCGGTGCCGGCATATCTGCAGGCCTATCGCGGCAGCCATATCGTCATCACCACCATCATGTTCAATTTTATTGCCGCGGCCTTGATGGTTTACCTGATGGTCAATGTGCTGATCCAGCCGGGCCAGATGTCGCCGCAGAGCCGGGAGTTTAGTATGAGTGGCCATCTGCCCTTTATGCACGAGGCGCTGGCCTGGATCGGCATTCCCTTCGCCCGCTCGCCACTCAATGTCTCGATTGTCTGGGCGCTGCTCTGCTGTCTTGGATTGGGTGCATATATCTGGCGCACCCGATGGGGCTATGAACTGCGCGCCGTCGGCCACAATGAACGGGCGGCGGTATACGCCGGCGTCAATCCGCGCCGCGTCATTGTCGTCACGATGTGTATCTCGGGCGGCCTGGCGGGTTTTGTCGGGTTGAATGAAGTCATGGGCGTACATCACAGATTGCTGCTTGATTTTACCGCCGGCTATGGCTTCACCGGGATTGCCGTTTCCCTGATGGGCCGCAATCATCCGATCGGCGTGGTCCTGGCAAGCCTGCTGTTCGGCGTGCTCTATCAAGGTGGTGCGGAACTGGCTTTTGAGGTGCCGGCCATCACCCGTGAAATGGTCGTCACCATCCAGGGCCTGGTCATCCTGTTTTCCGGCGCCTTGGCGTATATGACCGCGCCCTGGGTGGAGCGGGTCTATCATGCCGTCAAGCCGCGCCGTGCGCCCGCAGCATCGGAGGCCTAGAAAATGGAAGATGCCTTCGTCTTTGCCGTCCTGACCGCCAATGCCACGGTGCGGGTGGCGACGCCGTTAATCCTCTGCGCCATGGCGGGTCTGTTTTCGGAACGCTCCGGCATCATCGATATCGGACTGGAAGGCAAGATGTTGGGCGCCGCCTTCATTGCCGCCAGCGTCGCCGCCGTAACCGGTTCCGTGTGGCTTGCCCTGGCCGCCGGCGTAGCTCTGGCGGTCTGTCTTGCCCTGCTGCACGGTTTTGCCTGCATCACCCACAACGGCAATCACGTGGTCAGCGGCGTGGCCATCAATATCCTTGTCTCCGGCTTGACCGTGGTGCTTGGCATCGCCTGGTTCCAGCGCGGCGGGCAGACGCCGGGTGTCGGACCCGAGGCCCGGTTCATGCCGCTGGAGCTGCCCCTCGCCAGCGCCCTGGCGGACGTACCGCTGCTCGGCACCCTCTATAGCGGTTTCCTGAGTGGCCATAACCTGTTGGTCTATACCGCCTTTTTTGCTGTTTTTGCGACCTGGTGGGTGATCTACCGCACCCGTTTCGGCTTGCGCCTGCGCGCGGTGGGAGAAAATCCGCACGCGGTCGATACCGCCGGCATTTCGGTTGCCTGGCTGCGTTACCGCGCGGTGATGATCTGCGGCCTTCTTACCGGTATTGCCGGAACCTATCTGGCGATCGCACAGAACGCCGGCTTTGTGCGGGACATGTCCGCTGGGCAGGGGTACATCGCCCTGGCGGCGATGATTTTCGGCAAATGGCGGCCTGTTCCAGCCCTTGGCGCCTGCCTCATGTTCGGCCTGCTGGATGCGGTCGCAATTCGCCTGCAGGGCGTTGTCGTGCCCGGCCTCGGCGAAGTCCCTGTACAGTTGATCCAGGCCCTGCCTTATATCTTGACCGTCGTGCTATTGGCCGGTTTCATCGGCAAGGCGGTGGCGCCCAAGGCCATCGGCGTGCCCTACGTCAAGGAGGCGTAAGATGGATGAAGCAATGTTCCGCCTGGCCCGGCAGGCAATGGCCAGGGCACATGCGCCCTATTCGAAATTCCGGGTCGGCGCGGTGGTGCGGGGGCAAAGCGGCACGCTTTACGCCGGCTGCAACGTTGAAAATGCCGCCTATCCCGAGGGCTGCTGCGCCGAGACGGCGGCGATCGCGCAACTGGTCATGGCCGGCGAAACGAGGTTGATTGAGGCCGCCGTCATCGGCCCTGGCGATGCCCTGGTCACGCCCTGCGGCGGGTGTAGGCAGCGGCTGCGGGAATTTGCTGACGAGGCGACGCCGATCCACATCTGCGGTCCCGACGGCCTGCGCCGCAGTTTTACCCTTGGCGAACTGTTGCCTGCCTCTTTCGGTCCCGACCATGTCAGGCAGGATCGGGACGAATGAGCGCCATCGAGCTCATTCGCGAACGGGCACCCGAATTTGCCCCCACGGCCGGCCTGATCCTGGGCTCGGGCCTGGGCGGGTTTGTCGATGCGATTGATGACGCGGTCGCCATCCCCTATGCCGAGCTGCCAGGTTTCCCGAACGCGGGGGTGCAGGGTCATGCCGGCCGCCTGCTGCTGGGCAACGTCAACGGCACCCCGCTGGCCGTCATGCAAGGGCGCAGCCATTACTATGAAAGCGGCCGGGCGGACGCCATGAAGATTCCGATCCGTACGCTGGCGGCCTTGGGCGTGGAGTGCCTGATCCTTACCAACGCAGCCGGCAGCGTGAACCCTGACACTGGCCCAGGCAGCATCATGCTGACGTCCGACCACATCAATTTTACCGGCATATCACCATTGTTCGGCGAACCGGGCAGCGCGCGCTTCGTAGATCTGTCCGGCGCCTATGACCGGGACCTTTGCGCGATGTTTCACGAAGCCGCCGCCGCCGCCGGCATCGAACTCCACGACGGTGTCTATATGTGGTTCTGCGGACCCAATTTCGAAACCCCCGCGGAAATAAGGGCGGCGAAAATTCTGGGTGCCGATGCGGTTGGCATGTCCACTGTGCCGGAAGTGATCCTGGCCCGCCATGCCGGCATCAAGGTGGCCGCCCTGTCGATTATCACCAACCTCGCGGCGGGCCTGAGCGGAACACCGTTGAGCCACGCCCAGACCGTGGCGGCGGCGGACCGCGCCGCGGACGGTCTGCAGTCCCTGTTGTTGGCTTTCCTTGCGCGCTATCAGGGCCGGGCGCCATGAGCTTGCTGCCCCAGGAAATCATCCGCCGGAAACGGGACGGCGAAATCCTGACGCCGGAGGAAATCGCTTTCATGGTGCGCGGCCTGACCGACCTTTCGATCAGCGAGGGACAGGTGGCGGCATTCGCCATGGCGGTTTTCTTCCAGGGCATGAGCAGGGACGAATGCGTCATTCTGACCCGCGAGATGACCCATTCGGGCAGCGTGCTTGACTGGTCTGATCTCGATCTGCCCGGCCCCGTGTTGGATAAGCATTCCACGGGGGGCGTCGGTGACAAGGTCAGCCTGATGCTGGCCCCGATCATTGCCGCCTGCGGCGGCTTCGTGCCGATGATTTCCGGCCGGGGCCTGGGACATACCGGCGGCACTCTGGACAAGCTTGAGGCCATCCCCGGCTATGCCACGGCGCCGGACAACGCGCTGTTCCGCCGCGTGGTGGCGGAAGCCGGTTGCGCCATCATCGGTCAGACTGGCAACCTTGCGCCCGCCGACCGCCGCCTCTATGGCATCCGCGACGTCACGGCGACGGTGGAATCGGTGCCCCTGATCACCGCCTCGATCCTGTCGAAAAAGCTGGCCGCCGGCCTGCAGGGCCTGGTGATGGACATAAAAACCGGCAGTGGCGCCTTTGCCGCTGAGGAGGCCATGGCGCGGCAACTGGCGCAAAGCATCGTCAGCGTTGCCAACGGCGCCGGTCTGCACACAGCCGCGCTGATTACCGACATGGACCAGGTCCTGGGCCACAATGTCGGCAATGCCCTGGAAGTGGCCGAAGCCTCCGCCTATCTGGCCGGCCAAGGAGAGCAAGAGAGCCGTTTGCATGCGGTTGTCATGGCCTTGGCGGCCGAGATGCTGGTCTTGGGAGGCATCGCCGACAGCGCCGAAGACGGCCGACGCAGGACCGAACAGGCGTTGCATAGTGGTGCCGCCGCCACCCAGTTCGCCCGCATGGTCGCCGCCCTTGGCGGACCGGCCGACTTCCTGGAGAATCCGTCTCTACACCTGCCGGCCGCGCCGTTGCAGATGCCCTGCCTTGCCGGCAACGATGGCGTTGTCAGTGCCGTCGATACCCGCGCCGTCGGCGTTGCCGTCGTCGGCCTGGGCGGCGGCCGCCGCCGGGCGGGTGATGCCATCGACCATGCGGTGGGCCTGAGCGAGGTCCGCGGCATCGGTGATCAGGTCGGCCGGGACCGGCCGCTGGCCATGGTCCACGCCCGTGACGAGACTGCGGCCAGAGCCGCCATGGCACAATTGCGCGCCGCCTACGCCGTGGCCGACAGCGCGCCGCAGCCCGCTCCGATGGTCCGTCAACGCATCACCAGGGAAGACCTATGACCCGCGCCTTCATCATGGTGATTGATTCCCTCGGCATCGGCGGGGCGCCGGATGCGGCGGACTTCGGCGATGATGGCGCCGATACCTGGGGACATATCGCGGAAGCGTGTGCCCTGGGAAAGGCTGATCGTCCGGGCCTGCGTCAGGGCGCGCTGATGGTTCCCAACCTGACCCGGCTGGGTCTGACCCGTGCCGCCGCCGAGAGCAGTGGACGGCTGCCGGCAGGCTTGCAGGCGAATGCCGCGCCCACGGGCGCCTACGGCTATGCGTTGGAAAGGAGCCGCGGCAAGGACACACCAAGCGGCCATTGGGAAATCGCGGGGCTGCCGGTGAACTTCGATTGGGGCTATTTCCCCAGGATCAATCCATGTTTTCCATCCGAAATCATCGAGGCTTTGATCAAGGAATGCGCCTTGCCTGGTATTCTGGGAAATTGCCACGCCTCGGGCACCGAGATTATCGAGCGGCTGGGCGTCGAGCATATGAAGACCGGCAAGCCGATCTGCTACACATCCGCCGATTCCGTCTTTCAGATTGCCGCACATGAAAGCCATTTCGGCCTGAGCCGGCTTTATGAATTATGCGCGGCGGCTAAGGGTTTGCTTGAACCGCTCAACATCGCCCGGGTCATTGCCCGGCCCTTTGCCGGCGAGGCGCCTGGCGCCTTTCACCGCACCGCCAACCGGCGCGACCTGACCACGCCGCCGCACGGCCCGACCTTGCTGGACCACGCGTTTGAGGCCGGACGGGAGGTCGTGTCCGTCGGCAAAATCGCCGATATTTTCGCGGGCCGGGGCATCAGCCGAAAAGTCACGGCGGCGGACACGGATGGATTGTTTGATCTGACCTTATGCGAAGTGGCGGACGCCAAGGACGGGGCGCTGGTTTTCGTCAATTTCGTTGATTTCGACAGCCTGTACGGGCACCGCCGGGATATCGCCGGATACGCGGCGGCGCTGGAAGCCTTCGACCGCCGGCTGCCGGCACTGGAAGTGATCCTGCGCCCCGGTGACCTGGCCGTCCTGACCGCCGACCATGGCTGCGATCCAACCTTTCCCGGCAGTGATCACACCCGGGAAAACGTCCCCTTCATCATGTTCGGCCCCGATGTTGCGGCCGGCAATCTGAGCCGGCGCGAAAGCTTCGCGGATATTGGTCAAAGCATGGCGGCGCACCTGGGCCTGCCGCCGTTGCGGTTCGGCGGCTCTTGCCTGCCATGACGGGCCAGATACCAAAGGCCGACCTGCACTGTCATTTAGAAGGGACGGCAGCGCCGCGGCTTATTCGCAAACTGGCGGCACGCAACCGCCTCGAGGTACCCCCTGGGCTGTTTGACGGAGATGACCGTTTCGCCTGGAACGGGTTTCCCGGGTTTCTCGACGCCTATGACAGGGCTGCCCGTTGTATTCGGACGGTGCGGGATTACCGTGACATCAGTTATGAGTACCTCACCGCCTGCGCCAGCGAAGGCGCCATTTATGTGGAGGTTTTCCTGTCGCCCGATCATGCGGCCGAGGCCGGATTGAGTTACGCCGAACACCTCGCCGGCGCCATCCAGGGGATCGAGGATGCCGAGCGGGATTTCGGCATCGTCGGCCGCATCATCATCATCTGCGTCAGGCATTTCGGCCCGGACAGCGCCATGAAGATCGTCGATGCCATGGTGCACGATCCGCACCCCTATGTGGTCGGCTTCGGCATGGCTGGGAACGAACTGGCCTATGAATGTGCGGACTTCGCCCCGGCCTTCGCAAAGGCCGATGCCGCCGGATTGCCCTGTACCGCGCATGCCGGCGAAGTCGCGGGTCCGGAAAGCGTCCGCGCCGCCATGGACGCGTTACCGGTGCGCCGGATCGGCCATGGCATTCGCGCCGTTGAGGACCCGGCGCTGGTCGCGGAACTGGCGAAACGGGAGCTGCTTCTGGAGGTTTGCCCAGGCAGCAACATCGCCCTTGGTATTTACGCCGACCATCAGCAGCATCCCCTGCCGCGATTGCTCGAGGCGGGCTGCCGGGTGACGCTGAATTCGGATGATCCGCCTTTTTTCGACACCAGCATCGGCCGGGAATACGCCCGTGCCGCAGCTGCCTATGGCTTCGATGACGATACCTTGCTTGGCTTCACCCGGACCGCCATCGAAGGCTCTTTCGCGGACGACGAAACCAGGGCGAAACTGTTGAGCCGCCTGAATAATTTCATGGGCCATTCGCCGAATGCCGAAGGACAGCCATGAGCAGACTTGCAACCATAGCCTTCGACGCCGACGACACGCTCTGGCATACCGAGAGCCACTTTCAGGCAACCCAGATGCGCCTTTCGGAAATCCTCGACGCCTACGCCCCTCATGACGAGGTCCAGAGCCGGCTGCATGGCATCGAGGAACGCAACATCAAGCTGTTCGGCTATGGCGTCAAAGGTTTCACCCTGTCGATGATCGAAGCGGCAATCGAAATCTCGGGACAGCGGATCAGTGCGGCTGACATCCATGAGATCGCCATGATGGGCAAGGCGATGCTGGATCGGCCCATGGAACTTTTGCCCGGCGTAGAGGCGGTGCTGACCGATCTGGCGCAACGCCACCGCCTGATCATGATCACCAAAGGTGACGTGATGGATCAGCAGAACAAGATTTTGCAATCCGGTCTGAATCACTATTTCGAGGCCATTGAAATTGTCGCCTTGAAGGATGTGGCAACATACCGCGCGCTGTTTACGCGTCTTGATCTTGCCTCCAACCAGACTTTGATGATCGGAAATTCGATCCCATCCGACGTGTTGCCGATCCTGGAATTGGGCGGATACGGCGTCTATGTGCCCTATCATGTCACCGCCTCGTTCGAGCGCCATCAGGCTGAACCCAGCCACCCCAGGTACCGGCGGATCGAGCGGATCGGAAATTTGCCGGACCTGGTCTCCGGTCTTTGATATCATCGCTTTGAACATCCGCACTGGGGGAGGTCAATATGAGAATTCTACTGAAATCGGCCGTGCTAATCGGCGCCGTGGCGATGCTGGCAACACCGGCCATCGCGGGTCCCAACGATAATCTGAACGCGGCCCTGTGGACCCAGCGTTCGGTCGAGTTCAAAGGCAGCGCCTTGACCGCCTACGCGTTGGCCACCATCCGTTTGGATCAGGCATTGGCCGACAAAGGCTGGAGCGCCCTCGCCGCCGCCGAACAAGGTGATGATTTCCGTGATCGGCCGGCGGCGGTCATCTTGGATGTGGATGAAACCGTCCTGGACAATTCGCCGTATCAGTCCTGGATGGTTTTGAATGACCAGAGCTTCCATCCCAAGACCTGGGGCAAATTCGTCAACACGGTGACGTCACGGCCAATTCCGGGATCCCTTGCGTTTACAAAATACGCGGCCAGCAAGGGGGTAAAGGTCTTTTACGTTTCCAACCGAAATGGCGATCTGGAAGACGCCACCCGCAAGAATTTGGAAAAGTTCGGCTACCCCATGGGCGGCAACGTGGATACCGTGTTGCTGAGAAAGGAGCGGCCGGAATGGGCCTCTTCGAAAAAGAGCCCGCGGCGCAGCCATGTGGGCAAGGACTACCGGGTCCTGCTGCTGATCGGCGATAATTTCGGTGATTTCGTCGACGGCTATAAGAAAACCCAGGCCGGCCGGGCCGCGTTGATGAAGCAACATACAGCCAAATGGGGCAAGCAGTGGATCGTCGTCGCCAACCCGACCTACGGCAGTTGGGAATCCGCCCCCTATGGCTTCAATTACAAATTGTCCGGCGATGAAAAACGCGCGCTAAAGGCCGGGTCACTGGAAGCATGGAAGCCATAACACCATTGTATCGCCGTCGCCATAGGCAACAATTGGCAGGTTAGAGCACTTCCGGGCTATTGTGAGTCATTTGATGGTGATCATCGACTTGCTAATTTGCTCTGATGATCTCGCCGAGCAGTGTGCCAGATGATCCGGACGGTGGTTTTGCGCCGACCACTATGGACAGGGTCGGCGCGATATCGACCGTATGCACCAGGCGGGTAATGCGTTGTGCGGAAACGCCAAACCCGGCAAAGATAATTGGCACGTAGGTGTCATATCGCCATGGCGATCCATGGGAGGCGGCAACCGTTAGTCCATCAAAATCATTGATGAAATGGTTGGGTTCGAACACCACATACACATCGCCGGACCGGTAAGGGTTGTAGTTTCTCAAAATCGATTGAATAAGCGGCGTGTCCGGCAGCCCGCCGCTGCCGAGCGCGCTGCTGGACACTGCCAGGGCAATGCCATCAAAGCGCGTCAGGTCCGCGGCCACCGCGCGTTCGACCTCGGCCAGGTCGAGACCGTTCTCTGCGATCACCTTGCGGTTCAGGTAGAGGTAGGGGTGAAAATAGGTGGTTATCAATTCCTTCCCGATGCCAAAGCGTTGTTTCAGCCTTTTGATCGCGCCGGTCTTATCAAACGTCTTTGGCTCGATGTATTCGGCTTCAAAACCCAATTCGGTAAGATATCCCGGGGCCTCCGCGCCGCCATGATCGGAGGAGAGTACGATCAGGGTTTTTGCCAGGCCGACCTCGGCATCGATGAAACGGAATAGTTCGGCCAAAGTGCGGTCCAGCCTCAGGATATTATCTTCGCTTTCCAGGCTGGACGGTCCGAACACATGGCCGACATAGTCGGTTGAGGAAAAGCTTATGGCGAGATAGTCCGGCGTCGCGTCGCGCCCAAGGCCTTCGTTCCTTATCAAAGCCTTGGCGAAATCAAGGGTCAGTTCGTCCCCGGCCGGACTAATGGTCAGCAACGTCGTGAAGTATTTGTCACCGGGTTGACCGAAAGGATGAGGGAAGGTCCGCCCATAGCCCGGCAGCGCTGTTTCGTAGGGCCTGTCATCGTTTGCGCCAAACAGATAGGCTGATTGATCGTGCAGCAGCCGCCACGACTTGCCGGCATATTTGTCCGCGGGCTTCCGTGCGTTCCATTCGTTCACCCAGTTGGGGTATTCGTCGTAATAGAAACTGCTGGTGACGAATCCCCCGGCTGTTTTGGAAAACCAGAACGCCTTACCGGTATGCCCCGCCATCGAGATTGCCCCGCGGTCCTTGACCGAAATGCCGAAAACCTTCGCCTTTCCACCTTGATTGAGCGTGAGCTCGTCGCCAAAAGTCGAAACCAGCATGGCCGATGGCGATCGCCCGTCAGATCTTGCGGCCCTTTGGGTGGGGTCGATCTCGGCTTTTTTGTCAATACCCGCGCCCTTACCCAGAATCGGATAACGGGCATCTTCGACGTTGTAGGTCAATTCCCCGCTGGCCCGGTCCAGCCAGACGTTTCCAATCATCCCATGCACCGAAGGGTCGGCGCCAGTCGCCAGGGTGACGTGCCCGACAATTGTTTCCGTATTGGCATGGCGGTGGTGGGCGTTTGCGTATACCGCGCCTTTTTCCAGCAAATAGCGGAAACCACCCTTCCCCAGCCTGTCCAGATACCGTTGAGGTAGATCACCCCGCAACTGATCGACGGTAATTTGCAATATTAGACGAGGCTTGGCGGCGGCCTCGACGCTCTCACCGGCGGTCGCGAACGCAAGGGTCAAAGCAATGGCAACGATGCTGCTGCTAGCAATACTCTGAAAATTCAAACTGTTGACAACATTCATGGCCTTCGCTCCGTGGCAATTAGGGACCCGAATTTTTCGCCGTTCCTGGCGGGTGTTTTGGCACGTGACAAAATCTCGTTATTTATGCCGTGCCAATGCCGATCCGGGCATGCACCTGCAATTGCGCCCGGTCACCATCGCGCAGGTCTTCGTAGGCCTGGCGCATGGCGTCGTCCAGACGTTGGCGCTCGTCCTGGTCCATGGCCCCGAGACGGTCGCCCAGGCGTAGCGCCAGTTGCGGACGCCAGAAATTGCTGTCCGGGTCGACCCGCGGGCTGAAACGCAGGGTCTGCTCCTCAAAGGCGTCGAAACCACCGGCCTGCAATATCCGGTTCAAGGCGCCATCGGCCCCCAGACGGGTCGGCGTGAAGGCGCCCTCGTGCGGGTCGATGCCCGCGACCTCCTGCAGCACCCTATCGACGATGATGAACTGGCTGTTATCCGCCTTCGGCCCCCAGACCAGAAACGCGGCCCGGCCCCCTGTTCGCAGGACGCGCCGGGCCTGGGCCGCCGCCTGTTCCGGCGACGGGGTGTACATCAGGCCAAGGCGGCAGGTCACGGCGTCAAAGCTGTCATCGGCAAAGGGCAAATCTTCCATCGGCGTAACCTGAAAGCGCATGTTGGCCAGGCCCTGTTCCCCGGCCCGGCGTTCCGTCCCGGCCAGCATTTCGGCCACCAAATCGGTGGCGGTGACACTGCCATGCCCGCCGACCAGCTTGGCCATGCTCAGGGCCGGCTCGCCGACCCCGGAGGCAAGATCCAGAACCTTATGGCCCGGCGCAACGGCGGCCGCCGCGATCAACGGCTCGTTCAGGCCCTTGGCCAGCCTGGCCATGTGATCGGCCTGTTGGTTCCACTCGCCGGCCCGCAGAGACCAGTTATCCCGGGTTTCCTGTTGCTGTCTGGCAGCTTCGTTTTGTGTCATGATCGCGGTTCCGGCTAGCGGCTGAACGCCGCGGCCATCTCGCGCAGCTTGAATTTCTGGATCTTGCCGCTGGGGGTGCGCGGCATCTCGTCGATCACTTCCAGGTGCTCCGGCCAATATTGCTTCGCCGTGCCAATCTCATCGAGATAACGGATCAACTCGTCCAATGCCAGGCTGCTGCCCGGCTGCACGGTGACAAAGGCGCAGCCCCGTTCGCCCAGGCGGTCATCGGGGACACCGACAACGGCGACTTCGGATACCGCGGGATGGCGATAGATCACATCCTCGACCTCCACCACCGGGACGTTTTCGCCGCCTCGAATGATGATATCCTTGGCCCGGCCGGTGATACGGATATAGCCGTCCGGGTGTATGAAGGCCTGATCCCCGGTGTCGAACCAGCCTTCGGCGTCGGTGCCGTGCAATTCCGGCTTTTTCAGATAGCCCACGAACATGGGCTGGCCGCGGACTTTCAACACGCCCTCCTCACCCTGAGGCGCCGGGCTGCCGTCGGGCCTGTGGACCGTGACTTCCGTATGGGGCAGGGGATAGCCATCCGATGTCCAGACCTTTTCGTCCGGATCATCGGGGCGGCAAACGGTGGAACAGGCGCATTCCGTCATGCCCCAGCCCGACAGGACCTTGAAGGAGAAGTTGGCGGCGGCTTTTTGCACCAGGGCCGGCGGGATCGGCGCCCCGGCCGAGGCGAAGATACGCAGCGTCGACAGATCGAAATTCTGTACGTTGGGCATTTCGACAAGGTCGCTGAGGAAGGGTGTCGCGCCCATGGTGAAGGTGCAGCCGTGGTTCTGTATCAGTTCCACTCCCACGGGGGCGGACCAGCGGTCCAGCAGCACAACTTCCACCCCCAGCATGACGGGCTGCAGTATGGCGTACAGAAAGCCGGTCTGATGGGCCAGGGGCGAGGCCATGAAAACCTTGTCATCGCCATTCAGGCCATGCAGTTCAATCCAGCTGCTGAGATGACCGAAGGTGCTGTTGGCGGTGTGCATTACACCTTTTGGCTGCCCGGTGGTCCCGGAGGTATAGATTATCTCGTTCACATCGTTGGGCCCCGGCCGCAGCGCCGCCAGGACCGCGTCTGCATCCGTATGCTCCTCCCGCGGCTCGCTCAGAAGTGCCGTGGCGAAATCATCCGCGCCTTCGCCATCAACGTAAAAGGCATGCGCCAGATCCGGCAGATCACCACGGATTGCCTCGATCATCGGTTTGTAGGCGAAGCCGCGAAAGCTATGGGGCGCGACCACCACCTTGCTCTCGGCGAAAGCCAGCATGTAGCTTAGCTCGCGCTCGCGAAAAATCGGCATCAACGGGTTGGTAATGGCGCCGATGCGGGCACAGGCCAGGTGCATGGCATTGAACTGCCACCAGTTCGGCAGTTGCAGCGAAACCACATCCCCCGGTTTCACGCCCAGATCGATCAGGGCCAGCGCCAGGCACCGCGAAAGGCGGTCCAATTCGCCATAGCTAAGAACCGTTTTCTGCCCCGTTTCGCCATTGTATGAGGTGATCGCGGGACGCTCGGCGCCGCCCGCGAGGACATCATCCAGATAATCGAATATGGTTCGATCGATCCAGGCGCCGGATTTCACAAAAGCATTGATGCGATCCTGCGGCAGGTTCAGGCCAAGATCCATTGCGTCCTCCCAGACTGCGTCGCCGTGATTTTTATCGCCGGCAAATTACGGCCATAATTTCTACGCCATATGTTAACGCAAGTTCTCCAGATATCGCGCCAAATTCGCATCGTTCGGGTTCGCCGCAAGGCCGTTGCGCAGCCCGTGATCGGCGCCCGCGATGTTCCCTTGCGCCGCGAGAAGCCGGCGCGCCAGACGGGCGAACGTCGGCGAGGCCCCGTCAGCGAGGATGTCGGGCAATCTACTATAATCAGCCGTCCAAATTATCGCCTAGGACTGTCAACAATAGAAGTCGCCCATATTAGCGGAAGGCGTTAGACTAGAAGGATCACAAACGAGCAGACCGGCCAACCGGGCCGGTTTTGCATTTAAGGAGAAGTGAAGGTGCGGATTAGATCCATAGCAGGCATCGCCATGGGCTTCGGACTATTGGTGGCAGTTGGCCAGCCCAGTGTTGCGCAACAGTTTGTCTATCCCGCTCAGGGCCAGAGCAAGGAACAGCAGCAAAAGGACGAAAGCGAATGTTATCATTGGGCCCGGGAACAGACCGGTTTTGACCCCATGCAGCAGCCCAGGGCGACATCGGCGCCGCCGCAACAGGGCGCGCAGCAGGGCGGCGTCGGTCGCGGCGCCGTTCGTGGCGGTGTGGCCGGGTTGGCGGTCGGCGCGATTGCCGGCGATGCCGGCAAGGGTGCGGCCATTGGTGCCGTTGGCGGCGGGCTGGTCGGCGGCATGCGGCGCCGTGATCAGCAGCGCAATCAACAACAGGCAGAGCAGCAATGGGCTCAGGATCAGGCGGCGCAATACCAGAATGCGCGCAACAACTACGACCGGGCCTACGGCGCCTGTCTGGGCGGCCGCGGATACACGGTACAATGAGATTGGGGGAAACCATGAGACCGATCCTGCTGTTGATACTAAGTGCGTTGTTCGTTCCAAACCTCGCCATGGCGGCCGATTTCGACGGCTCCAAGGCCCTGATCTGTGCCACGCGAAGCGCCATGGAATGCACAGAGAATGACGGTTGCGAGCGGGTTTCATTGGAAGACAATAATGTGCCTGCCTTCATCGACGTGGATTTTAAGGCGAAGATGATCAAGGACAAGGGGCACGGCCAGTCCGAACGGAGCTCGAAGATTGCCGGCATGAAGCAGATCGACGGCAAGCTCTTCCTGCAGGGCGCCGAAGACGGTAGGGACGGAATTAGGGACGGTCTGGCCTGGAGCATCGCCATCCAGGATGACAACGGCCGCATGGTGTTGACAGCTTCCGGTGGCGATGTCGGATTTGTCGTCTTCGGCGCCTGTGTGCCCCATTGACCTGAATCTGAGCTGCTAGAGCATTTCCGGGCTATTCTTGGGGGGACGACATGCGTTATCTGTTGCTTTTTTTGGCCTGCTGCCTGGCCTCGGCGGGCGCGCACGGGCAAACCGGCGTACCCGATGTAATCAAGGCCTACCGGGCAATCACCGTTACCTATTCGACGGACGCCAAGGATTGCAACCTGGAGCACACCGCGACCTATGCGGCTCGTCTCGGCGACAGGCTGGCCGCGATCGGCGTGCACCAGAGCGATGCGAGCTATCTCTCCGCCAACATCAGCATCGCCGGCCAAAAAATCGGCTTGCTCGGCGGCCGCTGCATCACCTTGGTAGAGCTGATGTTCGGCGCGAACCTGAGCAAGGACAACATCGTCACCTCGGACCCCAATGTCCGCGCGGCGATCGACCGCCTCGGTGTCTTTCCGATCGTAATTTACAAGAACACCCAGTTTTCGAGCCAGGCGCAAGAGCAACCGGCTGCCGGCGGTAAAAGCGTCACGGCCAGGAACGCGGCGCTCGGAATGATCGATCGGCTGGTGACGCACTTCGCCAGCCAACGCAAATAGTTGACCGTTGGTTTGAGACCATTCTGCGATCACGCTGACCGATCACGGTGACCAACGGGCCAAACCGGGCGTTGCCGGTCTGCTAAAACTGTAGCCGCTCAACATAGGCCATGCGGTTGCGATGGTCACGCCGGGCACGGATCCGTCGCGCAAAATGGGTGGGGAGGTCCGGCAGCCGAACGCTTGCCTCAACTCAATAAAAAGACATAGGTAACCAGCCAATGAATATCAGCCCCGGTGCTCGTACCTTTCTATTGCTCTCCACAACCCTCGCTTTACACATGTTCAACGCGGGGTTTCAGTTAGGTGTGCATGGCGAACTTTTTTACAGCAACAAAATTGCTGCCTGGTCGCTGGTAACCGGTGCCCTGGTGGCATTAATCGTGTTACCCAGACATGAAACAGGAATCCGGTTTTGGCAATTGGCTGTATTGTTGATACCGTCGGTCTGGGCATTGTCCGTAAGCTATTTCGGAATGCAACATCAGGGTGAAATTGTAAAGCCGGTTTTGTTCATTTTGGTTTTGGTTTCACAATTGATTTGCCTGCCATACGCAATCTATATTCTGTTGCATATCATTAACCCGGACCTGTTGACTCTTAAGGGTTTCAGGCCAAAGGCTGGAGCAGTTCTCATCTCGGGTCTATTTTTTGGCGCCGGGTATTTTTCGGGGACTTACAATTATCTGTTTCTGTCCTGTCGGGATTTTGAGATCGCGGGAGATATGCCGCCTGCAAATTGTTTGGCCGTGAAAACCGACAGAGAATCCTGAGTTTCTTAATTATTAGGTGCCTGGTTTCCGGCGGCCCATTCCAATGGATCCCTGTGACCGCATGTTGGTAAGAAGCCTCAGCGGATTTCAGGCCAGAACAACCAGGCCAGGACAAAGGCGCATAGCCCTTCCAAACCCATGATCGTCACCGCCTGTGCGGTGCCCAGCCAATCCGCCATCAATCCCAAATGGGCAAAACCCAAGGGGCCAAGGCCGATACAGACCGACAGCACCCCCATCAGGCGGCCGCGGATTTCGGGTGGCGCCAGCAACAACATCAGGGTCGCCTGCATGCTGGAGAAACAGCCCGCCCCGACGCCGGCCAGCAGCAGCATCAGGCCCGAGAGCAGGGGATGCGGCGAAATGGCGAACAGCATCAGGCAAATCTCCGCCCCTATCGCGCCATACAGATAGATCCGCCCATAGGCAGACCGACGTCCCCAGAAGGCGACCGCGATGGCGCCGATGAAGGCGCCGGCGCCTTCCATGCTCATCAGCAGGCCCACATTGAAGGGCCCCAGGCCCAGGTCATCCCGGCCAATCACGGCAATCATCGCGGTATAGGGAAAGACCCAGATATTGAAGATCAGGGTCACGATCATGATGCCAAGAACGGCCCGGTCCTTGGCGGCATAGGACAGGCCCTCTTTCAAAGTCCGCCACAGGCCAAGCTCGGGCGCCGCCCGCCCGCCGTCCTGCCGGGGCAAGGTCAACATCAGGAATATGGCCACGGCGTACAGGCCGGCGCCCAGCAACAGCGCCCCCGGCAATCCGGTGAAGGCGACCAGCAGGCCCCCCGTGGCCGGGCCCACGGCGCGGGTCAAACTGTTGGTCGAGGCATCCAGGGCCATCGCCGGGGCAACCCGTTCCGCGCCCGCGATCGCGCCCAGCAGAGTGCGCCGGGCCGGCATGTCGGTCGACCAGTAGAAGCCGTTGATCAGGGAACCGGCCAGCAGATGCCAGATCTCCAGGCGCCCGGAATAGGCCAGCCAGGCCAATAGCAAGGCAACCACAAACAACAGCACCAGGCCGCCCAGAACGATCTTCTGACGGTCGACCCGGTCCGCCAGGGCACCCACGACGGCGCCGAAAAATGCCAGGGGCAGCATGCGCACCAGAGAAACCAGGGCGACCAGAAACGGTGAATGGGTAATATCGAAAACATAGACCGCAAAGGCCAGCATTTCGATCCAGCGCACCACACCGCCCAAGGCGCCGACCGCCCAGACCTTGCGGAAGGCGGCTACCGCCAGCAGGGCGCCCAGGCCCCGGTTCTGCGGCATCGGATGCTTTACCGCGTGCCGGTGACCGCTGGGGCGATGGGCGCGAGGACCCAAAGGCGCGCTAGAACGGCTATGGCGAAATTCATATGGCGGCCCCAGCGCTTGCAGATGACTTGCGGATTACCGGCAACACTATCATAACTTCGCTTTGCAATTGGAACCCGCCCCGCAGCCAACGCCGAACGGCGAATATCAGGATAGACGAACATGACGCCCATGGAGCTTTATTTCTGGCCAACGCCGAACGGCTGGAAAATTACCATTATGCTGGAAGAATGCGGCCTTCCCTATGACATCAAGCTGGTCGATTTGTCCAATAAGGCGCAGTTTGCGCCGGACTTTCTGAAGCTCTCTCCAAACGGACGCATGCCCGCCATCGTCGATCCGGACGGACCGGACGGGATGCCCATTGCCATCTTCGAATCCGGCGCCATCCTGCAGTACCTGGGTAACAAGACCCATGAATTCTACCCGGAAGAACAACGCCAACGCAGCGAAGTTGAACAATGGCTGTTCTGGCAAATGGCCGGACTGGGGCCCATGGCCGGCCAGGCGGCCCATTTCCGCAACTACAAGGCGGACAAGATTGCCTATGCCATCGACCGTTATACGGACGAAGTCATCCGGCTCTACGGCGTGATGAATACCCGGCTGGCGGACCGCGACTATCTGGCCGGGGCCTATTCCATCGCCGACATGGCCTGCTGGCCCTGGATTCGCGGCTACAAGGCCTATGGCATCGATCTGAAGGCGTTCGAACATTTGCGGGCCTGGTTCAAACGGGTTGGCGCCCGCCCGGCCGTGGAACGGGCCGCCAACATCGGCAAGGAACAGTTCAAAGGCTCCCAAAGCCGCGCTCAATCCTCCATTTGAATGACCTGGAGAAGCGCAGAACAGCGAAACAAACCCCATTGTCCCTCGCCAAGGAGGGTCGGCAAATGTTAGATCGATACCATGTCTGAGCC
This sequence comes from Alphaproteobacteria bacterium, assembly GCA_021776235.1. Taxonomy (GTDB): domain Bacteria; phylum Pseudomonadota; class Alphaproteobacteria. Next base: position 53,031 of record JAJFGG010000069.1, on the reverse strand, counting down.
AAAAAACCCGCCGTCGCCGTCGCCGCCCCTGGACGGCTACATCATCTATGATCCGGTTGATCCGTTTGAAAATGACGCCGGGCCCTTCCATTGGCGCCTTTTGCCAGACGGCAGCCACCACTTCGTCCTGCGCAGCGAGCCGCGCCACGCCAATGCCTTTGGCGTGATCCACGGCGGCCTTTTGATGACCATGGCGGATCTCACCATGGCGGTCACGGCCAAGGCGGAAGCGGACGACGCCTATGTCACCGTGTCCTTCAATTCAGAATTCGTTGCGGCCGGCCAGGTCGGTGATCTGGTCGAGGCGCGGGCCGAACTGGTCCGGCGGACGGGCTCCATGGCTTTTATCAGGGGCCACATTCACGTGGGCGATAACACGCTGTTCGTTTGCAGCGCGGTGATGAAACGGGTCGGCAAACGCGGCGCCCTGAAGAATGGCTAGAGCGAAATACAACGGCTGGCGGCGGTTTTTGCGTCTGCTGCGCCTGCGTTTGGTGATCCCGGTCCTGCGCTCTCCCGCCGCCCCCGATTATACGGCGCGCGGTGTCTTCGTCGGCCTGTTGGTGGCGATGACGCCGACGGTAGGTGTCCAGATGCTGATCGTGGCGGGCATCTGGGCCATGGTGCGCGTGCTGCGCCCGGCCTGGGATTTCAACGTGGTGGTCGGCATGCTGTGGACCTGGCTGACCAACGTCTTCACGCTGCCGCCGATCTATTACATGTTCCTGCTGACCGGCGAGGCGATGCTGGGCCGTTGGGGCGAGGCCGGCGGCTACGCCATGTTTTCGGCCCAACTGGTCGAACTGCTGCAAACCGACGCCACCTTCCTGGAGTCCCTGTGGATTTATGCGGTGGGAATATTCGAGGCATGGGGTGCGCCCATGTTGCTGGGTTGCGTACCCTGGGCCATCGTGGCGGCTTTTCTGGGTTATTGGTGGAGTCTGCGTTTGATACGGCGTTTTCGACAGCGCCGCAGTATCCGGACAAGGGGCTGAATTGATTTCAATCCGGGCAATTCAGGGTCGAGTGAAAGCGGGCGCCACGGACCAGTCCTGACACACTCTAGACCACACGCCATCAAACGGGTCTATGTTCTGTGAATGTGGTCTAGTATTCCAGCGGCGGTTCGATGGCCTGCTCGGCAAAGACCTCCTGCGCTCTGATCTTCTGGCTCAGGGCCAGATTATCACCGATAACCTCAAGATATTTGTCCGCCCCGCGCGCCACCGGAATGTTCAGCTTGCCGCAGTAATGCAGCAGAACTTCCGAAATGAATTCCGCGTTCAGATTGAAGCGCTTCAGCCGCCCCTCCACCTCATCCTCGATATCCAGGAGAACTTTCACGCCGCCGCCAAATTTCTGAAAGACATGCACGCCGCGCACGGCCCCCGGCGGCACTGTTTCGGTGTTGCCGGGAAGGTTATGGGGGCGCTTTTCAAAGGCCTCAATCAGGTCCCGCTGGGAAAAGATGATCTTTCGCAGCTCCGTCGGCATGAGTTCTTCCCCTCAAATTTCTGACGCCATTCCATCATCGTCGAAAGCGCCCGGCAATGGCAAGGCGCAGGCCGCCGCGGGGTGGCGGCATCGCCCCAAATTTGCCGCTTGCATCCGGCAAAATATATCCTATCTTGCCCCCGCCCCGAGCCTAGAGCACTTCCGGGCTATTCTGAGTCATTTGATGGCGACCCTAAGCCATTCGGGTAGGCGCGGCGCGTCGCGCGATGTGGTACATCGGGCAAGCGGCGCAACGCATCCGAATGGCTTAGGGTCGCCACCGAAGGCCGTCCAACAAGGCTCCGTGGCGGCGTTGCGGTTTTTGGACGATGTCCCACATCGACCGGCAAACCGCGCCTACCCACGGAGCCTTGTTGGACGGTCAAATGACCCAGAATAGCCCGGAAATGCTCTAGACTGTGGGCCGGTTCATGACATTCGACGGCATTATTCATTCAGTTTTGGAGGGACGCCAATGGCGGTCATTCAGCCTCGGACGTTGACGGTTGACGTCGCAAATGAAAACCTGGTCCCGAACGACCATTTCAAAACGCAGAATGGCGTCCGCTTCGCCGGCGTGCATCTATTGCTGGACATGTGGGAGGCCGAGCATCTGGACAACCCGGACCGCCTGGGCCGCGCCATGGAAGCCGCGGTCACGGCCGCCGAGGCCACGCTGCTGCATTTACACCTGCATCATTTTTCGCCCTTTGGCGGGGTTTCCGGGGTTGCGGTTCTGGCGGAAAGCCATATCAGCGTCCACACCTGGCCCGAGCGTGCTTTCGCCGCCTTCGACATTTTCATGTGCGGCACGGCGGAGCCGGAACGTGCGGCCGCGGCCCTGCAGGAGGCCCTGCGCCCCCGCCGGATCGAGCTGACCGAACAGCGCCGCGGTGTCTTGCCGGGGATCACGCCGGTTGGCGTGCCGCAATGATGGAAAAGATCGCACGCTTTATCCAGGAGCAGGATCCACCAACGCCGTTCTTGGTGGTTGATCTGGATGTGGTGGCGGATCGCTATGAACAGATGCGGCGGCATTTGCCGGCGGCGGAAATATTCTACGCGGTCAAAGCCAATACCGAGGGCGAGGCCATCAATTATGCCCTGCGCACGCCCCACGACGGTAAACCGGCGGGACCGGCCGTCCTGGCCGGGCCGACCTGCGACAGCGTTGATATCCTGTACCAACGGCAAGGCTACGAGATGCCGCTGGATCTCGCTATCGGCGACCGGGTTCAATTCCTCTCCACCGGGGCCTATACCACGACCTACGCCAGTGTCGGCTTCAACGGGTTTGATCCTTTGCCGGCATACTATATCTAGAGAATGCCGGGGCCAGGAAACCCTGCCCTCAACGGGTTTTTAGTGGCAACCATTTGAATCTGGGCCAAGGCTCTGGTATGTGCCCCGTAACGGACATCAATTTTACCCGATGCGATCCCCGGCGAGTTGGCGGGAAACAACCCTGCGACCCGGGGCGTTCAGGTGAGTCTGATGAAATCACAACCCGTGTGTCGGGGTTTCAGTTCTTTTCGCCGGCACCAACAAAACCTGCACCAGGGGATCGACCCGGAGCATGGTTTGTTCAGATGGAGGCCAGGATGGCGCGCAAGAAACCCAAGGGCAAGAGTGCCGCATACATGATGTTCAACGTGACCTATCAGGACGGCACCGTGAGTTCGAACCGGCGGGTGTCGAATGATCTGCTGGATCAGTCGTTCGGCGACAGCATCGACGATTTGGCCCGCACCGCCATCGAGGATCAGGACAACGAAATCGCCCTGCGGTCCGGTCAACGCCGCGCCAAAATCAACTCCATTGCCCGGGCCTAGTATCCCGGCGCTATCGCCATATTTGTAGGATTACCGGCAGCAGGACGAATTTCCTTGACTTTTGGGGGCCGGACCCAATATGTGGCATCAGCGACACTCCCTTCAAGGTCGAATCACGATCGCTCGCCGGTCGGAGTATGTGCTTCCTAACCAGATGCCCTTTCCGACAAGTCCGCCTGACGAAATGGTGGACCGGCCACGTTTCATTCCGACATATCCGGGCGTTTCGATAGACGGGCCACTGCCATTGCAAGCCGCGTCGGCACCGCTTACGCGGTGCTTGCACTCTCGCCGCCCCGCTATTGGGGCTGGAGCACATGCGAAGAGAATGTGCTCAGACTCTATAATGTAGAGCAATTGAAAATTGCTCTCGAGTTGCGACAACTTAATCAAGAAAGAAAAACCATACATGACTGAATTCGCGGGCCTGAAACTGGCCCCACCCATCCTTCGCGCCATCGCCGACGAAGGCTACACAATCCCCACTCCCATTCAGGGCAAAGCCATCCCGCCGTTGCTTGATGGGCGCGACCTGCTGGGCGTGGCCCAGACCGGCACCGGCAAGACGGCCGCTTTTGCCCTGCCTCTGCTGCACCACCTTGCGGGCACAGACAGCAAGGCCGCCGAAAAACCGCTGCGCAACCGGCCGCGCGCGCTGATCCTGGCGCCGACCCGCGAGCTGGCGGGCCAGATCAATGACAGCCTGCGCAGCTACGGCCGGCATCTGGAACTGCGCTCGGCGGTGATCTTCGGCGGCGTTTCCGCCCGCCCGCAGATCCAGGCCCTGAACCGTGGTATCCATGTGCTGGTCGCCACCCCGGGACGGCTGCTGGACCTGATGAACCAGGGCCAAGTGCGTCTGGATGCGGTCGAGGTCTTCATCCTGGACGAGGCCGATCGCATGCTCGATATGGGCTTTATCCGTGACGTAAAGAAGATTATCGCAGCCGTGCCGGCGCGCCGTCAGACGGCCCTGTTCTCGGCCACCATGCCGAAGTCGGTGCAAAGCCTGGCCGGCGGGCTACTGACCGACCCGGTCCGGGTCGAGGCGGCGCCGGCGGCAACCACGGCCGAGAAAGTGGAGCAAAGGGTCTTTTTCGTACCCAAGGACAAGAAACGGGCGCTGCTCAGCGAATTGCTGAAAGACCAGGACATTGAGCGGGTGCTCATCTTTACCCGCACCAAGCACGGCGCCAACCGTGTTGCCCGGCACCTGCAGCAAAACGGCGTTTCCTCGGACGCCATCCATGGCAACAAGGCCCAGAATGCCCGGCAGCGGGCTCTCGAAGGCTTTCGTTCCGGCAATGTCCGGGCACTGGTTGCGACTGACATCGCCGCCCGCGGCATTGACGTCGAGGGCGTGACCCATGTCATCAACTTCGAACTGCCCAACGAACCTGAAAGCTATGTGCACCGGATCGGCCGCACGGCCCGGGCCGGGGCGGCCGGGATCGCAATCTCGTTCTGCGACCATGAAGAGCGCGCCTATCTGCGCGACATCGAAAAAACCATTCGCCAGCGCGTACCGGTGATGGAGGACCACCCCTACCATGCGGCCGGCGCCGCGGCCGATCCCGGAGGGGACAAGCCCAGCCCTCGGCAGACCAAGCGGCCCGGCCAACGCCGCCGCAACCCGCAGCGCGGCAATCGTTCCGCGCGCGTGGCCGCCTAGCGCAAACGGGGCAATCTCCTGCACCCCTTGGCTGGACCGGATGCCCGGACTTGCCGCTGCTACGGCACCTCGATGGCAGATCAATGGCCGGGACAAGAAGCGGCCATGACGCGCCGCTATCTTTGTCCCGTCCCGGCCATCGGGAGTTCGCCTTGGTCATCAGCCACATGGAAAACCGACACCATCAACATGTCGACGTCCCTGCCGTTGGCGGACAGCGGCAGCATCAACCGCTCTACCATGGTGAAATCATTCTTCTCCCTTTGCAGCCGGCGCCGATGAAAAAGCGGGCAACAATTATCGGCGACAAACTCATGGCGGCTGATGACCTCGGCCCGTTCCGACAGTTTCAGGCCCAGGCCGATCTCCTGGCCGGTGGGATCATCCTTGAACATCCAGACAACCTGGGTGCCTACCAGCCTGAAGCTGAATCGGGGTGGCACGGGCGAGACATTTATTAATGTAATGTTGGGAAATAGTCGTGGGATATCGAGCTGATCTATGTCGGTTCGTGACGGGCAAATTCGGGTTTTCTTTTTCCCCAGCCAATATTGATAAAGCTGTAGGGTGCGGCTATCACAGTCTTCCGGCAATTCAAAAGCTGGAATATTCATTATCCGTATCCCGAATAGGGCGGATTACTATCGCCTGGAACTTGATTGTTTATAGCAAGTGTTACGTTATTTGTCTCAAAGAGAATCACCTGTTTCCATCGCTGGTTTCTGAATAGCGCTATTCCGTAAAATTGGCCGTGGCGGCAGAGCAGCCCGGAAATGTCCTAGCCGGCGATTGCGAGGAGCAATTTGCCCGCGACATGGCGGCCTTCGATCTGGCGGTGCATATCGCGGACGTTATCGAACGCAACGCGTTCCACAATCGGTATTTCCAGCCAATTTTCCGCCAAGCCATCCAAGACAAAATCCATGCCACGTTGCCATAGCAAAGCATCGGGCATGACGTGGCTGATTGAAAATCGGGTAAATGACGATGACGTCAACAGGACGCGGTCACGAATATTGTTGAAGGGTTTGCCCTGGGCTTCGCCGATATTGATCACGTGCCCCAGCACCTTTACGGCAGCAAAACTGCGGTCAAGTGTCTCGGCACCGAGTGAATCAACGACCAGGTCGACGCCGCGGCCGTCGGTCATCCCATTTACGACGGCGACAAAATCCTCTTGCTTCAGATTTACGATGCGCTCGGCGCCGTATTGCAAGGCCTTCTTCTCCTTGCCCTCGGTACCGACGGTGCCGATCACCCGCGCCCCTGCCCTGACCGCCAATTGAATGACCAGGAGACCGACACCGCCGCCGGCCGCATGCACAAGAACCACGTCATCCTGTTTCAGATCATGGACGGTGTGCAGCATGTGATACGCCGTCAGCGCCTGGACCGGAAAGGCTGCCCCGACATCCAATCCAACAGCGTCCGGCAGTTTTGTCACCAATGTGGCGTCAGCGACGCATTTTTCGGCGTAGCCGCCCATATTGGGCAATGCCGTCACCCGGTCACCGACAGCCACGTGATCCACATCGGCGCCGAGGCCAAGAACAGTGCCGGATACTTCCAGGCCGGGGATCACCGGAAAGTCGTATGGGTGGGGGTAGATGCCGGATCGGACTTGCGTGTCGGCCCAATTGCAGCCGGCGAAGGCGGTTTCGATCAACACCTGGCCGGGGCCTGGCATTGGCTCCGGCACCTCTTCGATCACCAAGGCGTCAATGCCACCCGGCGAATGGACAACCACAGCTTTCATATCCCGTAACCCCGCATTGGCGCATGTCGGACAGCATCGGCGAAAAGGTTAGCATCGATAACGAGTCTTGCCGCTACAATAGTGGGCGGAAAGGCAGGCCGAACGATGATTCTCGCCGAAATTGCCGGAAACCGTTTTCAGCCCGCGGCCACGAATTTTCCGGTCAGCCGTTTGATGAGGCGGCCGTCAATGAACAAGAGCCCTGTGCCGATAATGACCGCGCCCACAATTTCTTTTGCCTGAATAGGTTCGCCCAGGAAAATGTTTCCCAGGACCAGGGCCGTTACCGGTATCAGCAGGGTCACCAGCATGACGTTGCTGGCGCCGGCGCGGACCAGGATCTTGAAAAAGACGATATAGGCAATGGCCGTGCCAAAAACAGCCAGCGCCAGCAGCGACAGCACCGTGCCCCGGCTTGGCGCGGCGAGCGTCCATGGCCGGTCGATTACGGAAACAACCACGCCTATGATCAAAGTCGAGCACAATAACTGGCAGGTCGCGGATTTTACCGGCGGCACACCGGCGAGGAATTTCCGCCCCCAAAGGGCGGCAAATCCGTAACTAAGCGCGCCGGCCAGGCACAGCGCAATACCCAGTGTCTGATGACCGTCCATGGGTCCATCAATCCCCCGCAACACGGCAACCCCGATGACACCCAGCAGCACCCCGATGATCCGGTAGGCGGTCAGGCGCTCCTGTCGAAAGCTGGCCATGACGATAACGGTGAACAACGGCGTCATGGCATTGATGATCGAAGAAAGACCGACGGTGATCTGGGTCTGTCCGGCAAAGATGAAGCCGAATGGCAGCACATTGTTCAAAAGGCCCATGCCGAAGTACGGCAGCCAGCCGGAAAAAGACTTTGGCAAGGAATGGCCGAGGTACCAGAACAGCGGCAACAAGGCGGCTGCCGCCAAAAAAACCCGTGCCAACACGACGGTTAACGGTGGCAGCTCTTTGACGGCAACGCCCGCGAAGAAGTATGCGCCACCCCACAGCACCGAAAGCAGGATCAATAGGCTCCAGTCCTGGCCGTCCATGGTCTTTGGGGCTTCCATCTCTCGTCCCTTCGCGAATATTCACGCAGGCGGAGTGTGCTAATATTGGATCAGACGATCCATCCGTTTCTTGCCCTGGAAGCAAAATAGTCAGCCGACGTTTGCGCTGTCATGGGCCCCTATCATCGCAGGGTGGTATTAACCCGATAGGCCGGCCTTAAAGCAGACCCAGAGCCCGGAGTTCGGCCGCCATTTCGGGGGGCGGTCCGTCGTGGATGCCGGGGTCCCAATGGCCGGCCTGCAGCGGCGCCGGCAGGTCCGCCGGCGCATCCTTGGCCTCCAGATAACGCCAGCCCTGATGCGGGCGGCGGGCATGCAGCTCTGTTCGCACCAGGGTCGGATCCAGCACCAGGCCGCAGCGCTTGCCGCCCTCGTCATCGTGCAGCCGGTCCAGGCGCGCGATGGCCTGGCGCACCCGGATGAAGCCCTTGATGATCCAATAGATCGACCCGCCGGCGAGAACTTCGCCGTCGCGGCGCGGCCGGTTGCGGGTGCGGTTCACATTCTCCGCCGACGCGCCCATGGCCTGCAATTGCGCCCGGCGGGCCGATTGGAACCGGGCCAGATGTTCGATCGAATCGATGCCGACGGAAAGCTTGACGATATGCACGGTCATGGCAGCCAGCCTAGCAGGCGCCACCAAAGATAATCCAGCGGCAGCAGCACAAATACGGTAACAGCCAGTAACCAAAGGCATAATCTGTTGCCCTGACGCATGGGTACGCCGCCCAGTTGCATGGCCACGACCAACGGCGGTGTCTGATAGGGCAGAATCACCGTGGTATAGCCGACCACGGTCAGCATCAGCACCGCCTCCACCGGCAGGGCGGCGGCCTCGGCCATATGGCCGGCCAGGGGGACCAGGATCGCCGGCACGCCCGGTTGCGTCGCGAACATGGCCAGCAGGCTGGACAGGCCGGTGACGGCGGCGAAATTCCAGGCCGTCTCGCCGGGCTGCAGGTCAAGCAGGGGCAGGGCGGATTTCGCCAGCAGGTCGCCGACCCCGCCATGGGCGACCATGGCGCCCAGGCCCAGGACCCCGGCGACATAGAACAACGAACCGAAACGCACCTTTTCATCAAAGGCCTGGGCGCTGACGATGCCGACAAAGGGCAGGATGATGATCCCCGCCGCCCCCAGGGCGATCCAGGCCGGGGAAATATGATGCAGAAAATCGGTCATCCACAAGGCCAGGGCCAGCAGCAGCAACAGGGCCATCAAACGCTCGCGCCGGGCCATGGCCGCCGGCGCCTCGGCCTGCCGGGCCGGTGCCTTCGCCTCCCGCTCGGGAAACAGCCAGACGATCAGGGCGCCGATCACCACCGCCTTCAAGGCGCCGAGGATCGGGAAATGCAGCATCAGCCAGGTGCCATAAAGGGGCCGGATATCATACAGGGTCTCGCTGGACCCGATTACCACCATGGCCGGTACCGTGGCCGACATGATGGCGAAGCCGGGCAACATGGTGGCGAAGGAAACCGCCAGAACCATGCCCGCGCGGCCGTTGCTGCCCGGGCCATAGCCAAAGCCGTCGGCCATGGCCAGAATGATGGGCAACAGGATCATGATCCGGCCCAGGGTCGAGGGCATCAGGAACGCCATGACCACGGCCATGACGACGGTACCGGCAATGATGCCGGCGTAACGGTGGCCGAAGCGCCGGCTGACCCCGTGGGCCAGGCGCTCCGCCAGGCCCGTGCTCCGGACCCCGACGCCGATCACCAGGCCGCCAAAGACCATCCAGAAACCGGCCGAATGAAAGCCCGAAAAAACCACATTGGCGGGCCCCAGGGCGAACAGCATGGCGATGGCAAAAAACAGAATGGCGGTGATGAATTCCGCCAGGGCGCCGGTGGCGAACAGCACCACCGCGGCCAGGGCCAGGGCGCCGGTCCGGGCCGTTTCCACCGCCAGGCCGTCGATCGGAATGAAGGCCAGGGCCGCGGCCGCCAGCAGGCCCGCCGCGGCGATGAAATTTGATGCTTTCATCAGGCTGTCCTGCGCCCCTTGTGCCTCTCACGGGCCTGGGCGCCGGCCGCGAAAAATGTTTCTGTTACCGGCAAAGCCATTGCCGCCTCCTTTGCATCCCGACGAAGCTGCGCCAACCCGCCGCCGCTGTGCTACACTGCCGCCATGTCGGAAACAATAGATATCGAACCGGGCCTCATCGATCCCGATGCGGCCGGTTTCTCGCCATCCCGTCTGGCCGACGCGCTGGCCTTCGCCACGGACCATGAAATCGCCTGGTCGCGCAACATTGACGATCAACTGGGCAAGGGCGAGTTCGAGCCGCCGCCCTGGAATGAAATACTGGGCCCGACCAAACCCCGGGGCGGGCCGGCCGGCGTCGTCATGCGCCGGGGCCGCCTGGCCGCAACCTGGGGCGACGCCGCACGCGCGGACATGACGTTCTCCGTGGCGAAAAGCTACCTTGCCATCCTGGCCGGGCTGGCGGTGATGGACGGCCTGATCGACCATGTGCACGCGCGGGTCGCCGAAAGCGCCCTGGATGATCATTTCGACTCGGCCCAGAACCGGAATATCACCTGGCAGCATCTGTTGCAGCAGACCTCGGAATGGGAAGGCACGTTGTGGGACAAGCCGGATCTGATTGACCGCAACCGGCGGCTGGGCGCCGATCCGGACAATTCCCGCAAGGGCCAGCACCGGGATCTACAGCCGCCGGGCGAATACTGGGAATACAACGATGTGCGGGTCAACCGCCTGAGCCTGTCTCTGCTGCAGCTGTTCCGCCGGCCCCTGGACCAGGTGCTGGCCGAACGGATCATGACGCCCATCGGGGCCTCGGATGATTGGTCGTGGAACGCCTACCGCAACGCCCAGGTCAGCATCGGCGGGGTCAGCATGCCCTCGGTGCCGGGCGGCTCCCACTGGGGCGGCGGCTTGTGGATCGGGGCCCGGGATCAGGCCAGGCTCGGCCAGCTGATTTTGCAGCGCGGCGCCTGGGAGGGCCGGCAATTGCTGCCGGAAAGCTGGATCGACGCCATGCTGACCCCCTGCGCCATCAACCCCGAATACGGCTATTTATGGTGGCTGAACACGGACCGGGCCCGCTATCCGGCGGCCTCGGCAGGGGCCGCGGCGGCGGTCGGGGCGGGCGGCAACAGCATCCTGGTCGACCCGGCCCACGATCTGGTGTTGGTGGCCCGCTGGCTCGACGGCGCCGCCCTGAACCCCCTGATCGCCCAAACCATCGCCGCCATTACGGATTGATCAGCAATATTCGTTGATGTGCGATTGCCTTGTGGGCTGGCTCGCTTCTCGGGCCAGGGTGGGCCGCGATACCGTCGGGGTGAGCCCTTGATCATATCCGGGAGATCGAATTGCAAATGAGGTCAAGCTAGGGAATTTGGGCGCCGCCGGCGACACCGGAACGGGCCGGGGAACGCTCTGATCTAGAATTCCGGCAGCCTTTAGGCCAAATGACAGAACATGGGAGTGGCCCCTGATTGGAAGCCCTTTAACGGCAGGATTATCAGTTCCCACGTCTATCTGCGCTTTACTGGTCCTTACTGTCGAGGGAACTGAAGCCACCGCTTCAATGCAGACCAGGAGCTGGACGTCGCAGCGCGACCCAGTATCTGTTCCTTCTGCTTTTTCAGACCGATGGCGCCGTACAGATCGGCAGCCTGATGGAAATACTGTTTCGCCTGCTCATCGCGGCCAAGCGACTTCTCCAATCCACCCAGGCTGGCGAGCACAGCGGCCTCGCCCAAGCGGTGCCGTTCACGCTTGAAGATGACGTGGGCCTCAGTGTAGGCCGTCCACGCCTGTGCGTTACGCCCGGACCTGCTCTCTAGATCGCCCACGTGGCACAATAAATTGGCCTCGGCCAGACGGTCCGGTATCTGCTTGTAGAGGGTTTGCGCGTCGGCGAATGCCGCGCGGGCCTGTTCCTTCCGGCCGGCCTTGCTCTCCAGAACGCCCTGCGTATGGAACGTATCAGCCTCGCCCTTGCGGTTCTGTTCCTGTTTGTAGAGGGCGCGGGCCTCCGCGAAAGCCTTCCGCGCATCCCGTTTGCCTCCCAGCAGCCAATTCATAAAGGCAAAGCCTCCGAGCCGCGATTCCATAATGCCCAGGGAATAAAGCGCTTCGGCCTCGCCCGAGCGGTTCTGCTCCTGATTGTAGAGGGCGCGGGCCTTCGTGAAGGCCCTCCGCGCCGGACGTACGCGTCCGAGCGATCCCTCCACCTCGCCCAGGCCAACGAGCGCATTGGCCTCGCCCAGACGGTTCTGTTCCCGCTTGTAGAGGGCGCGGGCCTTCTTATAGACCGTCCGCGCCATGTGATTGCCCCTGAGCCTGCGCTCCAAATTGGCCAGACTAAGGAGTGTCTCGGCCTCTACCGGTTGCTCCTTTAATACCTGCTTGTAAAGGGCGCGGGCCTCCGCGTATGCCATCCGCGCCTCGTCATCGCGCCAGAGCCTACCCTCCAAATCGCCCAGGCCAACGAGCGTATTGGCCTCGCCCAAGCGGTCCTGTACCTGTTTGTATAGGGTGCGCGCCTCTGCGTAGGCCGTCCGCGCCTGGTCTATGCGGCCCGACAAGCGATACTGTTCAGCGTTGTGGAATAAGCGCTGGGCTTCGGGCGAGCCGTTGGGATCGTCCTGGCCCACCAGTTTTTGCTTGGCTGGAATGGATTTCACCCGCGACGCGGCGACGGCAAAAATCGCTAAGCCAATAAATAGCAAAAGATAGATGCCGAACGTGATCGGTGTTTCCGGGTCACGGAAAAAGAAGAATCCGGTCCCGCCTAAAGCACAGATTAGAATTGCCCAAATTCCAAGCGGACTCTTGGTAGCTCCCGCGATAATCGATGGAACCCGTTTCCACACCAGTTGACCCCTTATCAAACCCGGAAGCTATTATCACATGGAAATGCCATTCATAGGGCACACTCGGTATCGGAGGCCATCTGCACCGGTCAACTTGAAGGCGTGGGAGCGGCGTCCAGGGCAAGGTGATCTGGACAGGCGCCGGCGGTTGGGCAGTGGCGGGTGCCGTGCCTATGCGTCCCGGCGTTCGAAGGCGGCGCGCATTTCCGTCATGGCGGCCAGGGCGGCGGCGCGGCGGTCCGTGGCGGCGACGATCTGCCGGCCCACAACCAGATAGTCGGCCCCGGCCATGATCGCCATCTCCGGCGTCACGACGCGCTTTTGATCGTCGCTGGAGACCCCGGCCGAGCGGATGCCCGGGGTCACGATCAATAGGTTCTGGTCCCCCAGCTGCTTGATTTCCGAGACTTCCAGGCCCGAGGCGATGACCCCGTCGGCCCCGGCCTCGGCCGCCTTTTTGGCCCGGTGCAGGGTCAATTCGCGGACATCGCAAGGAAAACCAAGAGCCTGGATGTCGTGGTGATCAAGGCTGGTCAGCACGGTGACCGAGAGGATTTTCAAATCGGCATCGCCGCGGCCGCGGACGGCGGCCCGGATGGTGGGCTCATTGCCATGCACGGTCAGGAAACTGGCGCCCATCCTGACCACCGAGGCCACCGCCTTTTCGATGGTGGCGTCGATATCAAACAGTTTGGCATCCAGAAAAACCTTCTTGCCCTCACCAATCAGCTGTTCCGCCAATTGCAGGCCGTTGGCGAACTGCAGTTGCATGCCGATCTTATAGAAACAGGCCGCATCGCCAATCTCGTCAACAACCGCCCGGGCTTCTTCGGTGCTGGGCACATCCAGGGCAATGATCAGGCGCTCTTCTAAGGGCGCTTCGATGGCGGCGGTGGTTTTTGGCATTTATGAGCAATCCTATAAAATCCATGGCTGGACCGCCTTGTAGCAATCCCGGCGCTTCAGGGCCAGACCTGAACCTAAACATCGCGCCGGCGGCGTTCATTCCATAATAACTTTTGCCTCGACGACGAAGCTCTTGATTTTGCCGATGATCAGGGCCCCGTCCGCATACAGCGCCTGGGCCTCGGGTGTTGCGCTGGAGCGCTCCATTGCCGCAACGGAGTCGTACCAGAGCTCGGCAATACCGTCGAATTCAATCTCCGTCGCCGGGATATCGGCGCGAACGGACTCGCTCTGTATGTGGCTTTGCACATAACGGCGAATACCGGGGACATGCCGGGCCAGGGGGCCATGCACCGCAATGCGTTTGATCATTCTGGTTTTCTCCATTCGCAATCCTCGACCGCCCTCAAACGGGCCAGACTGGCGGATGACTGCCCAGGGGCACGGACGGCCGGGCCCAATGGGCCGGTGTCCCTGCCAGTTGCGCGGCATGGCGAACCGCCGTCAAGCGGCCGAAGCCCGAGGCGCTTTCTTCCATCAGATCGCCGACCTCGTCCAGGGTTGGGTCGGCAATGTCGAAGCCGTTGCCGATCTGTCCGAGACTTTGAAGCCAGCGCCCCGTACGGGCCAGGGATATGCGGATGTGCCAGCTGCCGCCCTGTTCCGCCCGCCGGGCCAGCGCCGCCATGGCGGCGGCGGCCATGAGGTAGCCCGAGGCATGGTCCAGGGCCTGACAGGGCAGGGCTTTCGGCCGGTCCAGGCCGCAGGCTTCAGCCTCGGCGTGATTGATGCCGCTGGCCGTCTGGATCAGGGAATCGAAGCCTCGTCGCAGGGCCCAGGGGCCCATATGGCCATAGGCGGAAAGCGAGACGTAGATGATGCCGGGGCGGATTTTCGCCGCTTCTTCGGGCGAGAAACCCCAGCGCGCCAACCCGCCGGGCCGGTAGCCCTGGACAAAGATATCCGCCTCGCCGAGTAATTTCCGCAAGCCCTCCCTGCCGTCCTCGGCCCGCAGGTCGAGATGGCTGGAAAGCTTGCCGCGCCCGGCATCGGTGACCAGGGCGGCAACGAAGGGCAGGTGCGGCGCGGTCACCCGCATGACATCCGCGCCATGGGCCGCCAGGGTACGGCCGCAAACCGGGCCGGCGATGATCCGGGTCAGATCAAGCACCCGGACGCCGGCCAGGGGTCGGGCGCCGGTGGGCAGGGAAAGGGCGCTCAGGGGGCGGGGCGGGGCCTCGCCGATCCGCTTGATCCCGATCAGCGGCTGTTGCGCCAGGGCCTGGGTCTGGGGATGCACCCGCCACTCCTCTGCGCTTCGCATCATGGTGGCGACCAGGCCCCGTTCGGCGGCCGCATCCTCGAAGTCCTGACCGGTCCATTGGCCAAGGGCGGCGGCGACCGCCTCGCGGTCATAGGCGACGCCCAGCAGCTCCAGAATGCCGTCCCGATGATGGGGAAAATTGGTGTGCAGGCGGACCCAGCGGCCATCGCCGGTTTGATAGGTGCCGGCGATCTTGTCCCAAAGCGCGGGCGGCGGCCCACCGTCAATGCGGATATAGCGCTCGCTGCGGAATTCGGCCGCCGCGTGGCGCATGTCCACCGTGATGCCCTGGCGCTTGCCGCTGCGCCGATACCAGAGCTCTCCGGCCGCCAGGGCTGAGGCGGCAATCGCCGCCTGCGCCACCGTTCCGATCCTGAACGACGAGGGCAGAACCGGGTCCCGGCCGGTCAGTTCCAGTTCGTTCAGGCCGTCAGCCGGCAGACCCGCGAGGCCGCAGATCTCCTGCAGAATTCCCAATGTCTCCATGACTGATGGTTCCTTTTCGCAGTTTCGCCGGAGCCTGACCTAGCAGGCTGTTGAAATACTCGAACCTATCAGAAAGTATCGTCTTTCCCGCGAAAGCGGGAAACCAGATCTTAGTTGCAGGCTATGCATAAGCATTTGAAAACAAAGAGCCTGTCTCCCACATCTGGTTTCCCGCTTTCGCGGGAAAGACCGGTGTAGAGAGGATTCGGTGGTTCCAAATTGTATTTCAGCAGCCCGCCGGGGTCACTAGGGTCATGGCGCTTCGCCGCTTGTCAACGACTGCAGAAACGCCACCAGGTCATTGATCTCCAAGGCCGTCAGGTGAAGCGGCCGCAGGATCGAGGCACCATCGGTGTGCAGGCGCTCCATATCGATCTCGGAATAGTGCCTGGCGACATCATGCAGGCTGGCCAAGCTGCCGTTGTGCATATAGGGCGCGGTCTTGGCCACATTTCGCAGCGACGGAACCTTGAAGGCGCCCCAATCCCGGTGCTGCGACATGACATGGCGGGTCAGGTTGGCATTGGCGCCGTGGCGGTCGTCGGAATGACGTCCGTGGCCCGAATAGGGCGATTGCCGGAACAGCCGGATGCCTTCATAGCGGCCCTGATCCACTTTACCGGACCTGGTGAAATAAGATACGCCCGCATCGTCGAACTCGCCATTGGTGAAACCGGCGCCCAGGTGGCAAAGACTGCAGCGCCCCTTGCCGACGAATATCTTCAGGCCCCGCAGCGCCGCCCGTGGATACCGCGCCATGGCCGCCTTGTCGTTGTCGGCCAGGGCGTCGCGGAAGCCATCGAAGGGCGTCCGTCCAGTCACCAGGGTTTCCTGGAATGCAGCCAGGGCCTTGCCCACCCCAGCCAATACCTCGTCACTTTGCAGAGCCTTCGGATCAACGCCGAACGCGGTCTCGAACTGGCCGGCGAGCCCGGGGTCAGCAGCAAGCAGGCCGGCGACATGGTCCGCCGTCGCGGCCATTTCGCTGGCATCGAGGATCGGGCGTATGCTGGCCCCCCACAAGGTATCGACGGCGCCGGCCCAGCCGTACCAGCGGTTGAAACGGGCGTTCCAAACGGTGGGCGTGTTGCGCACCAGGGGCCGCAACCCAGCCCCCAGGGGCCGGCCATCGGCGAAGGCCCTGGCGCTGATATGACAGGTGGCACAGGCGATCGTGCCCGTGGACGACAATCGGGGTTCGGCGAACAGTCTTTTGCCCAGGGCGATGGCGCCAGCCTCGCCCGACACACGGTTGGAGGCATCCGGCCTGAGTTCAGGCGGCCAGGGGCCATGGGATAGAACTGCCGCCCGTTCGTCTGCGCTGAACGAAACGCCGGTGCCGCTCGCCGCTGCTGGCAGCAGACAAGGCGCCGCCAGCAACGCGGCGTAGAGCAGCCGGACCGCTGGCGTCATTTTTGCCGATGATCGGCGCCCAGGCGAACGATCCCCGTCTCGGTCAGCAGTTCAAAATTGAACTGCCAATGGCCGCGCATATGCAGCATCAGGCCCTGGGCATGGAACCTTCCCTCTGCAGTCTGTTGCACAGTGGGTTTGTAGTTCATGCCATGACCATGCGCCGGCATGGCCGCACCCACCCGCACCTCGCCGGTAAAGGGCTGATCGTCCGGCGCGCATACGGCGATCTGCATGGCGAAGGGCTGGCCAACCTGGATCGCCGCCGGTTCAAAGCGATAGGACAGACGATAGCCGTCTTTCGCCATTGTCTGCCCCGAGGCACAGGCGGAAGCGTCTGTCTTCAAGGCCCAGTTCGCCAGGGCCTCGGCGTTGCGGTAGGCGATGTTCTCGCCAACCTCCCTGGGAAGATCGGCCAGCCAGCGCCGCGACCATGCGGCTTGCTCGACCACGTAGTACCAGCGCTCCGGGACGTAGGTATCGGTGCCGAGCATGAAACGGTCGGGAAACTCCATGAAAACCTTGCGCCACGCGGGATCCACCTTTCCGTCCGAGGCATGCTCCGAACGGAAGGCCAGGTCCGACCACAGGTGTTTGTACTTGCGCAGCATCACCGCGACGGCTTCCGGCGGCTCGAAACCGGAATGGGCCCACAGCACCCGTGCCTCCGGGTTCTGCGCGAAAATGCGCTCGACGGCGTCGGCATCGGAATGAGCATGCAGGAAAATCCCGTATTTCGCCGCCAGTTGCACAATGCGCCGGGGCACGGGAAGCTCGGCGTCCTTGCCAAACAGATGGAATTCGCCGATGCCGGCATAGGTGTTTTTTGCCAACAGGTCCGCCACCATGTCGCCGACGCTGGCATCCCTGAACCAGGTGCCGGTTTCCCCGCGCCGCCGGTAGGGCCGCAGGACAGGGACAATAAGATCCGGCGCCTGTGCGTGGAGCATCTGCGTTCCCTGGTCGCTGGAAGAGGAGACGAAGGCCTTTTTCAGGCCGGCTTGGCGCAGGACCTTGATGGCCTCGGCCGGCGGCAGCATCTCCCAGGCGTCATGGCTGTAGTGGATATGGGCATCGGCCAGGGGGCTTTGCGCCCGCGCCGGAGCCGTCGCCAAAAGTGCCGCCGCCACGGCCCAGAGCATCCCCCTAATCATCGTCGTTCCCATTGTCAGCTTCCCTGCATGAATGCGTAATTTGCGATGAGTTTAATGGCATCAAGGCGACAACTCCATGCAAGTTGCGCCGAAACCGCAACAGAGCGATGATAGGGCCAGGGAGACAAAGCATGACAGATACCCAGCAACGACCATCGCTTTATGACAAGCACCCGGGCTACGATGTCCATTTCGAGCCCTGCCCGAAGCGCCTGCGGGTCGTCTTCAATGGCGAGACCGTGGCGGATAGCACCCGGGCGCAATATCTGGTCGAAAGCAAGCACATTCCGGTTTACTACTTTCCAATCGACGATGTGCGCCAGGACTTGTTGCAGACAACGGAGCATTCGACCCATTGCCCCTTTAAGGGCGACGCCGCCTATTGGACCGTGCAGGTGGGCGACAGGGCGGCCGAGAACGCGGTCTGGACCTATCCCACGCCGTACCCGGAAACCGCCGAGCTCAAGGATCATGTGGCCTTTTACTGGGACCGCATGGATCATTGGTTCGAGGAGGACGAGGAGGTTTTCGTCCACGCCAGAGACCCCCGTGTGCGCCTGGATATTCTGGACTCGTCCCGGCCGGTGCACATCACCGTAGGGGGCCAGACAGTGGCTGAAAGCAGCCGGGCCAGGATGCTGTTCGAGACCGGCCTGCCCACCCGCTATTATCTGCCGAAAGAGGATGTCCGGATGGACCTGTTGCAGCCATCCGAGCGGCGCAGCAGTTGCCCCTACAAGGGTACGGCCGAATATTGGCACCTGAACCTGGGCGAAGAATGCTTCGAGGATCTGGTCTGGAGCTATCCCGCGCCGGTAGCCGAGGCGGCCCGCATCAAGGATTTTCTGTGTTTCTTTGACGAGCGGGTCGAAGCGGTTTCCGTTGCCGGCGAGACAATGCCCCGGTTGGTCACGAAATGGTCGCCCAAATAGCCGATCATCAAAGTTTTCGGCGCCGGCGCTCATGCCCGTGCCTGGCGTGATTTTCGTTGCACCGGGACGATGGTAATATCCCTGAACATTGATATCAGATGCAATTAAGCGAAGAGCAACGGCTGATCCAGGAGACCGCGCGGCGCTTTGCCCAGACGGAAATCCTGCCCAACGTCAGGCAATGGGAGAAGACCGGCGCATCCCCCGAGCTGATGCGCAAGATGGGCCAGGCCGGCCTGATGGGCATCTGTATCGGCCCTGAATGGGGCGGCGCCGGGGCCGATTTCGTCTCCTACGTCATCGCCATGGAGGAGGTTTCCGCCGCCGACGGCGGCATCGCCAACCTGATGGCGGCCAACAATTCACCGGTCATGGCGGCCCTGAACGAGCACGGAACCGAGGCGCAGACGCAGCGGTATTTCCCCAGCATGACCAGGGGCGAGATGATCGGCGCATTTCTCTTGACGGAACCCCACACGGGATCCGACGCCGCGGCCATCCTGACCCGGGCCAGCCGCAGCAAGTCCGGGGGCGATCATTTCGTGCTGAACGGCCAGAAACAGTTCATCACGGCGGGGCGGCGGGCCGGTGTCGCCATGATCATCGCCGTTACCGATCCGGCGGCGGGCAAGCGGGGTATCTCGGCCTTTCTGACGCCGACGGACAATCCCGGCTACAAGGTGCTGCGGGAAGAGGCCAAGCTGGGCCATCGCAGCAATGATACCTGCGCCATCGCCCTCGAAGATATGGCGGTACCGGCCGGCGACCTGCTGGGCGCCGAGGGCCGCGGCCTGGGCATTGCCCTGGCCAACCTGTCCGTCGGCCGCATCGCCGTGGCGGCCCAGGCGGTGGGCGGGGCGCGGGCGGCCTATGAAGCGGCCCTGGCCTACGCCCAGGAACGCCAGGCCTTTGGCAAACCGATCTTCGAGCACCAGGCGGTAGCCTTTCGCCTGGCGGATATGGCGACCGGGATCGAGGCCGGGCGGCAAATGTACCTGCATGCGGCGCAGCTTCTGGACATCGGCGCGCCCTGCCTGAAAGAAGCCTCCATGGCCAAGCTGTTCGCCTCGGACATGGCGGAGAAAGTGGCCTCTGCCGCGTTGCAGACCTTTGGCGGCAACGGCTATCTGGAAGATTACCCGGTCGCCAGGATCCTCCGCGACGTGCGCGTCCACCGCATTTACGAAGGCACCAACGATATCCAGAAGCTGGTTATTTCCCGCGCTCTTGCGCGCGGTTGAGCGGGGCGGGGCGTTGCCTTAGTATCGGACCAAGAGAACGGAAAAGGAGCACAGGCGCCATGCCAATTGAATATATGAAAACCATTCGGGAGAAGTACAGCAAGTTGGGCTATACCCCCTATGGCTGGCACCAGGCGAGCGCGCCGCCGCCCTGGACGCCGCTGGCCAAGCCGCTAGCGGACTGCCGTGTCGGCATGATGTCCACCGCCGGCACCTATGTGGCCGGACAGGTCGCCTATTTCTACAAGGACGATGCCTCGCACCGGGTCATACCGTCGGACACGCCGGTCGGCGATTTGCGCTTTTCCCATCTGACCGAAAACTATCTGCCGGATGCCCGGGAAGACGCCAATTGCGCCTTCCCCATGGAACCGCTGCGGCAACTGGCGGCTGAAGGCGTGATCGGCGGCGTCGCGGACAATTTTTTCTCCTGCATGGGCGCGGTCTATTCCAAACGGCGGGTCGAGGAGGAACTGGCCCCGGCCATGCACGCGGCCTTTGCGGCGGAAGGCGTCGATGTGGCCTATCTGGTGCCGTTGTGACCGGTATGTCATCAGACCGTGTGTCTGATCGCACGTTACCTGGAAGAACGCGGCATGCCGACCCTGTGCGTGGGCACGGCCCTGGATATCGTCAAGTTCGGCTGGCCGCCGCGGGCCGTGTTCATGGATTTCCCCCTCGGCCATGGCGGCGGCCCGGCCTTTGAACCGGAGCAGCAGCTGGCCATCGCCCGGCAGGCCATGGCGGCCTTCGAAAGCCTGCAAAGCCCTGGCGAAATCGTTCCCCTGGCACAAACCTGGCCCGGCGGCGAGGCCTGGAAGGCCGCCGCGGCGGACCAGTCGGCCGACGATGTGCGCCAGCCCCGCGACATGACCGTACGCTACCAACGGGAAGAAGACCGCCACTTGGCCGAAGCGGCGGCGGGCGGCTAAGCGGAGGTTTTGCACGAAACTGATGGCAAGGTAGCCGCCGAAGCGGCGGCCGGGCCAACCGCCCAGAGCCGGATCACGCCGCGAACGCTGATCCGCGACCGGGATTTCCGCCGCATCTGGCTGGCCGGCGCGTTAGGTTGGGTGATGCGCTGGCTGGAAATGCTGGCCATCGGTGTTTTCACTTTCGAGGCCACGGGTTCGGCCCTGATGGTGGCCCTGCTGACCATGGCGCGCTCGCTGCCCATGCTGTTGTTCAGCGCCTTTACCGGCGCCATTGCGGACCGTTTCGACCGCCGCCTGATGTTGTTGTGGGGCCTGGCTCTGCTGGCCTTGATCTCGGGGGTTCTGGCCTTTCTGACCCTGACCGGGCGGATCGAATTATGGCACGTGGCGCTGGGCGCCTTTGCCTCGGGCATTTACGGTACCCTGGAGTTTCCGGTCCGGCGCACCATGCTGGGCATCATCGCCGCCGACAAGGTCGGTACCGGCGGGGCCGGCGTCGCCCTGAGCCTGGACAGCGCCACCAACCATTGCATGCGCCTGGTCGGGCCGATCCTGGGCGGTCTGGTATTACAGGCCTTTGGCCTGCCGGGGGTCTATGTTCTGGGCGCCCTGTTGTTCAGCCTGGCCTTTTGGCTGGTCTGGGGGGCCCGCTATCGGGCCGCGGGACGCGACGGCGCCGCGCCGCGCATGCTGGCGCAGATCGTCGAGGGCCTGCGCTATATCCGCTCCGACCCGCGGGTCATGGGCACCCTGTTCGTGACCGTGGTGATCAACCTGTTCGGCTTCCCCTATGGCGCCATGGTGCCGGTGATCGGGGCCGAGGTTCTGGGCCAGGACGCGGTCGCCACGGGCCTGCTGCTCTCGGCCGATGCCACCGGCGCCTTGCTGGGCGCCGTGGTGATCGCCAACTTTGCCCGGCCGCGGCATTTCACACGGGTCTATTTCTATGGCTCCGTGGTTTTTCTTTGCGCCGTTTTCGCCTTTTCGCACTCCCAATGGTACCCCCTGTCACTGGGCTTTCTGTTTCTCAGCGGCCTGGGCGTCGCCGGTTTCGCCGCCATGCAAAGCACCATTGTCTTTACCGCCGCGCCGCCGGAAATGCGCGGCCGGTTGATGGGTGTGCTGGCGGTCTGTATCGGGGTCAACCCCCTGGGCATATTGCAGGTGGGCCTGTTGGCCGATTGGTTTGGCGGCGCCGCCGCCGTCAGCATCATGGCCTGCGAAGGCCTGGCCGCCCTGCTTCTGGCCGGCCTGATCTGGCCGCATATACGGCGGCGCTAGCTAGACGGATGTGCTAAGCTCACAAGGTTGAATTAGGGGATGATTCCATGACACAGAGCCAACCTATCGAGGGCGCCGCCGTTGCTCTGGAAGACAATCCGGTACTGCAAGGCAATTTCGCGCCAGTCGAAGTGGAGACCACGGCCCATGACCTTGTGGTCGAGGGCACCATACCGCCCGAACTGAACGGCGCCCTGCTGCGCGACGGACCGAACCCCATCGCCCCCGGACCCGGCCATCACTGGTTCACGGGCGATGGCATGGTGCACGGCATCACCATTGCCGGCGGCGGCGCCCAGGTCTATCGCAACCGCTGGGTCCGGACGGCCCAGGTCGAGGCGCTGCTGGGTCTGACGAAAGCACCCATCAGCCCGCACCAGCCCATGCCGCAGGGCTCGGGCAGCGTCAACGTGATCGGCCACGGCGGCCGCATCCTGGCCTTGCCGGAGGTCGGGCTGCCATGGCAACTGGATGGCGAATTGAATACCATCGGCCAACATGATTTCGCGGGCGCCCTGCGCAGCAACATGACGGCGCATCCGAAGATCGATGCCGCGAACGGCGAACTGGTCTTCTTCGGCTATGATTTCGGCCCCATCAGCCTGCGTTATCACGTCGCCGACCGGGCCGGCAAACTGCTGCGCACGGTCGAGATCGCGAAGCCCATCCCGACCATGATGCATGACTTCGGCGTCACGGCGAGCCGGGTCATCTTCATGGATCTGCCGGTGGCCTTCAATCTGGAAATGGCCCTCAGCGGCAAGGGGCTGCCGTTCCATTGGCGCGACGACATGCCGGCCCGTCTGGGCATCCTGCCCCGGGCCGCCACCACGGACCAGGTGCAATGGATCGAGATCGATCCCTGTTATGTCTACCATCCCCTGAATGCCTATGACGCTGGCGACGAGATCATTTTCGACGTGGTGCGCCATGACCGCACCTTCGTACAGGGCCAGTTGGAAGGCGGCGGCGAGACCCGCCTGGAACGCTGGACCATCGATCCCGCCAAGGAGCGGGTCACGAGCGAAATTATCAGCGGCCTGGGCCAGGAATTCCCCCGGGTCGACCCCAGGGTGGAATGCCATCCCCACCGCTATGGCTATACGGTGAGTTTCGGCATGGGCGTGGGCCCCGGCAACCTGCTCAAACATGACCTGGAACAGCGCAGCATGACGGCGCACGACGTGGGCCCGGACGGCGCCGCCAGCGAGGGCGTCTTCGTCCCCGCCGGCGCGGGCGAGGACGAGGGTTATGTCCTATCGGTGGTCTATGACGGCGGCAGCGGCAAAAGCCACGTGCGGATCATCGATGCCCAGGATTTCTCGGCCCCGCCGGTAGCAAAAATCCACCTGCCCGTCCGCGTCCCCTTCGGCTTCCACGGCAACTGGATCCCGGCCGCCTGAGGCGGCATTTATCGCGGTCACCTAAGTAAACTCGGTGATGTGCGATTGCGGTAAGGACGCAGGTTGCCCTGCGCGCGGCACAAGAGGACGGCATTTCATAGCTGAGTCACGCTGACTGGGGACAGTTGCGGGCAATTCGCCTTGCAACAGTAATTGCGCGATGGCACACTCACATTACGTGAGTAATAGAGAAGTGTTGCTCTAATTCTGATTGTCCGACCGGATGCGGACGAGACTGATGCCGTCCACATCCAAAAATGCCGGATCGTGTCCGCCACGCAAGTTTGGCGTTCTGCGGCGGTTGTGGCCGGCGGTACGACGCACGGGAGACACAGCATGACATACGGCAGTG
The DNA here is from genome assembly GCA_021776235.1 of Alphaproteobacteria bacterium. GTDB lineage: Bacteria > Pseudomonadota > Alphaproteobacteria. The sequence goes on along the minus strand of JAJFGG010000069.1, from coordinate 28,939 downwards.
AGCGGTTTTCTCGAAATGGGCCGTGTGCGCAGGGCGTCATCGTCGCCCTGCTTTTGATGCTGGACCTGGTCCGCGCAACCGGGGCGCTTGCTACTGATATCGAACTCACCGCATACACCGACGACGCATCGGTGTTCCCGAACATCGTCTGCGGCTTGAGCGTGACGGATCCGCTGCAAGGACAACAGCACTCCTTTCCGTTCAAGCGATCGGGGGTCGCGGGAGTCGGTGCCGTCGCGCAAGGAGAATGCGGTCAATTCGCGGGTTTGTACCTGGATGCAAAGTACGGCTTGAACTTGCAAGTCAGGCGTGGCGACGCGACGTTGCAGGACGAGCGGTACCTGTTCGACATCGCCAGCGGGAGGATCACCGAGGGAAATGATCTATTGGCGCAGAAATCTGTTTTCTTCGCACACGGCGGGCTGAACTACGCCATGAACTATGGCGTCAGCCGCTTTCAGCCACCGGTCGGGAATCAGGCCTATGTCTATGTCGGGCGCGGCAGATCGGGCTGGATGGGGGACCTGCTGGCCGGAGGGTTTTCGGACATCACCCTCAATCGCCTGGTGCTGCCAGGCGCGCACGATGCCGGCATGTACCTCATCAACGAGCCAGAACTTGTTGCCCTGGCTTCGAAAATCGACCTGCAGTCCCAGCTGTGCAAGGACTTCCCCGGTATCTGCTTATTGCTGTCGGAAGCCGTGACACCTTTGTTAATGACGCCCTTGACCAATTTTGCTGTTACCCAGAAGGATAGTACCGCCGATCAGCTTAGACTGGGGGTTCGGTTTTTTGATTTCAGGCCTGCCGTCCTGGGCAACGCGGCACCCAGCGACCTCAATACCTTCCACATCCACAGCTTCATTCCGGGCGTCAGGTTCGAGACCTTCCTATCGGACATCAATACATTCCTGAAGAACAACAAACACGAGGTTGTCGTCATTCAGATCACCAGCAGCGGCATCGACGGTACCTATTTCACGCCATTGAGCCAGAATCATGTGACGGCATTCCTGAACAGGCACATCACATCAACCCACCACGTTTTGCCGGCCGACCCGCGCCGTTTCTTCGCGACGCGCCTTCAGGAGTTGGTCGCCAAAAACGGGCGCGTGATCGTCCTCTACCAGCCCAAGCCGGCCCAGGTAAACGACAGCTATGACGCCCCCGGCAATCCCAACACCACGTCCCTGACGGACCCTCAATTGGTGCTTAAAGCACTTGGCTCCACATTGGACAAATGCAGGGCCCCCGATGAGAGATACGATTATACCGTGCTGCAACTGCAGGACACCGGCAGCGAGGCACTCGAGAACTATGTGACCACAATAGAGCAGCATCTAGGGCAATGGGCCTATGATCTGTTGGAAAGCGATACCGGCTCGGTGCTGCAGGCCACCAAGCCGATCTTCGACCATGCGACCTACAATTGGCTGGCGAACAAGGAAATTCCCGGCAGGTTATCCCATTGTGCGGGGCTGGTGGTCCTGTTGAACGATTTCGTCGACATCGCCCTGGTCTCGCACGCCGTCGGGCTTACCAGGTCCCTCAAAGCCCGATAAAACTGCCGGTTCACCGTTGAGGGACCGCGTGTCCTTTCCGGGGACCTGTGCACAAAATTCCCCTCACCGCAGTTCCATTGACAGTCCAGGCGGGCGGGCTTGATACTTGGCCACCCGAAGCAGGCTCGGAGAGAGAACCATGCCACCCGACAGCACCCTAATGCGACAGCGCCTGGCAGCCGGCCAGGTTGTCCTGGGCCTGAACGCCAGACATTCCAGGACCAGCGAGATCGGCGCCATTCTCGCGTCGTGCGGGTATAGCTGGTTCTTCGTCGATAACGAACACAGCCCCATTCCCACCGGAACCGCCTACGAGATGTGCCTGGGCGCCATTCGGGCCGGCATAACGCCCTTCGTCCGGGCCCGCTGGAACGATGCGGCGGAAATCACCAGTTGGCTCAATAACGGGGCCATGGGTATCTTCGTGCCCCATGTGAATACGCCGGAAGAGGCCGCCCATGCGGCCCGGGCCGCCCGCTACCCGCCGGCCGGCGTGATGGCCGCGCCGGGCCTGGTGCCGCAATACGGCTATGAAAGCGTGCCCTTGCCCGAGGCGACCAGCTGGTTCAACGAAAACGTCATGGTCGTGGCGATGATCGAGTCGGAGCAGGCAGTGGCGAACGCCGAGGCGATTGCCGCGGTCGAGGGGGTCGACGCCCTGTTCATCGGCGCCTCGGACCTGACTTTCGATATGGGCATCAACTCGCAATATGGTCATGAACGGATGCAGGCGGCGGTCGAGACGGTCTGCCGGGCCGCCCGTGATGCCGGCAAGGTCGCCGGCATGGGTGGCATACGCGAAGCGCAGGACTGGGCCCGTTATGTGGCCTGCGGCATGCGCTTGCTGCTGACGGAGAACGACTTGAGCCTGCTTACGGCGCGGGCACGGGAACGGGCCGAATTCTTTAACGGCCTGGCGACCGAATGACCCGGATCCGTCCGCGCTGACCGCGCGATAGGCCTCATTAGCTGCGCAGGACCCGCCCGGCCAGGGCGCCGGCGTGTTCGCCGTTGCTCATGAACAGCTGACCGTTGACGAACATGTGGCTGTAGCCTTCGGATTTCTGGATATAGCGGCCGGCGCCGGCCGGGAAATCGTGCACGAATTCGGGGCCCCGCAGGCGTAGGCCGTCGAAATCGATGACGTTGATATCGGCGAAGGCGCCCGGCGCCAGGACGCCGCGGTCTTTCAGATCATACAGGGCGGCGGGTTCGCCGGTCAGTTTATGGATGCCGGTTTCAAGGCTGAAATCGCCCCGTTCGCGGACCCAATAGGTCAGAAAATAGGTCGGCAGGCTGGCATCCATGATCTGGCCGCAATGGGCCCCTGAATCGCCCAGGCCCAGGACCACGTTGGGATCGTTCAGCATCTCGCCCACCGCCGACATTTCCGGGTTGAGGAAGGGATAGTTGAACAGGGCCAGACCATTCTCGGCCAGGGACAGCTCGATAAAGGCGGCCGGCGGGCTGATATTCAGGCGCGCGGCCTGGGCCGCAAGGCTTTGCGTCGGATCCAGGTCATAACGGGGCGCGGCGTGGGACATCAGGTACAGATCGCTCATGTCGAGGGGCGGCGGGTCGGACAGGGCCTGTTCCACCATTGCCGCGCGATAGTCGGCATCGCGCAGCTTGGCCAGTTTTTCCCCCATGGCAAGGCCACGCAGGGCGCGCCAGGCCGGGGCCCGGTCGAACGGGGTTCTGTTCTGAAAACCGAACAGCACGCCAATGCCGCGGGTGGTGGACTGCGGCTTGATGCGGGCGCCTTTGGCAACGCTTTCGGCCACTTTTTCCAGGATCCAGCCATAGGCCTTTGGTGTTTGCCGGTTCTGCGCCAAACCGAAGGTGACCGGGCGGCCGGTTTCCAGGCTGATATCGGTCATCCAGCCGAATTCAGTCTCGAGATTTCGCCGGACCGATGCTTCATCCGGTCCGCTGATACCGGTGGCGGCCTCAACCACGCCGCGGCCATGTTCGCCCAGCGCGGCGCAAATACCCTTGAGTTCCTCGGCGGTGGCATGGGTGCCGGGCACCACATCGCCATCGGGGGTCAGATGCAGGGGCGTTCGCGAGGTGGAGAAACCCAGCGCGCCGCCCGCCATGGCTTCCGAAACCGCATCGTGCATGGCCTCGATCTGTTCCCCTGTGGCCGGTTTGTTTTCCAGGGCCTGTTCGCCCATGGCGTAAAGCCGCAGAGCGCAATGGCCCACCAGGCCGCCGACGTTGATCCCCTTGGGCAGCTGATCCAGGGCGCCCAGGTATTCGCCATAGGATTCCCAGTTCCATTGCAGGCCGCTTTGAATGCTCTTGGCGGGCACGTCCTCGACCGATTCCATGAGCCGGGTGAGGTACTCCCGGTCCTCGGCCCTGCAGGGCGCAAAGGTGACGCCGCAATTGCCCATCACCGCCGAGGTCACGCCGTGCCAGCAGGATGACGAGGCGATGGGGTCCCAGGTGATCTGGGCATCAAGATGAGTGTGGATGTCGACGAAGCCGGGGGTTACCAGATGGCCGTCGGCGTCGATGCTCTCCTTGCCGGTGCCGTCAAGCTCTCCGACCGCGGCAATACGGTCGCCGGAGATTGCAATATCGCCGCGATAGGCCGCCGCACCGGTGCCGTCGACGATGGTGCCATTCCTGATTACCAGATCGTAGGTCATGAATATCCCCTGCAAACATTTGCCCCAGGCGCCATGATTGCCCGTTGGCCGGAAAATTTCCAGTCCTGTGATGCATGCATGCTTGCTATCGGATTGTACTCTCGAGCGGGGCCATTTATGATGGGCCCAACGACATGATGCGCCCCGGCGGCGCTGGGGAGCCCACCTGAATGACGATTGTAGATGCGGACGCGGCCCACGACGCCGAGCGGGTTGATCTGTCACCAAGCGTATCGGACGAAGTCAAATACACCACCTGCTACATGTGCGCCTGCCGTTGCGGCATCAAGGTGCATCTGCGCGATGGCGAGTTGCGCTATATCGAAGGCAACCGGGACCATCCGGTCAACCGCGGCGTCCTGTGCGCCAAGGGTTCGGCCGGGATCATGCAGCATCATTCGCCGGCCCGCCTGTCGCAGCCCCTGCTGCGGGTGGGGGAGCGGGGCAGCGGCGAATTCCGCGCCATCGGCTGGGACGAGGCCCTGGACCTGGCCACGTCGTGGCTGGATCCGATCCGCAAGGAGGACCCGCGCAAACTGGCCTTTTTCACCGGCCGGGATCAAAGCCAGGCCCTGACGGGCTGGTGGGCCAGCCAGTTCGGCACCCCCAATCATGCGGCCCACGGCGGCTTTTGCTCGGTCAACATGGCGGCGGCGGGGCTCTATACCATCGGCGGCTCGTTCTGGGAGTTCGGCGAACCCGATTGGGAGCATTGCCGCTATTTCATGATGTTCGGGGTCGCGGAAGACCACGATTCCAACCCCATCAAGACCGGCCTGGCGAAGCTGAAGGAACGGGGCGCCAAGTACGTCGCCGTGAACCCGGTGCGTACGGGCTATGCCGCCATCGCCGACGAATGGCTGGCCGTTACGCCGGGCAGCGATGGCCTGCTGGTCCTGGCCCTGGTGCATGAACTGCTGCGCGCGGGCAAGGTCGACCTGGACTATCTGGCCCGTTACACCAACGCGCCCTGGCTGGTGATCGAGGATCCCGGCGCCGATGACGACGGCCTGTTCGCCCGCGACGGGGACGGCAACCCCCTGTGTTGGGACAGCGTCAAGGACACGGCGGTCAACGCCCTGGAGGCCGGCATTGCCCCCGCCCTGAAGGACCGGGTCACCCTGCCCGACGGACGCTCCGCGGTGCCGGTGTTTCATCTGTTGGCCGCGCGATATCTGGATGGGCAATACGGCCCCGACGCGGTGGCGGACCAGACCGGCATTTCGGCGGAAAGCATACGGCGGATCGCAGGCGAATTGGCCCATGCCGCCTTCGCCGAGGAAGTGGTACTGAACGTGCCCTGGACCGACTGGGCCGGGCGCCGGCAGGAACAGATGATCGGCCGGCCGGTGGCCATTCATGCCATGCGCGGCATCTCGGCCCATGCCAACGGCTTTCAAACCTGCCGCAGCCTGCATTTGCTGCAAATGCTGCTGGGCAGTATCGATGTGCCCGGGGGCTTCCGCTACAAGCCGCCGTTTCCGAAACCCGCGCCGCCGGGGCTGAAACCCGCCGGCAAGCCGGGCGATGTGGTGCCGGGCCAGCCCCTGGGCGGACCGCCCCTGGGCTTTCCCCAGGGGCCGGATGATCTTTTGGTCGAGGCCAATGGCGCGCCCTGCCGCATCGATCATGCGTTCTCCTGGGACGCGCCCATGTCGGCCCACGGCATGATGCATACGGTGATCGCCAACGCCTGGCGCGGCGATCCTTATCCCATCGACACCCTGTTCATGTACATGGCCAACATGGCCTGGAATTCGTCCATGAACACCTCCGATGCCATCGCCATGCTGACGGACAAGAATCCCGACAGCGGCGAATACAAGATCCCGCATTTCATCTATTCCGACGCCTTTTATTCCGAGACCGTGGCCTATGCGGATCTGATCCTGCCGGACACCACCTATCTTGAGCGTTGGGACTGCGTCTCCATGCTGGACCGCCCGATCTCCAGCGCCGACGGGCCGGCGGACGCGATCCGCCAGCCGGTCCTGACGCCAAATCGCGACGTCCGCCCGTTTCAGGATGTGCTGTTGGACCTGGGCGTCCGGCTGGGCCTGCCGGGTCTGCTGAACGAGGCCGGCACGGCGCGCTATCCCGGCGGCTATCCCGACTATCTGGCGAACCACGAACGCAGCCCCGGGGTCGGCTCGCTGGCGGGCTGGCGCGGCGCCGACGGTGATAGCCATGGCCAGGGCGCGGTCAACCCGGCGCAGCTTGACCGCTATGTGGAAAACCAGTGTTTCTGGCAGGACGAGCTGGCGCCGGAGCAACGCTATTTCAAACACGCCAACCGGGACTATCTTGACTATGCCGTGAAGATGGGCTTCATCGGCGCGGCGCAGCCAGTGGTCCTGCAACTCTATACCGAGGCCCTGCAGCGTTTTCGCCTGGCCGCGCGCGGCGTGGGCGCGCAACAACCGCCCGAGGCGCAGCGCAAGCGGATCGAAAGGTTTTTCGATCCCCTGCCCATATGGTATCCGCCCAGCGCCGTGGATGGCACGGCGGCGGAGGATTTTCCCCTGCATGCCATCAGCCAGCGGCCGGCGGCCATGTACCATTCCTGGGGCTCGCAGAACGCCTGGCTGCGGCAGATCCACACGGCCAACCGGCTGTATATTTCCGAAAGCGTGGCGCGCGAGCAGGGCATCGAGGACGATGGCTGGGCCTATCTGGAAAGCCGCCATGGCCGCATCAAGGCCCAGGTGCGGGTCATGGCCGGGGTCAACGAGCGCACGGTCTGGACCTGGAACGCCATCGGCAAACGGTCCGGCGCCTGGAACCTGGCGGCGGACGCACCGGAAGCCGAAAAGGGCTTCCTGCTTAACCACCTGATCGAGGATCTGCTGCCCCCCGATGGCAATGGCGAACGTCTGCCCAACGCCGATCCCATCACCGGCCAGGCGGCCTGGTTCGACCTGCGGGTGCGCATATCAAGGGCGCCGGCCGGGGCCGGGCTGTCCGAGCCCGCCTTCAAGCCCCTGCCGTTGCCGCCCGGCGTTGCGCCCAGACCGGCCATGCTGCGCTATGGCGCCAGGTTCAAGGGAGGCAAGTCATGACCTCGTTACCAAAACAAGCGCCGGCAAAACGCCTTGGCCTGGTGATCGATCTGGATACCTGCGTCGGCTGCCATGCCTGCGCCGTAAGTTGCAAGGAATGGAACACCACCGGCTATCACGCGCCCCTGCCCGATGCCGATCCTTATGGCAAGGACGTAGACGGGGTCTGGCTGAACCGCGTGCATGGCTATGAAACCGGCGCCGAGGGGAACGGACGGACGGTCTACTTCCCGCGCTCGTGCCTGCATTGCGAAGAAGCGCCCTGTGTCACCGTCTGCCCGACCGGGGCCTCCTACAAGCGGACCGAGGATGGCATCGTACTGGTTGATGAAGACATATGTATCGGCTGCAAGCTGTGTTCCTGGGCCTGCCCCTATGGCGCCCGTGAATTCGATAGCGACGGCGGCGTGATGAAGAAATGTACCTTGTGCATCGACCGCATCTACAATGAAAACCTGGAAGAGGTTGACCGGCAGCCGGCCTGTGTCAACGCCTGCCCGGCCAAGGCCCGGCATTTCGGTGATTTCAACGATCCGCATTCAAAGGTATCCGAGCTGACCGCCGCCCGCGGCGGGGTGGAGCTGTTGCCGGAAATGGGCCTGAAACCCACCAATCGATATTTGCCGCCCCGGCCCAGCGCCAAGGTGGGTGATGGCGCCAGCCTGAAGGACGCGGCGGCCGGCGCCGGCGGTTTTCTGGGCTGGATTGACCGGGCCTTGTCCCGGTAGCCGCGGGTTAAGCGTAGAGACGAAACATGCAACCAGCCTATTCCGTAATTTTCCTGACCACCGCCACGGGGGCGGGCTATGGCCTGCTGGCCCTGCTGGGCGTGCTCCGCGCCATGGACCGTCTGCCGGACGAGAGGGCCTTTGGCCTGCTCGCCCTGGGTCTGGCCGTGGCATTGATCAGCGCCGGCCTGTTGGCCTCGGCAGCGCATTTGGGTCGGCCGGAGCGGGCCTGGCGGGCCTTCAGCCAATGGCGCTCTTCCTGGCTGTCCCGGGAGGGGGTTCTGGCCGTGGCCGGGTACGGCCCGGCCGCCCTGTTCGCCTTTGCCTGGCTGGTCCTGCAACGGAACGACGGTCTTTGGCCCCTGGCCGGCCTGGCGGCGGCGGCGCTGTCCATGGTCACCGTCTACAGCACGGCGATGATATACCGTTCCCTGGCCGCCATTCCCCGCTGGCATCATCCCTTGGTGCCATGGGTCTATCTGATCCTGGCCCTGGCCACGGGGGCCCTATGGCTGAATGCGGTGCTGGCGCCCTTTGTCAGCGACCCTGTCGGCCATGCCCTGGCGCGGGCCATTTGCTTTGCCGCGGTGGCCGCCGCCTGGCTGTTGAAAATCGCTTACTGGCGGGCCATAGACGGCGCCGCGGGCGGCAGCAGCACGGCCTCGGCGACCGGGTTGGCGGGCATTGCCGGCGGGGCCCCAGTGCGCCCCTTGGACCCGCCCCATGTACAGGATAATTATCTGCTGAAGGAAATGGGCTTTGCCATTGCGCGCAAACACGCCGCCAAGCTGCGCCGCCTGACCCACCTGATGGCCTTCCTGGTGCCCCTGGTTCTGGTCCTGGTTCAAACAGTTTCCGCCGGCCCCGTCAGCCTGCTGGCCGCGGCTCTGGCCGCCGTCTCCGTCAGCTTCGGTGTCGTCGTCGAACGCTGGCTGTTCTTCGCCGAAGCCCAGCACAAGGTGATGCTGTACTACGGCGCGGACAGCATTTAGATCGGTTTCGATATTCATCGAGTCGCCGGGCCACCCGCTCCCCCTGCCCGTCCACCCATTAATGGTACCCTGTGGGTGGACGGGCAGGGGAGCGGGTGGGTAGTTCAATTTCGAAAACGGTCTAGAACAATCCGGTGATCTGGCCGTCGTCGTCCAGGCCGATGGCTTCCGCGGCGGGGCGGCTGGGCAGGCCCGGCATGGTCATGATGTCGCCGCAGACCACGACCAGGAACTCGGCCCCGGCGGCCAGACGGATTTCCCGGATCGAGACCACGTGGCCCAAGGGCGCGCCCTTGCGGTTTGGATCCGTGGAAAAACTGTACTGGGTCTTGGCCACGCAGATCGGCAGCTGGCCATAGCCTTGCGCCTGCAATTGCTGAAAGCGTTCGCTGACCACCCGGTCCGCGCTGATGTCATCGGCGCCGTAAATCCGCTGGGCGACGGTGCGCATCTTCTCCCACAACGGCATCTCGTCGGCATATAACGGGTTGAAGTCCGAGGTGCCGGATTGCGCCAGTTCCGCAACCTTGTGGGCCAGAGCCTCGGCGCCGGCCCCGCCGTCGGACCAGTGGCTGCAGACAAAGGCGTCCACTTCAAAGCCTTTGCAATATTCCGTAATCGCCGCCATCTCGGCCTTTGTATCGGCATCGAAGCGGTTGATCGCGACCACGGCCCGCATACCGAACTGGGCCAGGTTCTCCAGATGCCGGCCCAGGTTTTCCAGGCCCCGTTGCAAAGCGGCGACGTCTTCCTTGCCCAGGTCGTCCCGAGCCACGCCGCCGTGCATCTTCAGGGCCCGGACCGTGGCCACCAGCACCACCGCGTCGGGACGCAGGTCCGCTTTGCGGCACTTGATGTTGAAAAACTTCTCCGCCCCCAGATCGGCGCCAAAGCCGGCTTCGGTGACGACAAAGTCGGCCATCTTCATGGCGGCCTTGGTGGCAATGACGGAATTGCAGCCATGGGCGATATTGGCGAAGGGGCCGCCATGGATGAAGGCCGGGTTGTTCTCCAGGGTTTGCGCCAGATTGGGCTGGATCGCGTCCTTCAACAACGCCGCCATGGCGCCGTCGGCATCCAGTTCCCGCGCCGTAACCACGGCCCGCTCGCGATTTTGCGCCACCACCATATTGCCCAGGCGGCGGCGCAGATCATCACTGTCCGTGGCCAGACAAAACACCGCCATCACTTCCGAGGCCACGGTGATGTCAAAGCCGTCCTGGCGGGGAAAGCCGTTGGCCACGCCGCCGAGATTGGCGACGATGCTGCGCAGGGCCCGGTCGTTCATGTCGACCACCCGGCGCCAGGATATCCGCCGGGCATCGATGCCCAGCTTGTTGCCCCAGTAGATATGGTTATCCAGCATGGCCGCCAGCAGGTTGTTGGCCGCGCCGATGGCATGGAAGTCGCCGGTGAAATGCAGGTTGATCTCTTCCATGGGCACGACCTGGGCATAGCCGCCGCCGGCGGCCCCGCCCTTGGTGCCGAAACACGGGCCCAGGCTGGGTTCCCGCAGGCAGATCGCGGTCTGCCGGCCAATTCTGTTCATGGCGTCGCCCAGGCCGACGGTGGTCGTGGTTTTGCCCTCGCCGGCCGGCGTCGGCGTGATGGCGGTGACCAGGATCAGCTTGCCACTGGGCCGCTCCCCCAGAGAGCCCAGATAGCCCAGGTCGACCTTGGCCTTGTCGGGGCCATAGCGGTACAGATGCCCGGCTGGAATATTCAGTTTTTCGGCGATCTCCTCGATCGGCAACGCGGTAGCCTGACGGGCGATTTCAATATCTGGTTGCATGTTGTTAGGTATCCCCTGTTAGATTTCTTCCAGGCCGCACCATTCGGCGATGAACAGCGCCATGGCCTGGGTGTTCCGGCGCACGGATTCCAAATTGACCCGTTCGTCAAAACCATGGATCGCATCGGACAACGGACCATAAACCAGGCCCGGAATATCCGCGTAGAGACCAAAAAAGCGCGCGTCCGTGGTCGCCGTGGTGGCGTGCGCCTGCAAGGCCTGACCATAGGCTTCGGCATGGGCCCGGCCCAGGGCCGCCTCGGCTTCGTCGGCGTCCTGCAGGACATAACCTTCAGCCAGGAAGCCGTTGTAAGTTACCTGCGGCGGGGCATTGCGCAAAAATGCGTCCTGGGAGGCGGCCTGGCGGATGCAGTCATCCAATTCTGCCCGCCGGGCCTGCAAATCGTCGCCGGGATAGATCGCCACACGAAGATCGAAGACGCACCAGGACGGCACGGAAGAGGCCCAGTCACCGCCTTCGATCTTGCCGACATTGAAATTGATCGGGTGCTCATGGTCGGCGTAATGGGGTTGGCCGGCCTTTTCGGCGTTCCACTTTTTCTCCAGCTCCTTCAGGCCCTGGATCAAAACGAAAGCCGCATCGATGGCGTTCGAGCCGCTGCCCGCATAGGCGACATGGACGGGTATGCCCTGCACCCTTACCTGCAGCCAGATGACGCCGATCTGAGCCCGGACCAGGCTGTCGCCCATGGGTTCCGGGATCAACGCCGCCTCGGCCCGATAGCCCCGCGCCAGGCAGGCCAGGGCGCCGTTGCCGGTGCATTCCTCCTCGACCACGGATTGCAGAAAGACATCCGCCGCCGGCTGCAGGCCAAGGCCCTGCAACGAACGCAGGGCGTACATGGCGCCCACCAGTCCGGCCTTCATGTCGCCGGCGCCGCGGCCATACAGCCAACCGCCATCGATACGCGGCTGATAGGGCGGCGAGGTCCACATCTCGTGCGGTCCTTCGGGCACAACATCGATATGGCCGTTCAAAATCAGCGAGCGGCCCTTTGGATTTTCGCTGCGGTGGCCACCGACCACGTTGAAGGCATTGTCGTAGTCCGTATAGACCGGTGAGAACCCCGGCAGATGGCTGATCTGATCCACATCGATCTGCCAGCGGTCGACAGCCAGGCCTTGCTCCCGCATGGCCGCCGCCATGAAGTCCTGGGCGGTATGTTCCCGGCCCCGGCGCGAGGGGAATTTCACCAGTTCAGCGGTAAAATCCACCTGCTCGTCGAAGCCGGCATCAACCGCATCCTTGATCTTTCCGGCAATGGCACTATCCAGCATGATTGTCCTCCCGCACCCGGCACCAGTGCCAGAATAGGGTCATTGGGCGATGGTAACCAGCCCGAAAGGTCGTTGATGGGGTCGCGGCAGCGCCGCCGGTGCATGCGGAATTTTGTCGACTGTAAGGACAGCGCCAGGCCGGGGGAAATTGCGCCAAGAATAAATGCTTGATTTAGCCGGCGGGATTGGCGAGTATTGAGTTTAGGCACTGGGAGCGTAGACAAGAAAAAATAGATACAAATTCAGGTATTCGCCGCAAAAATATGGCGTTTATCTAGAGAAATAAGTATTTCTTTTGGGTATTCAGCCTGCGACCTGTCTGTATTATATTTTTTCTACGAATGCTATATAATTAGATTAATAATACTAAAAACGAACCAACAGGGAAAGGAGTCGTTCCCAACGGGGGCGGTAAACACAGCATGAAGCAGGTTGACCTACAGAAACGCAACGAATTGACGCAATTGGCGAAAAAGGGCCGGATCAGCCGGCGCGATTTCATGGGCCGGGCCATGGCCATGGGCGTCACGGTGGCGGCGGCCTCCACGATGTGGAGCAATTCCGTGCCGGCGGCGCCGAAACGCGGCGGCAAGATGCGTTTTGGTTCCAACCATGGCAGCACCACAGATTCCCTGGATCCGGGCACCTTCGAAAACGGCGGCATCATCCACCAGGGTTACGGCATGCGCAATCACCTCACCGAGGTCGACAGCGATGGCAGCCTGGTGCCTGAGTTGTGCGAGAAATGGGAAGCCTCCGACGATGCCGTGGAATGGGTCTTTACCTTGCGCAAGGGGGTGGAATTCCATAACGGCAAAACCATGGACGCCCAGGACGTGGTCGATTCCATGAACCATCACCGGGGCAAGGACACCAAATCCGCCGCCAAGCCCCTGCTGGCGCCGGTCAAGGAATTGAAGGCCGACGGCAAGAACAAAGTGGTGTTCACATTGAGCGGCGGCAACGCCGATTTCCCCTACACGGTCAGTGACTATCACCTGGCGATCATGCCATCGACCGGCGACGGCAAGGTCGATTGGCGGTCGGGCGTGGGCACCGGCGCCTATGTGAAGCAAACCTTCGAGCCTGGCGTGCGCGGCACCTATAAACGCAATCCGAACTATTTCAAGTCGGGGCGCGGTCATTTCGATGAGATCGAATTCCTGACCATCGGCGACGTTGTGGCGCGGACCAATGCGCTCAGCACCGGTGAGATCGACGCCATGAACCGCTGCGACTTGAAAACGGTACATCTGCTGAAGCGGAACAAAAAGCTGAAGGTGGAAGAAGTTACCGGCACCCTGCATTACACAATTCCCATGCACACGGATGTCGCGCCTTTTGACAATAACGATGTGCGCCTGGCCTTGAAATATGCCGTGGACCGCGATGTTCTTTTGCAGGTTATCCTCAAGGGCCACGGCGTCGTTGGCAACGACCACCCGATTTCCACCGCCAACCGCTACCATGCAGGCGATCTGCCGCAACGGACGTACGATCTGGACAAGGCCAAGTTCCATTTGAAGAAGGCCGGCGTGACCAAGTTGTCCGTGGATCTGTCCGCCGCCGACGCCGCCTTCACCGGCGCCGTGGACGCGGCCGTTCTGTACAGGGAGCAAGCCGCCAAGGCCGGCATCGACATCAACGTGGTGCGCGAGCCCAATGACGGCTATTGGTCGAATGTCTGGCTGAAAAAGCCTTGGTGCATGGTTTATTGGGGTGGCCGGCCGACCGAGGACATGATGTTCACCCAATCCCTGGCCGCGGGTGCCGATTGGAACGAATCTCACTTCGCCCATAAGAAGTTCAACGAACTATTGATTGCTGCGCGGGCGGAACTGGACGAGGCCAAGCGCCGTACCATGTATGTGGATATGCAGACCATCGTGAATATGGAAGGCGGCACCGTTGTGCCGTTGTTCGCCAACTACGTCTTCGCCATGTCTGACAAGGTCCAGCATGGCCCGAAGATGGCGGGCAACTGGGACATGGATGGCGACAAAGCCATAGAGCGCTGGTGGTTCGGATAAACTGAACTGCTTGTGCCGGAGGGCTCATGTCTCAAATAGGTAAAATGGTGGCCCAGCGCTTGGCGCTGGGTCTCCTGACCCTCTTTATCGTTTCCTTGATCATATTCGGCTGTGTGGAGTTGCTACCTGGCAATTTTGCCCAGGAGATGCTGGGACGTGGCGCAACGCCTGAAACAGTGGCCGCGTTCAATCGGGAACTCGGCCTGGACCTGCCACCCCACGAACGTTATGTGAACTGGCTGTTCGATATGTTGCAGGGTGATTTCGGCCGCTCCCTGGCCAACCAGCGGGAAATTTCCGAGTTGTTGGGTATCCGCCTGCAGAACACCCTGTTCCTGGCGGCGGTGGCGGCGGTCATCGCCATTCCCCTGGCGGTCAGCCTTGGTATTTTGGCCGCGCTCTACCGGGACAGCATTTTTGACCGCGGCGTCAACGCGATGACATTGACCGCCATTTCGTTCCCGGAGTTTTTCGTCGCCTATGTCCTGATCATCGTACTGGGCGTGACCCTGAACCTGTTCCCCGCCATTTCAAACATAAGCGAGGAACTGGGCTTTTGGGAGAAAGTCTATCGTACCGCCCTGCCCGCCCTGACCATGACCCTGGTCATCCTGGCCTATGTAATGCGCATGACCCGGGCCGCGATCATCAACCTGCTGGCCAGCCCGTATATTGAAATGGCCCGCCTGAAAGGCCTGCGTCCCGGCCGCATCATCCTCAAACACGCCCTGCCCAATGCCCTGGCGCCGATCATCAATGTGGTGGTGCTGAATTTGGCCTATCTGGTCGTCGGTGTGGTTCTGGTCGAGGTGGTATTCGTCTATCCCGGCCTGGGGCAATTGCTGGTGGATTCCGTGGCCAAACGGGACATTCCCGTGGTGCAGGCCTGCAGCCTGGTTTTCGCCGCGACCTATGTGCTCTTGAACCTGCTGGCGGATGTGCTCTCGATCATGAGCAACCCACGGCTGTTGCATCCGCGATGATGGGGACGTTGCCATGACCATGACCATGAGCAAGGAGGCCTTTGGCGGCAACGCCTCGCCCTGGGTCAGCCGCATCGCCATGGCGGCGATACATTTTTTCATTTTGGTGCTGTTCCTGCAAAACGTCACGGCGGATACCTGGAGCTCCATCATCGGGTTGCTGTTCGCGCATCTGTACAGCGTCGTCGCGTTGACCTATTGGAGCCGTATCGAGCGCACGCCGGCAGGCGATACAGTGGTCGTCGCCCTGACCCTGGAATTCGTCCTGGTCGCCATAATTTTCTGGGACCGCGCCAGCGCCTGGCCTTGGTCAACCATGTTCGGCCTGGCATTGGTACAGATCTGCGCTTTCGCCGCCGTCCGCTACTGGAAGGAATTGCGCGGGGCGCCGGCCAGTGCCTGGTTCGGTCTGATCGTTATTCTGATCTACGTCATGGTGGCGGCGACAGCGCCGATCATCGCCCCTTTTGGCGAAACGGAAATCGTCGGTTCGGAGTATGACGTCTGGAGCAACAAGCATTTGCTCGGCACTGACAACCTGGGCCGGGACATGTTCACTCGTATCATCTATGGCGGCCGCAATACGGTAGGCATCGCTTTCGCGACCACGGTTCTGGCCTTTGTTCTCGGCGGTCTGGCAGGGCTTTTGGCCGCCGCCATGCGCGGCTGGGTCGACCAGATTCTGGGCCGGTCGGTCGATATCCTGATGGCCATCCCGTCGTTTATTTTCGCGCTGTTGATTTTGACCATTGTCGGCACCTCTGTCCCGTCGTTGATCCTGGTCATCGGGATCCTTGATGCCACGCGGGTCTTCCGTCTGGCCCGGGCGGTCTCCATGAATGTGGTGGTTCTGGAATTCGTGGAAGCCGCCAGCCTCAGGGGTGAAGGGTTGTGGTGGATCATCAGAAGCGAAATTCTGCCAAATATCCTGCCGCCCCTGGTCGCCGAGTTCGGCCTGCGTTTCTGCTTCGTGTTCCTGTTCCTGAGCAGCCTGAGCTTTCTTGGCCTCGGCATCCAGCCGCCAACGGCGGATTGGGGCTCCATGGTGCGCGATAATGCCACCCTGATCACCTACGGCGATATCACGCCGCTGTTGCCCGCCGCAGCCATCGCTCTACTGACCGTCGGTGTGAATTTCGTGGTCGACTGGTTCCTGCACAAAGCCTCCGGATTGAAGGATTAGGCGCGGTGAATGACGCAACCATAGGCGAGGTCATTTTGGATATGCGCGGTCTGCGCATTGAAGGCCGCAGCGACGAAATCTGGCACGAAATCGTACACGGCATCGATGTCACCCTGCACCGGGGTGAAGTGCTGGGCCTGATCGGTGAATCCGGCGCGGGCAAAAGCACCATCGGCCTGGCCGCCATGGGTTTCGCCCGGGACGGCTGCCGCATTTCCGGTGGTTCGATCATGTTCGACGGTGTCGATCTGGCCAAGGCCTCCGATGACGGCCTGCGGCAATTGCGCGGCTCGCGCATCGCCTATGTCGCGCAAAGCGCCGCCGCCGCCTTTAACCCGGCGCACAAACTGATTGATCAATATTGCGAGGCACCGGTACAGCACGGCATCATGCCCCGGGCCGAGGCCGAGAGCGACGCGATCGACCTGTATCGCCGCCTGCAGCTGCCGGGGCCCGATACCATCGGCTTCCGCTATCCCCATCAGGTTTCGGGCGGCCAGTTACAGCGT
Organism: Alphaproteobacteria bacterium; assembly: GCA_021776235.1. Classification (GTDB taxonomy): domain Bacteria; phylum Pseudomonadota; class Alphaproteobacteria. Next base: position 12,145 of record JAJFGG010000069.1, on the reverse strand, counting down.
GCCATGACCGCCATGGCCATGGCCTGCCGCCCTGATCTGATCGTCTTTGATGAACCGACCACGGCCCTGGATGTCACCACCCAGATCGAAGTGCTGTCGGCCATCCGCGAAATCGTGCGCCAATTCAACACGGCGGCCATTTACATCACCCATGACCTGGCGGTGGTCAGCCAGATGGCTGACCGGATCATGGTTCTGCGCCACGGCAACCTGGTTGAAGAGGGTGAAACCAGGGGCATGATCGAGGATCCGCAGAAGGATTATACCCGCGATCTGTTGGCGGTGCGGACCTTCCGAAAGGACACGGCGGATAGCCCGGGAGCCGATATGCCTCTGTTGCGCGTTGAGGGTGTCAGCGCGGCCTATGGCAAGGTCCCGGTGCTGTACGACGTTTCCATGGATATTCACCGCAAACGCACGGTCGCCGTGGTTGGTGAATCGGGCAGCGGCAAAAGTACCATGGCGCGGGTCATTACCGGCCTGTTGCCGCCCAGCCAAGGCCAGGTTTTCTATGACGGCCTGCCCTTGCCGCTGGATCACCGCAAACGCAACAAGGACGAAAAGCGGCGCCTGCAGATGATTTATCAAATGCCCGATACGGCCATTAATCCGAGGCAGAGGGTGAGTGCGATCATTGGCCGGCCATTGGAGTTTTATCTCGGCCTGCGCGGCGCCGACCGGACCGCCAGGGTCCGCGAGCTGCTGGAGATGATCGAGCTGGATCCGGATGAATTTATCGACCGCTATCCCGGGGAACTCTCGGGCGGACAAAAACAGCGCGTATGCATCGCCCGCGCCCTGGCGGCGGAACCGGAATTGATCATCTGCGACGAGGTGACCTCGGCCCTGGACCAGCTGGTGGCGGAAGAAATCCTGAAACTGTTGCAACGGCTGCAGGACGAACTGGGTCTGGCCTACATGTTCATTACTCACGACTTGGCGACGGTGCGGGCCATCGCCGACGAAATTGTCGTGATGCTGCAGGGCAAAATTGTCGAACAGGGGCCAAAGCAACAGGTCCTGAGCCCGCCGCACCATGAATACACCGAACTGCTATTGTCCTCGGTCCCGGAAATGGACCCGGACTGGCTGGATAATCTACTCGACGACCGGCAGGGAGAGAACGCCTGAAAAACGCCTCTGAACAGCCAGTCAGAACGTTCGCGGAGGCAACGACAACGGGGGATGGAATGATTTTATTCGGCCTTGTTCGGCTTGCCTTCTGAGCCGTCGGAAACAGCGTAAAGTTCGCTTTTGACACCAAGATAGTTATCCCAGGCAAACCAATAGGCAATATGGCCCGCCACCCGCGGCAGCCGGGCGCCGTTGGGGCCGATCAGTGCGGCCTCGGTTACGGTCCAGACGCCATTCGCACCCTGTAGTTTCCCGCTTTCGTGATGCGCCTTGAATGACTGCTCTTCCCGCTCGTAAGCGCGCACCGTGCGAGAGGCGGCATCGCCCAGCAGAACCAGATTGCGCCCGGCCATGCCATCATTAATCACGGCGCCGCCCGCGAATGCCGCCAGGGGCCAGGCCTTGGCGGCGGCAAAGGCACGGATGCCAAAGACATAGGCTTTCTGTTCTAGCGGCGCGCCCGGGCGAACCAGGGACGGAAACATCAGGTCCGGTGAGGCGAAATAATCCTTGTATACCGCCGCGGATCCATAGTCGCGGCGGTAGCCGGTTTCCAGCGCCAGCACGGACGTAGCCGGATGCGCCTTGCGCCATTGCCCCCAGGTGGTGATGGTGACGGGCCGTGTCTTCAGGCGGATACCACTTTGCGCCAGTGGCCCGGCCACCGGCTCGCCGGTAAACTGGTTCCACAGGCTCAAGGTTTCCCAATCGAACATCAGCTTGTTGGACCGGTAAAGCAGTCCCGACGATCCAAATACAAACGCCTTGCCCCGGCCCGGCAGGTCAGCCCGGCCCGGCAACAGGGTCTCGTACAAGATGCCGGAGCCACACAGGGTGCAATAGGCCAGGGCCACGGGAACACCGCCGATGGTATCGTTGAACATCTCGTGCCAACCCATGATCCGCAAAGGATAGGCGCGGACATCGCCGGCGATTTCGACGCCGAATACCAGGTCATCTGCGGCCAGGTAATCGGCCGCGTCCGCCGCGATCATATGGGGCGCATCCAGGGACGGTATGCCGGTCATGGCGCCGACACCGCCCCAGACGATCTCTTCCATACGCACCCGCATACTGTCGCCATTGTGCCAGCCGGGGCGAAAGAAGACGGCGAATTTCGGGTCGATCCGTTGCAGCGTATCGACCATCAACGCGGCGAAACTGGGGTGGGGACGTAGTTTTTTGTTGGCTTCCTGCCACAGCATCCATTGGAACCAGCCTTCGGCCTGATGCCCGGTCAAGGCCGTCAGGGCCGCCAGAATGGGCGCTTCGTTATTGTTGGAGAACTGCAGGGCCAGGATCAGGCCTGCCACCACATCCGTTTTGTTCCTTTGCGTTAGGAATTCCAGGGCCCTGCCGGCCTGTTCCGGTGCACCTAGAATGACCGCCTGCGCCGCACCGGCGACGGCATCGTCGCGAAGACCATGGCCGGCCTGGGCAATGGGGCCGGCAGATAGCAGCAACAGCAGGACCATTGAAACAAGCGCGTAGCGGAAAATGCAGCCCACACGGCAGCAAACCAGAACAGGCGAGGCAACGCCCATTTCAACGCAGCAGCGCCATTGGGCTGCCCACATCCGCCACGCCTATGGCGGCATGCGCCTTGTAGCCCAACAGCTCCTGGATCCGCACCGGCATAGCGCGCACTTTATCCAAGGGCACGGTCAAAAAGCTGTTCTCCTCGGCTCGCAGCCAGCCAACCACATAGCCCAGGAAAAGGCCCCGCCGGCGCTGGTCGCTGGTCAGATTGGCGCCGCCGCCATGGATGGTTGAGCCCAGATAAAGCAATGCCGATCCTGCCGTCATCTCGGCCTGAACGACCTCTTCGGCCTTGACCCGGCGTCCGGGCGGCCAGAGGTGGCTGCCGGGTACGACCTGGGTGGCGCCGTTCCGAAGCGTAAATTCCGTCAAGGCAAACATCGCCTCCACTTGCAATGGCGGCTTTGGTGCTTTCAGAAAGCTCCACGCGTCTTCGTCACGATGCAGCGCCTGCGCCGCCTCGCCGGGCCCGATTTCGATCAACTGGCCCGTATTGAAGATATAGTCGTGGCAGTTGGGTAGCAGGAAATTGTCAGCCGCCCCACAAAGCAGCGGTGTCAGCATAATGCCGATAAAAGCCTCGGACTTGGCTGGCAGGCCATCAATACGAACGGTCGATTGGCCATAGAATTCAACCATTCTTTCGTGGGTCGGATGCCGCAGGCCCGGCCCTGCGGCGGCGATAAATGGGTCGAGTTCTCCATTCAGGCCCTGCACCTGTTGCGGCGTAATAATATTTTCAACAACGACCGCGCCGTCCCGCGCCAGCAGCTCATGGACGGCATCGGGCGGCATGCAGGGCTGAATGTGCTCAATCTTCGGCATTCACGGGATCTCCACGCCAAGAGGAAGGGATGGCCAAGGGCATAGACCCGTCAAAATCTAGCATGGCTGGGAAGCCCGTGCCATCCCGGCGGCCGGCGCCAGGGTCCGGCCTATTGGCAGTGTACCACGGCCAGTATCATGTTCACCTCTGATCCATCATCCGACAGGGGCAGCAACAACTGCTGCATCTCAATGACGCGGTCGCGGCCCTGCCGAAATTCGATGCGGGCGAATTGCGGCTTGGCTGTATCCACCACCTGGCGATACAGTTCGACGACTTGGTGCCCCTGGGCGCCATAGTCGATTTCCGATAGACGATACCCGGTCAACTCGTGGCCGAAGCCGCGGACCACCTCGGTGCCCACCAAGCGAAAGCGTATCTGGGGTGCCTGTGCATCCGCGGCAGGGCCGCCGACATCGGCCAGCATCAAGTTAGGCAACAGACGGGGAATATCGGCGGGGTTCAGGTCCTTACGCGCGGGCATGGGCCGTTCGCCGCACAAACGCCGCCAATAATCCAGGGTCTGCTGCAAGGACACGTTGGCGCCCGCATCCAATACTATCGCCGATTCCATTGTGCCCTCCGGACGGTCCCCGCCAAGCATGGCATAGGGCCCGTGACACGGAGTTTATGGTTACTGCCTTGTTAACGGAGTGATGGGTGTCACTATTTCGCGCGATTTCCCTCAAATTCGAGGGAAAATCAGCAAATTCCGGCCTTGCAAAATGCCGGTGCTGGGTGCTCTGTCGCCGGCGCGCCGTTGCGGCAACCCTGAACCGGTCTATCCACCGTAGAAAACGTTGTCGCCCAATTCCTTCATCTCCAAAATGGCTTCATCCGCCCGGCCGTCCGGCGCCTTGGCAACATTGGCATCGACCACTTCCCCAACAACGATGTGGTGATCGCCCTGTTCCACGATTTCGACAATCTTACACTCCACGCTGGCCATGGCGTTGTCCAGAATTGGGGCGCCGGTGCTCCCGGCGTGGAACGGCTCGCCACTGACCGTAGCGCCGTCACGGGTCGCCGGCTTGAAAAAACCAAAGGCCATGCCCTGTTGTCCCTTGCCCAGCATGTTCAAGGCAAAATGCCCGGCTGCCTTGGCGATTGCGTAGGCACCTGAATCGGCTTTGGCGCCCACCACCAGCAACGGCGGAGCGAAGGCGGTTTGCGTCACCCAGTTAACGGTCGCAGCAGCGATTTCGCCATCGTTCTCCGCCGTCATGACATAGATGCCATAGGGGATCATGCGCAGCGCCGTCTTTTTTGCCTCGTCGTCCATGGCCGTTTCCTTCACTTGTTCTGATTAGTGCGAATGGGTCGTTTGACTGTGCCGTCAGCGGAGAACTTCAGGCTTCTGCGCTGGGCCGGGCCTGAACCCGTCCATGCCAAGCGTGTATGTTCTTCAGAGTCTCGTCAATGGGTTGATCCACGCCGGCGAAAAAATCTACGAAGCCGAACAGCAGGATATCGGCCAGGGTGAACCGCTCGCCAACGACATATGTCTTACCGGCCATCTCACCATCCAGCCATCGCAGGCCATCCTGCGCTGTCGCCTTCAGTTCATCGGCTGCCTGGGGTATGCAACGCACACGGTCCTGAAACATTTTCAGACCGGTGGAATAGCGAAAGCCATTGCCCATGGGTTCACAGATATTCAGATCAATGCGCCGCGTCCACATGCGGGTTTCGGCCTTCTCCTCCGCCGTGGCGCCGATCAGAGGGGGGTTGGGATTGCGATCTTCCAAATATTCACAGATCGCTGTAATCTCACACAAGATGCTGCCGTCATCCAGTTCCAGGGCCGGGCATTGCCCCGCCGCATTGATTTTCAGAAAGTCGGCCTGACGGTTAACGCCGGCCATGATATCGACTTCCTCCAGCGGCAGATCGACGGCCTTTTCAGCCAGGAACATCCGAACAACGCGGGGGTTTGGCCCCACGGAATTGTACATTTTCATCTTGCTGCCGTCTCCGTTGGGTTGTTTTGATTCCGCCTGCGCATTTAATACCACATTGTGATGATAGGAACCCATAGAGATCGTCATTTTGCGGGATGCTGAGCAGGGCCGCGGGCGGGCCGCTATTTTCGGCCGCCGGCCAGACGTACGGCATCGGGATGAGCGCGCAGACGGGACATGGCGAAAACACCCAGAAATGGCCCTATTGCCAGCACCGCGAAGGCATATTGCCAACCCCATGCCGCCGCCAGGGGCGGCACCAGATGCACCGTGAACAAGGTCAATAAGAATCCGACGCAGGTCTGCACGGTTAACATGGTGCCGACGAATTCGGGCGGCGACAGTTCGGCGATAGAGGCCGAAAACTGCGCCGAATCCGCCACCACCGTAACCCCCCAGAATGCCGCCAGCAGGACCAGAAGCCAGGGCGGGCCGCCGAACAGAAAGCCGATGACCAAGGCGCACAGACCGGACGCCGTCATGGCGCCCATGGTCAGGGTCGTGCGGCCATAACGATCCGCCAGGGCCCCTCCCGCCAAACAGCCTATGGCGCCACCGATACCCATGGCGCCAAACGTCGCCAGACGGGACCACCAGGCCGCCGCGTCAACCGCCATGACCTGGCGAAACGACGCATCCAGGAACACCACCAGCCAGGCCCACATTGCGTACAGCTCCCACATATGTCCCAAATAGCCGAAGTTCGCCCACCGCAGAGCAGGTTTGCGAAAGGCTTGCAGTGCGGCACCAGGGGTAAATGGCGGCGCAGGCGCCAGATTTGGCCCCAACCGGACCAGATTGACCAAAAGCGCCGACAGCAGGGCCAGAAGGGATGCGGCCAGAATGGTGAAACGCCAATCGACACCGCCAAAGGCATTGAACAGATGCGGCGCCGCCGAACCAAGGGTCAGGGCCCCGACCAACAGGCCAATCAGCAAACCAACATCGCCACGGGCCCAGCTGACCGCCATCTTCATACCGACGGGGTAAATTCCCGCCATGCAGACCCCGGTGACAAAGCGCAACAGGATAACCATGGGGGAGGTCGGCTCCACGGTCAGCAACAAGGCGTTGGCCAGGGCCGCCACCAGGGCGCTGGCCATGAAAAACCGACGCAGATCCAGACGGTCGGCCAGACTTAAGAGTGCGGAAATCAAGGTGCCGGCAACAAAGCCGATTTGCACGGCCGAGGTCATCATCGAAGCCCGGCCGGGCGAGAGCCCGTATTCAGCGATCAGCGAGGGCACCACGGCGGAGGCGGAAAACCACAGGCCCAGGGCCGCTACTTCGCAAAACGCCAGCAGTGCCAATGCCAGGCCGCGCCGTCCATCCGCATGCTCCGCCGTCATCCGCAAACCTCTTCAAGCAAAGCCGCCGCGGCCGGAAATTTGCGCGCCGATATCCGCGGAATCATGCTAGGACTAAATTACACGCGGCAATCCCGCGGCCCAACCATAACGGATAATTCTTTTATGAACGACCACAACAACGATCTCGGGGTGCGGCCATGTCGGGTATGCTGACGATTGTTTTAGGTCTTACCCTGGCCGGCGTTGTGGGGGTATTGCTGGTGGGCGTCTACAGCACGGGACGTGGTGGTGAATTCAACCGCAAATACGGCAACCTGCTGATGCGCTGGCGCATTGTGCTGCAATTGCTGGCCGTGGGCATCATGGTGTTGTTGTTTTATATTAACCAGGGTATTGCCGGCGGACGCTGATAAAGAAAAGCATATGGTCAAACTGACAAAAATCTATACCCGTGGCGGCGATGCCGGCGAAACCAGTCTGAGCGACGGCAGCCGTCTGGCCAAGAATGATCCACGGGTTGCGGCGTATGGCGATGTTGATGAATTGAACGCTGTTATCGGTCTGGCGCGGCTGCATGCCACTGGCGCCGTGGACGAAATGTTGGCCCGCGTTCAGCATGATCTGTTCGATCTGGGGGCTGATCTGTCCACGCCCATCGTCGAGGCGCCGAAACATCCGCCGCTGCGTATTCTGGATCGTCAGGTGGAGCGGCTGGAGCGGGAAATCGACGCCCTGGGCACGGCATTAACGGCCCTGAATTCCTTTGTCCTGCCCGGCGGCACGCCATTGGCGGCACAGTTGCATCTGGCCCGCACCGTGGCGCGGCGGGCGGAACGCCTGGCCATCACTTTGGCGGACCGGGAACAGGTCAATCCGGCCGCCCTACGCTATCTCAACCGCCTGTCCGACCATCTGTTTCAACTGGCCCGCCACGCCAATGATGATGGCAAGGTGGACGTCCTGTGGCAGCCGGGCATTAACCGTTAAGGGTGTTCATTCAGGTCTCTACGACGGCGCGTAGGGTTGGCGCAGGGCGCGTTCGACCATTTCCAGCCGATCCTGGCCATAGAACATATCGCCATCGACGAAATAGGTGGGTGAACCGAACACGGAACGTCCGATGGCCTCGTCCGTATTGCTCTGATAGATCAGCTGTACCTCGTCCGACAAAGCTGCCGCCAAAATCGGCTCTGGCTGCAGGCCGACACTTTCGGCGATCCTTGCCAAGGTCCCGCGGTCGGCAAAATCGGCATCGTGAAGCCAATGATCACGCAGCATGGCATGGGCCAACTGGTCTACATTGTGGCCTTGCATGGCGCCGGCGATCAGCATGCCGTTGCCCAACGCCATGTCGTTATGATGATGGGCCGGATAGCCTGCCATCACCGGGGCGGCACGCTGCTCGGACCAGCGGTCGATCTCGCGACGAAAAAAATAGGCTCGATGCTTTGGGCTGCGCTCGCGAAACGACGAGGCCCCGCCCGCCGGCACGACCTGGTTCAAATCGACGGGCCGGTGCACGATGGCGCGGCCCGCGGCCTGGGCGATGTCCATGAACCGGGCCGAACCAAGATAGGCGAACACGGAATGAGCGGAATAGAAGTACTCGATCTCTGACATGGTTTACTCCAATGTGTCTGGTATCTTGTGCACCACTAAAGATTATCATCTGCATCGGCGCGCCTCAATCAAGCCGCTGACCGTTGTTCGAAAGGAATACAGGCATGACGCTTCCCATACGTACCATCGATCACGTCGTCGTCATGGCCGCCGATATTGAACAATCGATTGAATTCTATTGCGGTATTTTGGGCGGCGAGGCCAGGTATTTGCCGCGTTTCCGGGATGGCAGGCTGTCCAGTCTGCCGATCAATCTGGGCGGCGCGGTGGTCAATCTGCAACGCCTGGAGCAGCCTGCCTATATTGTCGCGGAATGCCTGCAATCCGGCGCCGTCGATGTCTGTTTCCGCTGGGACGGCACCATCGCCGAGGCGGAAGCGTACCTGAGCCGGGCCGGGGTAGAGATCATTGAAGGGCCGGTACCGCGCTGGGCCGCAGATGGGGTCTGGGGCCAATCGGTCTATTTCCGCGATCCTGACGGCAATTTGCTGGAATTTCTCTCGACTGCGGAACCAATAGAACCATTATTTACGGCGTGACGGGACAATTGCGGCAATAAGTTTCGCCACGCGTTGACTCGCCTATCCTGCTTCACTATTTTGCGGCGCAGCATTAGCCAGCGGGCGCGATAATCCGTCCGCCCGGGGCGTGGGAACGGGATCCTGCGCTGCCGGAAGACCATTCCCCTGAGAAGAGGCCGCCGATGAAAGTTCTCGTCGCCGTCAAGCGCGTGGTTGACTACAACGTCAAGATCCGGGTCAAAGCCGATCAAACCGGTGTCGACCTGTCCAACGTCAAGATGTCCATGAACCCGTTCGACGAAATTGCCGTTGAAGAGGCTCTGCGCATGAAGGAGGCCGGCACGGCGGAGGAAATTATCGCCGTCTCGATCGGTGTGCAGCAGTGTCAGGAAACCATCCGCACCGCCCTGGCCATGGGCGCTGACCGGGGCATCCTGGTCAAGACCGACGATGCCCTGGAGCCCCTGCACGTGGCCAAGATAATGAAGGCCGTGGTGGACGAAGAACAACCGGGCCTGGTAATCCTGGGAAAACAGGCAATCGACGACGATTGCAATCAAACCGGCCAGATGCTGGCGGCCCTGTTGGGTTGGCCGCAAGGGACCTTTGCCTCCAAGATCGAATTCAGCGATGGCAAGGCCAACGTAACCCGGGAAGTGGACGGCGGTCTGCAAACCCTGACCCTGAACCTGCCCATGATCGTGACGACCGACCTGCGTCTGAACGAGCCGCGCTATGCCTCGCTGCCAAACATCATGAAGGCAAAGAAAAAGCCCATTGACGAAAAGACGCCGGAGGATCTGGGCATCGATACGGCGCCGCGATTGACCACCCTGAAAGTGGCCGAGCCGCCCAAACGGGAAGCCGGCGTGATTGTCGAAGATGTTGCCGACCTGGTGAATAAATTGCGTAACGAAGCGGGGGTGATCTGATGTCCGTCCTGGTAATTGCCGAACATGATAACGCCGAGTTAAAGCCGGCCACCCTTGCCGCCGTAACCGCCGCCACCGCCATGGGCGGCGATGTGGATGTCCTGGTGGTCGGCAGCGGCTGTGCCGCGGTCGGGGCCGCGGCGGCGAACGTCGCCGGCGTGGCCAAGGTACTGGTCGCGGATGCGCCGGAATACGCCTACATGCTGGCCGAGCCCGTGGCTGATCTGGTGGTCCCTCTGGCGCGGAATTATGCCGCCGTCATGGCGGTGGCGAATACCGTGGGCAAGAATTTCATGCCCCGGGTCGCCGCCCTGTTGGATGTCTCGCAGATTTCCGAGATCTCGGAGATCGTCGGTCCCGATACCTTTATCCGGCCCATCTATGCCGGTAACGCCATGGCGACCGTGCAATCGTCCGATGCCATCAAGGTTATTACCATACGGCCCACGGGGTTTGAAAAGGCCGCGGCCGAAGGCGGTTCGGCAAGCGTCGAAAATCTCCCCGCGGCCGGCGATCCCGGCCTTTCCAGTTTCGTGGGCGAGGAACTGTCGAAATCCGAGCGGCCGGAATTGACGGCGGCGAAGATCATCATCTCGGGTGGCCGCGGCATGCAGTCAGGCGAGAATTTCCCGATTATCGAAGCGGTTGCGGATCAGCTCGGCGCGGCGGTCGGCGCCTCTCGAGCGGCGGTCGATGCCGGTTTCGTACCGAACGACTATCAGGTCGGGCAGACCGGCAAGGTCGTGGCCCCGGAACTGTACATCGCCGTCGGCATCTCGGGCGCCATTCAGCATCTGGCCGGTATGAAGGACAGCAAGGTGATCGTCGCCATCAACAAGGATGAAGAGGCACCGATCTTTCAGGTCGCCGACTACGGTCTGGTCGCCGATTTGTTCAAGGCGGTGCCGGAACTGGAAGAAGAGCTGAAGAAGCTGCCGCCAGCCTAAAGCGCGGTCCGACTTAATTTGCCCAGGCTTTTTTGAAGTAGAGCAATTGAATCAAGCACATAAGCCGCGTTAGCGGCCCTCACAAACTGTAAATCACAGTAATGAAACGCCGGCTGAATTCGCCGGCAGAAAGATTAATGATGATCCAGACCATTGGCATTATCGGTGCCGGTCAGATGGGTAATGGTATCGCCCATGTACTGGCCGCCGCCGGCTACGATGTCCTGCTCACCGACACCTCCAATGCCCAGATGCAGAAGGCGCTGAAGGTAATCGAAGCGAACATGGCGCGCCAGGTGGGCCGGGGCCGGCTGGAAGAGGCGGAGATGGCAAGTGCGCTGAGCCGGATCAAGACGGTCGCCGGCCTGCCTGAACTGGCCGACGCGGATCTGGTGATCGAGGCGGCGTCCGAGGACGAAGACATCAAGCGCCAGATCCTCTCGGCTCTGGGATCTATTCTGAAGCCGGAAGGTTTGATTGCCACCAATACGTCCTCCATTTCCATCACCCGTCTGGCCGCCGTATCGGGCCGGCCGGAAAGTTTCATGGGCATGCATTTCATGAATCCGGTGCCGGTGATGGAACTGGTCGAACTAATTCGGGGCATTGCCACGGCAGAGGGGACCTTCAGCGCCATCCGTGAGGTCGTGGTCAAGATCGGCAAGGTTCCCGCCAATGCCGAGGATTTTCCTGCCTTTATCGTCAACCGTATCCTGATGCCCATGGTCAACGAGGCAATTTACACCTTGTACGAAGGCGTCGGCACCGTTGAAGGCATCGACAGTGCCATGCGCTTGGGCGCCCATCATCGCATGGGACCACTGCAACTGGCCGATTTCATCGGCCTGGATACCTGCCTGGCCATCATGCAGACGCTGTATGAAGGCCTCGCCGACACCAAATACCGGCCCTGCCCGCTGTTGGTCAAGTACGTCGAGGCTGGCTGGCTAGGCAAAAAGACCGGCCGCGGCTTCTACGACTACCAAGGCGAGAAACCAACCCCGACGCGGTAGGTCGCAGCTAGGGCCATCGATTTATCGTAGCCGGGGGCGGCGTCTTATCGGACCATAGCGGACGGCGGCGTGATAGGGGCCGGCCTCCCCGTTCCGGTGATGATCGCCATTGCGCTGATCCTGGCCAACGGGTGCGCCGGCCTCGTGTGCGGCGGCGGTTTCACCTTCAACTTCCAGAACCAGCAGCGGTAGGGCTGTAACGCCAATTATGCCGCGCCGGAGTTTGGGCGCCGAAAGCCGTTTCTAGTCCATTTTCGAAATTGAACTACCCACCCGCTCCCCCTGCCCGTCCACCCACAGGGTACCATTAATGGGTGGACGGGCAGGGGGAGCGGGTGGCCC
>JAJFGG010000068.1 GCA_021776235.1 Alphaproteobacteria bacterium | reverse complement strand
GGACCTATGAAGAGAGATCCTGGCTGCCCCATGGCAGCAGCGGCGATGGCCCGCCCGGGGAACAGCCGGTGTTTTTGACGGTGGAGGATGAAAACCCCAACGGTGCCGATGTTCTGGTTGCCGTCGATGGCCGGGCGCCGGTTATGGCCGGCGCTTTTGCCAGGGTCATCGATATGTTCGATGGCCGGGACGAGGCCATGGTCGCCGCCGCCCGGCAACGCTGGCGCGGCTATCTGGATCAGGGCCTCGAACTGACCTACTGGCAGCAAACGGAAAATGGCGGATGGGAGAAAAAATCATAATGGTTTCAAATAGTTAGAAACGAAATAATTTTTTAACACCATACACTTAACATACACTCAGCGTCGTATGAGCATGATTTTACACGTAACATACACTTGTTGGCTGAGGAAAGCGTATGCACCAACAAGACACGCGCACGTATCCATTCCCGATCCTTTAATACTTTCGCCTGCTTCATCACAAAACCTCATGTTCAATGGCTATCTATCGGAAAACATTATGTTTTCTGAAACGCATGAAGTCGATCGGAAGGTTAAGCCCAAGGTTTCTGCGGGATTGAACGGTAATGTAAGGAAATCCAAGTTTCCTTATCTTTCGCTTTGAGGGTGTCTGCTTTTCAACGAATATCGTCCACTCTACCGCGGACAGCCGACGCCACTCAGACGGCATGTTTGACGATGATGTCCTGTATCTTTGCGGGCTCAAAAACAACGTCACAACACCAACGCCCAAAACCGCCGGCAGAGTTCACTGCTGCTACCCACTCGCCCAACGCATCACGCTTGGCCCGATTTTGGGGAGAGTCGATCCCCTTGATCTCAAGCACCAAAGTACTTCCGTTTGACAGGCACACCAGAAAGTCCGGAACGTAGCGCCTCCGTGATCCGGCCCAGAGATAGAACACCTGAAATCCGAGATGATCGTTCTTTGCGTATGAGAACACGGCGTCGCTCTTCTCGAAGATGTTCGCCGCGTATTGCTCCCACGAAGCATCGCCAACGACATGACTGATGTGCGACCTCACCGTGGTAGTGGCAGGCTTCGAGGTGAACCACGTCCGCATCTCACCAGTTGCACCGACCGGAGATTCCTCGTCATAAACCGGCTCAAGGCTCTCGATGTTCTGCTCCTTGATGAAGCTTAAGAGGTGCTGCACCACCAGATCAATGTTGAGAGAGATCAGGATGCGCTTTCGCAGTGGATCGCTGTGAAAGAGCGAGGAAATATTAAGCCAATCCGATGCGAGGAACCTCTCAACAATGCGGATTAGTTGGAACATCAGGTATTCCGGCCTCCCGGTGAATTTTCCCTCCAGATCTGCAAAGGCCTTACGGGCTGCAACGAAGATAGAACGCTGCAGCCGGAACCCATCGGGCAGTTTCTCCAGATCTATCGGGACAATCATGCTCATGTTCGCCGCGCCAGCGAGTGCCGGGGCAAGCTCTGCGGAGATTGGTGTTGAAGCCGGGTCCAGCGTCAGAACGCCCACTTTCTTCCAGTCGATGGTCAGGGTTGGCCGCACCACCGTCTCGATGCGAAGGATGTTCGGCCAGGTGACCTCAAACGCCGACCGATCCGGCATCACCTCGATTTGGGTGGTCGGTTTTGGCGGCGGTGGGGGGTCGCCGCTGTCATCGACATTTTCGGAAATCGAAAGCGGAACCCCGAAGACGTTCACATACTCGGGCTCGAACAAGCCGTTCTCGTCGGTGCCGTAAGACACTCGGCGGAGGCCGCGCCCGATGACCTGCTCGCAGAGAAGCTGAGAAGTGAAAGCCCGCAGCCCCATGATGTGGGTGACGTTCTTTGCATCCCAGCCTTCGGACAGCATCGCGACAGAGATCACCTTCTGCAGCCCCTGCCCACCGCCGTTCGGCTTGCCGACGGTATCGACGATCTCGCGGAGTAGTTCCTCCTTCTTGAGGGCCAGCAACTGGTCCTGCCGGGTCGGGGGCAAACCGCTGGCGCCGATGATTTCGGCCAGCCGCGCCTCATAGGCCTTATCGGCGGTTGCGGTTTCGCCGTTCTGCGCCTTCTCCAGAACCTTTGAATCGACCCGTAACGTCTTCTCCGGCGCCTCCGACTCGGGCCAAACAGCATCGCCGCTGTTGAAGTAGTGCTCGATCCGGGCCGCCGTTTCAGTGCGGTTGCAGACCGTCAGCATGACGGGCGGCGAGCGGTGCCCAGAATCATGCCAGTCCCGCTGTGCGGCCCGCCAATCTGCCCCGAGGATAGTGTAGGCATCCTTGACCAGCTTTGGCAGCGCCTCGTGTGGCTCTGCCTTCCGGTTCAGGTCGTCCGAAACGGAGGGGTCGCGATAGATGTGGTAGAGCTTGGGTCGGAGTGTCTTTGCATCCGGCAAGGCATCGTCGCGCACCACCACGCGTGGAGTCTTGACCAGCCCCGCCTCGATCGCATCGTTTAACCCGAAATCAGAGACTATCCAGTCGAACAGCGCCGTCTCGGTCGTCCGCTTGCCCGTGGGCGCGAAGGGGGTCGCGGAAAGGTCGAAACAGCGCCGAATACGCCGCGTCTTGTGGATGCGGTCCAGTCCCTCGATCCAGCGGGTCGCCTCGTCGAGATCGAGCCCCTGCTCCGCCGCCAGCTTCTTGCTGATCTTGACCTCCGGCGGCTTTCGGTAGGCGTGGTGCGCCTCGTCATTGATCACGAAGATATCGCGGAACCCGGACAGCTTACCCAGCACTCTCTGGGTGTAGGCCTCGTCGCTCTCGGCGCCCTTCTTCACCACCGAGCGGCTCTGCTCCTTAAGCGGCATCAGCGTGTGCCAGTTCTCGATTAGCACCTCCGCCTGGTTCAGCTTCTGCCGGAGAGCCTCGGACGGGCAGAGTGAAAATTCATCGTAATAGCTCAGCTCGCTCCCGGTATAGAGAACGCGCAGCCGGTCCTTCACCGTCAGGCCGGGCGCCACGATGAACACGGCGCGCGAGAAATCCTTCGATCGCTTGGGATAGGTGACGGCGTTCAGGACCTGCCAGGTTATGATCATGGCCATGACTGCGGTCTTGCCCGCGCCGGTGGCCATCTTGTTGCACAGCCGCTCCCACGGTCCGTCATCGCCCGGCACGAAGATGCCCTGGCGGAACTCCGCCGCGCCCTCGATCCACCAGACCAGCGTCTCGATCGCCTCAAGCTGGCAGAAGTAGAACGGGTGCTGGCGCGCATCCCCGTCGTGCCAGTGCTCCAGCAGGCGCCGGGTGACGCCGGTCACGCCCGGCCAGCCCGCGTCCCGCCATTGATCGACCCGCTCGCGGATGGTGTTCACGAGGTCCAGACGCTCGAACCGGCGGGTGTTGGTGCGTGGGTCGAAGATTTCGTAACCGGCGGGTCGCCGCTCGGGCACAATCTCCAGCGTCCCGTCACGCTTCGGCTGCCAGTGCTGCGCGGGCCGGACGAAGGGCGAGTTGATTATCAGCGACTTGCGTTTTGCCATCGCTCCGAACCTCAGTCCAGGGCGACGATCTTGAGGGATTCGATCCCACGGTCATCTACGATCTTGATCGCGACCTTGGCGTTGTCCCCTGCCTCGAAAGGTAGCGAGACGGTGCCGTGGAAGGCCTCCAGCAGATCCGCCTCCAGCTCGGCCCGGACGGCCTTCTTGAGCCGGTTCCAGCCGTCCTTGGCCCCCGCCATCGGGAAGAAGACCTGGCGCGGGATCAGCGACCGCTCGTCATAATCGGGGTCGAGCATCCACATCGCGATCTTACCCTTGCCGCCGGAGACCAGTTTGTCCGCCTTGGTGTCGAAATAGTCGAAGCCGTTGACCTCGATCTCCCATTTTCCGTCCGTGCGCTTGCGCACGTCCACGTCTGGCTGGCCCATCAGCCAGAAGCTCTCGTTGGTCGAACGTTTCTTCTTCAGGCCCTCGGTCAGCAGGTCGGTGTTCATCTCCGCGCTGAGCAGCATCACCCCCGGCCAGTTGATCTCATCGATGTCTTTCGCCGCTTCCGGATCGAAGGCGAAGGCGCAGAAGACGATGAACTTCGGCGCCGGGCGCAGCTTTTCGGCCTCAGTCAAAGCCAGCGCGACTTGCCGCTGTTCCAGTGCGGCATGTTCCGGGCCGAAGCTGACCAGCACCCGCTCGCCACTCTCGGCCATGGTGCCGGAGGCATGGATGAATTTCAGCCCCGGCACCGTCTCCAATTCGGCGATCTGCAGCCGCTGGCCGCCCTTGCCCCGGATGCCGGTGCGCAGTAACTCGTCCCGCCAGGTCGCCTGACGCGAGGTTTCGCCTTGGCGCGCGATCGAGGCGTCGGGCGCATCGGGCGGGCGCGCCATGTCGAGCGCCAACACCGTCGGGCTCGGCACCGCCTCGACCGTAAAGGGGCCGGTGATGCGGAGCTTGTCTTTTGCCTTCTGCGGTTGGTCGTAAAGCGTTTCCTGATCGGCACGGGCCAACATGACGTCGTCCATCTTGCGCTGCATCGTCTGCCGCGCAGCGTGGAAGGCGTCGAAGGCGGCACGGATGCCCTCGGGCCAGTCGTCGGGGAAGTCGAAGGGAACCTCCCATTGCAGCATGGCGTTGAGCGGGGCGGTTTTGCCGGAGGGCAGTTTGGCGGTTTCGCTCGCCACTGCCGCGAAGTCGATCCACTCGCCCTTGCGCCCGCCATGCGCGGCGTTTAGGCGGAGCCGCGCTCCCTTCATCGCCGCGTTGAGATCGGCCAGCGCCGCCGTGATCGCTGGGTGCATCCGCTCGTATATCTCGTCGATCTCCGCATTATTTGCGATCGACTTGAGCGTGATGTGCGGCACGGTCTTGTATATGAAGCCACCCTTCAACCCCTCATGCGGGTAGCGCATCTCGTAATAGTCGAAACTGGCGGTGGCGAGCCGCTGCTTGGCCAGTGTGACGGCGACGCGCGAGGTGTCGCAGGTGATCCAGCGCCGCCCCCATTTTTCGGCGACAAAGGCTGTAGTGCCCGAGCCACAGGTCGGGTCGAGCACGAGATCGCCAGGGTCGGTGGTCATCAGAAGGCAGCGTTCAATGACTTTAGCTGACGTTTCAACCACATATTTTCGCCCAGACGCCCCACCTGTGTCTTCCCAAACATTCGTATAGATCGAGTGTCCAAAGTCAGTCGCTTTCCTGCGGTATCTGATTTGTGATTTGCTTTGAAATACACGGCCTGCCCTATCAAGACGGCGGACACCATTTTTGTTGGTGCTCCAACTATTTCCGTCCCCTGGGCGGAAAGCTCTGCCGTGAAACTCGTAGGGGAAAATCTGCGTCTGGAATATGCCTCCACCAGTCATGTCCTGGCTGAATGTTTTATTTGGGTCGACGTTCATCTTCTGGAATAGATGGTGGAATTTGTTTCTGAGGTCGGGCGTATTTTTCGCATAGAAAAGTATAAAGTCGCAAATGCCCTCCAGTAAATCGCCCTTCTGGGCGCCTTTCTTTTTGAAGACAATCGTGACAACGGCGTTCTTTTGTCCAAAAACTTCATCCATGATCTCGCGAGCGTGGTGGAGGTTTTCTTCGCCTATCTGAAGAAACGCACCGCCACTCTCGCTCAGCAATTCCCGCGCCAGTAGAAGCCGGTCGCGCAGGTAGGTCAGGTAAGAATGGATGCCGAGTTCCCAGGTGTCGCGGAACGCCTTGATCATCTCGGGCTCGGTGGTCAGATCCTCGTCCTTGCGGTCCTTCACGTCGCGCTTGTTGATGAAGGGCTGGAAGTTCGAGCCGTATTTGATGCCATAGGGCGGGTCGATGTAGATCATCTGCACCCGGCCTGCCATGCTCTCTTTCTGCAAGAGCGAGTTCATCACCAGCAGGCTGTCGCCCGCGATCAATCGGTTTGCCCAGCCTTTCTCGTGGCTGTAGAAATCCATCGCCTGGCGCAGCGGCTGGTTCTCGAAGGCGGGCTGGAACATCTCCAGTTGCTCGGCTTCGGCGAACCCGTCCCCGCCATCAATGCGCTTCTTGACGGCGCGCAGGATGCTGGCCGGATCGATCCGCTCATGCACATGCAGGCTGACGGTATCGACCTCGAAGCTGGTCCGCTCCGCCTTGCCGGTCCAGTTTAGATAGGGCGACTGCAGCCGCTTCAACTCGGCCAGCGCGCCGCGCATGGCCTCGGTGTCGCCGCTCGCCAGCGCGTCGTCCATCAGCCGCTCGATCTGCGCCCGGCTTGTGTCAAATTGCAGCGCCGGATCTATGTGCGGATCATAGCCCCAGCGGGTCTTGCCCGCGTCCGGGTCGTTCTCCGGATGCACCATCCCCACATCGGGGTTGTTCAGCCGCCTGTCCTGGTGGCGATAGCTGATCACTTGCGCTGGGTCGGAGCCGGTGCCACGCCTTCTGGTACTTTTCGCGGACTGGCGGGGCGTATTTTCTTCGTCCGTTTTAGCCAGTTCGAAACCGTCGTCTTCGCCGTGCTTGATGATTAGATGAACCGAACCGCCACGTCCGCGCCCCCTGCCGAGAAGGCCTTCGTCCAGCAACGCATCCCGCGCCGCCTGGTAGGCTAACTTCGAAATCCCTGGCGCCCGGTCTTGCAAGAATGCCCGCAGTGCCTGGTTGCCAATGTTCGAACCATCGGAAGGCACCAGATCGAGGATCATGTCTCGAAGAATGTCGTCACGCTCCGCCATAAATCCGCCCTCCGGAGGCGCTGGTTTCAATATTCGCCGATGTCACGGGATCGAGAGGGCAACGTCAAGAGGCGATTGCTGAAAATGCTTGTTAGCAAACCAGATCAAACAGTAATCCGCCGGTATCTCTCTCGTCCGTCAGGCTAAGGATCCACGCTCGCCACGGCTGATCGGGAACCTGACCGTAACTTCGCAAGGATGTCAACATGTCCTCATGACCAATGTTTTCGTACCATCGAACTCTTCCAAGGTTCGGCTGTTGCGCTGGGCCAGCCTCATGAACATGTGGTGGAGGCTGTGCGCACCGTGAGATATGAATCCGGCATTCTCGAATGCCTCTCGGATGACCTTGCGAATGGCCGATGCGCTGCGCCAAGGGTCGCGTGACACGCCCATCGCTTGAAAGCCGCCGTTCGGATCTAATGCCACATATTGTTCCGTCACCTGGCGCGTTGCGGGTGACTGGCGTGACGCCCGCGATGCTCACCAACCTGCCGAGCACTTACCGGTGAACGGGTGAAGCGCGATGTGTCAGTCCAGTTTCGCCGTTGGTGGTGGACGGATGCCAGCAACGGCAAAACCTATATCCAACTCCGCTACGGCGACAAGCCGTTGGATTTGGCGAAGGACAAGCCAACCATCGAACTCAAGAACGTCGATAATCTCGTCCCGACCTTCGAGCAAATCCACAAGGCGGTCGCCGATGGTGAATCGGATGCTGTATTGATGGCTGCCAAGAAAGACCGGGCGAAACGATTCGTGCGCACTACGACTTAAGGCAATCTGCGACATATGCGGCGGGGAAGCTCATGTTGGGTTTGCTCCACCGCTTTCATTGCGAAATTGCTGTCAAATATTCATTGCATCTTCCCAAAAACGATGTGGTTTTGGGGTACCTTGTGCAGGTCCGCAATGCTGTCCAGATCGGGATCGCTACCATTTAACCAACGCCATGCCAGTTTCACTCCCAGCGACATCAGTCCAGCACCTTCAGGTTCCTAAGGCGAATTTCGTTGTGATGCCTGGATAGTTGTGTCTAACATGGGACGCAGCAATCAACTTTCGATTGACCCCAGACGAAAACGCCATGCCGCGCGACCATAGTATGGCAAACGTCAGAGACTCTTCACTGAGCTTCTCATCAGTAGAAACTTCGCTTTATAGAAACCATCATATTCGAGGAAGAGAGTAGTGCGTATTATCGATTCCCAATTTGTCGTGAATGAGAAAATTCCGCCCAAAGAAGGCGGCATGGCCGAGGTTTTCCAAGCCTACGACAACGAAATGGATATGAATCCAGTTGCAATAAAGCTTTTTAAAGACGGAATTTTGGACATCAATATCGTATTGAAGTCGTTTTCCCAGGAATGCAAATCTCTGGCTGACCTAAATGGTCATCCCAATATCGTTCAGCTCGTACGTTACGGAAGCGACCAAAAAACAGGCCGGAAATACATCGCCCTCCAGTGGGCGGAGTTAAACCTTGTTGATCATTTGAAGTCACACCCACTGGCGGGGTGGGATGATTTCTACGAAAAATTTGGCCGGCCAATACTGGATGCGCTAGCTTTCGCGTTCTCAAGAGGAGTAATTCATAGAGACGTCAAACCAAGCAACGTGCTCCTAGATCGTAATTTGAATGCGATAGTTGCCGATTTCGGCATATCGAAATACCGCAAATATTATAAGCCGGGAATAACACTAGCCGGATATGGCACGGTTCCATACCGGCCAGAAATTGAATCTGTGGAGTATGAGAGCAGTCGCGATGTGTATAGTTTCGCAGTTCTAACACTTGATTGCCTATCGTCGGCGCTTTTGGATACTTATGACGACGTATACGAAAGCCTGGAAGAAGCTGATTTACCTGAGCCAATTTACAAAATACTTGGGCGAGCTTTGGAGAAATTCCCTGAAGACAGGCATTCTAATATTAGCGAGTTGCTCGACGATCTCGATAGTGCACAAAAATCTCGGCGAGTGTACGGTCGGAAAAAAATGGCCTGTCCGATCCACGCTACCAATAGTGCGATAGAAACTCTTTCTTCAACATACAGAAAATTGTCCTATGAAAAACTTTTAGTTCTTCTTTTGGAGGACTTGAATGATGATTGCCGGATAACTCGATGGAAATACCGCAATGACCAAGGCAAATATGTCCCATCAGACTCTCATCTATGTATCTTAACTGCAAATTTTATGTATCAAACAGTTTTTGGCGATGAGGGAGATCGCCTGGTAATTGTCAAAGTCATTGAAAGATATCCTTCCGACCTGGAACGCGATCGTGAAAAGGCATTTGAACCTATCTTCAATTTCCAACCCGTCGGTAAAGGCCACCGACAAGACGGGAAGGAAACTATCGACTGGTTCAAGCAAGCATTTGCTGAATATGAATCCGAACAAAGAGTTTTAGATGCAAAGGAGGTTGAAAACCAAATCTTTGAAAAATGGTTGTCGCTATTGCGCCTCAAGACAGACCTCGAAAAGCATCAAGATGATTCAATCAGTTACAGCGCGGTAAATGTCGAAGGAAATCGCCTACACTTTAACATTGATGGGACAGTCGGAGATGAGGTAATCGAACAACCTCGCGTTATTCAAGTTGGAGATGGTACGGTAATTTCTGGGGATATTGAACGCGTTGCAAGTGGGATTTTGACACTTTATTGCGGAGTATCATATTTCCCAGAGCAGGTACCATCAAAAGGTCAATTGGTTATAAACAACCGTCTAGCACAAACATCACTGGCACGCCAATTTCGCGCTCTTGATGCGATTAGGTACGATCGATCGGCACGGGCAGATACCCGGCGCCTGATTTCTGGACAGCAGGAATTGCGGTCATTGTCCAGCGATGAGAATTTGGAGTTTTTTCAGAACGAACTTGATGACGACAAGCGCGAAGCTGTAAGGAGAGCCCTTTGTTCTCAAGATTTTCTTGTTGTTGAAGGACCACCCGGAACCGGTAAAACCAAATTTATTACAGAGCTAATCTTGCAATTCTCCGTGAGGAACCCAGATGCTCGAATACTATTGTCATCGCAAACAAATAGCGCTTTGGACAATGCGTTATTTCGCGCGCGTGAACTTGCTATCGAGAATAATATTGACCTTCGCCTCGCGCGGATTGGGAGATGGGACGACGATAGAATTGCTGGAGATGTAAAAGATCTCGTCCTCGAAAATGCTGTTGCATCATGGCTCGGTTCTGCCGAAACAAAATCGAAGGAATTTCTTGAAAACTGGGCCAATGAGAACGGCATACAACAAGAGTACATTGAAATTGGTATGGCCCTTGCTGATCTTAGAATTGCAACGATCCAATATACGGCGTTAAATAATGAAGCAAAAAGCCTTCGGGCACGAAAACAGGATTTAGATAAGAGCATTGGGGAACTCAACAAAGACCCTAGTTTGGGAAACGACTACCAGACCACGATAGCGCTGCGCGACAGTTTGCAATTGGATATTTCTGTTGTCGAAGCGGACGTAGTCCAACTGCGTAAAAAACGCAAAGATGCAATCGAGAAGGTGCGGATTTTTCCGGACATAGGAGACGAAGTTGATAAATTTGACCTTGAGGATCTTGAGAGCCTCGAGCGGGACTATATTCAACACTCCGATGCTGGAGAGCATTGCCGAAAGCTAATCACCATCCTTGAAGAGTGGAAAGACCGCTTTGGCCATTCAATTGACTTTCATGGTGCGTATTTAGCTGGATGCACATTAGTCGCTGGTACATGCATAGGGATCGCGAGACGCGACCTCCAACAAATTGAATTTGACCTTTGCATAATCGACGAAGCTTCCAAAGCGAGCCCGACAGAGATGCTCGTGCCTATTTCACGTTCAAGGAAATGGGTCATCGTTGGAGACCCATTACAACTTCCGCCTTATGTAGGTGATGTAGAAGGGAACCCAGCTGTGCTAGAGAAGCACGACTTGTCGATGGAAGACGCTAAAGCGACATTGCTCGATCACCTGATCGAGACCTTACCTGATTTCGCCCAAACTTCACTACTAACACAGCACCGTATGAGCGAGGCCATTGGGGAGCTTATAAGTCAATGTTTTTATGGAGGAAGGCTAAAAACTCAAAATACATTAGTTGATGAAGGCCTAGAAAAGTACCTCGTCATGCCCAAGCCAGTGACATGGTTTACCACCAGCAAGTTGCCCAATAGAAGAGAAATTGTTGACAGATCAGGTCGAGAGCATAGAAATTTCGCTGAAGTTGAGATAATTGAACGGCTTCTTCTCAGGCTCCAATTTGCTGCGAACGCCAGAGCAGATGGATACGACGTCGTATTGCTGTCTGGATACAGATCGCAAGTTCACGAATTGGACATGATGCACAAGAAAATTAAGGACAAGATTCCAGATATCAAAGTTGAAATATGCACGGTTGATAAGTTTCAGGGCCGGGAAGCAGAAATTGCCATTTACTCCGTCACTCGATCCAATACAGAAAGCAAGATCGGTTTTCTCCGTGAATATGAAAGGTTAAACGTGGCTCTTTCCCGCGCAAAGATGGGCCTTGCCATTATTGGAGATTCGGTATTCTGCGATGAAATTCGGGGCAGAAATCCATTTTCTAAAGTTCTAGACCATATCAGACAAAACCCAGCTGACTGCCATATTGAGGAGGCATAATAATGATGGCTCCCGAAGATGTCGCAGCTCTGTTCGACGATAGACCTGGTTTCAAATTGATTGATTTTGAAGAGGTGGGCCTACCAGTCTACCGGCTCAATACCACGCTAGTTACACTCGAACCAAAAATTTATCCGCCGATAGAGGAGTTTGCACTCAAATGCATTGATGCGGGTCTCACGACGGCATCCAATGTGGCCGGTTTGTTGGGGATCGACCTTCGTGTCATCGAAGAAAACCTGTCCAATTTAGTGCGAGACGACGATATTTTTGTCGCGTCAGATGGAAAACTGTCTTTGACGAAAAAAAGCCAACAAGCACTTAAGGGCGAGGAAATAATTAAGCCAAGAGATCAAACTGTACCCATATTTTTTGATGGGCTAACAAGGCGCCCTTGCAAGCACGGAACCGCGTCGCTTGTACTCCCAAAAGATCTCCGCGACAGAGGAATCCGTGAAATACGGGCATTTCCCGCACGAAAGCCAGAGCCAGATGAGATCGACATTAGAGATATCGAGGACAGCCTAAAGACGATCCGACAGACATCGAAGAAGGTAATCAAGATTCTCCGCATTAAGGAAATTGGCAGGAAGGAAAGTCGGTATCTGCCAGCAGTAGCGCTCATGTATAAGTCAAAGACGGGCTCGGACATCCGAGTTGGCTTCGCCATAGACGGAAGACTATCAGAGGAGCACGAAGGAGCCTTCCTTTCAGCTGGGGGCGTTGAGAAGCTTGGTATTCAGTCAAGTATCATCGATGCACCACCAAAGCCGAGTTTAGCCCAAGTCATTGGTGGAGAACTCGCTTCGGAAGTCGAGCAAAAAGTAGCCCCCGAAGACGAAGCAGAAAAACTCAAGCGACGGATCGCAATCTCCAAATTTAGAGCCGAGCTGATTCGCAACGGTGAAATCCAGGGCAATGAAAGTGGATTTTCTAGTCAAGATGTTGCATCCGATGAGTCTGAAGCAAAACAGGGTTTGACTGACCTAAAGGTCAGGCCAATTGCGGTATATGAGCATCCCCCATTGCTTGACGATGCTCTACAGACGAGCCAACGCCGCCTTTTGATTATTTCACCCTGGATTACGCAGGCTGTCGTAACCCCAGATTTCTTAATGAAATTAGAATCGGCCTTGGATAGAGGCGTATCCGTCCACATTGGGTATGGACTTGACGACAGGAAACTCGGCCGTCGAAATCAAAATCGTGGTGAACTTGATCTCCTTGGGTTGGCGGCAAAGGACGCAAGACTTCGGATTGTACGACTTGGTGACACACACGCGAAGGTCGTTCTCAAGGACAGTGATTGGGTTGCCGTATCAAGCTTTAACTGGCTCTCGTTCCGAGGAGACCCTAAAAGGACATTTCGCGAAGAATGGGGCACTCTTGTGCGCATTCCGTCTGTCGTGAACAAGTTCTACAAAGAGCTACTTGTACGCTTGCAATCTGGTAGTTCAACATGACTTCACCCCAAATTCTCCAACTCCACATTTGGGCGGCCACCGATATTGGTAGCACAAGGAAATCTAATGAAGACTGTATTATGGCAGGAGATGTTATCTTGCAAGATACAAAAGAGGATGCCGACATAGATCTTAGGATTAAAGACCTGAAGGCCTGTGTTGCAATTGCTGACGGTGTGGGAGGAAATAGAGGTGGCGATGTTGCATCCAAATTAGCAATCCAACTGCTCAGCAGCCGCTATGATGAAGTCGCAGATTGTGAAACACTTTGCACGATGCTTGATGGAATTTCGGAAAGCATTCGTCTCTCCTGTTCCGTCGTTTCTTCTACAAGGGGCGCCGCCACAACAATCGCCGGTTTAGTAATATCTGAAAAAAAGATTGTAGTTTTTAATGTTGGCGACACTCGAATTTATTCTATCTCCAGCGATAGATTGGCATTGCTCTCCGAGGACCATGCCGATCCCGTAGATAGGCGAATGCTAAGCCGTTACCTGGGAGGCGCACAGGTGAGAGCAAGGCCAGCTTGTTTTGAACTCAACCATTTCGAACAAGCGCGGTTTCTAATATGTTCCGACGGATTGCATGGATATTTATCAGATGAAGAAATTTACGTGATCATCAAGAAGTCCGCTGGGCTAGGCACTGTGCATACGCTGATCAACGAGGCTCTCCGAAGAGGTAGCGACGACAACATTTCGATTGCAATATGTGATTTTCGCTGACGAACCTACTATGGAGTTTGTTCTTCGATTCATCGCTGTATCTAGGCTCAGTTCTCAGTTTATGTCTTGCAGTTTGCAGCGGATGGAGCAGAATTCCTTAATGGGAGGTCAAAGAGGGCGCTGATAAATGGTCAGCGGGTCCTACTCGATTTTGTCGGAAAAGCAGGCTTTATGGCGAAACGAAAATCATTCAAAAGCAGCGATGAAGTGGATACACAAAAAATACACTTCACATACACTTATTGAAACCAGTATAGATTACCGGTATTTTTCAATGGCTTACGCTAGTATTGATTTGCTGGCAGCAGACGGAGGCAGGTGGTTGGGATAAGAAGGCATAGGGTAGATCAGGATTTCACCATCGCAATTCAACAAGAAAGACTTGACCCCGAATACATGGAACGCGGACATCGGGCTATCGTCCTGGCTGGTTCCCAGGAGCGCGTCGAGGCTTTGAACGGCGCCTTGTGGACCTATGAAGAGAGATCCTGGCTGCCCCATGGCAGCAGCGGCGATGGCCCGCCCGGGGAACAGCCGGTGTTTTTGACGGTGGAGGATGAAAACCCCAAC
>JAJFGG010000067.1 GCA_021776235.1 Alphaproteobacteria bacterium | reverse complement strand
CCCACATCGCGCTGCGCCACGCGCCTACCACAATGGCTTGGTAACGCCATCAAATGAATCAGATTAGCCGCGACACGCTCTAGCCGGCAACGGGTGCCGTCCGCAACACGGCCAGGGTTTCGTCGATATCGGAGACCGTGTGATCCGCGGAGATTTGAAAGCGGATTTCCTCCTGGCCCTTTGGCACCACCGGGTAATTGAGGCCAGTGGCGAGAATGCCCTGTTGGTGCAAATAGGCGACCAGAGCCGAGGTTTGAGCCGTATCACGGATCATCAGGGGCACCACCGGGTGGGCGCCGGGAATGGTTTCCAGCCCCAGGGCTAAAAGTCCCGTTTCAAACCGTTTCGTCATATCGCGCAGATGGGTCAGCAAGGTTTTGCCCCGCACACTATCGACGATGGCCAATGCCTCGCTTGCCGCCGTCGCCTCGCCCGGCCCGATCGGGTTGGAGTAGATGTAACAGGCGGCGGTTTCCCGAAGATAGGCGATCAGGTTTTCACCACCGACGACATAGCCGCCGTTGACGCCGAAGGCCTTGCCGAGGGTACCCACCAGGACGTCGACCGGACCGCATTTCGTGACCTCTTCGGTGCCGCGCCCGGTGGCGCCGAAAGCGCCCACGCCATGGGAATCGTCCACCACCACCAGCACGCCTTCGTCGAAGTCGCCGTCGTGTTCGCGGGCCAGGGCCACGATCTCGGTCAATGCCGCATGATCTCCCCGCATGCTGAAAACGCCGTCGGTAACGACCAACGCCCGGCGGCAGGTTTGGGCCGCTTGCCGCAGCCGCGCTGCCAAATGATCTCCGTCGAGATGACGGTAGACGTACTTGTGCTCGCTTTGGGCCAGTCGCATGGCATTGATTATGCAGTTGTGATTGAGTTCGTCGCTGATCACCGCCGTCTCCGGCGTGACCAAGGGGGGCAAAATGCCGAGCATCGCCGCGTAAGCCGAATTGAAGATCATCGCGGCCGCCCGGCCGTGGAAGCGGGCCAGCCGGGCTTCCAGGTCGATGTGCGGCTGCCAGGTGCCGCTGATGAAGCGTACGGCGCCGGGGCCGGCGCCCATGGCACGGACGGCGGCTTCGCCGGCCGCGCGCACATCCGTTGCCATGGCAAGACCCAAATAGCCGTTGGAATTCATGCGGAGAAAGGATTTTTCTCCTTCGCCCGCGAGCAGATAGCGCGGCCCCGTGGCGCCCGCCGCCGGAACAATTCCAGTAAAGACGGTTTCCCGCCCCTTGCGCCGGCCCGATTGCTCGAGGGTCGCCAACTCATCGGATAGAATGTCTTCCAGGTGCTGGTTCGGCATTGCTTGTTTCCTTGCGGCGGCAACCGCGCTCAATTCGCAGGCCGGAGACGTTTCGCCAGATTGTCGAGCATGTCCTTGGTCATGGCCGCCAGATCGTAGCGCGGCGCCCAGTCCCATTCGCTGCGGGCCGCGCTGTCATCAATGGAGTTGGGCCAGGAATCGGCGATCGCCTGACGCTCGGGGTCCACTTCGTAATCGATGACGAAGCCAGGGATGTGCCGGCGAATGGCGGCTGCCAGGCGCTCCGGCGTTAATTGCATTGCTGTAACATTGAACGCGTTGCGGTGTTTGAGGCGACCCGGGTCCGCCGCCATCAACTCGATCATCGCCCTGATCGCATCCGGCATGTACATCATATCCAGGCAGCTATCAGGCCGCAGGAAACAGGTATAATGGCGATAGCGGATTGCCTGGTAGAAGATATCCACCGCATAGTCGGTGGTGCCGCCACCGGCCGGCGCGCTGTACGAGATCAGCCCTGGCAGACGCAGGCCGCGTGCGTCGACGCCCAGACGCGCGGCGTAGTAGTCACACAGTAGCTCCGCGGCCACCTTCGTCACGCCATAGATCGTGGTCGGCCGTTGTATGGTGTCCTGGGGTGTATGGTCGGGCGGTGTCGTGGGGCCAAAGGCGCCGATGGAACTGGGAAAAAACAGCCTGCAGCGGTATTCCCGCGCGACCTCCAGAACGCGGTACAGCCCGCCCATATTGAGATCCCATGCAGCTTGGGGTTTTTCCTCGGCCACGGCGGATAGCAGCGCCGCCATGTGATAGATCGTCGTAATACCGTGGCGGCGCACCACCTCCTGCACCTGCCGAAGTTTGGTGCAATCAAGATGCTCGAACGGCCCCGCGGTCCCGTTGCCGTCCGCCGTTGGCCGGCGGATATCGCTGGCGATAACGGTTTCGGCGCCGAACCGCCGCCGCAACTCCGGCACCAGTTCAGAACCGATCTGTCCGAAAGCGCCTGTTACCAGAATGTTTCCCATCTTGTCCTCATTCGTGCTCCTGCCGCCGAGAGCATGTGCTCTTAAAACATGCTCGAACTCTTAAGAATAGAGCAATTGAACCAATCACTTGGGTCGCGATTGCGACTCCAATTAATTGAAAATTGCTCTAAGCTGGGCCGAAATGTGTCTCAATCCGGTCGAAGGCCTGGTCGATGACCTCGTCTGCGACGCAATAGGCCATGCGGACATGATGCTCGCCCGACGGGCCAAACGCGCTGCCCGGTGTGACAGTAACCCGCGCCGCTGCCAACAGATCGATGCAAAACTGAAATGAATTGGCATGTTCGGCGACGATCCGGGGAAAGACATAATAGGCGCCGTCCGGCCTGGCGTATTCGAAGACATGAGGTACCGCATCCAGACGCCGGCAGATCAGTTCCCGCCGGCGGGCCAGGATCGCCTCGAACCCGGCCAGGTGCACCGGATCCGCCGTCAACGCCGCCAGGGCCGCGACCTGCGATATGCGCGGCGCGCAAATCATTGTTGCGTCATGCACCTTCAGGACTTCCGCCTTCAGAATGGCGGGAAGCACCATGTAGCCCACCCGCCAGCCGCTCATGGCATAGGTCTTCGAAAAAGTGAACAGATAGACCAGATGATCAGCCAACTCCGGCACCGAGGCGAGGTTGAAATAGCGTGGCTGATTTTCATAGGTAAAGTGGGAATAGGGATCGTCCAACAGAACCAGGATATCCCGCGCCCGGGAGATTTCGCCAATTCGCCGCAGCTCTTGTTCCGAGAATATTTTTCCCGTCGGGTTGGAAGGCGAGACCAGAACAATGGCCTTGGTGCGATTGCTGATGAGGCCAGGCAGCGCATCCACATCAAGGGCCCAATCCCGGGCTTCGTCCATGGGCCAGAACACCGTCTTGCCGCCACAGAGCCGAATTTGTTGAAAGTGCGAGGCAAATCCCGGATCGGTCACAATGATCTCGTCGCCGGGGTCAATGAGGACGTGAAACAGTGCATTCAGTCCCTCCATGTTGCCGGCGGTGATCACCACATTGCGATCTGGATCAATCTCGATGCCGGTCCCGGACAAATGCGTTCGTGCCACGGCTTGCCGCAGCGCCGGTAAGCCGTCGGGTAGCGAATACTTGCCCATATCGGCATCTGTCTCCATACCCTGGACGACAGCCCCGCGAATATGGTCGGGCGTGGGGAACGACGGCACGCCCCAGGTCAACGAAGCGGCATCCGCCACCTTGGCGCTGCGCATCGCCATTTCCTTGATGGCGGAAAGCGTGATGCCGGATACGTTCGCGGCGATCCGAGCGCGGGTGTTCTCCATTCAGGTTACCCCTCGCAAATTCCGACTCTGACAGTATGTTAGTTTAAGCAGAGCACAATGGATTTTCACCGGCCATGACGCCGGTCAATTCCCGTTATTGAAATGGCGGCAAGACGAGAAATTGACGCTAGTCAACGACGCCGTGACGCTGCCGGCCGATGATTGCTCAAATGATGAACCGCCGAAGCGCGCTATCGCCGCGCGCCCGCAGAAAGGGGAAAGAAAGACATGTCCGCAAAGGAAATCAAATACGCCGACGAGGCACGTGAACGGATGTTGCACGGCATGTCGGTACTGGCCGACGCGGTTAGCGCGACGCTTGGCCCAAAGGGCCGCAACGTGTTGATCGAAAAGCCCTTTGGCGCACCACAGACGACCAAGGACGGGGTCAGTGTCGCCAAGCAGATTGTGCTGCGCGACAAATTTGAGAACATGGGCGCCCGGTTGCTTTGCGAGGTCGCCACCAGGGTCAGCGACGAGGCCGGCGATGGCACCACCACCGCCACCATCCTGGCCGAGGGTATCGTTAAGGAAGGCGTCAAGGCGGTCGCCGCCGGCTTGAACCCGATGGATTTGCGCCGCGGGATTGATCTGGCGACGGCGACGGCAATCAGCGATCTGCGGGAGAGGTCGCGGCCGATCGCGACCCACACGGATATTGGGCAGGTGGCGATGATATCCGCCAATGGCGAGCGCGAAATCGGTGAAATGGTTGCTCAGGCCGTGGATCGCGTCGGCCACGCCGGCGCCATCACGGTGGAGGAAGGCAAGACGACGGTGACCGAGTTGGATGTGGTCGAGGGCATGCAGTTCGACCGCGGCTATCTTTCGCCCTATTTCGTCACCGATGCCAACGATATGACGGTGGCCTTCGAGGATCCATTGATTTTGCTGTCGGAGCAGAAAATTTCCAGCCTGCAGCCCATATTGCCCGTTCTCGAACGGATCGTTAAGGACGCCCGCCCCCTGCTGATCGTGGCAGAGGATGTCGAGGGCGAGGCCCTGGCGACGCTCGTCGTCAACAAAATAAAGGCGGGGCTAAAGGTCGCGGCGGTCAGGGCGCCCGGCTTCGGCGACCGGCGCAAGGAGATGCTGGAGGATATCGCCGTTTTGACCGGCGGCCAGGTTATTTCCGAAGATATGGGCGTCAAGCTTGAAGACGTCACAATGGAAATGCTGGGAGCGGCCAAGGCCATCAGGATCGACAAGGACAACACCACAATCGTTGACGGTGCGGGCGGCAAGGCTGATATCGAGACCCGTTGCGGCCAGATCAGGTCTCAGATCGAAACTACGGCCTCGGATTATGACCGGGAAAAACTGCAGGAGCGGCTGGCGAAACTTACCGGCGGCGTCGCGGTGATAAAGGTTGGCGGATCGACCGAGGCGGAATTCTCCGAGCGCAAGGACCGCATGCAGAACGCCATCAATGCCACCCGCGCGGCCATTGACGAAGGCATCGTGCCCGGCGGCGGCGCGGCTTTGCTTTATGCCACCGGGGCGTTGGCGGGGCTGCGGCCAAATGACCCTGACCAGATGGAGGGTGTGAAAATCGTCCGGCGGGCGCTGCAATGGCCAATCCGCCGGATTGCCGCCAATGCCGGTATCGATGGCGCCGTTGTGGCCAATCGATTGTTGGAACAGGACAACGTAAATTTCGGTTTCGATGCCCAGGAAGAAAAATACTGCGATCTCGTCGAAGCCGGGATTATCGACCCGACGAAAGTCGTCAGGATCGCGTTGCAGGATGCCGCTTCCATCGCTGGCCTGTTGATTACCACTGAAGCCATGGTGGCGGAGGCACAGAAAAAGGAGCCGGCAGAGGCGGCATAGTCAACGCAGCAGATATGATCAATCCATGCCTATCCGCTTAAGACAGGCGCCCACTACCTATCGGGTAAACGACACGCCATGCGGACACCGACCAATCGGCCACTTTTGTTAAGGGTTGTCGGACACCTGTCGCGGCGATGAGACTGCCACGGTCTTGATCGGCAGGTGTCGGACAAGCCTCAGGGAAGGAAATCGCGGGGGGTTTAGCCTCGCTGTTGCGGCCTGCTCGGTCTATGGGAATTT
>JAJFGG010000066.1 GCA_021776235.1 Alphaproteobacteria bacterium | reverse complement strand
CCGGGCCGCAATTCGCGGCCGTTGGCTCTTTTCGTTCACGCAATGCGCCCCTGGCGCATAGCTCCGCGAGGGGCGGCGCAGTAGCGCCGGGCCGCAATTCGCGGCCATTAACCCGGATATTCCTTATAGAAACAGGAGGCCATTATCATGGCTGTTACCACTGAGAATTCTGTTGAGTACGGCAACCACGTTGCCTCGCCGCCGGTGATGAACAAGACGGCGGACTGGCATGGCCGGCTGCGTTTGATGTTCTTCGAGTTCACCCAAGGAGCGGCGGCCGGCGATGCCGGCTCGATCGCCCGCCTGGTGAAACTGCCGGCCGGCAAGGTGCGGGTTATCCTGCCCGTTTCACGCATAGGGTTTTCGGCGCTGGGTGCGGCCCGGACCATGGATGTCGGCTGGGAGGCCTACAACGACGACGACGGCAACAACGCCATCGCCGCCGATCCCAACGGCCTGGACGATGGGGTCGATGTCAGCGCGGCCGGCGCGGTCAATCCGACCGGCATCGTGGGCGGGGCGGAAACCTATCTGTTCGAGAGTACCGCGGGCGTGGTTCTGAGCGCGCAGATCAACGACGGCACCATCCCCGCAGGGGCGACCATCAAGGGCTATTTCGTCTACGTGGTCGATTAGCCAGAGGTCAGGGATCAGAGGTCAGATGTCAGATCGGGGCGACGCTCTTTTCTGACATCTGAAACCTGACATCTAACAACTGGCGACTGAAAGGAGCCACCATGGCCGCATCGGACGTTGAAATCTGCAACATTGCCCTGGCGGTGCTGGAGGAACAGCGCATTACCTCGCTGACCGAAAGCACGGAACAGGGGCGCTATTGCAACATCCACTATGACGACGCCCGGGATTTCGTGCTGCGCCTGCATCCGTGGAACTTCGCCACCCGGCGGGCCAGCCTGGCCCGCAACGCCACGGCGCCGGCCTTTGGCTATGATAATTCCTTCAAACTGCCCACGGACCCTTATTGCCTGCGGGTGATTTCGGCCAACGATCCATCCGAGCCGCCGGACTGGAAGGTGGAAGGGCGGGATCTGCTGAGCCATGAGAGCACGGTGGATCTGGTCTATATCGGGCGCATTATCGATGTCACCCAGTTCGACGCCGGCTTCGTGCAGGCCCTGGCCCATTACCTGGCCTGGAAACTGGCCAAGCCCCTGACCGGTTCGAAAACCGAAGCGGATCAAAAAGGCCGGGACTTCGCGGCCATCCTGCGCCAGGCCCGCAATGTGGACGGCGCCGAGGACGTGCAGGATGGGCTGCCCATCTCGCCCTTCGTCCTGGAGCATCTGTCCTGATGGCGCGCTCGTGGCCGGCGCAAACCCAGTTCACCACCGGCGAGGTCTCGCCCAAGCTGTATGGCCGGACGGACCTGAAACAGTATTTTCAGGGCTGCCGGACCCTGACCAACTGGCAGGTCATGCCCCATGGCGGGGTGACCCGGCGAGCCGGCACGCGGTTCATCGGCGAGGTCAAGGACAGCGCCCACCCGCCCCGGCTGATCCCCTTTATCTTCGGCGTTGAGCAGGCCTACGTGGCCGAACTGGGGCACGACGGCAGCACCGGCTACATGCGTTATTACAGGGATCAGGGGCGGGTGGTCGAAACCGCCAAGAGCATCACGGGCGCGAGCCAGAACAACCCGGTGGTCATTACCGCCGCCGGCCATGGTTACCCGAACGGCACCCATGTGGTCATATCCGCCGTGGCCGGAATGACCCAGATCAACGGGCGCCGCTTTACGGTGGCCAATCAGACCGCCAACACGTTCGAGCTGTCGGGCGAGGACGGCAGCACACACGGGGCGTATGCCTCGGGCGGGGCGGTCTACCGGGTCTACCAGATCACCACGCCGCCCTGGGCCGAAGCCGTTTTGTGGGAAGTGATGTTCGCGCAATCCAACGACATCATGTATCTGGCGCACCCCAGCCAGCCGCCAAAGCAGCTGACCCGCACCGGGCACACCGCCTGGGCCCTGACCACATACGCGGTCACGGCGGGCAAGGACCCGGCGCCGGCCTTTACCGGCACGGATGATTACCCAGGCGCGGTGACCTTCATCCAGCAGCGCCTGGCCTGGGCGGCGTCGAACAACAACCCGCAAAAGATCTGGCTGTCCCGGGCCGGCGACTTCCTCGACCTGCTGGCGGGCGCCAACGCCGACGATCCGTTCGATGCCACGGTAGCCTCGCCCCGGACCAACGTGGGGCGCTGGCTGCTGGGTTCCAAGGGTTTGTTCTTTGGCACCGCCGGGGCGGTCTGGCGGGTCAACGCGGACGAAATCACGCCGACGAATTTTCCCCTGAAACGGGTCGCCTCGGCCGGTTGCGCCTATCGGGCGCCCGTGGATGTGGATGACACGGTGGTGTTCTCCAAGCGCTATGGCAAGCCCAGCAACGACGGCCGGCAACTGGACAGCCTGGGTTTCAATGTGGAGACGGACGAGTATTCACCGGACGAGATTTCCGTGATCTCGGAACATCTGCTGTCGGGCGGCGTCCGGGAGGTGGCCTGGCAGGAACAGCCCGACCGCACCCTGTGGGCCGCCACGGAGGACGGCGCTTTGCTGTCCTGCACCTATTACCCCCAGCAGGCGGTGATCGGCTGGGCCCGGCACATCATCGCCGGCACGGACGCCAAGGTGGAAAGCGTGGCGGTGATCCCCGGTGACAACGGCGACGAGGTCTGGCTGGTGGTCAAACGCACCATAAACGGCGGCACCCGCCGCTATATCGAGGTGATCGACCCGACGCCGAGCCCGGACAATGTCTATGTGGATAGCGCCGTGGTGGGCGCCGCCAGCCCCGCAAAGACGGTCTGGGCCGGCCTGAACCATCTGGAAGGCGAGACGGTGACCATCCGGGCCGATGGCGCGCCTGTGGGCAGCAAAGTGGTTTCGGGCGGCGCCATAAGCCTGGACGCAGGGGCGGAGGCGGTCGAGATCGGCCTGGCCTATAGCGCCACCCTGGTGACCAACGATCTGGCCACAGGAGCCCGGGACGGGGCCAGCCAAGGTCGCAAGAAGGCCATCGGCAAACTGATCCTGCAACTGAAAGATACAGGCGGGCTGACGGCCTCGGCCAAGGCCGGGGCAACGGGCGACGACGTGATCTTCCGCGAGGTGGAGGATCAGGTCGGGGCGGCCATACCGCTTTACACCGGGCCCATCGCCATCAAACCGCCGTCGGGCTGGGACCGTCTGGGACGGGTTACCATCACCGCCAACCAACCCCTGCCGGCCACGGTGCTGGCTTTGCTCATGCGTGAAGAGGTGAATGACTGATGGCTTTTGGTCTGGGCAGTATCGGCGCCATTATCGGCCTGGGCGCCTCGGTCGTCGGCGCGGTCAGTTCAGCCCGGGCGGCGGACGATCAGGCGGAAGCCTTTGAAAGCCAGGCCTCGTTCTCGCTGCAAGCAGCCGAGGAACAGGCCCGGGCGGCGGAGGAACTGGCGGCGATCGAGGCGGCCCTGCTGGAGCGCCTTGGCCTGTCAAATCAGGAAATCGCCCAGGCCAACGCGGCCCTGTCGCTGCAGAACGCGGTGGCCGAGGAACAGGCCGGCCTGGTTGCCCTGTCCCAGACCCGGCGCATAGGCGAGGCGCGGGTTTCCTCCATGGTCACGGGCTTTGCCGCCCAGGGCCGGATGATCGACGACACCACGCCGAACCTGCTGATCGCGGAAGGCTTCGGGGAGCTGGACAAGGACCTGGACATCATCCGCCTGAACACGGAAAGCCGGGCGGCGCGGCAGCGGGGCCAGGCGGACCTGTTCACCCTGCAGGGCCAGCGGGAGCGGGAGCTGTACGAGGCGCGGGCCGCCTCGCGGCGCCGGGTTGGCCGGATC
The DNA here is from genome assembly GCA_021776235.1 of Alphaproteobacteria bacterium. GTDB lineage: Bacteria > Pseudomonadota > Alphaproteobacteria. Next base: position 87,631 of record JAJFGG010000066.1, on the reverse strand, counting down.
GACGCAGACAGCCTGCGCCGCACCGGGTGGAGCAACGCCGCTACCTCGTTGAGCAACGCGGCCGGGGCGGAGGCGCGCGGGAGGGGGGCGCTGATCGGCGGACTGGCGGACTTCGGCCGGGGCGTTTCATCATATGCGAGGGTTCTCTAATGCGCATTGACCGTATCTTCAGCCAGCGGGGTCTGAACCCCGCCGGCCCTGCCTTTGACGGTGGCGGGCCAGACGGCAGCACGGGGGCGTTGCAGGGCGCACAGGCGGAGGGCGCCGCCCTGGACCGTTCGTTCGCCCGTGAGAACGCCGCCATGCGCCGGCAAACGGCGGCCCTGGTGGCCAAGGGGCAGGCGGACGCGAACCTGGGCCGGGTGATCTCCGGGGCCGGCAGGGATCTGACGGAAATCGCCATCCAGGCCAGGATACGGCGCAACCAGGAATTAGCCGAAACCGAGTTCCAGAACGCCAAGGTCGAACTGGACAGGATCCGGACCGGGGCCGAAGCCTACGCCGGCCAGGGCGCCCCTGACGGCAGCGACTATCCATCCCGCTATACCGAGAAGTTCGCCGAGGGCCGGGATAAGCTGTTCGGCAAGATTTCTAACCCGGACGCCAAACGGCTGGCCAGCACTCATGCCGGTAACGTGGAACGGGCCGGGGCGCGTCAGGTACGAACCAACCAGGCGGTACGGGAAACCAGCTGGTCGCGGCAGCAACTGGATATACGCACAGGGGACCGGCAGAAGCGCATCGCGGCCCTTCGCGGCCCGGCGCAAGCGGCCATGATTGCCGAGGCCAACGGCGATTTCGCCGAGCAGCAGCGCCTGGGCACTATCAGCAACGCGCAAAGCCGCATTGCGGCCCTGCGGGTCTGGGCCCAGGGAACAATCGCCAGGGATGCCCAGGCCGACCCGGCGGACGCCCGGGCCGTTATGGATAATGGCGGCTACGATCACCTGCTGGCCAACGGCTTGGAGAAGGCCGCCGCCGCCGCCGCCATCTCGGGCGCCCTGAAAACCCAGCGCGCCGTGGAGGGCCGCGAGGTGGCGGGACTGATCGCCGAGGATCTGGCCCGCCGCGAGACCAGCGGCCAGGGCGTAGCGGGCCTGCGGCAACGGATCGTCGATCTGGGCGATGCAGCGGCCTTGGGGGATTACGACGAGAGGGCCGCCCAGGCGCTGAGCTATTTCGCCACCATGACGGAGATCCGTTTCACACCCGGCGAACAGGCCTGGCATCTAGTGCAGGCCAGACGGCCGGAGCCCGACGCCGAGAGCTTCACGGTGAAGCAGAAACTGTATCTGGCTGCCGTCAAGGCGTTACAGGACCGCCAGAGGCAATTCACCCGGGATCCGGCGGGTTTCGCGGCGGGCGGCCCGGCCCTGAAGACGCCGGAGCCCTCGCGGGCCAGAAACATCGCCCTGCAACAGGTCATTGGCGGGCCTGATTTCCTCTACCGCTATTTCTCCAACCAGGAGGCGGCGCAGGCGGCAGGGGACTATGACCAGGCGGGCGATAAAGCAGACTTCATGGCCAGGCTGCTGGCTCCAAGCGGCGCTCACCGCGCGGTGGCCATGCGGGATTTTCTGGCCTTCAGCCATAGCCCTTCCGCGCCTATCGTCGCCGCATTGGCCCATAAACCGGAGATGGCGCCGGCCCTGAACCGAATCATAGCGGCGGAAGCCGCCGGCCCGCGGGCGCTGGAAAAGGGTTTGTCCGAGGCCCAGGCCGAAGCCGTCAAGGGGGCAATTGACGAACAATTGGCCGGCTTTTTCCGCACCGCGTCCGCCGCCGGGGACGGGAACAGGGACAGGGCCATCGCCGAACAGACCCGGGACGGCATCTATCTATTCGCCCTGGATCTCGTGGCAAGAGGGCGTTCGCCGGAGGCCGCGGCCAGGCTGGCGACCGACAAGATCGTCAACGACCATTTCAACTTTTCCACCACCTACCGTGTACCCAAGAGCTATGACCTGGGCCGCATCCAGGCCCATGCCGCCGCCGTCCTGGCCGCCCACCAGACGCGCGGCGCAGGCGCCGAGCCGGCAGCGGAGGGCAAGGCGCGTGGGCCGATCCTGGAAAGCAACGGCCGGGCCGGTCAGACGGTGAGCGACGCGGCGACCGGCACGGCGGAAAATTCGCCGGGCTCCGAGAACGGCCTGCCAGAAGGGGAACCGGGCGCAGGTGCCTTCCTGATCAAAAGCCCTGTTGCCCTCAACGACATCATAGATCTGCCGGAAGGCATGGAAGTTACCAATGCCGGCTACGGACTTCTCATCATGCGGGCATGGCAGCTGGGAAGACGGTATCTGCCGCGAATCTTTGGCAAGGCCGACCGATCCATACGGATGGACCGGGCAAAGGCACGCATTCTGCTACAGCTAGAGAACAACCCAAAAACCAATGTCGAAATGTACGCGGAGGACTTTGGCGCCGATGTGACAGCGGGCGATGCGGCGTCGATGTTCATCGAAATGGCAGTTCGCGGCGAACTCAAGACCGGGATAAAAGGCGGGACGGTGTTGCATTTACCGGACTTGGACGCGGATACGGCAGAGCGCATACGCCAGAAAACCGGCAGAGATTTTTCAGGTTACCATCAGGAAATCTCTGCCAACAATGGATTGCATGCCTACAAATCCCACGGGCCTTCAGAGAAACAGGCGAACCACGTAGCGCTCGGTTTCAGTGACTTTGGCTTAGTACCCGCCATTGCCAAAACATTTGACGACGTTGAATTGCAGGAAATGACGAAACGTCAGCCTCTGCGCCTTCTCTTCAAGAAAAATTTGCCGGACGGTACACTCTATATAGTCGAGGCCGTCAGCACGAAGAAGGGCCGGCTGACTTTCCGCACTATGTGGAAAAGACAAAAAATGGACAAGAATTAAGTAGGAAGCAGGCTGCAGAGAACCGTTTCCAGTTTTTGTCGCCAGAAGGCGAACCACCGCATCCCACTTCCCAATTGCACCTTATACCAATGCAAAAAAATTTCCCAGGTGCACGACCTTAGATTGTAGCGTCCTGCTCCGACGGCCAAAACAGAAGCGAGAAATCTTCTGGAACTCTGGAAGAAGAAGAATCAGGGTGGGACCGGTGGGGTTAATGCCCGATTTCCCGGGCCTTCGCCGTACGTCCAAAACGCCGCCAGTCCCTGACCAAAATATAGCCAAAAACGAAGCAACTTTCCAGGCCCATGCCGCCGGCGTGGCGCGGCAGGAGCATGCCTATGAACACTCTCGAATGGCGCAACACGCCGGACGAACGCGGCCTGATGCTGGTCGATGGGTCCGGCCCGGTCATCGGTACGGACGGCAACAGCGTCCGGATCAGTTTCGCGGACGCGGAAGCCGAAGGCCTGGAGCTGCGGGAGCGGTCCGCCGAGGCAACGCCTAACGAGGCGGCGCCGCTCGAGATGCCGGAAGACCCAGTACGGCCGGACGAAGGTGGCTTGCCAAGCCTGGGGCCAGGCGCCGAGGAACCCGCACCGTCAACCGACGAGAATACGGCGGTGCCGGACGTGGCCAATGCCATGCAACCAGGCGAGGCGGGCGGCGACGGCAAACAGCGCGGGATGGCGGCGCAATACTACGAAGCGTTTGCCAGATCCGGCGCACTGTTCGAGGGGATCGGTTCGGAGCGCACTGAAGAGGAGATCGCCGAGGCCAGACAAGTTGCCCAGGTGCTGGCCGTTCGCCTTGATGGAGACCCCACCGATCCCGACGGCCCGCCGCCTGAATACAGAAAACTGGCTTTTGTGCCGGTCCTTCTCGCAGCGGGCGCCATTAGCGCCGAAAAGGCGTGGATTTTGCTAACTCTGTTTGTCGGCACAACAGTGGCGACCCAGCTTCTGCGCGGAAACCTGGGAAGCGGCAAGCCGAAGAGAGGCCGCGCGGCGGCAAGGCCGCCGATCCCGCCCGGAAAAGCTGTTCCGGGCGCGGCAGGCAAGGCGGACGCAGACAGCCACCAACCATACCAATTGGTGGCCGACGACCTGATCAAAATCTGGACGAAACCGCTGCATAGCCGCGGCAACAAATGGACCCAGGAAGGCAACGATATCATCATTCAGCAATGCCTTGATGTTCTCAACACCGAGTTCCCGGACCTGATCGACCTGGTCAACCACATCGGCGGCGCGACTCTCAATGGCAAAGGCGAGATAAAGATGCCGGAACTGTATAAGCCAGGCCCGGACGCTCAAAATCCGCGGTTAAACTCCAGCCGTCCCGATACTTCCCTTGGCGGCAGATACAACGGTGTTGACTTCGCCGCCCATATCAACTCGGCCGCCAGAAACCTGCGTGGCGATTGGAAAGCATGGGAACGTTTCAGTCTGGCGCGGCTGATCCGCAATACCGGGAAAGACTTCGTGGCAGCCGTGCGAAAATTGAAGAAGGGCGACGACAGGGAGGAATACGCCCGCGATGTCCGGGAGGTCTGCCGCGATGCCATGAATGCATTGCAGGATCGTTTGAACGAGCTAAAGCAAAAGCAAGACGAGGCAGACGGCAAAGAAGACCAGCCACCGGAAGACGGCAAAGATGAGTGATCACCCCGGCCATCCGGTGGCGCAATGCGCGAGAGTTGCTGACGGTGCTCCGGGGTCCTTTCGATTGGGCCCTTCCAGCATGGCTTGGCACGACAATGGAAAGGAGAGGCCATGACCCTATCGGCATCGGCCGCCGTTGACCGCTATGCGGCGGCGGAACTGCAGACTGTGTTTCCCTATACCTTCAAGATATTGGATGCCTCGCATTTGCAGGTCTTCGAGGGCGATACGGAGATTACCTCGGGCTTTGCCGTCTCGGGCGTCGGTTCGGATTCGGGCGGCAATGTGAGCTATAGCACGGCGCCCCGGGGCAGCGGCGCCCCTGCCCTGACCGTGACCCTGAAACGGGCCGTGCCCCTGAGCCAGCCGGACGACCTGCCCACCGCCGGGGCCCTGAACACCGACACCCTGGAAAGCATGATCGACAAATCCCGGATGATCGACCAGCAGCTGGACGAGGTGGACGCGCGCTCGCTGCGGGTGCCGGTCAGCTCCTCGCTGACCGGGCTGGAGGTGACGCCGGCGGCTGGGCAACTGATCGGCTTTGACGCCGCCGGCACGGCCCTGGCCACCTATGCGGCGGCGGCCATCGTGGCCGGCATCGTACCCACGACCCTGATGCAGACCCTGCTGGGCGATGCCACCATAACAGCCGCACTCGCTACCCTGGGCATTGCCAACCAGGAGCAATTGAGCGTTGACGGCGCCGGGCGCCTGTCGGTGCCGGGCCAGCCGGCCTTCATGGCCCATAAATCAGTGGCCCAGGACAATACCTTTGGCGCCGGCGGCTCGGCCGACGTGACATTCGGCACGACCATAAAAGACCAGGGCGGCAATTTCGACGGCACCAGCTTCACGGCGCCGGTGCCGGGCTTTTACCTGCTCTGGACAAAACTTTACATGGTGGATGTTGCCGGTGCCCATACCGCGCTGGTGATGGGCATCCAGACACCGAGCTATAACTACAACCGCCAGGTCAACCCCGGTGCCATACGGGAAACCAACACGGGTGACGAGCGCCTGGAACTGGAAGTCACCGCCATCACCTACATGGACGCCGCCGATACTGCGAAGGTCAATTTGAGCATAAACGGCGGCACGGCCATCGTTGATTTACCGGCGACCACGTCAAGCCAGTTCGGCGGCTTGCTGCTGGCGGCATAGGAGGCAGACAAGATGCGGGAATTGAGCCAAAACGAAACGGCGGTCCTGGCCCATGCGGTTGTGGACCCGGCCGCCTGGTGGCGCCATTGCCAGGCCAGCTTCAGGGGCGATCCGGAAGCCGCCCTGGCGGCCAAGATCGGCCGCCATGCAGCGGCCTATCGGGCCGCGAGCGCCGGGCCCGGATACATGACCAGGGCGGCGTATGCGGCGGCGGAGGCGGCCCGGCAGGCGGCCAACGAGCCCAGCTACCGGCAACGGCGCGCCGCCGCCTACGCCGCCGCCCTGGGCCGGGAACCGGGCCAGATGAACGCGATCGGTGACTGCCTGGATGTCATCCTGAAGCAGTACAACCAGTTGCGCCTGGACGGCACACCGCTGATCCAGGAGATGGACGATCTATTGGGCAAGGTGCTGGCGATCAAGGCCCGCATCCCCAAGCCGGAGTAGGACGAAATGCGATATCCCCTGCTGGCCGCCGCCCTGGCGGCTTTTTTTATGCCCAATCTAGCCCAGGCCCAGGTATCCCCCGCCGCGGTCTGTGGCGAGCGCGGGAAATTCCTGGCCCATCTAGGTCGCAGCCACGGCGAGGCCCCCAGCGCCATGGGCGTAACGGCGACCGGCCGGGTGCTGGAGGTCCTGACCTCGGCCAAGGGCACCTGGACCATCATCGTCACTCACCCCAACGGCATCTCCTGCATGGTCACCGCCGGCCAGGCCTGGGAATACCTTGAACGGATAACAGAGGGGCCCACCACATGAGAGACCGGGACGAAATCCAGGCCATTGCCCAGGAGGCGGGCGTTGCCGCGGCCCACAGCGTCATGCGGGACACCTGGCGCTTGCTTGGTGTGGATATTGAAGACCAGGCCCAGGTCAACGAGTTCCGCGCCGATCTGGTGCATGCGAGGCGCTGGCGCAAGTTAGCCGATGCCGCCGGGCGCAAGGCGGTGCTGACCGTCCTGACCGGCACGTTGGTTTTGGTGGCGGCCTTGGTCTGGGATGCGCTGAAGCCTGGCGCCTGAGGGAGCCGTATTGTCCCGCATAGTCGCCGCCAGGTTGCGTGCAGGCTGGTTGGGCGATAGCCTGAAGCGATGGCATTGGCTCAGCCCTCCTAACCGGAATAATTCGAATGCGCCAAAGTTGCTATGTGTTGTAATCAAAGTTGGGGAATTGTTGGCTATTTTTGAGCTCATTGGCATTTTTAGCTATCTTGGTAGCTTCATTTTGCTGGTTGCCGCGGCGATTTGTCTGATCATAGGACTGGTTATCGGGATATGGCGGCGACAAGTCGGGTTCTTGTGGTTGTTGATGCCGCTTTTATTGAGTTTGGGGCTGTTTGAGGTAGCTAATTCTCTTTCGGGACAAGTCTCCCAGTCTGTAAGCGCCGGGATATTTCTTGCAGTTATGGCGATCCAAATCGGTGCTTTCATTTACCTTGTTGGCCAACTGAAAGAGACGCAAGGTCCTGCTGCGCTTGTGTCTTTTTCTGGCATCGTTTTTGCTTGGTATTCAAATTTTTTATCTATGATGCTATTGCATTTTGGATAGAGGTAGGTCGTCCGCGTAGCCGCGGTTCCCGAATTTGGTGATATTTTGCGACAATCCTTCCGGCGGCAATTGGGATCAGAGCGACAGAGAATTTCTAACGATCAAAAAGACAACTCTTTATGTCTCTTTAAATACTCAATATGGAAAGCAAAAATAATAAAAGAAATAAAACCAAACAAATTCGATAAACGTCTATACCTTCTTTCGATAGGATTTAGAAGCCTTGTCCTAACATAAAATTGTTTTGTAAAAAATTTTCCGTGTATTCTATTTTCAATTGCCCACCTAAGCCTGAAATGGTATACGAATGCCAATAAAAAAAGAGAAATTGAAACGAACAATAAAATATGTCCAACCCACGGTGCTAAATATTCAATTATTGACCTATTCATATCCGAAATACCAAGAAATACCTTACTTCAGTTGTACGCTTCCAAATATTTGTACTTTTCGAGATACAATTCCTATGCAAAATAGTCTCTTTCATATTGCTTTATGAATGTACGCTTAGAGATCAAGCCCAATTTTACTCAACAGCGGTTCCATTGTCCATTCTGGACACAGCAGTCTGTTGTGAGTTTTCGCCCGCGCCTCCGTTTATTGGTTTTGCTGGGGTGGTCCGTATCGTTGGAATAATTCCACTCCTGCCGCGGCAGCGCCTAAACGGCAGTTTTCTAACGAATACACCGCAACCAACGCAAGCCGCCCACCGAGGCGGCTTTTTTTCATGAGGTAACAGCATGCTCTCTCTACTCGGTTCCCTGTTGGGCTTCGGCACGTCGTTCCTGCCCAAGGTGATGGATTATTTCCAGGACCGCCAGGACAAGGCGCACGAACTGAAAGTGATGGATCTGCAGATGCAGGCGCAGACCCAGGCCCATACCCAGCGCCTGGAGGAAATCAACATCGATGCCGATATCCGCGAGACAGAAAGCCTGCACCGCCACGACCGCAAGGCCGGTATCGCCTGGGTCGATGCCCTGCGCGGATCCGTGCGCCCGGTGGTGACCTACATCATGGTGCTGGAGTTCGTTTTCATCAAATCCGCCGCTATGTATCTGATCTTCGGCTCGGATGGTGTCAGCCTGGAAACGCTGACCCAGGTCTGGGACGAGGAAACCCGGGCCCTGTTTGCGGCCATCCTGTCGTTCTGGTTTGGCCACCGGGCCATGAAGACGTTCTACCCGAAATGAAGACCAACGCCGCCGGCCTGGAGATCATCAAGCATTTCGAAGGCTTCTCGCCTGTGCCGTACCTGGACCCCATAGGTATCCCCACTATCGGCTATGGCTCGATCTGGGGCCTGGATCGGGCCCGGCTGACCATGGCGCATCCGGATATCAGCGAAGGCGATGGTGAGATCCTGCTGGCGCGGATGCTGCAACATACCGAACGGGCCGTGCGGCGGCTGATCCGTGTGCCGTTGTCAGGGGGCCAGTTCTCCGCCCTGGTGTCGTTTACCTACAACTTGGGCAGCGGCAACCTGCAGTCTTCAACCCTGCGCATGAAGGCCAACCGCGGCGATATGGCCGGTGCGGCGGACGAGTTCCTCAGGTGGCGCCGGGCGGGTGGGCGTATCCTGCGTGGCTTGGTACGGCGGCGGGCGGAGGAGCGGGCGTTGTGGCTGGGTTGATTTCCCCTTTGGCGGCAGAGTGCGGGGGCCCGATGCGGCGAAAGTGATCATTGCCCTGGGCGGCTTGCGCTTGTCGAGGGCCTGGACGGCCTGGTTGGGCGTCTGGCGGGAAAATAGGATGGCAGGGGGCTCCGCCTTTAGCACGTGTAGTTTGGTGGGCGCCGATCGATTCGTTCGAATATCGATTTTATGTTACTCTGCCTTCCCCGTGATTCGTTAACCAGCGGATCATGAGAGAATGCGCGGCCCGGCGGGTTCCCACGTTAGTTCCGTGGATCGTTCCCTAACCGGATAACCGCAGCCCCGTTGCCGCAGTATACGGGCAGCCCTTTATGGGTCCGCACTGCCGCTGAACTAGCGGGGATCGTCATCTTGTTTGGCCAAAATGGATGGCGGGCCGATCATCCCTGTAACGGCGGCTTATCCGTTGATCAGGGCGCGTTTCCCGCAACCTTATGGTTCGCGGCGCCGTGGATCAGAAGGGTCGTGAAATATCATGACTGTTCAGATCGTTGTTCGGGTCAACATGGCCGCGATCGCTTGGGCAATAGCCTATGTGGTCGTTCAATTGTTAGCCTGAAGAGCAAAAACGGATCGGGGGGTCAGGGTTTGCCTGGCCCCTCTTTTTGTTCGCTTTTATTCCGTCTGAGTGGGTCAGGTTTTCCAGCTCCGTACGGGTGCAATTTCTTGTAGGATTCGCAGTTTGTTCTGGGCGCATCTTGACCCTAGTTCTGCGAATTTCTATGAAAAATATTGTTACTAATACTCGTAAAAAATTTATGGTGCTGTTGCAATGAACGAGGGTGATCATCTTAAATTTCTTGAACCTGCAGAGCTTAAGCTCCAGCGGGCAGCAAAATTGTTATCCGAACTTACTGTCTCGGTCTCTAATTGGAATGAACTACATCCAATCAAAGCTCGTTGCGAATTGCGTGATGAGCGAATGGGTTATAAATTAATATTAGACAGATACGATTCGCCAGAAACACCCCAAGACTGGTCTCTTTGTTTTGGAGAAATCGTTCATAATTTACGTAGTGGTCTAGATAACTTGGCCTTTGCCTTGGCGCGAACTCAGCTTGACCCTCCGACGAACCCACGGGCAATACATTTTCCAATATGTGAGAAAGAAACTCAACTTGATAGGACAAGGCTAAATCAGCTTCCTGAGAAAGCGGTTGAAATGATCGAGAGGATTCAGCCATATCATCGAAATAAGGTTGATGTGTTGGGTTGTCCTGAACAGGATCCGCTAGTTTTACTTCAGAAATTTAGCAATACAGATAAACATCAGATTCCACCTGTTGTGCTCGTCGCACCTGAGAGAATTTCATTATCTACATCAGTAAAATTTTACTCTGATGAGGACGCATCAGCGAATGTTCCGCCAGATGTTACTGTATGGGCTGGGCCTCTAGAACCAGAGGCCGTTCTTCTAGAGTATCGGACTAATTGTGCCATTGAAGCAGCTTCAGGTGACTGGACTGGTGCAGCTGTAGCAGCGGTTGAATCAAATCAGGAGCCCCTACCTGTTCTCAAAATATCCCAACATTTATGTGACTATACTGCTCTTGTAGTGGATCATTTCAGGGGCTTTTTTTGAGCTTGAATTGTATGCAACGCGCGGGAACCGCGCCTTGAATGTTGAATTTCAAACCATGATTCACTAATGCACCGGCCCCTCAACCCCCACACTCTGCAATTCCTCCACAGCCGCAAGAACCCGCCGCCAAACCGCCCTGCCGTCCAAGTCGCCCCTGTCCAACATCTCATCCACCCGCATGCCGGCGTGAAAGGCTGCATCTTCGCCGTATTGGTCTATCAACAGCTTGGCGGTGCGGTAGATGTCGAGGTCAGCCGTCGGTGGGTTTGCTACAATTGCCTTCGGCGCGATGATCCTCAAAGCCGGCCGGCCATCAACTGGTGATCGCGAACCCGACTTCCTGGCGGATTCGGCGGCGGGAACCCCTTATCTTACGCTGTCCACGGATACTCGACGGGCGTCAGTTCTTTTGACATAGCCGGAGCCGGACGTACGGGGCGTTTACCTTTGACTCATTTGTCTCGATATCTTTCGGCGCATGCAAAAAAATCCCGGCATAGTTTCCGGGGTTTTTGGGATCTACCGGTGCCACGGTCGATCTCACGGTCACTCCCGCTGCAGGTGGGGAGATAAGTGCTGTACCTTCGTGTCTGTGGCTCACCATCGTTGTATTATCGATACCAGGTTGCGCTCCAAACGCGGTTAAGTTTGCGCCGCCACCAAGCAAAGTGACGATAAAGCGGCCATCCGGTCGATCCCCATTCTTGTCCCGCACCTCGGACCAGCCATCGGTGCAGGCTGTATTGGAGAAGACGACCACCCCAGACGGAATGTTGTACCTATAGCGTCTTTCGCTCTCCTGTTTTTCGCATAAGGGATATTGCAAGTATGGGAGGCCTGGCCCTGCGTCGGTATCATTGTAATATTTGTAGTCGGTTTTCGACACGGCCAATCGCCCACCTTTTTCACCCTCTTTCCCCGCGACCGCGGCGAAATAAACCGTTGGGGTCGCGAATTCTCCCTTGAGCACATGGACGTGGTTCGTATCACCCTTTTCCCCCACTACCGCTGAAAAACCGACGCTTTGCCCTGACATTGGGGTGACTATGAAGAGACCGTTGCCGGCGTTGTTAAAAGATTTCCAGGAATGGTCAATTTGACTACATAATGAAACGCCAGTGGTGAACACGACTGCACCCACTGGAAATACATCTAGCCCGGACTTAGAAGCTGGCTTTTCGGTTTGTTTACAGGCCGTGATTTGAAAAAAAGAAAGCCCCGAAGATGCGGATTCGACAAAGCCTATCCCCGTAAATGGTCCGGGCGCGGCCCCCGAAAAATTGCAGTTTCCCGATTTATCCTCCGAGCCGCCCTTGTCACAGGTGCTCGAATAAATCGACATGGGTTCCAAATTGGGATAAACGAGGACCCGCTTTCCGTGTGTGTGCATCGGGTCGGTTTTGTCTTCCAGCGGCGTCCCGACCGGATCTGCTGATTCCTTACCAACCTTGATCAAGTTTCCGCCGGGCAATGCCTCGCCGCCTTTCGGGCAGGCGTCCTCGCCAGAAGCGTTGCCATAGGCATAGAAGTAAATCATCCCTTCCGGAAGACCTTGACTCATCACGACTGTGGGCACAAAGGCAATGTAAGCGGCAATAAATATCGCCGTTACAATTTCGATTAGACGCAGAAAGAATTTTCTAAACATTGCACCCCTCCTTAATTGGATCAATATTTCCGGGATTGACAACCAGCCCGTCTATTATCGCATACGCTGTTCGATATAAGAACATCAGCAAAAAAGGATAAAATCCTAAGTGCCCGGGAGTCAATGAGGCGTAGGCATGGTGGAAAAAAACCGCGTCATTGCATAGTTCACACGCCAGGCGCGCCTATTGGCGGACACCTGACCCCGTCTGCATCGGCATTGCCACAATCTGCCATAGCTCGATCTGGGGCCTGGACCGATCCAGGGTGACCATGGACCACCCGGATATCGACGAAGGCGATAGCGAGATCCTGCTGGCCGCGGCGGACGAGTTCCCGAAATGGCGCCGGGCGGGCGGACGTATCCTGCGCGGGCTGGTGCGACGCAGAGCTGAGGAGCGGACTCTGTGGTTGCATACAAATCGAAGCCGGCACGCCTGCCCCAATAGATGGCCGCCGTCCGCGTGGCATTGCCGGGTCTGGCGGCGGGCGGCTATACTCGCGGCATGGCGGATAGAGAACATCTGGCGAAGCTGACGGAGGGGGTTGAGGCGTGGAACGCCTGGCGCCGGGACTATCCCGATATCCGGCCTGACCTGAGCGCCGTGAACTTCACCGGCGCCAACCTGGGCGGGGCGAATTTCAGCGATGCCAATCTGAGTGACGGCAAGCTGAGAGACGCGGACCTGAGCGGGGCGGACCTGGAGAATGCAGACCTGAGAGAGGCGGACCTGAGTGGCGCGGACCTGAACGGCGCGGCGCTGAACGGCGCATATCTGTACCGGGCGGCGCTGATCGGGGCGAAACTGATCGGGGCGGCTCTGGACGATGCCAACCTGATCGATACGACGCTGATCGGCGCCAACCTGTCCGGCGCCAATCTGACCGGTGCGGACATAAGGCAGGCCAATCTGATGAACGCCGACCTGAGCGCCGTCAAGGGCCTGGATTGCGATGGCCTGAAGCGGGCCATGCATTGGCAACTGGCGCTGAGACATTCCGAACTGGATTGCGGGGAGCCGCACCGCCCGGAAAATGGCGTGGCCCCGGTTGAAGACACGCCCGTGGCGAAGGCGCCCACGAAACCTGCGGTGGAACCTGCGGCGGAACCGGCGGCGGAACCGGCGGAGAAATCCCACTACCGGATCAAGCTGGGCCCTGATGACAGGCCGGCCATGGAGATTGATCCAGAGCGGACACGGCGGCGGCGACCGGATGTGAGCCGCGATCAGCAGTTGGCCGCCGCGGCCGACCTGGAAAACAGTTTAAGAGAGCTGATTGCAGCCGTGCGCAAGGCATTGGCCGGCTTTATGGAGACGGAGGCGCGGCCCGGCGGCGGCCACAACCGCCTGCCGCCGGCGATTGCCGATATCATCGATCAGGTGGTGACCGACGCGGAGACCCTGATCCTGCAGGCGAAGGCGCCGGCGCCGGACCTGGCGACAGTACGCCGCTTCAAGACCCTGACCGGCGAGCTCGATCTGGTATTAAAGGCGGCGTTGACGGGCGATGGGGCCGGGCTTACAGCCACCGTTATTGGCAAAATCGATACTTTCCTGGGATTGTTCGAATAAACCATCGCGCCCTTGCACAACGCACCACCGCCGCAAATGGTGGCATCGCTGCGCGCAACCACCGGAGTACCGCCGTGAAAGACAGCGGCAGCTTTACTCCAATGCGCGCAGATATTCGTTGATTTTCGCCTGGATGATCTGCAAAGCCTCGACCTCGGTCAGATGGTCGGTGTTCGGTTTGCCCGACGGCGCCCGGCCTTCGCCGGACGCGCACCACTGGCGGTAGCGATCAACCGTTGGCAGCCTCGTGGCCATGTCCAGCATCGAGACCAGCAAATGGTTTGGCGCCAGGTTGCTGGCATCGCTCAGCACGGACGACGCGGTTGGCGCCGGCGTAAGATTGGTGCTGGGGGGACAATCCGTACGCAGGGTCGCGCCAAGCAGCCCGTCCAGCGCGGGCGCGACCTTGTCCCGATTGGTCAATGGGTCCAGACCGAACAGCAGTTCAAGGGTGCTGAGGATACTGGTGTGATCGCAGGTTCCTGCGGCGGGCCGATAGACCGTGCCCGCGGGAATATAGGGAGAGATCATCAACATGGGCACGCGGACCCCGAAGCGGGTGAAATCAAAGCCATCCTGGGTGTGGCTGTCTGGTGCGACGGCGGTCGCGGGCGGCGGCGCGTGGTCGGCGGTGCCGCCATGCTCGTCAAAGGTCACGAGCAGCAATGTCTGATCCCACTGGGCCGTGTTGCCACGAACGGCATTGTAGATCTGCGCAATGAACAGATCCCCGGGACTGACCGGGTATGGTGGGTGCATGGAATTGCCGGCGGAGCTGTAGTCGGGTTCCACGAACGCGAACTGGGGCAATGTGCCCGCGGCGCAATCATTCTCGAAATCCGTTATGGATCCGAAAGAGAAGTAACCTATCAAATGCGGCCACAGAATTGCCGTCAGAGACGGACCGTCGGCGTATATCTTCCACGTGACCCCAGCCGTGGCCATGTTGTCGAAGATCGTGGGCCAGAACAGTTCCACTTTCGGCGTATCGTAAATGTCGCCAAACGAAGTTCCCGATAGAGCAAAACGCCGGTTGGGCCAGGTGTCGCTTGGGACCGCGCTGTACCAACGATCGCAAACGGCGAACTGCTGGGCCAGGAACCAGGTGTTCGGCAGCACGGTCGCGTCATACTGATAGGCGATCTGAGCACCGACCGTGTCTTTCTGTTCGTGCCGGTGGAGGAACTTGCCATTCCACTCCTTGATCGCAGCGGTGTAGTTGTCGACAAAGCCGTTCATAGGCGGAGCATCCGTCCGATTCCAGCCACTGGCGGGCGCGTCGGCGCCAAATTGCTGCAGATAGACTTCGTCGAGGTATTCGTAGGGATCGGGGTCGACGTTGGTATCGTTCGTGGTCACCGTGCCTTGGGCACCGTCAAAAGGCTGGCCGGTGACGGGCGAAGAGCCGCCAGCGTAGAGGCCGCCGAGAATAGTGTCGAAGGATCGGTTCTCCAACATAAGGACAACAACATTCCCGACATTATCCGTAAGGTTACTCATGATCCGCGCCCTCCATTTTAGATGGAGAAAAAAGACTAGCCGCAACTTTAACGCAGATCAAATACCGGTATCGGAAACAAGGCGTCAGACTTCAGCGTCAGACTTCAAATCCGCCAGGCGGAATGCATGGCGGCGATGCCGCCCGCCAGGTTGCGGTAGCTGACGTTGCCCAGGCCCGCCCGGGTGAGCATGGCGGCGAAGGCGTCCTGATCGGGAAAAGTGCGGATGCTTTCGGCCAAGTAGCGGTACGAGGCCTCGTCACCGGCGACCATGCGGCCCAGGCGCGGCACGACCTGAAACGAGTATGTGTCATACAGGCCCTCCAGCCCCGGCAGGGCGAGACGGGAGAATTCCAGGCACAGGAAACGGCCGCCGGGCTTCAGCACCCGGTGCATTTCGGCCAGGGCCCCGGCCTTGTCGGTCATATTGCGGATGCCGAAGGCGCAGGTGACCGCGTCGACGGAGGCATCAGGCAGGGGCAGGCTTTCGGCGTTGGCGCAGAGCCATTCGATGGGGCCGGCCAGACGCCGCCGCCGGGCCCGGTTTTGCCCCACCAAAAGCATGTCCCGGTTGATATCCGCCACCGTGGCCCGGCCGCCGCCGGCGGCGAGAAAGCGGAAGGCGATATCGCCCGTGCCGCCCGCCAGATCCAGCAGATGCATGCCGGCCCTGGGCCGCAGCCAGGTGATGAAGGCGGTCTTCCAGAGGCGGTGCAGACCACCCGACATCAGGTCGTTCATGACGTCGTAGCGGCCCGCCACAGAGCTGAAGACGCCGCGTACCCGGGCGGTCTTTTCCCCCCATGGGACACGCTGAAAACCGAAATCGGTGCTGGCTTCTGGCGCCATGACTGGCCTCGCCCCCCTGTTCGTGCGGCATGCTTGATCGAACGCGGCGGCAGCATAGCATATTTTTTTCCGCCGGCTGGCGGCCACCGGCCCGATCAGCTAACGTGCCCGGATGCCAGAACTGCCCGAAGTTGAAACCGTCTGCCGCGGCCTGGAAGGGCCCCTGGTGGGCCACCGGCTGACCAGGGTCAGCCAGCGGCGCGACAATCTGCGCTGGCCCCTGCCGGATAACTTCGCCCAGCGGCTGCAGGGCCGGACCGTGCAGCGGCTGTACCGGCGGGCGAAATTCATTCTGGCCGATCTGGACGACGGCTGGGTCTGGATGACCCATCTGGGCATGTCGGGGCGGATGTATATCCATAGTGGCCTGGCGCCCGATCCCGGCAAGCATGACCATGTCCTGCTGGAAACGGATGGCGGCCACACGGTGGTGTATCAGGATCACCGCCGGTTCGGCATGATGGATCTGGTCCCCGGCGACGAGTTGCACAAGCACCGCCTGTTACGGGACCTGGGGCCAGAACCCCTGGGCAATGAATTCAACGGCGTGGTCCTCTCGCAGGCCCTGCGAGGCCGGCGGACGCCGATCAAATCGGCCCTGCTGGATCAGAAAATCGTCGCCGGGCTGGGCAATATCTATGTCTGCGAGGCACTGTTCCATACGGGCATATCGCCGCGCCGCCTGGCGGCCTCGGTGGCCGGCCGGCGGGCCGAACGGCTGGTGCCGGCCATTCGCGACGTGCTGTCGAAGGCCATCGCCAAGGGCGGCTCGACCCTGCGGGACTATGTTCAGGCCTCGGGCGAGCTGGGCTATTTCCAGCACGAATTCGCGGTCTATGGACGCGAGGGCGAAGCCTGCGGCCAATGCGGACAGGCCATCAAGCGCCTGGTGCAGGCGGGCCGTTCCACCTTCTTTTGTTCCAGATGCCAGCGCTGATTCGTGTTCGATATGCATCGAACAGGAATCAGCTTTTTGGCGTTCACGCCGGTGCGCCAGGGCGCACGGCTCCACCAGGGCGGCGCAGGGGCGCCGGGCCGCCGTCGCGGCCGTGGTCCAGTCTGGACACGCATTCAAAATGAAACGACCTTCTTCGTGCACGCCAGCGCGCCGGGGCGCGGCCCGGGCCGGCCAATTGTGCAGCGAAATTGCTCCCGGGCGGGCAAGCTTTGCTATAGTCAGGCCAATAGCGATGAAAAAATTTCAACGGTAGGAGCGCCCCATGAGCAAAGTCCTGGTGGATATAGATGGTCCCGTGCGGACCATAACCTTGAATCGGCCCGAGAAACGCAATGCCCTGGATCAGGAGACCCTGGACGGCCTGAGTGCGGCCTTTCCGGACGAACCGGGGGCCGAGGAGCGGGTGGCGGTGCTGCGCGCCAACGGGCCGTCGTTTTGTTCCGGCATGGATTTGAGCCAGAAAGCGGCCGGCCTGGGCAAGCCCGGAGCGATCGAGGCCATGCTGCGCCGGGTCGAAGTCTATCCCCTGCCCGTGGTCGCCGTGGTGCATGGCCCGGCCATCGCGGGGGGCAACGAACTGGCCCTACATTGCGACTTCGTTGTCGCCAGCACGTCGGCGATATTCGGGATGTCCCTGTCGCAGATCGGTCTGGCCCCGACCTGGTTCCTGGCCAAGAAACTGATGGAGGTTGCCGGCCCGGTGGCGAGCCGGGAAATTCTGCTGTTGGGCGATCCGCTGCCGGCCACGCGCATGCATGAAATGGGCATTATCGCGCGGATCGCGGAACCGGACGGCCTGCAGGAAGCGGCGCAAAAGATCATCGACCGTCTGGCGGCCAACGCGCCGCTGTCGCTGCGCAACATGAAAGCCATGCTGGTCCGGCACATGGCCTTCCGGGACGCCACGCCGCATGATGACCTGAACGCCGACGTGGCCAAGGTAGCAGCCTCGACCGATGCCCTGGAAGGCGTCAAGGCCAGGCTGGAACGGCGGCAACCTGATTTCCGCGGCGTATAGCGGGGCTGGAGACATGGCCATACGGATGGAGAAAGCCTGGCGGCCCCTGACGGCGGAAGCGCTTGCGGGCCTGCCGGCGCAACTGGGCGTCTATCAGATTGCCGACGACAGCCGGGAGGTTATCTATATCGGCTATGCTGGCGGCCGCAGTCTTTGGGGCCTGCGCGGCGCCCTGCAGGACGAGCTGGCCGAACGGGGCGGCGGCCATCATTTCCGGCTGGAAGTGAACCAGCAGTATCTGAGCCGTTGGGAGGAGCTGTTGAAGGTTCACATGGGCGATCATGGCACCCTGCCCCCTGGCAATGAAAAGCACCGGCCGCGGCGCATCGGCCAATTGAGTTTGAGTTAGAGCCTTTCTGGGAGACCGACAAATGGACTTGGAACTTTCCGACGAACAGCGGATGCTGGTTGAACAGGTGCGGCGTTTCGTGCGGCAGGAGGTTGATCCCCTGGAAGCCGATCTGGACCCCGACGCCAGTGAATTGCCCGGGGAAGAACATGACCGCCTGGTCGCCATAACCACCGGCATGGGCCTGTACCAAATGGATGTGCCGGAGGAATTCGGCGGCGCCGGCCTGGATGTGATGACGCGCACCCTGCTGGCCATGGAAATGTCGCAACACCGCGCCGGTTTATATACCCCCTGTTACGGCACCTTCGGCAGCATGGGCCTGGCCCAGCTTTATGATGCCAATGATGATCAGAAAGACCGTTATCTATACCCGACCCTGCGGGGTGAAAAACGCGGATTCTTTGGACTGACGGAGCCTTCGGGGGGCAGCGATCCGGCCCGCGCCATACAGACCCGGGCCGTTCAGGACGGTGACGATTGGGTCATCAACGGGCAGAAAATATTCATCTCGGGCGCCGACCGGGCCGATTTCGGCCTAGTCTTCGCCCGCACCAGCCCCGACAAGGGCCGGGCCGGCGTCACCTGCTTTATTGTCGATACGGACATGCCGGGATTTCATGTCCGGCGTATCGTGCATACCCTGCGTTCGACCCATTACGCCACCGAACTGCAGTTCGAGGACCTGCGGGTGCCGTCCGAGAATATCCTGGGCCAGGTGGACGGCGGCTTTGGCATCGCCAACGAACGGTTGACACGCAACCGCATTCCTTATGCCGCCAGTTGCCTTGGGGTCGCCATGCGGGCCCAGGAAATGGCCATCGAATACGTCAAGATACGCGAGACCTTTGGCGATCTGCTGGCCACCCGGCAGACCATCCAAAACATGATCATCGACAATGAACTGGACATTCGCACCGCCCGCTGGCTGACCCTGGCCGCGGCCCACAAGGCCGACCAGGGCGAGCCCTTTCGGACGGAAGCCGCCATGGCCAAAATCGCGGCCACGGAAGCCGGCGGCCGGGTGGTTGACCGGGCCATGCAGATCCATGGCGGCTATGGCGTCACCAAGGAGTTTCCCTTCGAACGCTGGTTCAGGGAGATGCGCATCCGGCGCATTGGCGAAGGTCCGAACGAGGTGCAGCGGCTAATTATCGCCCGCGATCTGATTGGCGGGGCCTTTCATTAGTCCGTTTCGATTGTCATCGATACGGACTAGCTATTGTCGCTCACGCTTGTGCGCCAAAACGCACCGCTCCGCGAGGGTGGCGCATTAGCGCCGGGCCGCCGTCGCGGCCTGGATTGCATCATACGAAATCGAGTCTAGCAGGCAAAACCCACGGCGTGATAGATCTCCCGCTCCAGGTCGGGGCCCGAGATCGGTTTTGTCAGCACATTCACGGCGCCAATCTGCAACGCCACCTCGTGCAGGAAGCTATCGCTGTCACCGGTCAGGATCAAAACCGGTATCTGCGCGATATTGCCGTTCTTGTGGCGTCGAATCTTATTGCAGAAGGCCATGCCGTCGCCGTCCTCCATGTGCAGATCGCAAATCACGAAGTCTGGCGGTTGCTCTCCCGCGGCCTCGAGCAGATCGAAGGCTTCGGCGCCACCGGCCGCTTCCGTTACATCAATAATGCCTACCTGGGAAAGCAATCTGCGAACGATCGAGCGCATGGTGCGTTGATCATCGATTATCAGCGCGCGCAGCGCCATCAACGTATCCGTCGACATAACATGGATCCTTTCGGTAACCCCGCTATCTGGATTAGCCAGACCGGAAGCTTTGCGTCCCGCCGTCGCCGACGGTTTGCCATTTCGTACAACCCTCTTAAATATATGGCGCTTTTGATGCCGTTGATCTGCAGTTCTGGGATAGATGGTAGTGCCCAAGGAATTAAGAAAGGATGAATCCGCAGCCTTACAAGCTCAATTTGCGGCCCGCAAACGATCAATGGCCACCTGCAATTTTTCACGCTCTTTGCTGTTCTCAGGAAGCTGATCGTGCAACCGCTGCCAGCGTTCAATCGCCGCCGAACGGCGGCCATCGGCGGCATCCACCATGCCAAGAAACCACAGGACACGGGGGTTGTCGGGCTGCAGCGTCTCCAACCGGCGCAATACCGCGATAGTGGATCCGGGCAATGCCTGATTGGCCGGCGCCGCTTCGATCAGGGCCATGGCCTGGGCATTCAAGGGAAGGGGATCGTTGGGGCGCAATGCGGCGGCGCGCCCATAGGCTGCGGCGGCATCGTCCAGCCGCCGCAAAACACCGTACGCCCTGGCCAGGCGCATCCAGCCATCAAAATCGCCGGGCTCGTCTTTCAGTCGGTCCGCCAGGCGCTGCACCATGGATTGGATGAATTCTTGACGTTCATCCGTCGACATGGCGGCTGCCGCAGCGACATCGGCACGGTCGGGGCCCGGCGCAGTGGCCGGTGCAGTGGCCGGTGCGGTGGCCGGTGCGGGTCTGACGGGCGCCGCCGCCAATTCGGGTTCCGGATCGATGCCGAGTTGTTCCGCCGTCCGGCGGATTTGCGCCGCCAGGGCCTGTCGGTTATCACCATTTTCCGGCAATTCCCGATAAAGTAGCAACCAGGCATCGTAGGCCACCCGAGGCCGACCGGCCTGCAGTTCGGCCAGGGCCAGGTAGTAACGCGCGCCCAACTGCCCGGGCTCGAGCTGCTTCGCCTTTTCGAACGCTGCCACGGCTTCCGGCGTGACCGTGCCGCCGGCGGCCTTGGTCAAGGCATCACCAAGCGCCATCTGCAAATTGGCATCATCCCCGGAAAGCGCCACGGCCCGTTGCAGTGCCTTTGCCGCCTGGTCAAATTGAGCCAGGGCCGCCTGGGAGCGGCCCAACAATATCCAACCATCCAAGTCGTCGGGCTGCTCCTGCAGGCGTGTGGCCAAGCGGGCGACCATTTCAATGATCTGATCGCGTTGGGGTCCGGACAATTCATGGGGCGATGCGGCCTCCACCGGCGCCGCCACCTCCCGCGCCGCCAGCGGTTGATCCATCTGCCCTGGCTGGCCCAGCGAGACATACAAAAACAACGTCACGGCGGGCAGCAATAGAGCAAGCAAAACGGCGGTGATGGCCGATGGCGCGACCGAATCGCCACCGCCCTGGCCTTGTTCGGCGGCGCGTAAAATACGCCGCTCTATTTCCCGTTTTGCTTCGCCGGCCTCTTTATCGGTCAGCGCATTGGCGGCCAGTTCAACTTCCACCTCGCGCAATTGGTCGCGATAAACTTCCAAATCATGATCCAGCCGGGTTGCGCCCCCTTGCGAGGGCCGCAACAAGGGCCAAAGGATTGGCAAAACCGCCACCAGTGTCAGCCCACCGATCGCCAGCCACAGCGTCATTTAGGATCTCCATCGTCCAGCAATGCTTTCAGCCGGGCCTGCTCGTCCGCGCTCAAGGGCGCGTTCGCCGCTACCACCGGCGCGCCGCGGCGCCGGCGGTACCAAAAAACCAGGGAAATGACCGCCAATAGCAAAAACAGCAGCGGGCCCAGCCACAGCAGCACGGTTCCACCTTTCACCGGCGGCTGCAACAATACCCAATCGCCATAACGATCCACGATAAAGCGGATCGCCGCGTCGTCACTGTCGCCGGCCGTTATGCGTTCCCGCACCAGAACACGCAGATCCCGCGCCAGGGTGGCGTTTGAATCCTCGATTGACTGGTTCTGGCAGACCAGACAGCGCAATTGCTTGTGTATAGCCCGCGCCCGGGCTTCCAACGCGGGATCGTCCAGGGGCGTATCCACGGCGACGGACCAGGCCGGGGCCAGCGGTGCCATCAGGCACAAGGCAAGAACCAGCCGCCGCAACAAGGTCATCAACATTTCGCCACGCCGCCCTGCCGCAGTGCCTTGACCGCCGGCAATAGTTTCTCTTCCAGGTCGCGCTCCATCACCGGGCCGATATGCTTGCAGACGATCCGTCCTTCCGCATTGATCAGGAAGGTTTCGGGCACACCGTAAACACCCCAATCGATACCCACCCTGCCCTTCAGATCCTGTCCGACACGGTCATAGGGATCGCCATGCCGGGCCAGCCAGCTCATGGCGGCGGGGCCATCATCCTTGTAATTGAGGCCGTGCACGGGCACCAGATCCCGGGCCTTCAATTTCATAAAAAGGGGATGTTCCACCCGGCAGGAGACACACCATGAGGCGAAGACGTTGACCAATGAAACCTGGCCCTTCAAATCGGCCGATTGCAAACCTTTTGGACGCTTGGGCAAGGCCGGCAGATTGAACTCGGGCACCGCCTTGCCGATCAGGACGGATGGGATTTCCTTTGGCCGCAGGCTTAAACCGGCGAACAGAAAGCCGCCGATGATCAGCGCCACCGCCAGGGGCAGCAGGCGCGGCCACAAGCGCCTGGGCGTCTCCTCCAAATCCAGCTCGTTCAATTCAGCAGACCCTATTTACCGGCCATTGATGCCGCGGTTTTTACCGTTTTCGCCATTCTACCGCGCCGGGCTGGAGCACCAACCCGATGGCGGCGGTCACTCAAGGAAAACAAACCGCCAAAGACCATGAGCAATGCGCCCGTCCAAATCCAATGGATCATCGGCTTGTTGTAAAACCGGGTTGACCATGATCCGTCACCGGTCGGATCACCGATGACCGCGTACAGATCACCACCCCAGCCGGTGCGGATCGCAGCTTCCGTCGTCTCCATGGGCGGGTCCTGATAGCTCCGGGATTCCGGTTGCATAACGGCGACTTCCGCACCATTCCGGCTGACCCGGAAGGTACCGCGCACCGCACCATAGTTGGGCCCGGCAACCGGCGTTGCCCCCTCGAACTTAAACTCGTAGGCACCCACAGCAACGCTTTCGCCCTGACGCAGAACCTGCAGTTTCTCCACTTGCCAGGAGGACGAAGCGACGACGCCGATGATGACCATCCCGGCACCGGCGTGGGCAAACGTGGTGCCCCAGGCGGCCCGCGGTGAACGCATCAGGCGGCGCATGCTTTCCGCGATCGGGACCCGGAACAGGCGCAATCTATGGGCTGCTTCCTCCAACGCGGCGGCGATTACCCAGACACCCAGCGCGATACCCGGGATCGCCAGCCAGGGGCCGTCATAGGCCAGCACCAAGGTCAGCAGAAGCGCCGCCACGGCCGCGGCAATGGCAAATTTCAGCCGCTGCACCGCGCCAAGAAGGTCGCCACGCTTCCACGGCAACATCGGTCCGACCGCCATGGCAATAAATACCGGCACCATGAGCGGACCGAAGGTCATATTGAAGAAAGGCGGCCCAACGGTAATTTTGTCACCGGTCACGGCATCAAGAAACAGCGGATAAAGGGTGCCCAAAAGGACCGTCGCGCAGGCCGTGGAGAGAAGCAGATTATTCAACACCAGGCCGCCTTCCCGGCTGACCGGCGAAAATATACCGCCGCCTTTCATTGCCGGCGCCCGGACAGCGTACAGGGTCAACGAGCCTGCGATGACGACGATCAAAAAGGCGAGAATGAAGACGCCGCGGGCCGGATCCGTGGCGAAGGCATGCACCGAAGTCAGGACCCCCGAACGGACCAGGAAGGTCCCCAGCAAGCTCAACGAAAATGTCAGAATCGCCAGCAGCACGGTCCAGTTCTTCAAACTATCCCGCTTTTCCACCACGATAGACGAATGCAGCAACGCGGTACCTGCCAGCCACGGCATAAACGAGGCGTTCTCTACCGGGTCCCAGAACCACCAACCACCCCAGCCAAGTTCGTAATAGGCCCACCAGGAGCCGAGCGCGATACCCAGGGTCAAAAAGCACCAGGCTGCCAGGGTCCAGGGCCGGACCCAGCGGGCCCAGGCCGCGTCGACACGGCCTTCAATCAAGGCGGCCACGGCGAACGAAAAAGCCATGGAGAAGCCGACATAACCGAGATAGAGAAATGGCGGATGAAAGGCGAGGCCCGGATCCTGCAACAAGGGATTTAACCCATTTCCGTCCAGGGGCGCCGGCAATAGCCGTTCGAATGGGTTCGACGTGAACAAGACAAAGGTGAGGAAGCCAACGGCGATCATCGCCTGCACCGCCAGGACCCGGGCCCGAAACGGCGCCGGCAGGTTACCGCCGAAAGCGGCCACCGCCGCCCCGAATAGCACCAGGATCAACAACCACAGCAGTAGCGAGCCCTCGTGATTACCCCAAACGCCGGAGATCTTGTACAACAGCGGCTTGGCGGAATGGGAATTGGAGGCAACGTTGAGCACGGAGAAATCCGAGGTCACGTAAGCGTACATCAAGGCCCCAAACGCAACCGTCACCAAAAAACATTGCACCAAGGCCGCCGGCCGCGCCAGGCCCACCCAGCCCGGGTCACCGCGCCAGGCCCCCAGCAACGGTATCGTCGCCTGCACCAGAGCCACCGATAGCGCCAGCACCAGTGCGTAATGTCCCAGTTCCGCGGTCATGAGGGCATCCTTTGCCTGTTAGGCCGATCCAGCCAACAAGAACTCAACATCGGTGTCCCGGCCAGGCTCTGATAAGAGTCAAGCATCCCGCTATGCCACCTGGTTCGGCAAGGGCAGGCCTTGAAAATGGGCCAGCAAATTGTCGACAGTCAAATTCCCCATGGCGGTCCGTGTTTCCACCGTCGCGCTGGCCTGATGGGGTTGCAGGACCACATTCTCCAATGCGAACAGCGCCGCAGGCACGTGTGGCTCGGCAGCGAAGACATCCAGACCGGCGCCAGCAATGGTGTGGTCCAACAAAGCCTGCACCAGCGCCGCTTCATCAACAACGCTGCCGCGCGCGATATTGATCAGATAGCCTGTACTGCCCAGGGCTTCAAGGACCTCGCGGTTGATCAAATTGCGGGTTGCTTCGCTGCCCGGACAGGTCAGGGCCATGACATCACACGCCGCGGCCAGGGCACCGGCGCTGGGGTAATAGGGATAAGGCACGTCATCCCGTTCCGTGCGGTTATGATAGGCGATGGTCATGCCAAACGCCTCGGCCCGATTTGCCAGCGCCAGGCCAATGCGGCCCAGGCCGACGAT
Organism: Alphaproteobacteria bacterium; assembly: GCA_021776235.1. Lineage (GTDB taxonomy): Bacteria > Pseudomonadota > Alphaproteobacteria. Next base: position 62,220 of record JAJFGG010000066.1, on the reverse strand, counting down.
GCCCAGGCACCGGCCGCGCGGCGAATTCGCCAGATCCAATATTCCCTCGCTTTCCCATCGCCCCGCCCGAACGTAGCGGTCCCCCTCCACAATCTTTCGCAACGTGGCCAAGATCATTGCCATGCCAAGATCGGCCACGCAGTCCGTCAACACATCCGGAGTATTGGTAACGGCGATGCCATGTTGCATAGCATAGCCTATGTCGGCGCCGTCATAGCCAACCCCAAAACAGGCGACCATTTCCAAATTTGGCAACAGCGCCATCATGGCGGCGTCGACCTTGGCGAAGCCCGGCATGGCAATGCCGCGAATACGCTCGACATTGTCGAGAAACTCGGGCGGTCTTTCACTCTCGTGCGGCAAAACGATCAATTCAAACAAATCATGGGCCCGGTCGACGATCCAGCTTGGAATTGGTTCGATCAACAGGACGCATGGTTTTTCCGAAGTCGTGCCGTCGGTCATTCATCGTCCCCCTGCCATTGACCAGCCTTCTTCAAAGCTTCGGCGACTTCCTTCGGCATATATGTTTCGTCATGTTTGGCCAGCACCTCGGTTGCCACGAATGTTCCATTCATCGCCAGGGTGCCTTCGGCAACAATCCCCTGGCCTTCCCTAAAAAGATCCGGCAAAAGGCCGCGAAAACGCACCGGCAAGACTTCCACCGTGTCGGTGACGCGAAACGTAATTGTGACGCCATCGGCGTCACGCTGAACCGAACCTTCTTCCACCAAACCACCAATGCGCAGCCGGCGACCTGGAGGGATCGGCTGTTGTTCCGATTTTTGCGCCAGCTCGGAAGGTGAATAGAAAAATACAATGTTCTCTTCAAACGCCATCAACACCAAAGCCGCCGCCGATGCGAAGATCAGCATAAAGCCGCCGACGATATAAAGACGGCGCTGTTTACGGGTCATTCGGCGTCACCCTCTCGTTGCCGGCGGTTGCTGCGCAATGCCGCCAAAGTTTGCTCCGACTTGCGCCAACCATGGATGCCGGTGAACCACATCAGCGCCATGACCACCAGGACGATCGCGAACGCCGGCCAGACATAGGCCGCGTAGCCCCCCATCGCAAAAAATTGCCCTATAGCATCCATATTCAATGCCTCTAACTCGACCGTTCCGCCAGCCGCAGGGCGCGAATACGCCGCAAATTCAATTCCATCCGCATACGGGCCAGTAACAGGGCCACAAAGTAAACCTGGAACGCCAAGGCCATGATCAACAGGGGCCACAGCATACTAGGGTGGATAGCCGGGCCATCCATGCGCATCACACTGGCGGGCTGGTGCAGGGTATTCCACCAATCCACCGAGAATTTAATAATCGGCACATTGACCGCGCCGACAAGGGCAAGAACCGCAGCCGCCTTGGCCGCTTTTTGTCCGTCTTCGATCGACTGCCACAAGGCCATATAACCCAGATAAAGGAAGAACAGGATCAGCACCGATGTCAGCCGCGCATCCCAGACCCACCAGGTTCCCCACATAGGCTTGCCCCAGATTGAACCTGTCACCAACGCCAGAAAGGTAAATCCGGCGCCAATGGGGGCGGATGCCTTGGCGGCCAGGTCCGCCAAAGGATGCTTCCAGATCAACGCCACGGCACTGGCCACCGCCAGGAACGAGTAGCAGAACATGGCCATCCAAGCGGACGGCACATGCACGAACATGATGCGGACCGTATCACCCTGTTGATAGTCCGCCGGCACCTCGAACAGGGCCATATAAAGACCGACGACCAAAAGAATCGCCGCCAGTCCGCCGGCCCACGGCTGAATGCGCCCGGCAAGGCGGTTAAATCGCGTTGGATTAGCAAAATAATGCATTGACATAGATTGAGGTGTACCCCCCTGCAGGCATGGGCGCAAGCGCCGCGGCTGCAACAATTTTTTGCGGTTTGTCCCGCCGGCCGTCTACTACTCCAATGACAGCTTTACCGCCGCCGCCGATGCCCAGGGGCAAAGCGGTATCGCCGCCAGCGTCAAGGCAGCCAAAAGCAGAACATGCGGCTTGGCATTCAGACCGTGAACCGCGGCATCAATAGCTGAAACGCCGAAAATCAGCACCGGTATATATAGCGGTAATACCAGCAACGATAACAACACCCCGCCTCTGCGCACTGTCAGGGTCAGGGCGGCGCCGATGGCGCCAATGAGACTCAGGGCCGGTGTACCGATCAACATGGTCAAAAGCAACGCCGCAAAACCTTCGTCGCTCATATTCAACAACACCGCCAATACCGGCGCTGCCAACAACAGGGGCAATCCTGTGGTCAGCCAATGAGCGATGATCTTGGCCAAGACGATGCCCCCCAAAGGCAGTCCGGACAGTGTCAATTGCTCCAGGCTGCCGTCTTCAAAATCCGCCTGAAACAACCGATCCAGCGACAACATCGCAGCCAGCAACGCCGCAACCCAAAGGACGCCCGGGGCAACGCGGGCCAGAATGGCGGGTTCCGGGCCAATGCCCAAGGGAAACAGGGTGACCGTCAAGAGGAAAAATACCAGCGCCAAAAAAGTGGCGCCCCCCTGGCGCACGGCCAGGCGAAGATCGCGCGCAATAACAGCCCCGAACGGTTTCATTGCGGCTTCAACTGCAAAAATTCCACATCGTCCAGACCCAGCTCAATGTGAGTTGCGGCCATGACCATGCCCTTCTCGGCGCGATGATCCATAATCGCCCGTTGCAGGCACGCCGTGCCATCCGCATCCAGGGACACAGTGGGTTCGTCGAGCAGCCAAAGGGCCGCACGGGACGCTACCAGTCTGGCCAAGGCGGTCCGCCTATGCTGGCCCGCCGACAGATATTGCGCCGGGGTATCCGCCAGGTGCGCAATGCCGAACGCGGCCATCGCCGCATCGACCCGGTCCTCTGCGGAGCGCCTGATATTTGACCAGGTGGCGATATTCTCGCGCACCGTCAAGGCGCCCTTGACCGCATCCTGATGGCCAATGAAATGCAACCTTGCGCGATGTTCTTCCGGCGCCTCGGCGACATCCGCGCCATCCCACAGCAAATTCCCTGCCGCCGACTTCAACAAAGTCGCGGCAATTCTCAGCAGGCTCGTCTTGCCGCAGCCGTTGGGACCACGCAGCACAAGCGCCTGGCCCGGAGAAATTTCGAAATCAAGTCCCGAGAAAATGCGCCTTTCGCCCCGTTCACAGGCAATATCACGACCTTGAAACATTACAGCCCGCCCTTGTCTTCGGATTTGCCCTCGGGCAACCGATGACGGTTCATGGCCGGTAGCTGCAGAATCGAAAACAGAATCGTCAATGGCATGATGCCAAAAACCTTAAAACTTACCCAAGTGTCAGTCGATGTGTTGCGCCAGACAATTTCGTTCAAAATTGCCAAAACCACAAAAAACATGGCCCAGCGCAAGGTCAACACGCGCCAACCCTGATCGGTCATGGGAAACATGGTTCCCATCAGGCTTTTCAGGAAGGATTTGCCCCAGAGCAAGCCGGTCAAAAGGATTACCGCGAACAATGTGTTGACGATGGTCGGTTTCAGCTTGATGAATAGCTCGTCCTGCAAATACAGCGTCAGGCCGCCGAAGATCAAAACAAAGATGCCGGTCACCAGGGGCAAGGTGGGCAACCGTCGTTCCAGCAACCAGGTAATCGACAACGAGAAAATGATTGCTACCATGAAGACGCCCGTCGCCCAAAATAGTCCAGCCCGGGCATTGGTCAGAAAAAACAGCGCCAAAGGCCCGATTTCTAAGGCAAGCTTGAGAATTGGGTTTACGGCGGATGGGTTGCTCACGATTTTTGACATGGCGAACATATAGCCCGGATCGACGTGAACTGAAACGAAACAGAACGACAGCGCAAAAAAAGGTTGCCCCATGAGCGATGAAGCAAAACGAATGGCTGCCAGCGCGGCGGTAGAACTGGTCCAGGACGGTATGCGTCTTGGCATCGGCACGGGGTCTACGGCAGATCATTTCATCCACCTATTGGCCCAGCGGGTAAACGCCGGGATGTCCATATCCGGGGTCGCCACCTCGGAACACAGTGCCGAATTGTGCCATCGGCTGGGCATCACGCTGACCAGTCTGGATGAAACACCGAACCTTGATCTGGCCGTGGACGGCGCCGACGAATTCGACGGAGCCTTGAATTTGATCAAGGGAGGTGGCGGCGCATTGTTAAGGGAGAAAATCGTTGCCGGGGCGGCAGCGCGTTTTGTGGTCATTGCCGATGCCAGCAAGCAAGTCGCAGTGCTGGGGGCTTTTCCCCTGCCTATCGAGATTATACCCATGGCCCGCCAACCTTTGAGTCTGCGTCTGGCCGATTTGGGCGCCGCAGTGACGCTTCGCCGAACGGCGGGGGGTGAGCCATTCCGTAGCGACGAAAATCACTGGATCCTGGATTGCGCCTTTGGCCCGTCGATCATGGATCCACCCAGCCTGGCCCAGACCCTGTCCAGCCTGCCCGGGGTGGTCGAGCACGGCTTGTTTTGCGGCATGACGGAACGTATTTTTCTGGGCTCCGGCGATCAGGTGACGGTCATCGCGGACGGCAGTATTTCGGACTGACGTCGAATCACTGAACCGCCCGCTCCCCCTCCCGGCCACCCACAGATCATGATCCCGGCGGGTGGCCGGGAGGGGGAGCGGGCGGCATGGCGTTTCCGTCTAAATCGGAAGGACTCTAAACCTGGCGAAAGGCCCATTTGATGACATTGCCATCGGGCCGCGCGGTTGCCGAGAGGACGATCTGCTGGCTGCGGCGAATACGGTCGGCGCGTCCCAGATAAACACTTTCTTCCATGGCGATGTCGGCGCCGCCGGCACGAAACCGCCAGCCCTGTCCACCGCCCAATCGCAACAAGACGGCAGAGCCACCGTGAACGGCGGACGCTTGCACGTCAGGGTGTAGATGAAATCGGACGGCAATAGAACGCCCGGCGATTTCCATGTCCTCGCCCGGCGGGCCATTTGCATCCAACCGGTCTTCGCCCCGAACATCCCCTCCCGAGGCATCCAGATACAGCCGCCGGCGGTGTGACACCCCAAAACGCTGGCGATAGCCATCGTGACGCAGTTCCAACCAGGTATTGCCGGTTTCATCCTCGTGTCGCCGGCAGTGAAGACGGCTGGGGTTGGGCCCGAAGTCACCAGCCGCCGTAATCGGCCAGGCGTTGGCGTTCGCGAACTGCAGCGTCGAATGCGCGGCGGTCGCCCGGGCTGCCTCGCGCCATTCGGCGCTACGCTGGCGACCACTGCCACAATTGACGACCAGACGCCGTTTACCGATGGAAAGTTCGAAACCGCCACCGCCGGCATGGGCGTAACGGCCCCATTCGCCAGCCGGCGGCGCCCCGGTATCCGTCAAAAGAAGCGCACTACCCGCGGTCATCCGCTGAAAGCCTGATTGCGTAGCGCTCAACAACGTCTTGCCCTTCACGTCGGCCCGAACCAGGGTTGTGTTCACGTTGTCAGAATCTTCTTCGATGCCGCCGTTGAACAACGCCAATCCGCCGTCACCATGGCGCAGCCCCCGCAGCAACGGCGCCATCCGGCCGATTGCCGTTTGCAGCCAATCGGGAACAGGCCGCCCAGAATCGCCAACCGCCCCCCGCAGCGCGATCAACCGCCGCAAGACCGTCATCAGATCCGAAGGCGCACGACTGTTGTAGCCGCCGTCCTGCATGGTTTGATTTTCAAGCAATCGTTCGATTTGCCGCAAGCCTCTGGTGACGGCGCCGTCTTCGCCCGGCAACGACATGGCGCCATAAACAAGGCCCAGCAACGCCGACAATTGTTCGAGGCCAAACCGCGCATCGCCTGCGGTGCGCTGCAAGTGCAGCCATTGCACTGCAAGAGAACCTAAATAGGCATCGGCGAAATCCGTATCCGCGCCTTGTAACAGAAATCGCCCATGGCTGAGCCACGCCGTCAGTCGCTGGCCAAGCACCCCCGGGGACCAGGTTACCGGGTCGATATCACGGCACAGGTCTATCCAGGACCGAAGCAGCCGGCGGGCGTGGGCCAGCGCCGTCTCACCACCCGATTCGGCGAAATGGCGCAGCCATTCAAAGCCATGCAGCTCGGCGAGCCATTCGTGATCGTCGGGCCGCAATCGCCAGGGGGGCTGGTTCGGCGCGCTGGCTTCCCGCCCGGCGAAGCGGTACTGGCCCCGGAACAGTTCATCCGCCACTTTCGGATCGCCGGGCCAGGGGTCATGGGGTAGAAATTCCAGCTGTTCAATCTGGCGCCGTTCCAGGGCGAAACGGTACAAGCGGGTTCGATATCCAGCATTTTTCAGCCGCCTCCAACCATCATTCATGTCGTCGCGCTATTCCCAGTCCAAAAGCGTACCAATGGCCGATAGCCCAGATCGTAAGAGTTGGAGCAATCGGCGCCATCACCACTATAGCCTTTGCAGTGCCATCTAATCGAAAGTCGCTCTACGCCGGCATCGCCCGCAGCGCCTCTATATTAGCCGCGTAACGGTCCACGCCGCCGATGAAGGTCGCCGTGCCGGCCACCAGAACATCCGCCCCCGCAGCAACCGCATCGGCCGCATTCGAGGCGTTGATGCCACCATCGACCTGCAAATCAATTGTGCGCCCGGTGCCATCGATGAGGGCCCTTAACTGCCGGATCTTTTCCAATTGGCCCGATATGAAAGACTGACCGCCAAAGCCCGGATTGACGCTCATCACCAGGACGAGGTCCAGGTACTCTAGCAACGGCTCCACAGCCGAAACAGTCGTGCCCGGGTTCAGGGCCAACCCGGCCCGTGCGCCCTGATCCTTGATCAGTTGGATCGTTCGATGCAGATGGGCGCCCGCTTCCACGTGAACCGTGATGATATTTGCGCCGGCGGACGCGAAGGCCGGAATAAAGGGATCCACCGGGTCGATCATCAAGTGCACATCAAATGGCAGATCGCTGTAGGGCCGAAGGGCGGCGATCACCTCTGGCCCAATGGTCAAATTTGGAACGAAATGTCCGTCCATGACATCAATATGAATATAATCGGCGCCGGCCTCGCTCACCGCCCGAACATCATCGCCCAACGCGGCAAAGTCGGCGGAGAGAATTGACGGAGCGATGCGGGTGGATTGCTGCATGAGCGCTAGGTAGCAGTTTGCCCTGTTGGCTGCAACAAGCCAGGGGGCATCCAAACCTGTTCTATCCGCCGCGCACGAGACGACAGGCATAAAACCCATCCATGCCGCCCAGGTTATGGGGCAATGATCGCAAGTCGCCAATGGCGGTGATCAGATCATCCATACCAAACAGCTCCGCCGCGGCAATGGGCCGCCGCGCCACCGGCGCGCCCGATGCCAATAATGCGTCTATCCTTTGTTCACATTCTTCGGGCTGAAGAGAGCAGGTGCTGTAAATCAGCGTCCCGCCAGGCGCCAACATCTCCATCGCGGCCCACAACAACTGGTCCTGCAATGCCGCGGCCTGGCGAACGTCCTCGGGCGTGCGCAAATGCCAGATGTCGGGATGCCGGCGTATGGTGCCGGTTGCGCTGCACGGAGCGTCCAAAAGTATGAATTCAAAAGGCCTGGGCGGCCGCCAGGTCAAAACGTCAGCAACAATTGCGTCAGCCTGCAAATTGAGCCGATCCAGGTTTGACCGCAGCAACGCCAGCCTTCTAGGCGCATTATCGATCGCCGTAACCCGCGCACCCGACGCCGCCAATTGTGCGGTTTTTCCGCCCGGTGCGGCGCAAAGATCCAAAACATCCCGATTCGCGACCTGACCCAGCAGATGCACAGGCAGGCTCGCGGCCGTATCCTGGACCCACCATTCCCCCGCCTCAAATCCAGGTAATTCCTGAATCGCCCCGCCCGCCGTGCAACGCAGAGTGCCAGTGGGCAGAACCTCTCCCTGCAGTATCTGCGCCCAGGCGCCGGCATCACTTTTGAAGGTCAGGTCCAACGGCGGCTCCAATAGCATGGCGGCGATCATCTGCCGTGCGACCGCTGCGCCATATGCCGTTGACCAAATCAGCCATAGCCAATCCGGGCAGTTAAGCCGCACCTCATCCTGGCCGGCCAGAATTGCCGCTGCGTCGCGCGTCAGGCGCCTGGAAACCGCGTTGACCAACCCGCTTAGGTGGCGGCGGCGGGGTGCCATCAGGCGGACCGCGCCGTCCGCCACGGCATGGGCCGGGGTGCCGAGGAACAAAGCCTGGGCGCCGGCAAGACGCAGCGCGTTGAGGGCCGGTTTCGCGGCACGGTTCAAGGGTTTGTCCAGACAACGGGAAATTGCGTCGTCAATTTGCCCGAGCCGCCGCAGAACCGTCACCGTAAGCAAACGGGCAAAGGCGCGATCCCGCGGCGCCAAACCGGCCAGCCGCCGGCCCGGCTCCAGATCATCCGCCAGAGCCTGATCCAGCATTTGCCGCCGATCCAAAATCTGGCCCAAAAGCCGCATGGCGGCGGCCCGTGACCGATGCCCCGTATCACTCATCACATATTGATCCCGTCAGCCGGCGCCATTGATGCTTGGCCTCCATTCCCAGACACTGGTAGGTTCTAGCCTGCTGGTCATGCAATACCAAGCAGGTCGCGCAATCAAGTCGGTCGCGTCCCAGGCAAGATATTCCATGCGGGAGACGCGTTAGATGGCAACGAAATCGACGACTTCAAAAAAAGCCGGTGAAAACAAGGTTGAGCCGGAACCGGCCACGGAAAAGCAAAAACCAGCGGCGGAAATCGGCGGCCCCAAGGGTCTTGAGCCAACCCGCTATGGCGATTGGGAACGCAAGGGTATCGTCTCGGATTTTTAGCAACTTGCTGCGGATCTCCTGTCCCACTCACACTGCGGGCAAAAATCCGCAATCAGCATTGACCGCCGTTCCGGTGACGTGGGCGCCGGCATCGGAAGCCAAAAAAAGTAAGCCATGTTGGCGAATTCTTGCGCTGTACCCAGACGGCCCGGCGGAATGCCGCGGTTCGCCGCCATGCCCGAAAGAAATTCCTCCATGGGCATCGCAGGCACAGGAGCATATTTACGCAAATTTTACGCCAAGCGGTTTCAACTGTGACAAATTTTTCCAATTTGATGGGGCAGCAGTCGCAAAAGCGACGCAGAAAGCCTATACAGAGCGCAACGGAAATTGTCCAACCGCGGGGATACGGCATGAGCCAACTGCCGGCCGATACGGCCAACGACCTGGATCTGTTGTCCGAACTTGTCGCCAAGGCGAAACGGGCCGGGGCAGAGGCCGCCGACGCGGTTCTGTTTAATTCCGCTTCGCTCGAAGTCAGCTATCGACTGGGCGCGCGCGAGGATTTGGAGAGATCAGAGAGCAAGGATCTTGGCCTTCGCATCTTTCTTGGCCAGAAACAGGCTATCGTTTCCTCGACCGATATTTCCCCGGTCAGCTTGGAAGAATTGCTCCAGCGCGGTCTTGCCATGGCGGCCGCCATGCCTGACGACCCGTATTGCGGTCTGGCGGAAACCGATCGCCTGTGCAGGGACATTCCCGACCTTGACCTCTACGACGACCAGGAGCCAACACCGGAAGTACTGTACGACATGGCAGCGGAGGCGGAAACGGCCGCCCTGGCGGTTGAGGGGGTCAGCAATTCCGAGAGCGCCGGCGCCAGCTGGGGCAGTAGCCGCATTGCCTTGGTCACTTCGAACGGCTTTTCGGGCGGTTATGCCTCGTCATCTCACTCGCTGTTCGCATCCGTCATCGCGGGTGAAGGTACAAAAATGGAACGGGATTATGATTTCACCTCTGCCCACCATGCCGCCGATCTCGCCAAGGCCGCGGTCGTCGGCACGGCCGCGGGCGAGCGGGCTCTTGGGCGCCTGAACCCACGCAAGGTCGAAAGCCAGAAAATACCGGTGATTTTCGACCCCCGCGTCGCTCACTCGATGCTTGGCCATTTCACAAGCGCCGTTAGCGGCATTTCAGTGGCCCGCGGCACCTCGTTCCTGAAGAGCAGTCTGGGCAAGAAGGTATTCGCGGACGGCATATCCATTGTCGACGATCCCCATCGACCACGGGGCCTGGCATCAAAGCCTTTTGATGGTGAAGGCGTGGCAAACCGGGAATGGTTGTTGGTCGATAACGGTGAACTGATGACCTGGATCATGGATTCAGCGTCGGCCCGGCAATTGGGCCTGGCAACCACCGGCCATGCCAGCCGCGGCACCTCGGGTCCGCCATCACCAAGTACGACAAATCTGTATATGCAGCCCGGCGCCTGCAGCCGGGAAGAGCTGCTGGCCGGTGTTGCCACCGGTCTATACGTCTCGGAACTCATTGGTTTTGGCGTCAATGGCGTCACCGGCGACTACAGCCGTGGCGCCTCTGGCTTCTGGATTGAGAATGGCGCCCTGACCCACCCGGTGTCTGAATTGACCATCGCCGGAAACCTGAAAGATATGTTTTTGAATATAACCCCCGCGGACGATTTGACCTTCCGCTACGGCAGCAATGCGCCCACGTTGCGTATCGACGGTTTAATGGTGGCTGGGACGTGAGCCAACTGGAACAGGATTACGCCTTGTTGCTGGAAACGGTACGCGAAGGCGGCAGGCTGGCACTCAGCTACTTCCATGACGGCGTAAAGCATTGGCAAAAAGGACCGGACGATCCGGTATCCGAAGCGGATCATGCGGTGGATGACCTGTTGCGCGGAAAACTGCTGGGCGAGCGGCCCACCTACGGTTGGTTATCCGAGGAAACCGAAGACGATCCCAAACGCCTTGATTGCAGTGACGTCTGGGTCGTGGACCCGATTGATGGCACCCGGGCATTTATCCAACAACGCGCGGAATTTACGGTCTGCGCGGCCCTGGTGCGCGATGGCCGTCCGCTGGCCGCTGCGGTTTTTAATCCTGCCACCGAAGAATTCTACGATGCAGTGCTGGGCGGCGGCGCCCGCTTGAACGGAAGACCCATTCGCGTCAGCGCAGCGACGGGCTTTGAAGGGGCGCGTCTTTTGACCGGCCGGCACTTGTTCAGGAACACCGGCTCCGACCACAAACCCGCACAGGTAACCATCCACATGGTCAATTCGATTGCCTACCGCATGTGCCTTGTCGCCGAAGGCCGATACGACGCCTGCATCTCGCTATCGGGGAAGAGCGATTGGGATATCGCCGCGGCGGAATTGATCCTGGCGGAAGCCGGTGGCGTCAACACCAACTCCCATGGTCAGGATTTCAGATATAACCAACAGGACCTGCGGCACAAATCGGTGATCAGCGCGGGCCCGGCGCTGCATGCCCATGTTTTGCGGTTCCTCGATACCTTGGAGCGGCCGCCAGGGGCCAAGTGGTAGCTTTACCCGATGTACCGCGGCGCCGGCGAATCCTCGGTGCCTCTTGCACGACCCATTTTATCCATGACGGTTTTGCGGACCTCATCATCCTGTTGCTGCCTATCTGGCAGGCGGAATTTACGCTTAGCCTGAGCCAGGTCGGCGCCATTTCCTCCACCTTTTCTGGCGCCATGACCGTTGGTCAACTGCCCGCCGGACTGGCATCGGAACGCTGGGGGGAACGGCGCATCCTGGTGCTTGGCACCGCATTGGCCGGATTGGGGTTTTGCCTTTTGGACTTTGCCGGCGGTGCCCTGGGACTGGCGGTGGCGCTGGCCATAGCGGGCGTCGGCGCCAGTACACAGCACCCCTTGAACTCCACCATCGTCGCCCGGGCCTATGAGGATGGTCCCCGCCGCGCCGCGCTGGGGATCTATAATTTCTCTGGTGATCTGGGAAAAATGGCGGTCCCGGGTCTGGCTGCCTTGGCCCTGGCGACCCTGGATTGGCGCTATATAACCACCGGCTATGGCGGATTTGGAATAGTTGCGGCGCTCGGTGTCTTGCTTCTATTCCGATTCTTGGGCGCCGGGGGCCATCCCCGCAGCCTACCCCAAGCCAAAATTGGCGAAACGGCAACTGGAAATCCAGGCGACTGGGGCATACGCCAGCGCCGCGGCTTTGCGCTGCTGTCGGCGACCTCAATGATCGACGGCGCCAGTCGGGCCGGTTTCATGACATTTTTACCATTCCTGCTGTTGAGCAAGGGAGCGGAAATCGAAACCATCGGCTTCGCGCTGGTTCTAACCTTCGCCGGTGGCGCCGCCGGCAAGCTGATTTGTGGCCTGATTGCCGAACGCCTGGGGATTGTGCGAACTGCCGTATTGAGTGAACTGGCAACCGGTGGCGGCATTTTGCTGCTTTTGCCCTTGCCCTTGGAAGCTGCCCTGATCCTATTGCCGGCAGTGGGCGTCGCCTTGAACGGAACATCGTCGGTGCTTTACGCCAGCGTGGCGGAATTTGTCGCGCCGGAGCGCCATGGCCGTGGCTTCGGCCTGTTCATGACCCTGACGATCGGGGCCTGGGCCATTTCGCCAACCGTATTTGGTGTCCTTAGCGACCTGTACGGCGTACCTCAAACCATGGCCGTGGTCGGTTTGTTCGCCTTGACCACGATACCCCTGGCCCTGGCCCTAAGCGGACCGTTAGCGGCCGCTAATCATAGTCGATCCGCGTAACGTACTTGTCGTCGTCATGGGCGTCCCAGTACATCTGGCGCAAGCGCTGGGTCAGGGGTCCCGGACTGCCGTCGCCGACAAGGACGCCGTCCAGACGGGTCACAGGCATCACGCCGCCGGCGGTACTGGAGAGAAAAATCTCGTCGGCCTGGCGCAACTCAGCCTCCGGCAAAACGCCCACATCGACTTTGACGTTAAGGGACTGGGCCAGTTCGATCACGGTCATTCGGGTGATGCCCAATAGGACACCGCTGGCCGGCGTGATCAATCGCCCGCCAAAACTGGCGAACAGATTGAAGCCGGGTCCTTCCGTGATATTGCCCTTGCCATCGGTCAGCACGGGTGTTTCGCGGCCCCGGTCATAGGCCTCAAAAAGGCCTTGAACCATATCGCCCCAGTGAAAATTCTTTACGGTCGGATCAACCGATTCCGGCGCGATACGGGGTACGCTGCTGACCGTTAGATGCAGGCCCTGTTCTTGTTTTTCCGGCGAGGCAATCCAGACATAGGGAATCGCCAAGGCATAGAAACGATTATCACAATCCCGGGGGTCACGGCTGCCGGCGGGTGGCGTGCCCCGGGTCAAGATGGCTTTGACGTAGGCCTCGCGCAAGCTGGCGCGGCGCACGCACTCGGCCAATATTGCGGCCACTTCATCGCGGTCGTAAGGCGACTGCATATGCAGTTTCCCAATGCCGCGAAAGAATCGGTCCAAATGGTCCGCGAGGCGAAAGAAACCGCCGCCCCAGACCGCAACCACGTCATAGGTCACATCCGAGTGCAGGAAACCCCAATCGGACAGGGGAATCCGCGCCTCGGCAACGGGCATAAAGTCTCCGTCAACAAATGCGACGCCGTTCGCAAGCGGGCTATGGCTTTCCGATACGGTTTCGATCTGGCTCATAACATCCTCCTTCGAGCAGTAGGTTCAAGGGTCGTCAGGCCGGTTTGATCCATATTCGGTTGTCGTGAAATGCGGCCCCGCCAACCGGCGCCACCGGGTCGGCGCCCGTAAGAACATTGATGCCCCGGCCGCCGGCAAAAGCTGCGTTTGGCCAAATGCTTTCGACCACCACCACGCCCGGCTGCACCCCATCGAAAATTTCCACGGCTATCGGCACCTCGCCGCGATCATTGCCCAGATGGACGACGTCGTCATTATCAACACCCAGCGTAGCAGCATCGCTGGGATGCAGCATGACCGTCGGTTTTCCCTCGCGTGCGATCGAGGTCGGCGTCTCGGTGAAGGAAGAATTCAGGTAACTGCGGGCCGGCGCGGTTACCAGACGGAACGGCATGGCCTCGGTTGCTTCTTCAATGACCGGCCAATGATCAGGCAAGGCCGGCATCTCGCTGGCCGATCCATCGGGGCCAAAGCCATGGGGCAACACACCCGTCCAATTGGGGGCAAAGCGGAACTTCCCGTCCGGATGGGCAAAGCCGTCAATATAATGCGCCCTGGCGAATTCGGGCTGACAATCAATCCAGCGCTGTTCGCGCAGGGTTTCCGCATCACCCCAGCCCGATGCCTGCAACGTCCAATCAATCAATTCCCAGGCCGTCATATCGAAACCTGCATGTTCCGCGCCCAGGCGCTTGGCCAGTTCATTTATCACTTGGTGATTGGACCGGCATTCGCCCGGCGCCTCGACCACCTTGGGGCCCAAGGTAATGTATTGATGGCCTCCTCCCTGATACAAATCGTCATGTTCCAGGAACATGGTGGCCGGCAGGACGATATCCGCCGCCTGGGCGGTTTCCGTCAGAAATTGTTCGTGCACACAGACAAACAGGTCCTCTCTGGCAAAGCCCTGGCGCACCAGATTATGATCCGGCGCCACGCGCATGGGGTTGGTGTTTTGAATGAACAACGCCGTTACGGGGGGACCATCGCCCAGATCACGGCGGTCGCCGGTCAGCACCGGGCCGATGCGTGACTGATCCAAGACCCGTATAGACGGGTCCAGGACATCAAGCCCCTCGATCATGCTTTTGTCCCAATGATAGATGGCGCCGTTGTTGTGAAAGGCGCCGCCGCCTTCTTCCAGCCAGGCGCCGGTGACGGCAGCAATACAAGACGCTGCATGCATATTCACGACGCCGTTGCGCTGCCTTGAAAAGCCATAGCCCAGGCGAAAGTAGGTCTTTGGTGTTTCGCCGACCAATTTTGCGAAGGCCTCGATATCGGCGACCGGCACACCACTGATGGCTTCCGCCCATTCTGGTGTTTTGTCCCGCAAATGCGCCTCCAGCCTGGCTGGGCAGTCGGTATATTTTTCCAGGTATTCTCTGTTTGCCAAGTCATCGCGAAACAGGACATGCATTACCGCGCAGGCCAACGCCCCATCGGTGCCTGGACGCACACAGAGGAACAGATCAGCCTGTTCCGCCGTGCCATTGCGGTAGGTATCAATATGAACGATTTTGGTGCCCCGCTTCTTGCGGGCGCTGCTGGCATGGGTCATGACATTGACTTGGGTATTGACCGGATTGGTGCCCCAAATCACCAAACAGTCGGACTGGGCCATTTCACGCGGATCCGCGCCGGCCAGGCGTCCGGTGCCCGCAATGAAACCGTTCCAGGCCGAGGTCACGCAAATGGTTGCATGCATGCCCGAATATTTCTTGGCGTGGCGAAGACGGTGAATTCCGTCCCGCATCACCAAGCCCATGGTGCCCGCGTAGAAATAAGGCCAAACGGCCTCCGTGCCATGCTTTTGCTCTGCCCGAAGCAAGCCTTCCGCGACTTCATCCAGAGCGTCATCCCATGGAATGGGCGCAAAAACACCGGAGCCTTTGGCTCCCTTGCGCCGCAAAGGCTGGGTCAATCGATCGGGATGATGGATACGCTCGGCGTATCGCGCCACCTTGCCGCAGATCACGCCTGCCGTGTAACCATTGTCTTTCGCGCCGCGGACACGGCCTATGGTATGGGTATCCAACTTCTCCACCTCAAGCGCGCAGGTCGACGGGCAATCGTGTGGGCAGGCACTAAAGTGAATTTCCGGCTTTACGTTCATATTTGATTACTCCCTGCCTGGATTATGCCGTGACGGTTCGCCGAGCGCTAGTTTTCCGGTCGCCGCCCGCCCTGCCGCGCCAATATGACCATACCGGCGCCGACGATAGCCGTGCCCGCCGCCAGGTCCCAGGTCAGAACATCGCCCAATAGAACTGCGCTCAGCGCCACGCCGGAGAGCGGCGAGATGAAGCCGAAGCTGACCATCACCGTCGGGCTGTAATGCTTTATCAACCAGGCATTGACCATGAAGCCAAGGCCGGCGATGACAATACCCTGATAGGCCAAGGCGCTGACCGGTATCCAGCCAACGGCCTCCCAGGCAATGTCCTCCCACAGCACCGCGCCTGTCCCGAAAACGCCAAGCGACAGTAGCATCTGCCAAAGAACCACTCGTGTCGCCTCGATGCTGCTTACCAACCGCGCGGTCCAGATCATCCGCCAGCCCAATAACACCGTGCTGGCCAGGACCAGGATATCGCCAATGTCCCCGTGGGACAGTTCCTGTGGAATTCGCCCTCCCGTCAGCACCAATCCGACGCCGAAGAAGGCGATCAACAATCCCATCACTTTACCAATCGTCAGACGGTCTCCGGCTATCATGAAATGCGCGAACAGGCCTGCGAATAGGGGGTGGGCCGCGGTCATGACGGCAGCGGACGCGCCGCTGGTCAAATTGATGCCGGTATTCATCATGATGATCTGTGTCGTAAACAGAAATGCCAGAATGAAAAGGCCGGGCCATTCGCCCGCTTCCGGCCAAATACGAATTCTGTTGAGTCGGGCCCAGACAGCTACACATAATATCGCGATGGCAAAGCGTATAAAAGCACTCCACAATGGCGGGAACGCTTCCAGCCCAAGTTTCACCGCGACCGGGTTGCCACCCCAAAGCGTGTGAATAGCCAGCGCCGAGGCGATTGCAAACAGCGGGATTTGCATCGCGTTACTTTCCTGGCAAGGGACAAAGGGAGAGGGTTCGCCGTAGCGCAATCATAGCCGAAAGAGCAGTAAGAATAGATATTTACTGTCATGTATACCGAAATATTTACCATTTTCAGTTGCAATTGCGCAGGCAATAGACAGGAGGGCAGTTTCGGATGAGCGGCATCAGAATCGAGAGAGACGAAGCAACGGGCAAAATTAACCGCAATGTCGCCATCGCCGGCGCCATATTGTTGCTGTGTGCGGTATTGGGCATGGTTGCCGTTCATCGGTTCGTTAAGGCCGAGGGCGAACGCGATCTGCAACAATGGCAGGTTCGACTTGGCATCGTTGCCGCCAGTCGGGCCCAAGCCGTGCGCGAATGGCGGGACCGGCAATTCAAAACCCTGTCCGGCTTGGCGGATAATCTGTCTTTGCAGCTGTATTTGACGGAGTATTCTCTTTCGGAAGGGCGCTCGGGCGCTATCACGGACCAATCAGCCCAAGCCGAATATCTGGCTAATTTGTTGGTCGTTACCGCCGATCAATCCGGCTTCAGTGCGCCTATGCGAGGTACTGATGTGCAGGCCAACGTAAAGCGGGTCGGGGTGGCCGGCCTGGCCTTGCTGGACCGAAAAGGCGAAATACTGGTCACCACACCGGGAACACCGGCATTGGACGGGCGTTTTAAGGAATTCCTACGCGGGACCAGTCCGGGCACGCGGGGGCTGCTCGATCTCTATCTCGGGCCCACGGGCCAGGCCACGATGGCTTTCCTGCAACCCATCTTTGCCGTCCAGGGCGAAAATCGACCGGCGGATCAGGTCGGCGCCATCCTGGGGATCCGACTGGTCGGCGCCGATTTGTTTGACCGACTAACGCAGCCGGGGGAAGCGCTCAAAAGCGGCCAATCCTACCTGGTGCGAAAAAAGGGCAACACGCTGGAATATCTTTCCCCGCTGCGGGACGGCACACCGCCGTTGCAACGGGTCATGGATGTGGATACCAACCGCTTGGCTGCGGCAGAGTTGCTTGACCGGATTGGTGGCTTCGGCATCTTTGCCAATTATCAGGGAGAGGACGTTCTGGCAACCAGCCGCGGCATCCAGGGCCTTCCCTGGGCCTTGATACGAAGCGTCGACCGGTCCGAAGCCCTGGCCGTGTCCGATCGCCGTCAAATAATCCTTTTGATTGGTCTATGGCTTGTGATCGCCGTGATCACCGCGACCATTTTTGCGGTTTGGCGCCATGGCTCGTCGGTACGGGTCGCCGCAGCGTCCGAAGGACTACGGCAATCCAACGCCCAGCTTCAATCCGTGAGTGATTTTCTGCGCGTTGTCACCGACAGCCAGCCCACCGCCATTGCCGCCGTCGACCGACAAGGCGACGTTATTTTCGCCAATTCCAGAACCAGCGAAGAAACCGGCATCGTTGGCAATGAACTTGTTGGTAAATCCCTGGTCAGCGCTATGGGTGCGGACAAGGCGGAGGCATTGCAACGGGCCAATGCCCAGGTCGTTGAAAATGGCCGGCCTTTAACCGAATGGCGCACGGAACAGGGCCAGACCGGACGCCGCGTCGTCAAATCAGATCACATTCCACTGCGTTCCGAGGGTGAGGAAATCTCCGGGGTCTTGATGATTTTGGAGGATATTACCGATCTGGTCGACGAGCGGGAACGGCGCGCCCGAATTCTTCGTGAACTGGTGCAGACCTGCGTTGCCGTGGTAGACCGGCGCGATCCATTTTCCGCCCATCATTCCGCGCGCGTCGCCGAGGTTGCCAGTGCTATTGCCCAAGGCATGCACATGGATGCCGCCGCCGTCGAGACCTGCGACATCGCCGGCGCCTTGATGAATTTGGGCAAGGTATCGGTGCCGCGTGCGCTATTGATCAAAACCGGTAAATTGACCGATACCGAATTAGCCATGGTGCGCGATTCGGTCTTTACCAGCGCGGAACTGATCAAAGGAGTGGGTTTCGACGGCCCGGTCGCCGATACCATCCGGCAAATTCAGGAACGTTGGGACGGCGATGGGCAGCCGGATAACCTGGCCGAGGAGAATATATTGCCCACCGCACGCGTCGTCGCCGTGGCCAACGCGTTTGTCGGCATGGTCAGTGCCCGGGCCTATCGCCAAGGCATGTCGTTTGACGAAGCGTGCAAGGCCCTTGTAGCTGGCGCCGGCACGGCGTTCGATAGGCGGCCGGTTTCCGCGCTTCTGCACTATTTGGACATCGAAGGCGGGCGTCAACGATGGGCGCATTTCGGGATTCCACCTGAATCCGAGGCGCCAGAGATCGTTTAGTTCGTAAAGGCGCATTGACAGCCGCGCGTTTGCATAGATAATCCGGCCCCTTTCCTCGGCGACATATAGAGCCGTCACATAAATGCAGGAGGGTGCCGCGATGACCGCATCGGTCATGCCAACCTATGGCAGAATTGATATCGCATTCGAACGGGGCGAAGGAGCCTATTTATACGACACCGAGGGAGGCAAATATCTGGATTTTGCCACCGGCCTGGCAGTGCTGTGCCTGGGCCATAGCCATCCCCATTTGGTGGCGGAAATCCAGCGACAGGCCGCGACATTGATGCATACATCAAATCTGTACCGCATCCAGGGTCAGGAACGCCTGGCGGATCGATTGGTTGCAAACAGCTTTGCCGACACCGTCTTTTTCTGCAATTCAGGTGCCGAGGCGAACGAATGCGCAATCAAGATGGCACGCCGTTATCACCACACCAACGGCAATCCGGAGCGCTTTCGTGTCATCACCTTCGACAACTGTTTCCATGGCCGTACTCTGGCGACCATCGCCGCCACCGGTGGGGAAAAGGTCCTGGACGGCTTTGGCCCGAAGGTGGATGGTTTCGATCATGTCGCGGTAGGCGATATGGATGCCTTGCAGGCGGCGATTGGGCCACACACGGCCGCAATCATGATAGAGCCGATCCAGGCGGAGGGCGGCGTCATGATGATCGAGGATGCCGTGATGCAGCAATTGCGGCAGGTCTGCGACGACAACGGCTTGCTGTTGATCATTGATGAAGTGCAAACCGGAATGGGCCGGACCGGCCGTCTTCTGGCCCATGAATGGTCCGGCGTGACGCCGGACATCGTCACACTGGGCAAGGGTATCGGCGGTGGCTTTCCGGTTGGTGCCTGCATGGCCACATCCGACGCCGCCAAGGGCATGGTCCCCGGCACTCATGGTTCCACCTATGGCGGCAATCCGCTGGCCATGGCCGCCGGCAATGCGGTGTTGGATGTTGTCCTGGGCGATGGCTTCATGGCCGAAGTCGAACGGATCGGCGATTTGCTGCGTTCACGGCTGGAAGACTTGTGCCGGCGCAATGACTCGGTGATTGAGGATGTGCGCGGCAAGGGTCTGTTGTTAGGGATCAAATGCCGTGTACCCAACATGGATATGGTGACCGCTATGCGAGGCCGCGGCGTTCTGGTACCGCCAGCCGGCGACAATGTAATGCGCATGCTGCCGCCCCTGAACATAGAAGAAAACCATGTCGATGAAGCGATTTCGGCGCTGGAGGACGTCTGCCGGGAATTGGGGCAATGACCCAACCGCGCCATTTTCTGGACATTGACCAGATCGATGACGCCACCTTGCGCGGTATTTTGGACAGCGCCAAGGCGCGCAAATCTTCCCGCGCCGGCCAAGGGCGAGGAGAACCCGACGAAGATCGGCCGCTGGCCGGCAAAGTTTTGGCGATGGTTTTCATTCAACCATCGACCCGAACCCGCGTGTCGTTCGATGTCGGCATGCGGCAATTGGGTGGCGAAACCATCGTTTTGAATTCTGATGACCTGCAGTTGGACCGTGGTGAATCCATGGCCGACACCGCGCGGGTCCTGTCACGCTACGTCGATGCCATCATGTTGCGCACAAAGTCGCACACGATGCTGAACGAGTTGGTGGAGCACGCCACGGTACCGGTGATCAATGGCCTGACCGACAGCAGTCATCCCTGCCAGTTGATGGCCGATGTGATGACACTTGAAGAACACCGCGGCCCTTCGAGGTCGCAAATTGTCGCCTGGTCGGGAGATGGCAACAATGTTGCTACATCCTGGATCCATGGTGCCGCCCGCTTTGGCTACGAACTGCGTCTGGCATGCCCGCAGGCCCTTAGCCCATCGGATGGCGCCGTGGCTTGGGCCAGGCAACAAGGTGCCACGATTATTGTCACCGAATCCACCGAGGAGGCGGTGAGCGGTGCCGATTGCATCGTTTCCGATGCCTGGGTCTCTATGCATGATGATCAGAAATCGGACCGGCATAATATGCTGGCGCCATATCAGGTGAACGATGGCTTAATGGCCAAGGCAAAATCAGATGCGGTGTTCATGCATTGTCTGCCAGCCCATCGCGGCGAAGAAGTAACCGCGGCGGTGATCGACGGGCCTCGTTCCCTGGTCTGGGACGAAGCGGAAAACCGCCTGCACGCGCAAAAAGGCATCCTAACATGGTGTCTGGAATAAGCCGTTGACCGCTGCCCCGGACGACCTGATCAGACCCTTTCAAATTGAACGTATCGGTGTCCGCGGCAGGCTGGTTCGCCTGGGTCCGGCGCTGGACGAAATTCTCAACCGTCATGATTATCCGGATCTGGTGTCCCGCCTGCTAGCTGAGGCCCTGGCACTGTCTTGTGCCTTGGCGGGCGCCCTGAAGTTTGACGGGGTTTTCACCCTGCAAACCAATAGCGATGGACCCATATCCACGTTGCTAGCCGACCTGAAATCACCGGGCAGTTTGCGTGGCTATGCCCAGTTCGACGCCGATGCCGTGCGCAGCGTAGATCCCGGTATGATGCCGTCCATTCCCCGCCTTCTGGGCGCCGGTTACATTGCCTTCACGGTCGATCAAGGGCCCGATACAGAACGCTATCAGGGCATCGTCGCATTGGAAGGGTTCAGTCTGGCCGATTGCGCGCATAACTATTTCCGCGAATCGGAACAGATCGAGACTGCAATTGTCCTGGCGAGCGGCAGAAACGCGAGTGACGGAAATTGGCGTAGCGGAGCGATCATGCTGCAGCGTCTGCCCGAGGGCGATCCTAGTTTGCTGGCCCGGGGCGTGGAGTTTGAGCGGGGTGAGGTATCCGAAGATGATTGGCGTCGCGTGGTCACTTTGCTGGCCAGCACCCAGTCCAGTGAGTTAATCGACCCCGGCCTGGCCGGGGATGATCTTCTCTATCGCCTGTTCCATGAAGACGGTGTGCGGATATTCGAACCGACCCGGCTACGCCCAGGTTGCCGCTGCTCCCTGCAACGGGCGGAACGAATTTTGCAGCAGCTGCCGAATACCGAACTGCATGACCTGGCGGTGGACGATCAACTGATCGTAACCTGTGAATTCTGCAATGCTTCCTATACATTTCCCCTTGGTCAATTCGGCTTGTCTGAATAGGAACCTTCTTACCGGTCCTAAACCTGACGTATTTCTGATCCAGGACACTTGATATGACGCTATACCGCCTTCTGCCACTCCTGCCCGTCCTTTGTTTCGGCTTTCTTTTGGCAGCCTGCGAAAGCCCCTTGAAGAAGGTCACCTATCCCGACCTGCGGTTTAGTCACCTGCCGGAGATACATTTGAATGTCGCCCGCATAGAGATCGTCGAACAATATCGTTCGCCGCTGCGCGCCCCGAATGTGGAACATGCGCTGCCATTGGCGCCAGCCCAGGCAATGCGGAATTGGGCGAAGGATCGTCTGCGCGCCATGGGAACAAGCGGCCAGGCGAAATTCATCATCATTGACGCATCCGTCAGGATCGAGAAGTTGCACAAGAAAGAGGGCTTTGAAGCCATGTTTACCCTCGATCAGGCGGCCCGCTATGGCGCCCGGCTGGAAGCGAAGTTGGAAATTGTGACCGCCGGCGGCTTGGGTCGCGGGTTCGCATCAGCCACCGCGACCCGGCAACGCACCATGCCGGAAGAGGTCAGCATCAACGAACGTGACGATGCCCTGTATCGCTTTATCGAGGCCGCCGCCAAGGATTTCGACCGCGGGATGACGGCCAATATTAATCGTCACCTGGCCCCGTTCAAACGCGCGCCATAGGACCAATACCAACCTGCGCTGGTAGGGACCCATATAGAGGCTAGGTTGGTATAAACGGTCAGGCCAACCGGTCAATCAGCCGATGCATGAACGCGGTACAGGCTTCGATCTGTGAGATCTCCACATACTCGTCCGGGCGATGCGCAACAGAAATACTGCCTGGTCCGCAAATTACTGATGCAACGCCGCCCTTCTGGAAAATTCCGGCTTCGGTGCCATAGGAAACAGCATAGGTTTGATTACTGCCGGTTAGTGCCAGAACCAGGGTTTCCGCGGGCGAACCATCTTCCGGCAACAGCGGAATGACCTCGCCCCGCACATCGATACGAATATCGGCAAGGGGATGAACCGCGCGCATTTTCGGCAGCACCTCGTTGGCTGCAAAGGCCTGGAAATCGGCCACTATTTTTGAACCATCGATGTTTGGCAGGGCCCTATATTCCCACCAGAACGTGGTTTCCTTGGGAATGATATTTCCGGCGGTGCCGCCGGTGATGGTTCCTACCTGAATGGTGGTGTAGGGCGGGTCAAAGCGTGGATCGACATTGGATGTCTTAAATTCTTCCGCCAGATCGGCCAAGTACCGGATCAACTCCATGGCGGCAAAAATGGAATTGACGCCCTTGTGCGTCTCTGAGGAATGCCCCTCCAAACCGGTTACGACGGTCCTGATGGCACAGCAGCCTTTGTGGGCGTTGACCACCTTCATCTCCGTCGGCTCGCCAACGATCAACGCCTGCGGCCGGCACGGCAGACCCTGAATATGGCGGGAAAGGTCCGGGGCGCCCAGACAGCCGACCTCCTCGTCATAGGAAAGGGCAAAATGAATGGGCAGTGACAGGCCACGTTCCACCATGGCCGGCACCAAGGCAAGGGCGATGGCGGAGAAGCTTTTCATGTCCGCCGTGCCGCGGCCATACAGCCGGCCCTCGCGCTCGTCCACCTGAAAAGGATCACTGGACCAATCCTGGCCATCAACCGGAACCACATCGGTATGGCCCGACAGCACGACGCCGCCATCGACGACGGGGCCAACCGTGGCAAAAAGATTGGCCTTGGCGCCACTTTCGTTGTGGATCAACGTCGAGGCCACGCCATGACCGGCCAAATAGTCACGCACGAAATGGATCAACTCCAGATTGGACTCTCGGCTTGTTGTATCGAATGCCACCAATCGTTCGATCATTTCGCGTGGCGTAAAAAGTTGAGCAGTCATGCAGATTTCCCCATTGCAACAATCCGGCCAGGATAGCGGTCGACCAGGCAGCGGTCCACCAAAGGGTGTTCCTGGATCGGAATGCTTGATCGTTCCGGCGAGGCTGCGTAGGTTTCCGCCATGTCTTGGCAAGTTCGAAAAGCGGTGGTGCCGGCCATGGTGGTTCTGGCTGCCGTGATGGGCGCTGCCTATCTGGTACGCACAAAACCCATTGTCGAGCCCCTGGACCAACCCGAACAGGCCTGGTTGGTGACCGCGCACCCGGTGGCCTTTGGTGATATTCAGCCGAAGCTGCGCCTGTACGGGGAAATTGTCGCGGGGCGGGAGGTCGAGCTACGGGCCCTGGTAGCCGGCGAGGTGGTCGCGGTCGCCGACAATTTCGTCGACGGCGGCAGTTTGCATCAGGGCGACTTGATAATCGCAATCGATGAATTCGACTATCAGGCCAAGATAGATGAACTGTCGGCGCAGACGCGGGAAGCAATGGCGCGTTTGGAGGAAATCAGCGCCCGCAAGGAGTCATACGGGTTGGCGCTGGGCCGCGATCTGGAATTGGTCAGCTTGCTTCAGCGCGAAGTGAAACGCGTGCGCTCGCTGTCTACCCGGGGCACGGTTTCCGAAAAGCGGCTGGATACCGCGCGCATTGACCTGACCCGGCAGCAGAAGATGACCGAAATGCGGAAAAGCGAATTGGCGGGCGAAACCGCGCGTATCAAACAACAGGAAGCGGTCATCAATCGCCTCGGCGTGAATCTGCGGCGGGCGAAACGGGATCTGCAACGGGCGCGATTGACCGCACCCTTCAATGGTTTCCTGGCCGATGTGCAGGCCCAGGTAGGCAAGCGCCTGAACGCCAATGATCGCGTCGCGCGGCTAATTGACGCTGGCCGTTTAGAAGCAAGGGTCATTCTGTCCAACGGACAATACGGCCGCCTGGTCTCGGACGGCCCCCTGACCGGCCGGTCGGCGGAGATTACCTGGCAGGTGGGTGGGCGAAGTTTCCGTTACGACGGGCGATTGGACCGCGTTGACGCCCGCATAGACAGCGCCAGCGGCGGTGTACCGGTATTCATCCGGCTAGCTGGCGCAGATTTGACAAATCCTCTTCGCCCTGGTGCCTTCGTAGCCATCGCCATGCCCGATCAAAAATATCGCGGCGTGGCGCGAATACCTGAAAGCGCCTTGTACAACGGTGATACCATTTATGTCATCCAAGGCGACCGTCTGGAACGGCGGGCGGTCGAACTGACGGCGCGGGTCGGCAATGATGTCCTTCTGCAGGGTGATATCCGCGATGGCGAGCAGGTGGTGCTGACCAGGTTTGCCGAAATAGGACCAGGACAAAAGGTCGAAGTCCGTCAATGAACCCCGCCGATCTGGTCAAATTGTTTGTCCGTCACCGCAATGCCGCCAACCTGTTGATGGTGGTCATGCTGGTTCTTGGCGCAGTGTCTTTATCCCGCTTGAATACACAGTTCTTCCCGGATTTCGGTATCGATATGGTGTCGGTCACTGTCGCCTGGCCGGGCGCCAGTGCGAGCGACATTGAAGGCAACATCGTCACCGCCATCGAGCCTGAAGTCCGTTATCTCAATAACGTGGATCACATCATTTCATTCGCGGTCGAGGGATCGGGAACGGTCTTGGTGCAATTCAACGCGGGCAGCGATATGCAGGCCGGACGCGCGGATGTGGTTTCGGCCGTCGCCCAGGTCACGACCTTGCCCGCCGGCAGCGAAACCCCAATTATTCGCCGGGTCACCCGCTACGACACCATATCGCGCATTGCCGTTTCCGGCCCGTTTAGTGAAAGCGCCCTAAAGGCCATCGCCAAGCGAATTCGCGAGGGACTGCTGGCCCGCGGCATCGATCAGGTCCTGTTGTATGGCGCCAGGGACGAGGAAATATGGGTCGATATGACGCCGCAAACCTTGCGCCGTCTGGGCTTGAGCCTGAGTGACGTGGCAGATCGCATTCGTGACCGCAGCCAGGATCTGCCGTCGGGCAATATAGAAGGCCAGGTTGAAAAGCAAATTCGCAGCCTGGGCCTTGAAACCTCCGCCACCGGCCTCGGCGATATAGAAATCCGCTCCCTGCCAAACGGTGAAAAGATACGCCTACGCGATATTGCGGGTGTACACGAAGCCTTCGACGCAGATGCCGTGGAAGGCCGCCTGGCCAAGGACCGGGCGATCGAGTTGCATGTCAAACGCGCTGTTGGCGCAGATGCGCTGGAGGCTGCCGCCGCGGTTGAGCGTTATTTGGCGGAACTGCGCCAGACTCTGCCGCCGACCCTGAAGTTGGAACATTACGATGTACAAGCTGGCCTGATCAGCGAGCGTATCGCTATACTATTGAAAAATGGCGTTGGCGGCCTGGCGCTGGTCGTGATCATCTTGTTCATCTTTTTGAATTTGCGTGTGGCCATTTGGGTCGCAGCCGGAATTCCGGTCGCGCTGCTGGCGACAACGGGCGTGATGCTGCTGACCGGGCAATCCATCAACATGGTCAGTCTGTTCGCACTGATAATGACGCTCGGCATTATCGTTGACGACGCTATTGTGGTTGGCGAGCATGCCGCCACGCGCCGCGCCACTGGACTGAGTGCCCGGCAAGCGGCCGAAGAGGGCGCCTTGCGCATGTTGGCGCCGGTGGTGGCGTCTTCCCTGACCACTATTGCCGCCTTTTTGCCGCTGATCATCATCGGTGGTATCATCGGCACTATCTTGAGCGCCATTCCCCTGGTCACGGTTTCTGTTCTGGTCGCCAGTCTGCTTGAATGTTTTCTGATTTTGCCGGGTCATTTGCGTGGCGCGTTGGGTCAGGCGAACCAGCAGGAGTCTCGGGCACGTGCCTGGTTCAACCGTCAGTTTGATCAGTTTCGCAGCCGTGGATACCGACCTTTTCTAGTTGCCTGCATACAATGGCGGTACTTGACCGTGGCCTGCGCCGTCGCCGCTCTGATCATTGCCCTGGGTATAATTGGCGGCGGGCGGATTGGCTTTCAATTTTTTCCCACACCCGAAGGCAACATTGTCTATGGCAACGTAGTGATGATGCCCGGAACGCCGCGCGCCCGGACAGAGGCCATGGTGCACGAGTTGGAGCGGGCCGCGCGCGAGGCGGCGACGCAGTCCCCAGGCACGTCCGTGGCCAGCGAGCCGCTGATCCATTCCACCTTCGGCAGTCTCGGCAAATCTCAAGCCGCCGAGTTTTACAGCGTGCGAGGAGACAAATACGGTGGCCTTTATGTGGAATTGATACCGTCCGATCATCGCCAGATCCGCATGCCGGATTTTATCGAGACCTGGCGCCAGCGCATCCAACGGCAGCCAGGTGTGGATCGCATCAACTTGAATGCACGCAGAGGCGGGCCGCCTGGGAAGGAGATCGATATTCGTTTACAGGGCGGCACCACCCGCGATCTGAAGGCCGCCACACACGAGGTGAAGACCCTGCTGCAACGTTTCCCCGGCGTCAGTGACGTTGAGGATGATCTGCCATACGGCAAGCAGGAAGTGATCCTGGAATTGACGCCGCGTGGGCGGGCTCTTGGTTTTTCGACGGACAGCGTGGGCCGACAGGTGCGGGCGGCGTTTCAAGGTGCCATCGCCAAGCGTTTTCCCCGGGGCGACGAGGAAGTCACGGTAAAGGTGCAATATGAGCGCGGTGCGATCACGACCGAAGACCTGTTGAACCTGTATCTTCGCGGCCCCAGCGGCGTCGATGTTCCCCTGAGCGAAGTGGTATCCATGCGGGAAGACGCCGGATTCGCACGCATCCGGCGCCAGGACGGCCTGCGCGAGGCCGCCATCACAGGCGAGTTGGACGTAAGCGAAATTAGCATGGGCAAGTTGCTGGAAGCACTTGAAGACAGCGAATTGCCCAGCATTGCCCGGCAATACGGTCTGCAGTACAGCTTCGCTGGACGGGCTGAAGAACAGGCCCGCACCATGGCCGATATGCGGCTGGGCGCCCTGATCGGCCTGGCTGCGATCTATGTCATCCTGGCCTGGGTTTTCTCCAGCTATGTCCGGCCCGTCGTGGTGATGGCCGTTATCCCGTTTGGCATCGTCGGGGCGGTCATGGGGCATCTGCTGCTGGGATTTGATTTGAGCTTGCTGACCCTGGTCGGCCTGTTGGGTCTGTCCGGCATACTGGTTAACGATTCCATCATTCTGGTTTCCACCATCGATGAAAGTATTGCCGCCGGCGAAGACAGCTTTCAGGCCATCATAGCCGGCAGCCAGGACCGGCTGCGCGCCGTTCTGCTGACCTCGTTGACCACAATCGGCGGCCTGACACCGTTGTTGTTTGAAACCAGCCTGCAGGCGCAGTTTCTTATACCCATGGCCATAACCCTGATTTTCGGCCTTGCCGTTGCCACGCTCTTGGTTCTGCTGGTGGTCCCGTCCTTGCTTGCCATACAACTGGATATTCAGAAAATGCTCCGGCACCGGCGCGTGCAGGGCCCCCGGCGGCGGCGCTGGGCCGCCTTTCGTGCGGCTTCCAGCCGGGAACGCCTTTTGCTTATCCTGAGCGCCATTGACCGCGCCATCTGCGGCATCGGATTCTGGAGCGCCCTGATCATTCTGCCGGCGATGATCGGTGTGCGTGTCTACGAGATTGTCGCCCGTAAGGTATTCAACGCCGCTTTGTCCCTGCCGCAATACCTGGAATGGGAACTGTTCGTGTTCCTGGTCCTGCTGACCCTGGGCTATGCCTACATTCGCGGCGCCCATGTCCGGGTCGATGTCATCAGGGAACGCCTGTCGCCGGCAATGCAGGGCCGCATAGAACTGCTGGGTCTGCTCTTGCTCATGCTGCCGTTTGTAATGGTGGTTCTCTATTTTGGCATCGACTATGCGATTAACAGCTTCGATGACGGCGAGAGACTGGCGCTGACCCTTGGCGGGCCGTGGCGATGGCTATTGAAAGGCGCCATGCCCTTTGGCCTGGGCCTGTTTCTGCTGGCGGCAATCGTCGCAGCCGTGCGCAATTTGGCGCAACGCCGCGCCAAAGACTGAAAGCCATGCCGGAATTCGTCGATATCCTGCCCTATCTCATGCTGGCCTCGTTGGCGATTTTGATCTTTTCCGGTCTGCCGGTGGCGGTGCTGCTGGCCGGCCTGGGCGTCGGGTTTTGCCTGATCGGCATCGCCCTGGGAGAGATGCCGTGGATCGCCCTGTTGAACGTGCCGTTGCGCATATACGGCAGCATCAATGGCAGCCTGATCTATCCCACGGTGCCCATGCTGTTGTTCATGGGCATGGCGTTGGAGAAAAGCGGCATTGCCCGCGATCTGTTATTGTGTCTGCAGCATTTGCTTGGACGGGTGCCGGCGGGCATGGCCATCGCCGTGACCTTTTTGGGCATCCTGCTCGCACCCACGGCAGGGGTCGTCGGCGCCTCGGTCGCGACCCTGGCCCTGATCGCCTTGCCGACCATGCTGGAACAGGGCTATCGCCCGGCCCTGGCCAGTGGTGTCGTAGCTGCGGCGGGAACCCTGGGCCTTATTTTGCCGCCTGCGATCATGCTGTTTTTTCTGGCCGGCAAGTTGGGCGTGTCAATCGGGCACATGTTCCTTGCCACCATGTGGCCGGCAGCCATTCTGGTCGCACTGTACCTGTTTTACTACATGCTGGCCGCATGGCGGTCGCCGCCAAAGGCGCTGCACGAAAGCGTGGGGTCGGACTGGAGCCATGGCTGGACGTCCTGGCAATGGCTTGGTTTCTACGTGCGGGGCCTGGTGTTGCCGGCCGGTCTAATTTTTCTGGTCTTGGGGTCAATCATATTCGCCTGGGCCACACCGCCCCAGTCAGGCGCCGTGGGTGCGGCGGGCGGCATCCTGCTGATGCTTTTGAACGGCCGGTTGACCTGGCCCCTGTTCCGCGAGGTCGTGGAAGGCACGGCACTGATGACAGCCATGGTCTTCTTCGTTGTTCTGGCCGCCAACGTCTTTTCCTATCCGTTCCGCTTTTTCAGTGGCGACGAGGTCGTCAGCGGCATGCTGCAGGGGCTGGCCCTGGGTGATTGGGGCATGCTTCTCACCATCATCGGCATCATATTTGTCTTGGGGTTTTTTATCGACTGGATCGAGATCACAATCATTACATTGCCCCTGTTCCTGCCGGTGCTGTCCGATTTGGATTTCGCCGCCCATGCCGGCGATAACATGGGCACGGCCCTCTGGATGGCGACCTTGATTGCCCTGACCCTGCAAACATCATTCTTGACGCCGCCTTTCGGCTTCGCGTTATTTTTCCTCAAAGGCGCTGCACCACCCCAGGTCAAAATCACCGATATTTACTGGGGCATCCTTCCCATTGTGGGCGCGCAACTGACGGTCATCGCACTCGTCATGAGCTTTCCGCGCCTGGCCCAATGGCTGCCGGCGCAGGTTTTTGAATAGCCCGGAAATATCCTGGTGTCCTGGGTCAGAAGCACGTCATGTTCAGGACATACTTCTGACCCAGGACACCAGACCGAATTCGATTTCGAATTACACAATCCAGGCCGCGACGGCGGCCCGGCGCTGATGCACCGCCCACGCGGAGCGGCGCGCTTTGGCGCACGAGCGTGAGCGGCAATAGTTAGAGCATGTCGTGGTTAATCTGATTCGATGAGTATCGAAACTGGTCTAACCGCGCCAGAAGGTGCGGGTAAACAAGACCATCACCGTTAACAGCTCCAGACGGCCCAGCAACATGCCTGCCGCCAGAAGCCATTTTGCCATGTCCGGCAGCGGGGCAAACGTGCCCGAAGGCCCGATGACGCTGCCCAGGCCGGGGCCGACATTGGCAATCGCGGTGGCGGCGCCGGATACGGCGGTCAGAAAGTCCAGTCCCATCAGGCTGAGCGCCACGGCCAGAAAGGCAAAGCTTAGGGCAAACAGGAAAAAGAAGCTCATGACCGAATCCATCACCGATTCGGGTATGGGCCGGCGGTTGAAGTTGGCAACGAAAACGCCGTGGGGCTGCAACAGGGCGCCCATCTGGGTGCGGGCCGCTGCATAGAGCACCTGGAAACGGAAGATCTTGATGCCGCACGAGGTTGAACCAGCACAGCCGCCAATGAACATGACAAAGAAGAACATCACAACCGCGAAACCGCCCCACTGGCTATAATCGTCGGTGGCATAGCCCGTGCCGGTCAATATTGAAGTAACGTTGAAGGTGGTAAAGCGCAGGGCTTCGCCGAATGGCAGTTCATTGCCACCCACCTGCCACAAGGTCATGCCAGCAATCGCGGCGAACAATATGGCAAAGAACCAACGCACCTGACTGTCGCGCCAAAGCGCCAGGGGCCGGCCGCGCGCCACCTGAAAATACAGCAGGAAAGGCAGGCTGCCGATGATCATGAAGGCGGTCGCGGTATAGTCGATCAGGGCGCTGTCATAGATCCCAATGGACCCATCGGAAGTGGAAAAACCGCCGGTCGCAATCGTGGTCATGGCATGGGCGGCGGCGTCGAACGGCGGCATCCCGGCGGCCCAGTAGACCAGCGCGCAGAGAACGGAAAGGGATAGATAAATGATGCTGATGGTCCCCGCGATCTGCGCCGTGCGCGGCAATACCTTTTCTGACGCATCTGATGTTTCCATTTGGAACAGCTGCATGCCGCCAACCTGCAATAAGGGCAGGATCGCGATGGCGGTCACAATAATGCCGATGCCACCCATCCATTGCAGCAAAGCCCGCCAGATCAGAATACCCGGCGGCGCATCCTCCAATCCGGAAATCACTGTGGAGCCAGTGGTCGTGATGCCCGACATGGCTTCAAAAAAGGCGTCCGTGTAGCTGAGATTGAGATCGGAAAAGGCAAAGGGAAGGGCCGCGAAGGTGGGTGTCACGATCCAGACAGTGGTGGTCAGGACAAAGGCCTGCCGTAAGTGCAAATCCCCGCCGCTACCCCAACAGGTGATGCTGATACCGGCACCGACGAAGGCCGTCAAAAATGCCGCCGCCAGGAAAACCTGCCAATCCGGGTGATCAACCCGCGCATCCAGCAGTACCGGCACCATCATTGCGATGCCCAGGATCAACAGCATTATGCCGTTGACCAGAAAAACCGCCCGATATTCACCCATGCTGACCGCCGCTATTCGTCCGGATTGCGTCTACGCACCAGATAACGCTGTTCGCCTTCCATGACCAATTCACGCCTTTGATTGTGTATCGTCGAGCCAACGACAACCACGCCGGTGCTGCGCTGCGGCTTCAATTCCAGAATAGTCAGCATCGGATACAGGGTGTCGCCGGCATAGACCGGCTTTAGAAACCGGCTGGATTGTTCGATGAAGCCGACCAGTGCCTCGCCCATTACATGAGGGAAAACACCGGCGCCCGCAGCGCTTTGTATCAACACCTGAAAGCCATGCGCCAGCAGGCCGGGATGGCCAAGAGCCTTGCAATATTCCACATCATAATGGATTGGGTGATTGTCCCCCGAGGCCGCCTGAAAGGCGCTGAACTGGGCGTCCGTCACGGTGCGCGAATTTATATAGAACTGCTCGCCAATGCTCAGATCATCAAAATACCTGGCCTCCGTAAACCGGTGTCTTGCAGGATCAAATTCTTCGCTACCCATCGGTCCTCTACTCCTTATGCTCATAAAATCTCACTGCGCCGTCAGCCGCCAACGCGGCAATTTTTTCGTCGTCATAACCCAGTTCTGCAAGTATCAGCCGGCTATGCTGGCCCAGAAATGGCGCCTGTTGGCCTGGATCATCCGGATCAATGGCGGCAGCGCCGGGGATTTGGGCCACGGGCATCGGCCCGACGCCCTGTTGCCCTATCATCGCGAAAGCCTGGGTTGCGACGACGTGTGGATCAGCCATCCAATCGCCATAATCCGCAACCGGATGGGCCAGAACCCCTGCGGCCCGGAAATGTGCCGACCATTCCGCCGCCGGACGCTGCAACAGGATCTCCTGCAACAGCGGGCCCAGACTATCCATATTCTCGGCCCGGTTGGCAAAATCGACGTAACGGAGATCGTCGGCCAGGGCAGGTTGGCCCAGGGCCAGACACATTTGTCTAAACTGCTCTTCCTTGACCAGGGTGATGGCGATAAAGCCATTCTGGGTATTGTAGCTGCCGGCAGGCGCATTATTGGCGACCGGCTTGCCATCTTCCAAATGAAAATCCGCGATCTTGGAGGTCTGCACCGCTGCCGCTGCCTGCATCAAACTGCAATCTATCAGGCGGCCCTCCGGCTCATCCCGGCGCGCATATAATGCGGTGCAAAGGGCCTGATAGGCGTACAGCGCCGTCACGCAATCGACAATGTAATGGCCGACGCGGTGGGGAACGTCATCATTGCCGCGATTGACGGACATCAGGCCGGAAAAGGCCTGTGCCACCGTGTCCGTACTCGCCTCCCGCGCATAGGGACCGTCATGGCCAAAACCGCTCACCGCCAGATAGATCACCCCGGGATTGACCTTTCGCAAATCGTCATAGGCCAAGCCAAAGCGGGCGCAGACGCCGGGACGGAATCCTTCCATGAATACGTCGCAGCGGGCAGCCAGTTCATGGGCAACGGCCAGCCCGCCGGCAGATTTCAAATCCAGAACGATGCTCTTCTTGCCCCGGTTGGCGGCCAGCGAGATCGTGGATTGGTCGCCATAGACCCGGCCGAGGCCCCGGGCCCAGTCGCCCTCGGGCGGTTCCACCTTGATGACATCGGCACCATATTGGGCCAATAGCCCGGCACAATAAGGGCCGGCATAGCCCTGGCTCAAATCCAGGACATTCAGTCCGGCAAACGGTTTTTCATAACTCATGGCGCCGTATCATAAGCCGAACCGGCAGGCCACGATAAGGGATTCTGCCCCGGCGTTTCGGCGTACGGTCGATCAAGGTTTATCCGGCGCTGCAGGAACCGCCGCCCAAAACGCAAAACCGGGCACAATGAGGGTGGTTCAGCGCGACGGCGCCATTCGCAGCCGCCAGCGTCGAGCCCATTTTGAAGCGCGCGTCGTAGGGCAACAGAGTACAAGGCATCACGGTCAGCTGCGCATCACCCTTATGCTTGACCACCATGCG
Organism: Alphaproteobacteria bacterium; assembly: GCA_021776235.1. Lineage (GTDB taxonomy): Bacteria > Pseudomonadota > Alphaproteobacteria. The sequence goes on along the minus strand of JAJFGG010000066.1, from coordinate 28,428 downwards.
CGACGTGGCGCACATCATCGCATCCGGCGAAACGTTCAATAAAGCCCAACAGGCAGAGGTGATTTCGGGCACATCCAGAGCGTCGTCCATCTCCGGAAACAGTACCAATTCGCCTGGGTCGGCGGCATCGATCGGAATGCCATGAGCTGCGAACAGGCGGGCATAGCCCTGCCGCAAGCCGGCCTCGTCCTCGCCCGACAAGGTCCTCCCGGCAACGTTGATAGCAAAACCATTTTTGCCCAGCCAGGTCAGCCCCTTGAGCATCGGCGGCCAACTATGAGCGCCGCGTTCCAACTCGTGTACGTTAGGGGCATAATGGTCCATGGATACACGCAGACAGAGCTGATCGCCGTATTTGTCCTGCAAAGCCAACAGACCATCCGCCAGCTTCATCATGGGCCGCATGGCGTTTGTCAGAACCAGGACCCGGTAGCCGCGCGCCAAGGCATTATCCAGCATCGCCAGAATATCGGGATTCATGAACGGCTCACCCCCGGTAAAGCCGATTTCATGGGCTTGCCAGTCAGTTTGCAATTCGTCCAGTACGGCGCCGACCTCCGCTACGCTCAAATACGCGAGACGGTCGTTGCTGGGACTCGATTCGATGTAGCAGTTGGTGCAGGTCAGGTTACACAATGTCCCGGTATTGAACCAAAGCGTCTCCAGATTGCTCAGGGTCACAACGGCGCGTGGCTCACCATCGAGGGTACGGTGGGGATCATGAAACTTTGCCTTGTCCAGCGCGGCGGGCACTGTACCCGGTATTGCACCGTTCATTTACTGCTCCTCAAACCAACGAAACATCGGCAGCGCAACGGCCGCCGCCCTGCCCACCCGTTGCGGACCGCGGCCAAGTTTCACAGACGGCCCTCCATTGTCAACGGTCCAGACCCCCCCGCTCGCGAGACTGTGAACTATCGTGCATGAAAATCAGCCAGGAGACGCCGTTTCGCATTCTATTGGTCTGTGTTAAACAGCCCCCAGGCGGGCGTAGCTCAATGGTAGAGCAGGAGCTTCCCAAGCTTAAGACGAGAGTTCGATTCTCTTCGCCCGCTCCAGTTACACCAACGGTCATTAGTAATGGCCGCCGTTCGGGAAATAATTCCGGCGTCAGGCTATCCTCCATTTGCCATCATTCGGTAATACCCTACGATATAAATGCGGGCCACACCCGCGATAGGTACCGCGTGCGAAGGATCTATTGAATGGCTAAATTGAAGGCGGTTTTTCACTATGCCGCAAGCGCCGGCATCTCCACCCGCCTGCGTGCCGCGGAGAGTGACTGGCTGACGATCGATACCTGTGACGAGGGTGACGATGCGCGACTGTTCCAATTGCTGGCGGACGCCGACGTTCTGTGGCACGTGCTGCAACCGGCCACAGCCGAGGTCATCGCCGCCGCACCGAAACTGCGTCTGATCCAGAAGATTGGTGTGGGCGTCAACACCATCGATCTCGATAGCGCCCGCGCCCGGGGCATCACCGTTTGCAACATGCCCGGCACCAACAGCCGGGCCGTGGCCGAGGCCACCGTGTTGCTGCTGTTATCCGCTCTGCGCCGCGCCCCCCAGTTCCATGACGCCACACGCCGTGGTGACGGCTGGCGCATGGACCCGGCCATCTTTGACCGGGTTGGCGAAGCTGCCGGACGCACGGTCGGGCTGGTTGGCTATGGCGAGGTCGGGCGCCGGGTTGCCCCTATGCTGCGCGCCATGGGTGCCCGGATCCTCTACACCGCATCAACGCCCAAGGCGGAGGCCGAAGCCGAATGGCAAACCCTGCCGGAACTGTTGGCCAAAAGCGATGTGATCTCGCTGCACTTGCCGCTAACGCCGAGCACAGAAAAGATCCTGGATGCCAAAGCCTTTGCCGCCATGAAACCCGGCGCCGTATTGATCAATACGGCCCGAGGCGGCCTGGTGGATCAGTCAGCGCTGTACAAGGCGTTGACCGAGGGTACGCTTTTGGCCGCCGGATTGGATGTTTTCGCCGATGAACCCATAGACAACAGCGAACCGCTGCTGCGGCTGGATAACGTGACGCTGCTGCCGCACGTCGCCTGGTTGACACCGGAAACCTTCGACCGCAGCATTGATATCGCCGTGCAAAACAGCCGGCAACTGCTCGACGGTGGCGCATTTGCGCATCAGGTCGCATAAATTTGGTGAAGCAAATAATGGCAAAAGAGACCACGGTAATTCGCAATGCCCGCTGGCTGATCGCCTGGGACGCAAATGAAAACCGGCATGTTTTCCGGCCCGGCGCCGATCTGGCTTTCCGGGGTAACGAGATCACCCATTGCGGGCCCAGTTATGACGGCCCGGCGGATCGGGAAATTGACGGCCGCGACCGAATGGTCATGCCGGGGCTGGTCAACATTCATTCCCACCCGATGTCGGAGCCCATGAACAAGGGCTATAACGAGGAACTGGGCAGCCCGGCCCTGGGCATGAGCGGCCTGTATGAGTATATGCCCATTTTTCGCCCTGATGGGCCGGGCACCGCGGCAGGCGCCGAGGTTGCCTATTGCGAGTTGCTGCTTAGTGGCGTGACCACATTGGTCGATATTTCCGTACCCTGGGACGGCTGGCAGGCGTTGCTGGCAAAAAGCGGCCTGCGCGGTGTGCTGGCGCCAATGTTCCGTTCCGCCCGCTGGTACACCCCCAATGGCCACGAAGTTCTGTATGACTGGGATGAAGCCGCAGGGCGTGCGGGCATGGAACAGGCCCTGAATTTGATCGAACGGGCCCGGCAGGATCCCAGCGGCCGTCTGGACGGCATGTTGACGCCATCGCAAATCGATACCTGCACAGAGGAATTGTTGCGCGACGCCGGCGCCGAGGCCCGTCAGCGCGGTTTACAGATGCAGATCCATGCCTCGCAAAGCATCGTCGAATTCAACGAGATGACCCGACGCCATGGCCTGACCCCCATTCAATGGCTGCACAAAATTGGCTTTCTCGGCGAGAACGCCACGATCGCCCATTGTATTTTTCTGGATCACCATTCCTGGGTCCGCTGGTCAACCCGCAAGGATCTGGACCTGCTGGCCGAAACTGGCGCCTCCGTGGCCCATTGTCCCAACGTCTTTGTGCGCCGCGGCATACTGCTGGAGCATTTGGGCGATTATCTGGCGCGGGGCATCAACGTCGGTATCGGTACCGATACCTTCCCCCATAACATGCTGGACGAAATGCGCTGGGCCGGGGTACTGGGCCATGTCGCGGCGCAGGATGTGGACGCGGTGAAAACCGGCGACGTTTTCCATTGCGCCACCATCGGCGGCGCGAACATCGTCGGCCGTGACGATATCGGACGTCTGGCGGTCGGCGCCAAGGCAGATCTGGTTCTGGCAGATACCAGCCATCCCGCCATGTTGCCCGGGCGGGAGCCGTTGCGCACCTTGATCTATTCAGCCCAGGACCGGGCGGTGCGGGAGGTTTATGTGGACGGGCAGCAGGTGGTGGACAACGGCAAAGTCTTGACCATGAACCATGCCGATGCCGCCGGCCGCCTGGATGAAGCGCAACGCCGGGCCGAGCTGGAGGCGCCCAAGCTTGATTGGGCAAAACGGAGCATGGACGAAATCTCGCCCCCCAGTCTGCCGGTCCGACCATGAAGAATGCGTTGAACGACCGGGCGCCCTTTTTGAATCACCTGTATTTCGAAGATTTCGCGGTCGGTGACCGCTTTGCCTATGGCGCGCATGAAATGCGGCGCGAAGACATGCTGGCCTTTGCCAGACAATTCGATCCCGAACCCTTTCATCTTGATGCCGACGCGGCCAAGGCCATGGGCTGGCCCGATCTGATCGCTTCGGGCCCGCACGTCTGCGCTGTTTGGCGGCGCCTGTCCAAGGATGCATTCACCGCCACCAATGCCTTTGTATCACCGGGTTGGGATGAGATACGCTGGCGCAAGCCGGTTTTGGTCGGCCATGTCCTAAACGTACAATCGGAAGTGTCGGCGGCGCGCCCGCTCAGCAGCCGGCCGGAGCTGGGCTTTATCAGACTCAACAACGAAATCCGTAATCAGGATGGTGATCTCACCACCACATTGGTTACCAATTGGTTCGTAAACCGCAGACCGGCCGCATAACCCATTCATCTTTCTCGGGGATCAATATTATGACCGCACAGCGCATCGATCTTTACAGCGATACCCATACCAAGCCGACGCCGGCCATGCGCCGGGCCATGGCCGAGGCCGAAGTTGGCGATGAACAGCAGTTTGAAGATCCCACGGTCAACAAACTCTGCGCCATGGCGGCGGATCTAATGGGCAAGGAAGCGGCCGTATTTCTGCCGTCGGGCACAATGTGCAACCAGATTGCCTTTCGTGTGCATTGCCGGCCGGGAGATGAAATCATCCTGGATTATACCGCCCATCCCATCAATGCCGAAAGCGGAGGACCATCCGCGCTTGCCATGGCCCAGACCCGCGCCTTGCATACCGAACGCGGCATTTTCACCGCCGATCAGGTGCGCGACGCCATTCGGCCCAGCCGCCGCCACAGCCCTTCAAGCCGGGTGTTGTCAGTCGAGAACACGACCAATGCCGGCGGCGGCAGTGTCTGGCCCATCGAGGACATTGCCGCCGTTACGGCTGTGGCCAGGGAACACGGCATGGCGACGCACATGGACGGGGCGCGGCTTTTGAATGCGGTGGTCGAGGGCGGCACTTCGGCCAGGGAATACGGCCAGTATTTCGATTCTCTTTGGCTGGATCTATCCAAGGGCCTGGGCTGCCCAATCGGCGGCGTTCTGGCCGGCAGCGCCGAATTCATTGATCAGGCCTGGCGTTTCAAGCAATTGTTGGGCGGGGCCATGCGCCAGGCCGGCATTATCGCCGCCGCCGGGGTTTACGCCCTGGAACATCATGTGGAACGTCTGGCCGAGGATCATGAAAACGCCCGCGCCTTCAGCCGCGCCATCGCACAAATTCCCGGCATCAGATTGATTTTTGACCGTTGCGAAACCAATCTGGTGTTCTTCGATGTCGCCGAGACCGGCCTGGATGCGGCCGAAGTCGAGAAACGTTTACGGGCCCGCGGTGTCCGCATTGGCGCCATGGGGCCGACCCGGATGCGGGCCGTCACCCACCTGGATATCAACGCCGAACAATTGGGCGAGGCTGCCGACATCCTGCGCGACGTGATCGCCTAGAGTCTTTCCGACGGACGTCGAATCGCTAAACCGCCCGCTCCCCCTCCCGGCCACCCACAGATCATGATTCCGATGGGTGGCCGGGACGGGGAGCGGGCGGCTTGGCGTTTCCGTCTAAAACGGAAAGACTCTAAGCGTTTTTCGGGACGGCCAAGGCGTCCAATTCATCGTCCGTGGGGAAACGGCCCACGGCCTTCTTCGAGTATGCCAAATGGCCGTCGACGGTGATTTCGAATTTTCCCCCGCCCGAGGCGGTCAGGGTCACATCGGCGCCGAAGCTGTCCTGCAGTCTGTCCCTCGCACGGAGGGCATTGGGCTCGTAGTTTCACATCATGCAATATTCGATATCAATCTTCATCTCTTGCTCCTGTTTTAGGAAATGCCCCGTTGGCGGGCAATTCGGTCGTAGGCATCATTTATGGTGGCCAGTTTTTCCGTCGCCAGATCAACGAATTCCTGAGGCAGACCACGGGCAATGGCGCGGTCTGGATGGTTTTCCCGGATCAGGGCCCGCCAGGTGCGCTTCACCTCATCATCATCGGCATCCGGTTCAAGACCCATTATGGTGTATGGATCAGCAAGATCAGGACCTAAATGATAGGCGCGAATACGGGCGAAACCGGCTTCATCAAAGCCGAAGATTTGCGCTACCTTTCGCAGATAGTCCAATTCCGCCGGATGCACGACCTGATCAGCCTTGGCGACATGGAACAAACCGTGCAACAAGTCCTCCAGTACTTCAGAAGCCGGTTCGAACAAATCGGCGATCTGTCCTGCATAGGCTTCGAAACCCGCGACATCCTTGCGCGCCAGATTGAAAACCCGGGAAACACTCTTCATATCCTCCGGCGAAATCTTGAAGACCTGCTTGAAGGCTTCCACTTCGTCCCTGGTCACCTGGCCGTCCGCCTTGGCCATTTTCGCGCCCAGGGCAATGACCCCGATGGTGAAGGCAATCTGACGGGTGCCATCAATGGTATCACCGGTAATATGGCGCAGCTTGTCGACCGCCTGTTCAGCCACGCTGCTAAGCAGCGTACCCAACGGCCCGTCGACGGCAAAGCCACCAACACCACGAACAATTCTATTCCAAATACTCATGCCGGCGACCATCCTTCATGCGCGGACGGTTACCCTTAGGCCCGTCGCCGTCGATTGGCAAGTACGCGGTTGCCGTATCAACAATTTATCGATATTTTATCGACAAATTGTCTTCAATGGGATTTAAACGATGCCCGAAAAATGGGATTTTTGGATCGACCGCGGCGGCACTTTCACGGACGTAGTGGCCAGACGACCCGAAGGCGGCTATCTCAGCCACAAACTACTGTCGGAAAATCCGGACCAGTATCCAGACGCGGCACTGCAAGGTATCCGTGATCTGCTTGGCGTCGGCAAGACCGACGCTATTCCCACTGAACGCATCGCCACGGTCAAAATGGGAACCACCGTCGGCACCAACGCCTTGTTGGAGCGCAAGGGCGACCGCACCCTGCTGGTGACGAATAATGGCTTTCGTGATGTCTTGCGTATCGGCTATCAGAACCGCCCCCGCCTCTTTGACCTGAACATAAAGCTGCCGGAAATGCTGTATGAACGGGTTTGCGAAGTCGCGGGCCGGGTCACGGCCCAGGGCGAGGAACGCACAGCTATAGACCTGGACGCCGCCCGGGCCGGCCTGCAGGCAGCCTATGATGACGGCATACGGGCCTGTGCCATCGTCTTCATCCACGGTTATCGCTATACCGCCCACGAAAAGGCGGTGGCGGGTGTCGCAAAAGAAATTGGCTTTACGCAGATTTCCACTTCGCACCAGGTCAGCCCCTTGATGAAAATGGTTGGCCGTGGCGACACCACCGTGGCCGACGCCTATTTGTCGCCCATACTGCGCCGATATGTGGACCGGGTGGCGGCCGAATTGGGCGATGCCCGCCTGATGTTCATGCAATCCAATGGTGGGCTTACCGATGCCAGACTGTTCCAGGGTAAGGACTGCATCCTGTCGGGACCCGCGGGCGGCGTGGTCGGCGCGGTGCGCACCACCGCGATGGCTGGATTCAAGAAGATTATCGGTTTCGACATGGGCGGCACCTCCACGGATGTCTCGCATTTTGCCGGTGCCTTCGAACGGGCCTTTGAAAGCGAGGTCGCGGGTGTCCGCATGCGGGCGCCCATGATGCATATTCATACCGTCGCCGCCGGCGGCGGATCGATTCTGCACTACGACGGCGCCCGCTTTACGGTTGGGCCGGATTCCGCCGGGGCCTATCCCGGTCCGGCCTGCTACAGGCGCGGCGGGCCCTTGGCCGTGACCGATTGCAATGTCATGCTGGGCAAGTTGAACCCAGCATTTTTTCCGCAGGTATTCGGCCCAAACGGTGACGAACCCCTCAACCGCGAAGCCGTAACGGAAAAGTTTTCCGCACTGGTGGCCCAAATTGAAGAATCTGGCGGCGAAACCATGACCGCGGAGGCCATTGCCGAAGGCTATTTGACCATCGCCGTCGAAAACATGGCCAATGCCATCAAGAAGATTTCCATTCAGCGCGGCTACGACGTCTCGGAATATGTCCTGAGCTGTTTTGGCGGCGCGGGCGGGCAACACGCCTGTCTGGTGGCCGATGCGTTGGGCATGAAGACCGTTTTCATTCATCCTCTGGCCGGGGTGCTGTCGGCCTATGGCATGGGCCTGGCGGACGTCCGCGCCATGCGCGAACGAGCGGTAGAGTCGGTATTGGATGATACCCTGATGACCGAATTGGCCGCCATGCTGAATGAACTGGCGGCCGACGGCCTGGCTGAATTACACGGCCAGGAAATTGCCGACGGGCGGATCACGGTCTTGCGCAAGGTGCATTTGCGCTATCAAGGTACGGATACGGCCCTGGTGGTGGATTTTGCCGACCGAGGGAGCATCATCGAGGCATTTGAAGAGGCCCATCGCCAGCAATTCGGCTTCATCGATCCGAGCAAGGCGCATGTGGTCGAAGCGGTCTCGATCGAAGCCGTGGGCGCGGGTGAGCCGGTCGTGGATGCCCCCCTGGATCCCGGCGCCGGCGGCCGCGTTGACACCATCCCGCCCCTGGCGACCGCGCAGGCCTATATGGCCGGCGCCTATCACGCAACGCCCGTCATCGACCGCAACGACCTGCGCCCGGGCGACAAGGTCAGCGGCCCCGCCATCCTGCGCGAGGACACGGCGACGACGGTGATTGAGCCGGGTTGGCAAGCCGCCCTGACCGACGTCGGACATCTGGTACTGACCCGCATCGTGGCCTTGCCGAAACGCGTGGCGGTCGGCACGGATGTGGATCCGGTGATGCTCGAAATCTTCAATAATCTGTTCATGTCCATCGCCGAGCAGATGGGCCTGGTGCTGGAGAAGACCACCAATTCAGTGAACATCAAGGAACGCCTGGATTTCTCCTGCGCGGTGTTTGACAACGATGGCGAATTAATCGCCAACGCACCGCACATGCCGGTGCATCTGGGCTCCATGGACGAATCCATCAAGGCGGTGATCCGTGTCCATTCCGGCGCCATGCGGCCCGGCGACGTATTCGTACTGAATGCGCCTTATAACGGCGGCACCCATCTACCGGACGTCACCGTGATCACGCCGGTGTTCGACGACGATGACGCCGGTGATGCGGCAAAGGTGCTGTTCTATGTCGCCTCCCGCGGCCACCATGCCGAAATCGGCGGCATCAGTCCCGGATCCATGCCGCCCTACAGCCGCACCGTGGAAGAAGAGGGTGTCTTGATAGACAATATCAAGCTGGTCGACCGGGGGCGCTTTTTGGAAACCGAAATCCGTGCTGTTCTGGCCTCCGGACGTTACCCTTCGCGCAATCCCGACAGCAATATCGCCGACCTGAAAGCCCAGATCGCGGCCTGCGAGAAAGGCGTCCAGGAGCTGCGCCGGGTGGTGGAACACTTCGGACTGGAGGTGGTGCACGCCTACATGGGCCACGTCCAGGATAATGCCGAGGAATCGGTGCGCCGGGTGATCGAAGTGCTGCAGACGGGCAGCTTCGAATGCCCCCTGGATGACGGCTCCAAAATCAAGGTGCAGGTATCCATCAATAATGCACAGCGCACAGCTAAAATTGACTTTACCGGCACGTCGGCCCAGTTGGAGACAAACTTCAACGCCCCCACCGCGGTCAGTCGGGCGGCCGTGTTATATGTCTTCCGCTCGCTGGTGGAGGACGATATTCCTTTGAACTCCGGCTGCTTGAAACCGATTGAGCTGTTGATCCCGGATGACTGCATGTTGAATCCGAAGTTTCCCGCTGCCGTTGTCGCGGGCAATGTCGAGACCTCGCAGAATATCGTCGATTGCCTGTTTGGCGCCCTGGGCCAGCTGGCCGCCTGTCAGGGCACCATGAACAACTTCACTTTTGGCGACGACGAACTGCAATATTACGAAACCATCTGCAGCGGCACCCCGGCAGGGCCCGGATTTGATGGCACTGACGCCGTGCACGCTCATATGACCAATTCGCGGCTGACGGATCCGGAAATATTGGAATGGCGTTTTCCGGTTCTATTGGACAGTTTCTCCATTCGGACCGATTCCGGCGGCCGGGGCGCGTATAATGGCGGCGCCGGCACTTTGCGCCGTGTACGATTCCTGAAACCGATGACCGCATCAATCCTGTCCAGCCGACGGGTGGTGGCGCCGCATGGTATTGCGGGGGGCGGCGATGGCCAGCCGGGGCGCTGCTGGGTCGAACGGGCCGACGGCGGCCAAGAAGAGCTGTCCGGCTGCGACAGCGCGGAAATGGGCGCGGAGGACGTATTCGTCATCCAAACGCCGACGGGCGGCGCCTATGGGAAGGGCGGGTCATGAGCATACCGCCCATCGTTTCCTCCGCCCATTTGGTGTCCGAGCAATCCGCCGAGTTGAGCGAGTTCGAGTTTGGCCTGAACATGGCGGTCAATGCCTATCACCGCTGGATCGTCCATTGCATGGCGGCGGCGGGACAGGATGGCCTTGGCGCCCTCGATGTCCTCGTTTTGCATTTGGTCAACCACCGGGAGCGGGAAAAGCGGCTGTCTGATCTATGTTTCCTGTTGAATATCGAAGATAGCCATGTGGTGAATTATTCCCTGAAGAAGCTGGCCCGAATGGAACTGGTGACGGCCCATCGCCGGGGTAAGGAGACCTTTCATGCCACAAACGAGGCGGGCCAGGCCGCCTGCCGGCGCTATCGCGACATCCGTGAGTCCTGCCTGATAGCCAGCCATACTGCCTTGGGTGAAGACAATCGTGAAATTGGCGAGGCTGCGCGTATGCTGCGGGTCTTGTCGGGCCTGTACGATCAGGCGGCCCGCGCCGCGGCCTCACTATAACGGATGCCGGAAATTACCGGATTACAGAACTTCGCGCCCATTCTGCTGGCCCTGACGTCGGCCACACTGTTCGCGGTTTCGATCCTGGTATTGCATCAAGGCTTGCGCCATACGGATTCTGAAACCGGCTCACTGATCCAGATCGGCGCCACTGTTCTGTGTTATTGGCTGTTTGCGCCCTGGCTCGTCGAAAGTTGGTTTTGGTTCACCCCTGCGGCGGCGCTTTTTGCCCTGGTCGGCCTGTTCAAGCCATTCTTGTCGGCCAACGCCTCGTTATTGAGCGTGCATTATCTTGGTCCAACCCCGACCAGCACCCTGGCCGCCACCTCACCCCTGTTCGCCGCGGCCTTTGGGGTGTTTTTCCTGGGCGAGTACCTGACCCTGCCGATCGCGCTGGGCACCATGGCGATCATGGCCGGTTCCATTGTACTGGCGCAACAGGGCGGATGGGGGCGCCGTACATCCTGGCCCTTATGGGCCCTTTCCCTGCCCTTGGCGGCCGCACTCATTCGCGCCGCCGGCGATGCCATGACAAAATTCGCCATGATCGACCTGCCCAGCCCCTATTTCGCAGGCCTGGTCAGCTTCACGGTCTCATTAATCATCGCTATGCTGGTCTACGGCGCCCGCCGGCGAGCTTTACCGAAACTCGGCAGGATTCATGGCACCGGATGGTTCATTCTGGCGGGCGTGATCAACGGTGTTTCGGTCTATTGCCTGAATACCGCCCTGAAGCTGGGAGAGGTAATTGTGGTCATACCCCTGGTCTCGGCCTCGCCCTTTCTGACCTTGCTATTGAGCGTCTTCCTGGTCCGGCGCGAGACCATCACCCGCAACAGCCTGCTGGCGGTGCTTTTGGTGGTCCCGGGTGTCACCATGATCGCATTGAGCCGCTAGAGCATTTCCGGGCTATTCTGGGTAATTTGACCGTCCACCACGCCCCCGTGGGTAGGCGCGGTTTGCAGGTCGATGTGGGACATCGTCCAAAAACCGCAACGCCGCCACGGGGCCTTGGTGGACGGCCTTCGGTGACGCCCCTAAGCCATTCGGATGCGTTGCGCCGCTTGCCCGATGTACCACATCGCGCTACGCAGCGCGCCTACCCGAATGGCTTAGGGGCGCCATCAAGTGACTCACAATAGCCCGGAATTGCTCTAGCTATCCGCGGCCTCAACCTTCAATCGGCACGGCGATCCGTTCCAGTATCTCTGCGATAATGTTTGCGGCGCTGACGCCGCGCAGGCGTGGCCCGGTATCTACGCTCAGGCGGTGCGCCAGCGCCGGTACGGCAAGCGCCTTGATATCGTCTGGTATCACATAATTCCGGCCGTCGATCGCGGCACGGGCCTGGCTGGCGCGCTGTAGCGCCAACGCCGCCCGCGGGCTGGCGCCAAGCCGCAATCGATCATCGTCCCGCGTCGCGGCGACGATCGCCAGCAGATAATCGCGCACCGGGCCGTTCACCGCGACAGCATCCACCGCCGCCTGTGCCCGCGCAATATCCTCCGGTCCGACAACCGGTCGCACGGCCGGATTGACGTTTCTGGCGGCAAAGCGGTCGAGCATGGCCGCTTCCTCCGCCAGCGAAGGATAACCGAGTTCCAGGCGCAGCAGAAAACGGTCGAGCTGGGCCTCGGGCAAGGGAAATGTGCCTTCCATTTCGACCGGATTGAGGGTCGCGATCACGAAAAACGGCACCGGCAGTGCCATGGTCACGCCATCGATGGAGACCTGCCCCTCCTGCATCGCCTCCAATAATGCGGATTGGGTGCGCGGCGTCGCCCGGTTGATCTCGTCCGCCAACAGGATCTGGGTGAACACCGGTCCGGGACGGAATTCGAACTGGCGCTTGTTCATGTCAAAGAAATTGATGCCGAGCACGTCGGCAGGAACCAGATCAGGGGTGAACTGTATGCGCGTAAAGTCGCACTGCATGGTCGCCGCCAGCGCTTTTGCAAGAGTCGTCTTGCCGGTGCCCGGGACGTCCTCGATCAGGACATGACCCCGAGCCAACAGTGCCGCGATGGCAAGTTCGATCGTTTCGGTCTTGCCGACCATGACCTGTTGAACGCCGTCGCGGACCGCCGTAACGAAGCGCTGCACCACGTCCGTCGCGTCCGGCCCGGCAGCGCCAGGCCTGGCCGAAGCCTGGGTTTGCTCTCCCATATCGCTCATGCTGGTGTCATCATAATCACAGCACCACGACCCTTCGGCAAATTTCACCCTCTAAGGAGTTGCGATCGTCGTTGATATGGCAATGACGGCAAAGCGAATTTTGACATCATCTGTTTGCTTCGCAGCACTAGGACGGCCGGTCGCCCGCCACCGTCACCCGGTAGCCGTGGCGGACCTTTGGATAATAGTCCCATACCGTGCGGTGCTGGGCGCAGCGGTTATCCCAGAACGCCACCGATTTCTCGCGCCAGGCGAACCGGCAATGGAATTCCGGCGTCGCGATATGGTCGTAAAGCATTTTCAGTATTGCGGCGCTCTCGGGCTGCTTCAGGCCCTCGATACGGGTTGTGAAATTCTCGTTGACGAAGAGGCATTTGCGGCCGGTCACCGGATGGGTGCGGACGACGGGATGCAGCGATGCGGGATAGGAATCCTCGCCATCGCGAAGTTTGCCCTTGTGGCCCAGACGGCCGCGATGGACGTGCTCGGATTCGTGCCAGGCCTGAAGCCCGCCGATGAATTCCTTAACTGGTTCCGACAGCGCATCATAGGCGGCGTACATGCTGGCGAACATGGTATCGCCGCCGACTTCGGGAATTTCGTGCAGGTGCAGGATGCTGCCCATGGGCGGCTCGCTGTCGCAGGAGACGTCGGAATGCCACTTCATGCCCGCGACCACTTTTGATCTCTCGTCCGCATGGATGGTCAGGACTTCGGGATGGCCCGCCGTCTCCCGGGCCGCGGGATGAATATGCAGCTCGCCGAACAATCGTCCGAACGCCTTGTGTTCGTCCAGGTCCATCTCCTGATCGCGAAAGAAAATGACCTGGTGCGCCATCAGAGCATCGTGGATTTCCTGGAATGTCTGGTTGCCCAACGGCTTCGAAATATCAACGCCGCCAATTTCCGCCCCGATGATGGGACTCAGCTGTTTTACCTCGATCGTTTCGTAATCCATGCGGCATTACTCCCCATGTTGCCGTTTTGCCCGCTAACAAGGCCTGCCTGGCCCACGCTTTCCGATGCGCACGAGGCCCAGTTCAGGGCTATTGTGCGGAGCACTGGTACCCTGATTCGAGCCGGACCCGGCGCCCAGTTGGTCCAAGAATGCTTGGACTCGGCGAGTTAGGCAATTGAAAACTACGCCGAGCCCAATGCTGAAAACTAGTCGATCAGTGCCTGATAGGCGGCGACCCGCAGTTCGCCGCGGATCGGATAGAAGGACGACGGTACCAACTGGGTCATGAAGACGACGAACATGTCTTCAGCCGGATCGATCCAGAAGGCGGTGCTGGCGGCACCGCCCCAGAAATACTCGCCAGTTGAGCGGATCAGTTGCGTCGTCGCGGCGTCGATGACGACCGCCATGCCCAGGCCATAGCCGATCCCTTCGGCGCTGGATTCGCTCCACACCGGCTGTCCCATGGCCGCCATGTCCTTGTTGTCGGGCAGGTGGTTTACCGACATGAATTCGACCGTCTTGCGGCCCAGGATACGCACGCCGTCCAGTTCGCCCTTGTTCAAAAGCATCTGGCAAAAGCGGCCGTAGTCGCCCAATGTGCCGGTCAGGCCGCCGCCGCCCGAGAAGGTCTCGGGTGTTTCCAGGTAGTGGCTGTCGGCCGGTGCATCGGAGAGTTTCAGGCCGATGCCCTCGCTCTTGCGGATGACGGCTTCCTGGGAGCTCAAACCGCCGAGGCCGCCGCCGCTGGTCGGTTCATAGCAGGCGGCGAAACGGGCCCGCTTGTCCGCCGCCACCGAAAACGCCGTATCGATCATGCCCAGAGGCTGAAAAATATGCGCCTCGAAAAAGCGGTCCAGAGGCTGACCCGACCAGACTTCGACCAGACGGCCGAGTACATCGATCGAGACCGAATAGCCCCAGCCGCTGCCCGGCTGCCGGACCAGCGGCGCCTGGGCCAGACGGGTCGTCATGGCCGCCAGGTCGGCGCCACCCTCGGTCTGCCGGCCCGGGTTGAAGCTGATCTTGTGTTCGCGGTAGTAGGCCTCGACCGGGGTCGCCTCCATGAACTCGTAGGAGAAACCGGCGGTGTGGGTCAGCAGGTGACGCACCGTGATGTAGCCATTCGCCGGGACCGTGTTGAGCCCGTCGGGGTCGCCGTCCCAGACCCGCATCTCGGCAAACTCCGGCAGGAACTTGGCGATCGGGTCATCGAGCTGGAAATGACCATCCTCGTAACAGATCATCGCCGCCACGGCGGTAATTGGCTTGCTCATGGAATAGATCCGGAAGATCGTGTCCTCGGTCATCGCCTTGCCGGCCTCGATATCCATCTGGCCGGCGCAGTTGAAATAGGCGCACTGGCCGCGCCTGTGGATCATGGCGGACAGGCCCGCCAGGCGGTTCGAGCTGACCTGCCGCTCCATCCACGAGGTCATCTTCTCCAGGCGCTGGCCCGACAGGCCCACGGTTTCGGGTGCCACTGACTGCATCTGCGTTTAATCCTCCGGCGTTGCGGCGACGGCCTTCGCTACCGGCCGTTTTCATCAAGGCCGCTACATAACCTGAAAGAAAAAACGGAGTCCAGCCGGCGGGCCCGCCATCGGCGCCCCTACTGCGTTCCTGAGCGCCCGGCCTCCTCGATCTCCGCCGCGGCGATCGCCTTGGCAAGCGCGCCGCTCAACGCCCTGGCGGATTCGAGGCTCAGCTCGACCGCGGCCCGCGCACCCGGGCCGCGGGCGTGGTTTACGAAGTCGATGGCGATGGCCTCTTCCAGAAGGGCATAATGCGGATGGTCGTATGAAACCACGGCGTGGGAGACGGCAAACCAGCCATCGCTGCCCTTGCCGGCGCCCTCGGCATCCACGATCTCGACGATTGACGTGCACATATGGGCTATCCCGCCAGATGTTTCTTAAAGAAGGCAAAGATCTTTTCCCAGCCGTCCATGGCCTGCTCGATGCAGTACATGGGCCGGTGGTAATAGAAGAAACCATGCCCGGCGCCGTCATAGCGGTGAAACTCGTAATCCTTGTTGAATTTCTTGAGCTCGGCCTCGTGTTGCTCCACCTGCTCCGGGCTCGGCGCCCGATCCTCATTTCCGAACAAACCCAGCAACGGGCAGGAAAGATCCTTGGTAAAATCGATCGGCGGCACCGGTTGCTTTACCGGGCGGTCGTCCTCGGCCTGCACCACCCGTCCGCCCCACAATTCGATGACGGCGTCGATGCTGCTGGTATTGCAGGCATAGAGAAAAGCTTGCCGTCCGCCCGAGCAACTGCCGATCACGCCCACCTTGCCGTTGAGATAGGGCTGCGCCCGAAGCCAGGCAACCGCGCCCTCGGTATCGCCTATGACCTGGGCGTCGGCGACGCCGCCTTCCGCGCGCACCTTGGCGGCGACATCCTCGGCATTGCCCTCGCCCGAGCGGTGATAAAGGTTGTGAGAGATGGCGGCATAGCCGTGATGGGCAAATCTGCGGGTCGCCTCGCGGTACCATTCGCCCCAGCCGGGCAAATGATGAATAAGCACCACACCGGGGAACGGGCCTGGCCCCAGGGGTCTGGCAACATAGGCCGAAATGAGTTCGTTGTTGTCGCCGTTGATCGATAGGGTTTCCGCAATCATGCCTTCGTAAGCCATCGTCGTCACCTCTTCTGAATGCAAAAATTGAACGCAGCCGCGGTTCGGGAAGCAAGCGGACCCGGACAATAGCACAGCAACGGCCGACCGCCCCAACCGCCGCGGTCAGCCGAACGCGGAAATTTCCGGGGGTCCAGGACTGGCGCAGCGGCTATCGTACTAGTGCGTCATAGACAAGCCGGCGCATCAATGGCCGGAGCATGCGGCGCATCTTGGGCGCTTGAACCATGATCGCCGCAATCATCTCCTCGGCAGGATCTATCCAGAAATAGGTGCCAGAATAACCGCCCCACCATAAATCACCGACAGAGCCGGCATAGCTTGCCGGCTGCGGTTTGTCCGTGCGCACAGCGAAGCCGAAGCCGAAACCATAGCCATGGCCCGGACCGTCCAATTGCCCGCGCGGCAAATCGCCAAGCTGATCGCTCGTCATCAAGGCGATCGTCGATTTGTTCAGGATTTCATGGCCGTTCAGGCTGCCGCCATGGAGGATCATCCGGCAAAAAGTCAGATAATCATCCATGCTCGACAATAAGCCGCCGCCGCCGCTTTTGAAGGGGACTTCGACATCGGCCGGACGCAACTGCCAGCCGGCAGGAGCGGCACCGGCAACCCGGTCCATTGGCGCCCAGGGGCCGGCAAAATAGGTGTCGTTCATTGCCAATGGGCCAAAAATTTTCTGCTTCAGATAATTCTGCAATGACTGGCCGGAGATGACTTCGACGACCCGCCCCAATACATCCAGCGCCATGGAGTACTCCCATACCGTACCTGGATGATGCTCCAATGGCAGCGAGGCGATCTTGCCGGCGAACTGCGATAAAGTTTGACTGCGCGCGGTCACAGCTTGCGCCTTGTACTGCGCCCGTACATGGCCGGTGCCGAAAAACCCGTAGGTCAGTCCCGAAGTATGGCGCAGTAAATCGGCAATGGTGATTGGCCCCTGTGCCGGCACTTCAGCACCATCCTCCCAAACGGTCATATGGGCAAAGGCCGGAATGTACTTCCCGAGAGGATCGTCCAGAGCCAGCCTGCCGCCTTCCACCAACTGCATCGCCGCAACACTGACAATTGGCTTGGTCATGGAAAAAATCTGGAATACCGCATTGGGCGGCATCGCCGCATTGCTTCCCGCCTTTAGTTTGCCAAAGGTCCGGTGATAGGCCAGCTTGTCCCGCCTTACGATGGCAACTATGGCGCCGGGCAGCTCCTGATCATTTATCAGCCCGCCGATCTCCTTGCTCATCGCCGTCAATTTGGCAGGGTCAAAACCCAACTGTTTGGGGTTACCCACTTCCAGCGGCTTTGCCGATGCAGCACACGCGAAAAGAAGAACAGGTACAACGGCAAATTGCTTCCAACCGATCATGGCAAAATCATCCTGTCTTTTCAGAACGCAAAACAGCCTCCACGATCGCGTACTCTGCCATTTTGCAGGACATAAGACATAGCGGTTTTTACCTGCTAGACATTCCTGATCAGGCGTAATTGGTGAACCAGATACAGAGGCGGCACAAACCCATGGGAATACGGGAACTGGCTGAACAGGCTCAAACCGAAATCAAGTCGATGGCGGTGAACGAGACATTGCCAAGGTACGGTGATGGCGACCTGGTCTTCGTCGATGTGCGGGATATTCGCGAGGTCGAGAAAAGCGGCACGATCAAAGGCGCCCAGCACGCACCGCGCGGCATGATCGAATTCTGGTTCGACCCCGAGAGCCCCTATCACCGGGATGTGTATGGCGATGCCGACAAGACCTATGTGCTGTTTTGCAACGCCGAATGGCGCTCGGCACTCTGCGCCAAATCGCTTCAGGATATGGGCATTGGGAATGTGGTGCAATTATTTGGCGGCCTTCCGGCCTGGCGGGAGGCCGGCGGACCGACGGAGGAGAAGAAGCGGAAATAGTTTCCGCTATGCGCCCGAATTCGAGCTTTCTTCGCCGAGGCGTATACCGGCGCGGATGACCCGGCGCAGGCGTTTCCGTCTCCGTCGCAGGCCGGCCTTTGCCGGCCCATCAATCCAGGCGCCGCCGCTGCACACCCGGGACCGGGTCGTGTAGCGCGCCGTCAGTTCGCCAGATTGTAAAACGCCACGGCATTATCACAGGTGATTTTTTGGATCTGCGCCGCGGTCAGACCGGCGAACTGTTCTTCGATGTATTTGCTGGATTCGGGCCAGATGCCGTCGGTGTGCGGGTAGTCCGAGCCCCACATGAGAGTATCTTCGGTCATCAGGTTTCTGGCGTTCACCAGCATCGGACCGATCGGATCATACTGGAACGTGGCCTTGCACTGGCGCTGCCAGTACTCCGACGGCTTCAGCTTCATGAGATCGCGGAAGCGGTCCTCGAACTCGAAATCCATGCGGTCCAGGGCGTAGGGAATCCAGCCAACGCCACTTTCGCCAAACGAGACCTTGATGTTCGGATAGCGCTCAAATACGCCGGCGCCCATCATCGCCGCCAGGATGTGGATCAGGCCCATCTGGAAGGCCGACACACCGGTGAACATCGCCGCCCGGCGCACCTGGCCTGAGGTCATTTCACGGGCCCTCGGCGAGGTCGTCGGGAAGGTATGGAAATGCAGCGGCAACCGCACCTCGTTGACGGCCTGCCACAAGGGTTCCCAGCAGGGATGCCACATGGGTTCCATGTCCCAGGAACAGGACAATTCCAGCCCGCGCAGACCCATCCTGGCGGAACGGTGGATCTCCGCCACGGCGGCGTCGATGTCACCATAGGGAAGGCAGGCCAGGCCGATCTGGCGATCGGGGTAATGGCTGCAGAAATCCTTCAGCCAGTCATTGTAGATGCGAAACAACTCGTTGGCGGCTTCACTGTCCTGCATCTTGGAGGCAGAGCCAAGAATGCCGAAGATGACTTCGGCGTCGACGCCGTCACGGTCCATCTCCTTGAGGCGCATATGCGGGTCCGAGACCCGTTGCACGCCGTTCTGGCCATCCTCGAACATGCCGGTGCTGGCCATGATGTCGACGCGGCGGTTCTGGCCGGGGACCAGCTTTGCCCCACCCGGTCCGACGCCGTTCAGCAAACCGAAATTTGCGCCCTTCCTGGTGACCCATTGCGGGCCATCCGGACCATCTTCGACGTACGGCATGCGGTCTTTCAGGGCGTTGGACGCTTCGGACGTGAACAGGGTCGGCGGCATCCAGGGCATGTCCAAATGACAATCGGCCGAAATCCTCTGGTACTGCATGGCTAATCAATGCTCCTCATTGTCCAAGACATCCCGCGAAAGAACAGAGTAGGCGCAATAGGGCCGTGCGATCAATTCATCTTCGCCCGGTTCCGGCCCTGCCGTGAGTACTACTCCAGTTTCTCCTGCAAACTTCTCCTTCCAAGTCATGATTGCGGGTAAAGTAACGCGGCGAATTAGCGATGCAGGGGACCCCCACATGGCGAGACCGGAGATTTGACAGCCGCCAGAATTAAAAGTTGGCTTGACGAGACGGTGCTCGACCTGGGGCGGCAGTTCCGCTGGTCGTACCTGCCGCCCTTGATGGTCTATCTGGCAGCCGGGGTTTCCGGGCTGACCGCCGTGGTCGGCACCTTTTTCGTCAAGGATTACCTGGGGCTATCGGCGGCCTTCCTGGCCGGGCTTACTTTCTGGGCCGGCATTCCGTGGGCCCTGAAAATGCCGATCGGACATCTGGTCGACCTGATCTGGCGTTGGAAAGCGCTGCTGGTTTACCTGGGCGCCGGCCTGATCGCGGTCAGCATGGCAATCATGTATGGCCTGATCGCCCATACCGCCGCCTTGGCCGATGTCATGGGCATCGAGGCCTGGTACGTGCTGAGCGCCCTGCTGGCGCCCACGGGTTATGTGGTGCAGGACGTCGTGGCCGACGCCATGACCGTCGAGGCGGTGCCCCTGGTCGATCCGCAGGGACAGCACTACGCAGACAGTGACGTCAAGCTTATGCACACGACCATGCAGACCCTGGGCCGCTTTGCCATCGTGGGCGGACTGATCGCGGTCGCGGTGCTCAACATCGCCATGTTCTCCGGCGTCGCGGCCCTGTCCGCGGCGGAGACGGCCTCGATCTATGCCAGGATTTATCTTTTGGCCCTGATCATCCCCGCAATCTCGATCGCCGGTGTGGTCCTTGGCAGCGTCTCGTTGCGGTCGCGGGCCCGCGGCTTGCGCCGGCAGGGCCTCGACGACTGCCAAATCGAAGGTCTGTTGTTCGCGCCAACGGAAGAGACAAAGCCGAACTGGTGGATCTTCGGCGGCAGCATCCTGTTCGTCGGCTTTATTCTGGTCATGGGACTGGGGGAGGTGCCCCTGGCCCAGGAAATCACCTTCCTGGGGTCCATGGCGATTGTCCTGTTCCTGATGTACCGGCTGATCCTGGAACTGGCGCCCGGGGTGCGCTGGCCCCTGCTGGGCACGGCGGTGATCATTTTCGTCTTTCGCGCGGTTCCCCTGCCGGGTCCGGGCGCCACCTGGTTCGAGATCGATGTCCTCGGCTTTGATCAGCAGTTCCTCTCCATTCTGTCGCTGATAACCGCGGGCCTGGCGCTGGTCGGCATGGTCCTGTTGCGCCCCCTGCTGGGGAAACGGCCGATCGCCTTCGTCATCGCCGTCCTGACCATCGCCGCCGGCCTCCTCTCACTACCGAATATTGGCCTCTTCTATGGCCTGCAGGACTGGACGGCGGCATTGACCGCCGGCATTGTCGACGCCCACTTCATCGCCGTCCTGGACACGGCCATTGAATCGCCCCTTGGACAGATCGCCATGATCCCGTTGCTGGCCTGGATCGCCAAGAATGCGCCTGCCCATCTCAAGGCGACTTTCTTCGCGGTGATGGCCTCGTTCACCAATCTGGCGCTTTCCGCCAGCAGTCTGCTGACCAAGTATCTCAATCAAATCTTCCTGGTCACCCGCGAGGTGCAGGACCGCGCCACCGGCGTCATGGAAACGGCGGCCGACTACAGCCAATTGGGCTGGTTGCTGATAACGGTCGCGCTGCTGGCGCTGCTGGCGCCCCTGATCACGATTTTGCTGGTGCAGAATTCAAGGCTCCGAACCCGTCAGTAATACCAATGGTCCTTGATACAAGGTCCATATTGTCGCGGCTTCCACAATTGTCCGGTGTTTGTATTTGCGGTCCGCTCGAAGTTTTTTGTACATACGGCCTGTCATTGGACAGGTAACCAAGCAGGGATAGATTCATGAAAAGTCACTTTGCCATCGGATTTGTTGCGTCAACGGTTCTGCTAGCAGCTTGCGCATCACCCATTTCGGATGAAGCAAAGCGCGAGATCAGCGCGCCGATCAATTGTTCCACGGCGAAAGAAGACCTCGCCGTTCTCGAAAAAGAAAAGACAAGCGTTGCCGGACAGGCCGCCGCTGGCGTTACCTCGGTCCTGCCAATCGGCCTCGTCGCCGGACTCATAAGCGGCACCGCGGATGACAAGGCCACGGTTGCGACCGGCGAATATAATGATCTGCTGGACAGAAAGATCGCGAAAATTAAAAGAACCTGTGGTCTCGAATAAGCTTTTGTTGCCGGGGACCCTTGATCGTCCCGGGCTGCTAAGGGTTGTCGCACGCCAGCCGCAATAAATGCACCCAGAGCCCCTCCGATCCGCTACTCTGCAATGGGTCACAATGTATCAGGGGGCAGTCATGGGCAAATTGGATGGCAAGGTCGCGATCATCACCGGCGGATCGGGCGGCATCGGAAGAGCGGCGGCGAAGCTGTTTGCAGGGGAAGGCGGCCGGATCATTCTGGTCGACCTCGACGCCGACGCCCTGCAGGCGGCGGTGGCGGATATCGGTGCTGAGCAGGCGGCACCGGTAATTGCCGACGTATCGGACGCAGCCCAAACGCAGGCCTATGTTGCGGCGGCGGTCGAGCGCTTTGGCGGCGTTGACGTCGCGCTGCTGAATGCGGGCATCGAGGGTACGGTAACGCCGATCAGCGAATACACCGAGGAAATGTTCGACAAGGTAATGGCCGTCAATGTGCGCGGCGTTTTTCTGGGCCTGAAATATATCATGCCCGCCATGAGCACGCGGGGCGGCGGCAGCATCGTCATCACCTCGTCGACGGCGGGGATCCGCGCCGCCGGCGGCATGTCCGCCTACGTCACCTCCAAGCACGCGGTAATCGGCCTGATGCGGACGGCGGCGCTGGAAGGGGCGGAGCTGAATATCCGCGTCAACACGGTTAACCCGGCGCCCATCGACACCCGCATGATGACCTCGATCGAAGAACAGAGGGGCCTGCCGGCCGGCGACCGCGCGAACCGCCCGATGGCGCGGCGCCTGCCGTTGCAGCGCTATGGGGAACCGGACGAAGTGGCGCGGCTGATGCTGTTCCTCGGCAGCAACGACAGCTCGTTCTGTACCGGCGGCGTCTATATGGTCGATGGCGGTGTTTCCGCGGGGCAGGTATGAGTTGGGTTTCGCTCATCATTAACTGTCAAGTCCGTGCCGGGTACATGTTGATATATTGCACAATTCGCGGCTGATCGCTGCGGTTCGGGCGGCTGCCATGGGGCAGCGCCTGATGCCAGATGACCATGTCACCGGCCTGTCCGCCAATGGCCAGAGAACCAAGTGCGTGCAAATCCTGTTGCTGCGGATCCTGGCCCGCCGGCAGGCTATCATGCCACTGGTTAATCTGTTTATGAAACCCCGGGACCAACGTGAAAGCGCCCTGATCAGGCGGCGTATCCGTCAGGTACAAGATGCCTTGCGTGCCAAAGCGGCCGGGTTCTTCGAAGTCAATGTCCCAGTGCAGATCCGGACCCTGAAACGCCCAACCTTCCCGCTCCGGCGCATTGAAGCCACAACGATCCGTCGACACAAACAGGTCCGCGGTCCCCCAGAGCTGCGCAAAAGCCTTGTGAATTCTCCGCGATCGGCGATTTGCCGAAAATGCGGAATGCTGAAAGAATTGCAGCATTATTCCGCGATCGCGTTCCTGATACCATGTTTCCGGATCATCGGGCCGCGCATCCAGATATCGCCAGATCGCCTGGACCGCGGCCGCAAGCCCGGAAGGTTCCACCGCGTCGTGCAAAATGATGTAGCCGTGCTCTTGCCAGAAGGCCAGATCCGCAGGCGACAGTACGGCTTCACAGTCTTCAATGGACCCAAGCCAGCGTCGAATTTCATCCGGATTGTCTGGCCCTGCAACGATGGCGTTGATGCGGGCAATCAGCGCGGGCTCCGGCGATCCGGCCGTTGCCACGATCCAGTGCTCGAACTGATCAAACGTCGGGCCGTCGGTGAACAAATACTGCAGGGTCTGCTCTAGACCCAAGCCCAGGCCGTCAATGACAATTCGGTCGAGATGCCATTCGCCATCCCGTTGAACCTGTCTGCCGTTGCGGCTGGCGTTTGTCGCCCACCAGATCCGCTTGAGATGTGAAACCCGGAGCCTCCCCACCTCATGCGAAGATACGGATCTATCGTCGATCATTTCAGTTCCTGCGAGTCCCGGTTCATGTCTCGTGTGCCACGCATTAGCCCGTTATCCTGACGTGATGCCCGGAAACAACGCAATAGGCAATCCGCCCACGGCAGGCCAAATTCAGGACCAGGCTCGATTTTGCCGTCATTGAAGTTTGCCCCGATTGTCGGATAGAATTGGGTCTTTCCTCGTGCGGTGATCTTGAAGCGCGTAGTGACGGAGAATTTCTGCCGGTCTTTGGCCGAAGCTGTAAGCATTCATGAACAAGGTTCAACGCAAACTGACGACCATTTTGGCGGCGGACGTGGTCGGCTTCTCAAAAATGATGGGAAACGATGAGGGGGCCACCCTTGATGCATTGAGATCCTGCCGCGCCATCATCGACGGCAGCGTCAAGGAGCATAACGGGCGCGTCTTTGGCAGCGCGGGCGACTCGGTCATTGCGGATTTCTCGAGCCCGGTGCAGGCGGTGCTTTGCGCCAATGAGTTTCAGAACTTCCTGGCGGACCGGAACGGCCAGGTCGACGAGAATTACCGCATGAATTTTCGCGTGGGCATCAACATGGGTGATGTCGTCATCGATGGCGACAATCTGTTCGGTGATGGCGTCAATGTCGCGGCCCGTCTGGAAGCCATGGCGGGACACGGTGGCATCTGCGTCTCCAGCAAGGTTTACGATGAAGTTCGGCGCAAGCTGGACCTGCTGTTTTTCGATGGTGGCAGCCAACAGCTCAAGAACATAGACGAACCGATCAACGTCTATCACCTTGGTGAGGCCGGCGAGGGGAGCGAGACCGCGCCGCTGCATGGCAGACCCGCCCCTTCCCTGTCCCTGGACAGGAAACCGCGGGTAACGGTCAGCGCGATCAAGGTAGTCGGCGGTGATGACGAAACCGAATTCCTGGCGGAAGGCCTGCGGGACGTCATCCTGGGCGGTCTGGCGCGGCAGAAAGCGCTGATCGTAAACGCGTCGGCTGAAACATCTGCTGAAGCAGGGGCCGAAGATCCCGATTTCATATTGGATGGCAGCATCCGTGCCGCCGGCAAGAAGTTGCGGCTGACTTTCAGCCTCAAGGATCCTGTCAAGGACGCGCAGGTCTGGTCCGAGCGCTATGACCGCACGGCGGAGGACATGTTCGATCTGGAAGACGAGATTTCCCAGTCGATCGTTTCGGAATTGCGTATCCGGCTGAAGGCCTTGGCGTTCGAGAAGCTAGAGGACACCGACAACGAGAGCCTGAGCGTGCCCGAGTTGTTGTCGAAGGCGGCCGGCTATTTCGTGCGTTCCCATGGCGATAACGCTGCCGCCGGGCAGCTCCTGGCCCTGGCGATTGCGCGCGAGCCGGACAATTCCATGGCCCAGGCGATGATGGCCATGAGCCGGTATTGGGCCCAGGAATTCAGCCCCCTTGCCTTTACCTCCCAAGCGCAACAGGAGTTGCTGACGCAAGCCAGGCTGGCGGCGGGTCTGGATGACTCCAGCTATTTCGCGCATCTGGCCGTTGCCGTAACCGAGCAGGATCTTTTGGGAAATTTCCGTGATGCCCTTATGCATGCGGAAATGGCATTGGCGGCAAACCCCAATTTCACCCAGGCGCAGGCCATGGCCGGGATCGCTAACTGCCATATCGGAGACCGTGACGAGGGCATGGCGCAACTTCGCCGCGCCATCGACGCCAACAAGGACGATCCGCACCGCTTTCGCCATTTGCGCGAGCTGGCCCTGGCCCATTTCCTGCAAGGCGAAGACGGGGAAGCCGCCGACGCTATACGCCGGCTCATCCAACAAGCCCCGGATCTGTGCCGCAATGGCTTAGTTTCCGCCAGCGTCTATTGGCATGCCGGCGCCAAGGCTCAGGCGCAGGCCTGCATCGCGGAACTGTTGCAACGGCATCCAGCGCTCAATACCAGTAATATCCGGGTGACGCAGTTCGCCGATCAAGAGGCCGCGGAGCGTTTCATGTCCGGTTTGCAGGCGGCCGGCCTGCCGCGCCCCTGACCGGGCAGCAGACGTGGATAATAGGGGCGAAGTGAGATCATGGCGCGGATATACCACCTTGCGATGACAGGGACCCATGGCTGATATCTATCTCCACACCAGGATCATGGCGGCGCCACGGCGATGGCAAAAGGTCGCGGATGCGTTGAGAGAGGGTGAGGGGGCGACGCTGGACGCCGCGGGCGGCCGTTTGTATGGGGTTTGGCGCAGTCAGATCGGCCGCCCGCGCGATGAATTGACCGTTTTGAGCTTGTGGCCCGATGCCGCCAGCGCCGGGCTGGCGAACAGCCGCATGAGCGAACTGCCTGATGTTCTCAATTGCCGCAGTGAGGCGATGACACCGACCCTGCGGCCGGACAACGCCGCTCCACCGCGGCGCCAGGGCAACTATGCCTTTCGCTGGTTCGATCTGCCGCAGGCGAACTGGCCCGAATTTCTTGACCTCTGCGCGGCCGCCTGGCCAGGCTTCGAGGCCTCTTACGACAGCCAGGTGATCGGCCTGTGGCGTTGCCTTGACGGTGAGGCCGGCCGCTGCCGCAGCCTGTTGTTGACCCGCCGCCCGGACCTGGCCATGTGGGAGCGTTCGAAGATTCCCCAGGGCGAGGCCGAGGCGAAGGTCCGCCGCCAACTCAGCCGCCGCTATGACCTGTGTGACGATACCGTCGTTTACACCACCACCCTGATCAGCGCCGAGGACCGCGACGACACCGTGCGCTGGAGCTGAATTTGCAGGCTCATGCCACCTTGCGGAGCCATGGCGGGAGATAATATGCATTCCGAACTCAGTGAGTATCTCCTTGGACAGGCCAAAAACAATTTCTGGAGCAATCATCGTCTGCACAAGGCCTGCTCGGCTTTGCCATCATCGGCGTATTTTGAGAACCGTCCGAGTTTTTTTGGTTCTATTCATGCCCATCTGGATCACATTGTTTTTGTCGACTGGCTGTACTTGGAGCGCTTAACCGGGAAGCAACTGCTGCCTGCCGATAAAGCAGAGCTTTTGCACCAGGAGCTTGTTTCGCTCATGGCGGATCAGGCGGCGGCCGATCAGGCCTTGATCGATTTTTGTCAGTCCGCGGATTCCGATACTTTGGCCTCGACGGTGACTTTCCAATTATTGGACGGAACTCAATACACTGAGACGGTGGTGAATGTGCTTGCACATCTTTTCACGCATCAAATTCATCATCGCGGTCAGGTGCACGACATGCTTTCTGCGACTTCGGTCGTCCCGCCGCAGCTTGACGAGTTCTTTTTCCAATCAGAGCTTCCGCTCCGCGAGGCTGAATTGAGAACATTGGGACTGGCAGCAGACTAATGGTTCCAACGGTCCCAAAACCAGGAGAGGAGACCGGCCCACTTGATTATCAGTTCTTGCCGGTGGCGAAATCGACCAGGCCGACGCGCAAGCGCAACTAGTGGTCTGAATCATCTAAAGCATAGGGTATAGGTTTTTCAACTTGATGCGGGCATCGTCGGTTGTAAACCGCCAATCTGCTTTGACGTTATGTTTGTTGCGCCTTTTCAGCCACGCCCGGACGTGTTGTTCAAGGGCTTTGATGTCTGGGATGCGCTGGGCCAAACATTGCCGGGCGAGGACGGATAATTCGGCTTCCGCCATGTTGAGCCAGCTGCCGTGCTTGGGCGTGTAGTGCCACTCGAAGCGGTCGGCGATCCGTCGTGCCTCGGCGGGCGGGAAGGCCCGGTAGAGCGAGGCGGCGGTGTGGGTGTTCAAATTGTCCTGAACCAGGGTGATGGTCTCGGCCTTGGGGAAATGGATATCACTCAAGGCTTTGAGCACGTGGGCGTATTCGATGGCCCCGCGATGGGCGGTGACAGAGATGTGACGCCAGCCTTCCAGCGGCGCGAACAGCATGAACAGAGAGGCGGTGCCATTGCGCTTGTATTCGTAATCGTGGCGGGCGGGATGCCCCGGCGCCATTGCCATCGGCGGACGGGTTTCCGCCGTCAGTTGCTTGGCGGCCTCATCAAGACAAACCAGTGGCCGCTTGGCGTCATGGGGCCGGGTATAGACCGCGAGAACATCTTCCATCGCGGCGACGAAAGCGGCGTTCTCCTTGGGCGGAATGACCCAGTATTTGTTCAGATGCGGCTTAAGGTGGTTTTTTTAAGCGCTCGGCCAACGGTGTTGAAGTGGACGGCTTCGACGATCTCCAGTTCCACCACCTTGTCGGCCAACAGGCGGATGCTCCAGCGCGCATGCCCGGCCGGTGGCTCGGAACAAGCCAGCGCGATCAGCCGCGCCTGGGCCTCGCCGTCGAAGATCGGCGTGATCGGCGGGGTCGCCCGTTTCTTGCGGGCCAGCACCGCCTCCAGCCCTTCCTCCACCAACTGCCGGCGCACCCGCGTGACCATGGGCAGGTTCGTATCCAAGGCCTCGACGATACGATCATCCGGCCAACTTGGGCCCAACAGACCTTGATCCGACTTCAAAAGAATGCGCGCCTTCAAGATCGCCTTGGCCGACGATTTACCCTTGGAAATCAATGCTTCGAGGTGTTCACGCTCTTCGCTCGAAAGCTCGACCACATACTTCTTCCGTGACATCATGCACCACCGTGATAATTCGAATCGGTAACCATCGAATCATCTAAAGAAACGGACTTCAATACCTGTACAGTTAACAACTCGAATTAAATGATGCGGAGTACTAG
>JAJFGG010000065.1 GCA_021776235.1 Alphaproteobacteria bacterium | reverse complement strand
GTGACGGGTGCCTTGTCACCATATTCATGACGACAAGCATGCTCTCAACGCCAGCAAAGCGGTCCTGCGGGTGGCAAAGAAACTGGAGGATCTGAACCGGCAATGGAAAGCCGACCGCATGCCCACCTTCCGCACCCGTTTTGGGCTGCATTGCGGCAGCATGATTGTCGGCAATATCGGCGCGACCGAACGTCTGAACTATACCGTGCTGGGCGATGCGGTGAACGTGGCTTCAAGACTGGAGGGACTTAACAAGGCCTACGGAACCCGGATCTGTGGGAGTCAGGCTCTTTACGACAGGATTTGCGATAACTACCTCCTGCGGCCGCTGAACATCGTCGCCGTAAAGGGATGGCGTCGGGGAATGGTCGAATACGAATTGCTTGCGAGCCGTTGCGACGACCCGCTCATCGGTGCGACCAAGGCGCTAACTGAACTGCGTGCGCTGACGAAGGCGGGCTTCGATGCTCATTTGGGACGCCGCTGGGGTGAGTCGATAAAGATTTACAAGCAGATCGCCGAACGGTATCCCGAAGACACAGTGGCGCCCATTTACCTCGCCAGAAACACCAAATTTCTCGACAATCCGCCTTAAAAAGGTCTGGCGTTCAAAAACGCACGAGATTGAAGATCCGGATCGCAGCTTCTACCAGTCGGCAATATTCCTTCGGGAGTCACTGGGTACCGATTTTCTATTCGGCCCCTTCTTCTTCATAGACCCGACCATGGCTTTCACCCACTGGGCGTGCAAGACTATTTGTCCAGTCACGATGGCTTTACGAATGCAGTATGTGCGCGTCCATATTCGACAAATTTTTGGGGCTCGCTTTGCCCGCCTCCGCGCCTGTCTGGTGTTGCCCATCGCAATCCTCCTCGGATCCAGCGTGCCGGCTGCAAGTCAATACATGCCCGATGCGGCGGCACCTGCGAACGCCGCAAAAGCTCCCGCGGGCCGGCAAGTGCCTGCGGCGCCAAGGCCAGACCTGGCCACGTCGGGCAAAGCGACGTTCACCGGATCGGAGCTGAGGAACCGCTTCGAGGCACTAGAGGAAGGCTTGCGCAACGGCGAGAAAACGCCGGCTGATGCCGATGCGTTCTACCAAAAGCTCATATCCGTTCTCGAGGCGCGGCGACAGGACTTGCGCGTCGCTCTTGACGGCCCCCGATCACCGGTCGATCAGCTCAAATCCGCTCCCAGGAAAGAAGGCCCCGTGGCAGCACCCGGGACCGAACCGCCGCAGGATGCAGCGACCGTGCGGGACCTCACTTCCATTGTTGTATCTCTTTCTGACCTCCGCCTACAGCTCCTTCCGGCCTTGACACCCGAACTGCGCCGGAGAGTCACGGGGCCAGGTCTCACAGGCATCCATGAACTCAGAGGAGAGGTCGAAACCGCGATCCTCTATCTTCGCTACGTGGCTTTGCAAATGCAGGATGAACTCGCCTATTGGCAGGCGAGGACGGTAGTTGCCCCTCTCCTGTTGATCGGAGGCGTTCTGGAGCTAGCCGTGGCCTTGTTCGTCTTTTACTGGTGGCGCCGGTGGGCGGCCAAAGCGTTTCCGAGGTGGCGCGGCAGGCTTCAGGAAGCACGGCCGCGGTCGCGCCGTAAATTACGTCTCGCCAGGTTTCTCTGGTATCTGGATGAGGTCCGGAGCCCGCTGGAATGGCTGTTGCTGGCCAGCGTTTTCTTCGCGGTCATTGGCTTTCAAAAGGTTCCAGATTTCGAAAACCATATCTGGCCTGTGCCGCGTTGGATCCTGCTGGCATGGTTCGTCATCGCGCTGTTCAAAACGATCGCAAGCCGCGGCGGGGCGGGTCTATTGGGAGATCAAGCGCCAGGCCTTTGCCTGCGCTCCCTTCGCTTGGTGGCCGCCTGGCTTCTTCTGCTCGGGTTCGGCCTCGAGCTGGCCAGGGTCTACACCGGGGAGGGCACATTCCATGCATGGGTCTGGGGCGTTTTTGAATTGCTTGTCCTACCCGTGCTGCTCCTGCTCATCATCTGGTGGCGACCGGAGGTTTTCCGGCAGCTCGACGGCCAGCAGCAACCGCCGGAGTGGGTCCGGGAGGCGATACGGCAGCAAAAGGGATTGAGAAGTTATTGGGGCGCGGCCGTCGGTGGGGTGTATCTGATCGCCTTCCGGCTGATGCAGTATTTCCTCCGGGGACTCTCAGGGATCGAGAGGGGCAGGCGCGTTCTGGCTGCTCTCTCAAGGCGGGGAGCAGAGCGCCAGTCTGTTAGTCAGGGGATCGAAGGCGGCGCACCAATTTCTGCCGAGCTGCGGGCCCGTCTTCTGGATAGTCAGGGAAAAATCTATGAGACGGCGGCGCGCACCGAGCTTGCGCAACTGGTCGAGCTGGTCGAGCAAGGCAGGGTGGGGTTTGCTGCCGTCATTGCCGAGCAGGGCGGCGGCAAGAGCCTTCTGTTACAGCGCTTGGCATCACTATGTGAAGGGAATACGGTGGTTTTCGACTGTCCACCGGGGGGATACGAGGCGTTCGAGAGAGCCTTTGCATCCGCCCTTGGCATAAGCGGGCAGGAGCTTTCACCGGCTATGTTTGCAGAATACCTGCAGAAGTCGGGCACCCGGGCGGTCGCGATCGACAACTTCCACCGCCTGGTTCGGCCGGTCATGGGTGGGCAAAAGGATCTAGATCGAGTCTCCGATTTGGTAAAGGACATCGGGGTCCGGGCGCTCTGGGTGGCGGCCCTGAACCAGGCCGCCTGGGACTACATCAGCCGCGCGCGCGCCCATCGACTGATACTCGACAGGTTCCTGGAGCTGCCGCCCTGGACGGAGGAGCAGATCGGCGAACTGATCGATCTCAGATGCAGTGAGGCCGGGGTCAGCCCGGACTTCGGGCAACTCGTTCTGCCCCATCAAGTCGACTACCCGCAGGACGCGCTTGAGGAGCAAAACCGCGAAGGTATCTTTCGCATGATCTGGGACGCTGCCGACGGAAATCCGTCGGTAGCCATGCGGCTTTGGGTGGATTCCCTGGTCGTAAACGGGGACGGAAAGATGGTCGTTTGCATGCCGCCGGAGCCGGCAACGCGGGAGGTCGAGGGCGTTCACTTCACGGTTTTGCTCGTGCTGCGGATCATCATCAGGGCCGAACTGGTCAGCCGCGAAGATATCATAGAGAGCTTGAGGTTCTCGGAGGGTGAAGTAGATAACGCCATGTATTTCTTGCTGGGGCGCGGCTGGATCGAAGAGCTGAACGGACGTTATCGCGTGAGTTGGACGTGGTTCCGCGCAGTGACCCGCGTCCTTGCGCGCAAGAACCTGTTGTCCCGCTGAAGAGGAGCGCTGTTATGAAGCATGCTTGGCTAACGGGGTTCACCCTGATGACGGCGTTCGCGCTATTGGCCTGGCCCGCCCTGCCACAGGAGGTGCAAGCTTCCCCAGAGGTGCAGGCCGTCACCACACTGACGCGCATGGTCAATGTCACGGGGATTCTGATCTCGCTGGGTGTCATTGCGGGCGTGTGGTTGTTGTGTGGGTTCATAAAAAAGCTGGCCGGTAACCTTGGCGAGGTTTTTGTCGAGCGGCGGCTGACGATCCAGAAGTTCAGCGCATTCCTCCAGTTCGGCGTCTACTTGGTCACGATCCCCACCGTCCTAATACTCAGCCTCGAATTCAGTCGCGAGGTTCTGGCAATCCTCGGCGGCACCGCCGCGGTCGCCATCGGTTTTGCGACGAAGGATCTGGTTGCCTCTATGGTTGCCGGCATCATGATCATGTTCGACAGGCCCTTCCAGGTCGGCGACCGCGTGACCTTCAGCGGTCAATACGGGGACATCACCGCGATCGGCCTTCGCTCGGTCAAGCTTCAAACCTTGGACGACAATACCGTAACCATACCGAACAACATGCTCCTGAGTGAAATTACGTCCTGTGGCAACTACGGGGTGCTGCACATGCAGGTGGTCGTGGACTTCTACATCGGCGTGGACCAGGACATCCATCAGGCGCAAGAGCTTTTGCGCGAGGCGGCGACAATCAGTCCGTACATCTATCTGGACAAACCGGTCGTGGTCCGGGTGGCCCAGGTCATCGTCGAGAATTACGTTGCTCTGCGCCTGCGGCTCAAGGTCTATGTCCTTGATACCAAATTCGAAAAGGCCCTGGAGACTGACCTGACCCTACGTGTCCTGGAGGCCTTCGACGAGAACGGTATCCGCCCGCCCGCCATCCTGCACCGCTCCGCCGGCAATCTCGTGGCCCCCGATCGGCGCGCACAGAGGCGCGCCAGCCAGAACGCATGACAGCCCGGCCGCAGACTGGTCGAGCAAGCAGACCGGCCGCATTCGGCTCTCCAGGCAGTGGGCTGATCACGCAGTTTTGGAAGTAGCGATGTCCGCCCATCAATTAGTGCGTGTCGCGGCGAATCTGACCCATTTGACCGGTCTTCCAGACCCCGTGGGCAGGCGCAGTTCGCCGGTCGATGCAGGGCATCGTCCAAGGACCGCAACGCCGCCACGGGGTCTTAAAGACCAGCCTGCGATGGCGTTACCGAGCCATTGTGCGGCGTTGCGCGGCTTACCCGATGTCCTGCGAAAGGGGTAGCTCTTCGGACCGCGTTGCCCTTTTTGATGCCGGTGCGATCGACTGCTTCGCGGCATTCTTGGTGGCCCCAATATATTCTAACCTACGATATCAGAGTAACAGCGGAAGTCGCAATTCTGGGCCAGTACCGGCACTGTGTACCATGGGACGAAACCGCTATCGTTGTGATTTGTTTTTGCGGTTTAAGGGATTTGGCCGTTGGTGGTTGGGTCTTTCCTGCGTTGAGATTTGGGACTGGTCAGCTTCGTCGTCAGACTGGAGCAGCGCGATGATCGATCATCTCGGCCAAGTTGCTTCATCCACCTCTGGGTCGTGCCGGCGCCCGTTGCGACGTCACGGCCTGGGGCCCCTCCCGCCCACCTGACCCCGAGCCATCATGCCCCGACCAGTGTTGGAGGGATATCCTTGGCCTTTACGGACCGGCTTGGCGCCGGACCAACGCCGGCCATGTCGGCCTCAACAAATTGAAGGTTATGTTGGCGATGGGGCACTGCCGCAAATCGTGGATGGGCAACCACGTGTCGGCCTGCCAGGACGAGCAACTGGCGGGATAATTTTCCGACCAGGGAAGACCGGCAGGGCCGGCACGCTTCATGATCGGCGTGTTCATTCCGAAGCACACCTACACACCGACCGCGCGCGGCCTCAACGACCGGCCGCTAGATTTCAGTTTTGCTCGGCTGCATTGGACGTCGCGGCGCGTCACGAGAGATGGCGCTGTTATACATAGGCAGGCAAACTTGGCTAATGAAGATTTTTGCCTAAACATGGATGCATCCAACGCTCATGGGCCTTGCCAATTTTCCCGAAATAACGCCCTAGTAGGGGCTAGATTGACCATGGAGCATATCCGCCATGAAAGCTCGCTTTGGCCTGATCGAAGTTCCCCGCGGCATCGCCACGGCAGTAGAGAATGCCAGGCTGGCCGAGAAGGCCGGATTCGACTGGGTTGGCGTCGCGGACTCGCAGTCGCTGTTTCGCGAGCTTTTCGTAACGCTAGGTGCCATCGCGCAGGCGACCGGCGGCGTCATGATTGGCCCGTCGGTGACAAACCCGTTGACGCGCCACCCGGCTGTCATGGCCAGCGCCATCGCCAGCGTGCAGGAACTCTCGGGCGGCCGCGCCATGTTCGGAATTGGCACCGGCGACAGTGCGATTTACAACCTGAATGAACGGCCGCGCGGCTTGAATGGTCTGCGCGAGTATGTCCTCGCCCTGCGGGCACTACTTCGTGGTGAAGCCACCCAATTCGCCGGGCGCGAGATCCATACCAAGTGGATTGCAAAGCAGGCCGACGATCCGGTGCCGATCTATATTTCGGCGGAAGGGCCAAAAACATTGGAACTTGCTGGCGAAGTCGCCGACGGCGTGATCTGCGGCATGGGCGTGTCACCGGAAGTCGTGAAATTGACCCTGAAGCATATCGCCATCGGCGCCGAGCGGGCCGGCAAATCACTCGACGACATCGATGTCTGGACCCTCGCCCGGGTCAATGTCGGCCCAGACCGCGGCGCGCTGGTCAATGAAATCCGCATGGAACTGGCCTCGACCGCTCACCACGCATTCCGCTTTACCCAGGAAGGTAAACTTGTGTCGCCGGAATTCGCCGACGCCATTCAACGGGTCCAATCCGGCTATCGCCCGGCCCATCACGAAGACCTGGGCCAATCGCCGAACGCCGGGCTGATGGACGATCCTGAGTTTCTCGAATACATGACCGACCGCTTCGCCATTATCGGCACGGCCGGTGAATGTGTCACGCGCATTCAGTCCATCCGCGCCTCCGGCATGCACCAATTCCTCTTTACCGGCTTTGTCGAGGAACGCGCGGCCCTGATCGAAACGCTTGGCAACTCCGTCTTTCCCCGGTGCCGAAACTAGTGTCAACATTTATTGAACCAATACCGGCCCGCCATATGGACTGGGTGCTGGAGGCTTGCTAGGGTTTGGCCATGGCAAATTCATGTAACGACGAGTCCCCGCAGCACGAGGTGATCATCATTGGTGCCGGTGTCAGCGGAATTTATCAATTGTACCGTCTGCTCGAACTGGGCGTCGACGTCACTGTCCTCGAAGCAGGCGATGGCCCCGGCGGCACCTGGTACTGGAACCGCTATCCCGGAGCCCGGTTCGATTCCGAGAGCTATACCTATGGCTACTCGTTCTCCAAGGAGTTGCTGGA
>JAJFGG010000064.1 GCA_021776235.1 Alphaproteobacteria bacterium | reverse complement strand
TGGAAATCCGGCCTTCGGTGGCGCGGCCAGGCCATTGGGCTGCGTTGCGCGGCTTGCCCGATGTCCCACATCGCGCCGCACCGCACGCCTACCCCAATGGCTTGGCCGCGCCATCAAATGAATCACAATAGCCGCGACATGCTCTTGGTAGGCGAATAACCCCGGGGCATCATCCAAATACTGGAACCGCGCCACGGGCCCTTGGTAGCCAGCCTTCGGTGACGACACTAAGCCATCAAATGACCCAGAATAGTCTGGATTTGATCTAATCCTCCGGCCGATGGGCCTCCGATAGATATAAGAAATTTTTTCTTAACCGTACCATCTCGCTAAATATTAACGATATGGGGTCACAGTTGCTGCGAATACTAGGTTCATAAGCATATCATGAACCTCTAAAGTCAAAAATTGGGGATTCGTCAGGACGGTCGCGGATGCGCTTGCGCTTTCTTGTTTTTCTAACATTTTCTGGCATTGCCGTGTTGCCAGCGATCGCTCTTGCGACCTGGATCTTTATTGACGCTCTGAACCAGGAAATTGAGAACGTCAGGGATAAGCATCTTATCATTGCGAAGAATGTCGGCGAGGCGCTGGAACGCTATTCTATTGACCTGATTAATGGCTTCGAGTTAGTCGCTACGCTGCCGCGCGGGGAGCAGAAATCAGCGGCCATATCAAAGTTCATGGAAACGCTGAACGTTGAGCATTTCTGCGTCACCGATCTGAAAACCGGCGTGATCGATGCCGAGATTGCACTGGAAAACCAGCCCTGTCCGCGGCAAGTACCGCAGGCCCGGTTTCGCAAATTCGTCGCCTTGCTGAAAAGTGATCGTGTCGTCATCTCACCGGTCATGATGGGCGGCAGAGGCCATCCGGTTTTGTTCCTATTGCGCGCCTACGGCGATAAACTCGTGATTGCCGCCGTCTCGACAAAATATATCGTCAAGCAGGGCAAGGCCGTATCGTTTGGCGAGAAAGGTCATGCCGCGATCGTGGATCAAACCGGACAGGTAATTGCCCATCCATTACCGGCTTGGCAGAATTCCATAAAGAACATCGCCAAAATTGCGCCCGTGCAGGCGATGATGGCCCGAAAAACCGGGACAATGGTGTTCTATTCGCCGGCCCTGAAAGCCGATATGGTTTCAGGTTATACCTTCGTGCCGACCACAGGTTGGGGTGTCATGATACCGCAGCCACTGGCGGAAATACGCTCGGGTGCGACACTAATTCAGAACTCGGCGATCGGCATCAGCCTCGTCGGTGTTTTTTGCGCAGCACTATTGAGTTGGTTCCTATCAGGTTATTTGACACGGTCGCTTTCCTCGATTGTCGCAACAACGAAACGAATGGCGGTTGGCAACTTTGATGCCCGCGTCGAGATGACGGGGGGGTTTGCCACCTATGAGATCAAAGAGCTTGGCCTAGCCTTTAACGCCATGGCCGATGAAGTGGCTAAAACCAACCGCAACCTATCCGCCGCCGTCAATCAGGCCGATGCCGCAAATCATGCCAAGTCGGAATTTCTGGCGACCATGAGCCACGATCTTCGCACCCCGTTGAACGCCATCATCGGGTTTGCCCAAGCCATGCGGAGCAAAATATTCGGGCCTCTGGGGAATCCCCGTTACGACGATTATCTGCGCGATATCGAAAGCAGCGGCAACCTATTGCTCAGCCTCATTGACGACATTCTCGATCTCTCGAAAATCGAGGCTGGGCGCTTTGAATTGCATGAAACCGAGGTTGATCTGAAGGACTTTCTGCAAAACTCGATTGAATTGGCAGCCATACAGGCTGCAAAGAAAGGCGTGTGGCTGGATCTTTCGGTGCAGGACAATATGCCTATCCTTTATTGTGACGAACGGACGCTGATACAAATTGTCAACAACCTGTTATCCAATGCGGTGAAGTTTTCCCATGACGGCAACCACGTCCTCATTTCGGTACTGACTGGTGCGGAGGGTTCCGTCGATGTCGAATTTACCGATCAAGGCATCGGCATGACCGCCAGCGACATCGATGAAGTCCTTAAACCCTTTAGCCAGGTGGACAGCCACAAGGCGCGGGAGCACGAAGGTACCGGCCTCGGCCTTCCGATCTGTCAAAAATTTATGGAGCTGCACGGCGGAATACTTGAAATCAACAGCGAATTCGGTAAGGGCACCACCGTCCGCATCCGCTTTCCGGCTTCCCGTGCAATACCCGTCCCGATCGCATCAATCGGGGCTTAAAACAGGGTCACTGCTGACGATTGACCGATGCACGCCTGCCGCACCCGCCAAGCGTCCATATTTACTTATTCTGGCCCGCGTTTCCAATTTCAGGCCCGGATCACGACTTCAATTTCCAGCCGTTGCGCAGGATCAGGTAGTTGCAGATCCACATACCGCCATTCAAAAGGACAAGCATCGCCACCCCCACCGCCAGGGCGCCGTCGGCGTGATCAATGAAGCCGTAGCGGAAGCCGTCAATCATATAGAAGAAAGGGTTAATCTGGCTAAGGCCGAACCATGGCTCGGGCAACCGGTCGATGGAATAGAAGGTGCCCGACAGAAAGGCCAGAGGTGTGATGATGAAGTTGGTGATGGTGGCCATATGGTCAAATTTGTCGGCCCATATGCCAGCGGTGATGCCGATTTGGGATAGCAACAGCCCGGCCCCCGCGCCGTAGAAAAATATCGGCCAGGCATGAGCTACCGAATTGTCGACAAACAGGTTCATCCCCAGGGCGACGGCGGCGCCACACAACAAACCCCGTGTGGCGCCGGCCATAGCAAAGCAAAAACTGAACTCCCCCGGGCCCAGAGGCGGCATCAGCAAATCCACGATATTGCCCTGGATCTTGGAAATCAGAAGGGATGAAGCGCCGTTGGCGAAACTGTTTTGCACGATCGCCATCATGATCAGGCCGGGGGCGAGAAATCGGGGGAACGGCACTGCGCCGCCCGAGACCGCCCGGTCACCAAAGGCGAGGGAAAATACCGCCAGAAACAGCAACGTGGTCACCACCGGCGCCACGATAGACTGCAAGGCGATCTTCAGGAAGCGATGTACTTCCTTGCTATAGAGGGTCCAGATACCCAGCCAGTTTATGGCGCCCACGTCCCGCGGTGAAAATTGGGCCGAAAAATGCCGCGCCGATTGGTCCGGGCTTTGCGGCGGCGATTTAGGCGCGGTCAAAACGTATCGAATTTCCGGTAGGCGTCAACTGGGTCCATGCCGCCCAGAATGGCATCACGCATGGCGGTTTCCGTCGTTGCCACGGCCTCCGTCTCGGCTATTACCGCTTCCGCCATGTCCTGGGGAATGATGACAACACCGTCAATATCGGCCAGTACATAATCGCCTCTCGCGATCTCGACGCCGCCGATGTCGATGGGCTCTCCCATACTTTCGGCGATCCAACGCTTGCATATATCCTTGGGTGTGTTGAAGCGGCAAAAGACGGGAAAGTCATTCTTCAACAGAAACGGTACATCGCGGCAGCCGCCATCGACGATGTAGCCCCGCACGCCGCGATAATTCAGGGTTTCCGCGGATAATTCCCCCATCAAGGCCACTTCATAGGTATTGGGTTGGCAGATAAGCACCTTGCCCGACGGTGCCCTGGACAGCACCGTGGCCCAGGCCAACAGAGTCTCGCCAGCGTCCTTGTCCTCGCTGTAATCGCCATTCATGGTTTCCACCTGGCCGGCCAGTCGGTGCGAGGCATCCAGGGCATTGATCCCAGGCGGCAGGACGCAATTATTATGGCCCATGCCGTTCATCACATCATACACCGCGCTGGCGTACAGTTTTTCAAGTCGTTCGGTCAAATCCATGATCGCGGTACCCCTACTGCCAAACTCCTGTCGTCAGTTAGGCGGTATCATACGACCTGGGCGGCGGCAAAGGAACCTACCGCCTCGCCAGCCCGGTCGCGGCGCACCATTTCACCATAGGCCGCTTCCAGATGCCGCGCCAGGCGTGGGGTGTCAAATAAGGGCGCCGTGTTCATGTTGCGCCGCAGGCGCGCTTTCAAACTCTTCAGTGCCACCGGGTCATGAGCCAGATGCAGGGCCAGTTCGCAATATTCCTGCATTGAACCGACGGCCAGATCGCCCAGGCCCGCAGCGTGCAGGATGGAGGCACCGGTACGGGCGGACTGATTGTCGCCGGCCATGCTTATTACCGGCAGGCCGGACCAAAGAGCATCCAGGGTAGAAACGCCGCCCGTGTGATGGCGGCAATCCAGGCTCAAATCCGCCAATGATTGACGGGCCAGATGCCTCGAATGAGTTGCCCGGGGCGCGAAAACCAGGCGCTCAGCATCAATGCCCCTGGTCAGTGCTCTGGCCCGCAGATTGGCCGTGGCCACATCGCCGCCGCGCAGCAGCCACAGGACGCTGCCCGGCAGTTGCCGCAAAAGACCCAACCAAAGATCAAACGTCTCAGGATCGAACTTGTAATGTGCATTGAAGTTGGCAAACACCGTAGCCTCTTCAGGCAGGCCCTGGCTACGCCGATCAGGCGGCTGCGGATCAATTTCCGGGCGCGATGTGGCCATGAAACTATCAGGTAGATAAACCAGGGCTTCGGCACAGTAGGGCGCCAATTCGGGCGGTGTGTGGACCGCATCCGTCAACAAGTATTGCACACAGTCGGCGCCCAGGGTCGCGCCGTAACCCAGATAATGAGCCTGTACCGGCGCCGGGCGTAAGGTCAACAATTCAAGCGCGGAATGACGGGTGAAGCCCGATAGATCCACCAACAGGTCGAGCCGGTCCTTATGTATATGGCGGGCGGATTGTGCCAGGTCCTGATCCTTGAAATCGGCAAAATGAGTGAACTGAGCCCGAAAATACTCGGTTAACTGATCCCGTGGCTCGCCTCCTATGACATAGCCAAACCATTCGAACCCTGCACGGTCGTGACAGGCTATCAGATCCTTGAAGGCGGTGGCGACGCTGTGCTGGCGGAAGTCCGGCGAAACATAACCAATACGCAGGGGGCCTGTTTGGGCCGGACCATGGCGAAACGCCAGGCGATCACGCAGAGGGATTACGGCGGCCGCGCAATGACCGGCATATGAGCGGGCAGCGGCCAGACGCAAGTCCGGAGACGCGTCCGTGCCGGCCAACGAAAATGGTTGCACAGTAATGGGCAGATTGTGCTGAAGCCGGCGACTGGTTTCGTCCAGAACTTTCTGCTTGATCTGGTCCAGATCATCCCAGGCGCATTGGTACATCAACGACTGCATTAGAAAAGGTGCCAGATTATCAATACTCTGATCCAGCGCCAGAGCCCGGCGAAAGGCCATCACCGCCTCGTCATGCCGGCCCAGGCCCTGCAAAACCTGCCCCAGATTGTTGTGCGACGACCCCA
This sequence comes from Alphaproteobacteria bacterium, assembly GCA_021776235.1. GTDB lineage: Bacteria > Pseudomonadota > Alphaproteobacteria. Next base: position 57,841 of record JAJFGG010000064.1, on the reverse strand, counting down.
AATTCGGATCCAACATGACCAGATCACGGTATAACGCCAGGGCTTCGTGATGACGGCCCAAATTCAATTGGCAAATCGCCAGGTTGTTTATGCAAACTATATTCTTTGGGTTTAATAACAGTGCCTTGCGATAGTGTTCTAATGCTTTTTCATAAAATCCTTCCGCCATTAACAGGCCGGCCATTCCAGACCAGGCAGAGGCCAGCTCTGGCTCCTGACGCAGGGCTTTCCCATAGTGTTTTCGGGCAGATTCGGTGCCATCGCCTTGGCTCAAAATATTGGCCAGGGCGACATGCAAGGGTGCGTAGTCGGGCCGCCACGCCAAGCCCTGCCGGGCAATATCCGCCGCTTCGTCCAGGCATTGCAACTGGGCCAGGGCAGCTGTCAAATTGTGATGAATTTCGACCACATCAGGCGCCACGGAGAGGGCCCTACGGTAATGCGCGACGGCATCCCCTGCCCGGCCCTGGGCCAAAGCATCGTTGCCGCCTTCGAACTCCGCCCGTGGATCAATCTGTTCCATTGCACTGCTTATAATCGGGTATGGTTAAACATCCCTAAAATAGGCCAATGATCAAATCGCCTTGACGGGCGGGGGCGAACTCCGATTTGATGTCCGGGCGCTTGTTGCAGTGGTAAGATTGGACGGCGACTATGAATTTTGAGTTCAATGACGATCAACGCATGTTGCGGGATCAGGCCCGGCGGTTCCTGATGGATAAATCGCCACCTGAGGTGGTGCGTGAAACCCTCGAGACCGAACAACCCTATGACCGGGATCTATGGCGGCAATTCGGCGAAATGGGTTGGCTGGGTGCGGCCATTCCCGAGGCATACGGTGGCTCCGGCATGGGACATCTTGAATTATGCGTGTTGGCGGAGGAACTAGGCCGCGCCCTGGCGCCGACGCCCTATGCATCCTCGATCTACCTCGGTGCCGAAGCCTTGTTGACAGCGGGTAGCGAAGATCAGAAACAAAACTATTTGCCGGATCTTGCCACCGGCGCGACAATCTGGTGCCTGGCCCTATCCGAAGGTTCCCGTCCGGCTACGGAAAGCAATATCGTGGCGGAAGTATCGGATGGCAAACTTACAGGTGAGAAATTGCCCGTGGCGGACGGTGATGTCGCGGATCGGGCTATCGTCGTTGCACGGGAAGGCACTTCGTCCGGGCTGTTCATCGTCGATCTGAATGGCGCCGGTGTGATGCGGCAGACGGTCGATACCATGGATCCGACCCGTTCTCAGGCGAGACTCACCTTTGCGGATGCGGGAGCAGAAAAACTTGGCGATGACGGCTGGCCGTTGTTGGAGCGAATCCAGGATCGGGCCGCCGTGTTAATGGCTTTCGAACAGATCGGCGGGGCCCAGGCTTGCCTGGAAATGGCCAAGGAATATGCCCTGGGCCGCTTCGCCTTTGGCCGGCCCATCGCCGGCTATCAAGCCATCAAGCATCGTCTGGCGGATATGTATATCCAGATCGAGCTGGCACGCTCAAACGCCTATTACGGCGCCTGGGCTTTGTCGACCAATGCGGCCGAACTGCCCGTTGCGGCGGCGACGGCCCGGGTTGCGGCGATCGAAGCCTTTAACTTTGCCGCGAGAGAGAACGTCCAAGTGCATGGCGGCATGGGCTTCACCTGGGAATTCAACTGTCATCTTTATTACCGCCGGGCCCGCCAACTGGCGCTGGTGCTGGGTAGCCAGCGCCGGTGGAAAGACCGCCTGATCCGGGCACTGGAACGGCGCAACGCAGCATAGGGAATAAACAAATGGATTTCACAGATACGCCGGAAGAGGCTGCGTTTCGGGCCAAGGCGCGCGATTTTCTAAGCGCCAATGCTGCGGCCAAGAAAAGCGGCAGCAGTAATCTGGCAACGGGTTGGAACAAGGATGAGGCGCTGGCCGCGGCGCGGGCCTGGCAGGCCAAGAAAGCCGCCGCGGGTTTTGCTGGCATTACCATGCCAGAAGAATATGGCGGCCAGGGCCTGCCGCCCATCACTCAGGTAATTTATAATCAGGAAGAAGCCAATTACGTGGCGCCCCGGGGCGTCTACGAGATTGGCCTTGGCATGTGTATACCCACCATGTTGGCCTACGCCACGGAAGAGCAGAAACAACGCTATGCGCCCCCTGCCTTGCGCGGTGAGGAAATTTGGTGTCAATTATTTTCCGAACCGGCGGGGGGGTCCGATCTGGCCGGATTGCGGACCCGGGCAGAACAGGACGGCGATGACTGGATCATCAATGGGCAAAAGATCTGGACTTCGGGCGCGCAATTTTCAGACTACGCCATTCTGGTCACCCGCAGCGATTTCGATGTGCCCAAGCACAAGGGCTTAACCTTTTTCTTTCTCTCCATGAAATCTCCGGGGATCGAAGTCCGTCCCATTAAGCAAATGTCCGGGGCGGCGAACTTCAATGAAGTGTATTTTTCCGACGTTCGTATTCCGGATCGTCAGCGCTTGGGCGCGGTAGGCGATGGCTGGAAGGTCTCCCTGACCACTTTGATGAACGAACGCTTTGCCGTTGGCGTCGCGCCGCCACCCGATTTTGACGAGATATTCGATCTGGTGCGCGATACGGAATTGGAGGACGGCCCGGCCCTGGATAATGCCATGGTGCGTGACCGACTGGCTGACTGGTATGTCCGGCAACAGGGCTTGAAGAACGCTCATTTCCGCACCATGACGGCCCTGTCACGCGGCGATACACCTGGTCCTGAATCCTCCATCAACAAGGTGGTCAGCGCCTTCAAGTATCAGGAGGTCTCGTTTTTTGGCATGGAAATGCAGGAAATGCTTGGGGTAATTACGGACCCCGATATTATTGCCATGGACGGCTTGTTTCAGACTGGCGCACTGTCATCGCCAGGATACCGCATTGCCGGCGGTACGGATGAAATACTGCGTAATATCATTGCGGAACGGGTTTTGGGCCTGCCCCAGGATGTGCGTGTGGATAAGGAGGTCGCATTCCGGGATCTACCGACTGGCCGGGATTAAATTTTCCACTTCGGTCCGGGTTTTCAGAGAACGAGAAAGGGCGGCTCGGTGTGAGCCGCCCTTGATCATTCTGGGAACCAGAAAAATCTCGTCAGCCACCACCAATTTTCGGCAGTATGAAGATCTCGCTGTCCTCGTTTACCGTTTCGAGGAACGGGTCGGGTAGGATCACGCCGTCTATGGCAACGGACATGGATTGTTGGATCTCCGTACCTAACCCTGGAAACTTGCCCTCCAGCGCCGCCACCATTTGTCTAACGTTTTGGGCAGTAACATTGACCTCAGTCTTGCCGTCAGTGAACTGGCTGGCAGTACCACTGGTAAGCGCCACTTTGACCATAGCCCAAGTTTCCTTATCGTCCCCGTTTTTAGTCTCCGGCCCCCGTTCCGGCCAATATCGCTGGTGGTGACAGGGGCAATGCGGTGAAACGCACTCCCGTGGCGGCCGCAACTGCATTGTTGACCGCCGCCAGTGGCGGAATAATAGGTACCTCGCCAACGCCGCGTACACCAAAGGGGTGGGTCGGATTCGGTATTTCCACCAATATGGTGTCTATCATCGGCAGATCGGAGGCTACCGGCACCCGGTAATCCAGGAAGCCCGCATTTTCCAGCTTGCCGTCCTCATCGTACATGTACGCTTCATTCAACGCCCAGCCAATGCCCTGTGCGGCACCGCCCTGCAATTGACCTTCCACATAACTGGGATGGATCGCCCGGCCAACGTCCTGCACCGCAGTATAACGCAAAACGGTGACAAAGCCTGTATCCGGATCAACTTCAACATCGCAGATATGGGTGCCAAAGCCGGGTCCTGCGCCCTTGGCATTAATGTCCGCATGGCCGCTGATAGGACCGCCGGTCTTGTTGGCAATAGCGGCGATTTCAGCCAATGACATCGGCTCGAAATCGCCCACGTTGGTCGATGCGGGTTTGGCATGGCCGTCTTCCCAGACCACGCCATCCACATCTACGTCCCAGATTTTAGCGGCCCGGGCGCGCAGCTCGTCGATGGCCGCTTTAGATGCATCGACCACAGCCATACCTGTGGCGAAGGTCACGCGGCTGCCACCTGTGACAAAATGGTAGCCGGTGGCATCAGTATCCACCACGGACGGCTTGATCTTGGCAACGTCAATACCCAGCACTTCTGCTGCCATGATCGCCATGGAGGCCCGAGAGCCGCCAATATCCGGGCTGCCCTCCGTCAACGAGACGGAGCCGTCTTCATTGATCCGGATGCCGGCGCAGGATTCACCGCCGATATTGAACCAAAAGCCCGTGGCGACACCCCGGCCCTGATTGGGACCCAGAGGTATCTTGTAATGTTCCGTCGCCTTGGCCGCTTCCAGGGTCTCCTGCATCCCGATGGTGCCAAACTTTACGCCATAGGCCGCTTGCGTTCCTTCCTTGGCGCCATTCTTGGCGCGGAACTCGATCGGATCGAGGCCCAATTCAGACGCCAACTCATCGACGACGGACTCAACTGCGTATTCCGAAATCGGTGCGCCGGGGGCACGATAGGCGACGACTTTTGGTCGGTTCGACACAACATCGAAACCAACAACCCGGACGTTCTCTAAATCGTAGGGCGCGAACGCGGTCATGGCGGCCGGCCCAACGGGCGAGCCGGGAAAAGCACCGGCTTGAAGACAAAGCGTGGCATCACCGGCGGTGATGCGGCCATCCTTGGTGGCACCAATCTTGATCGTCATGGCTGCGCCCGAGGTGGGGCCGGAGGCACGAAAGATTTCCTCGCGCGACATAACCATGCGCACCGGACGGCCGGCCTTGCGCGACAGCATGATGGCCAGGGGTTCCAGATACACCGTGGTCTTGCCACCAAAGCCACCGCCGATTTCCGCAGCGCTGACTTTGATCTTGGACATCTCAATCTTCAACAACCCGGCGCAGAATGAACGCACCATGAAATGGCCCTGACTGGAACACCACACGTCCGCTTTGCCGTCCGGACCCATATCAGCCACCACGGCATGGGGCTCTATATAGGCCTGATGCACCGGCTCGGTGGTGAATTTGCGTTCAATCACAATGTCGGCCGCGGCAAATCCAGCGTCGATATCACCCAAAGCGAACTCCACCCGGTTGGCCACATTCGAGGGCTTTTCCGGCTTCGGCGTCACACCACCCGTAAATATGTGATCGTGCAACACGGGTGCGTCATCTTTCATCGCATCGAGCACGTCGATAACATGAGGCAACACCTCGTATTCGACCTCGATCAGCGCCGCCGCCCGCTCGGCGATTTCGTTGCTGGTCGCCGCTACGGCCGCCACTGTCTGGCCCTCGTAAAAGACCTTATGCCGCGCAATGACGTTCTCGGCCAAATCCCGAAAATTGATCATCGCCTCGCCGGCGGCAACCGGTTTAGATTCTGCCTCCGGCATATCCGCTGCCGTAACCACCGACTTGACGCCGTTCAGCGCTTCGGCCTTTGAAGTATCGATGGATTTTATGCGGGCATGGGCATGGGGACTGCGGACGACCTTGCCCTCCAACATGCCGGGCAGCGTCAGATCGGCGCCATACATGGCCCGGCCGGTAACCTTGTCCACCCCATCAGGCCGTATGGGACGTGTGCCGACAAATTTGAACTGCTTAGCTTGTTCGTTCATGCCGAAGCTCCCCGCAGGTCAGCTGCCGTGTCCATGACAGCGCGAATAATCTTGTCATAGCCAGTGCAGCGGCATAGATTTCCGGCCAGCCAATAGCGCACCTCGGTTTCGGTCGGATCATCATTGACATCCAGCAACGCCTTGGCCGCCACCAGAACGCCGGGCGTGCAGAAGCCGCATTGCAGGGCCGCTTCTTCCAGGAATTTCTGCTGCAGAGGGTGCAGTTCCTCGCCGTCCGCCATACCTTCAATGGTCTCAACGGTCTTACCTTCAGCTTCGACACCCAAAACCAGGCACGAGCAGACCAGCCTGCCATCGAGCATCACACTACAGGCCCCGCAGTCCCCCGAAGAGCAGCCTTCCTTGGTGCCCGTCAGACCGACCTGGTCGCGCAGGACGTCCAGCAGAGTCTCCTGTGCCTCGCACAGGTATTCTGCCTCTTCGCCATTTATCGTTGTCGTAATGTGTTGTTTCGCCATTATTTGCTCCTTGCACGGTCGGCTGCGATGGCAGCAGCACGCGAGGCCAGTACACCCGCAACCTTGGTGCGGTATTCAACTGTGCCACGTTTGTCATTAATTGGGCTGGCTGCCGCACTGGCGGCGGCCGAGACGGCTGCCAGGGCAGCTTCGTCAACCTTGCTTCCGACCAAGGCGGCAGCGGCATCAGCCACCGTGATGGTTGTCGGGCCCACGGCGCCAAGAACCACACAAGCCTCGGTACAAGTACCGCTGTCGTCTAGAACCAGGTTAACGCCGGCGCCGACGATAGCGATATCCATCTCGGTACGCGGGATCATGCGCAGATAAGCATCGCCAGCATGCGCCGGACGTGCAGGTAGCTTGATATCAACGACGAATTCACCGTTACCCAACGAGGTCTTTCCCGGACCCGTGGGAATATCCTCGACCGGCACCTCGCGTTGCCCATTGGGGCCGGCCACGGTGCAGGTGGCGCCAGCGGCAATCAACGCCGGTACGCTGTCGGCGGCCGGTGACGCGTTGCATAGATTGCCCGCCATCGTAGCGCGACCCTGCACCTGGGTAGAGCCGATAAGTTCCGCCCCTTCAACCACACCGGGCCACGCCGCCGTTAATTCGGCATGCTCTCCCATTTCGGCGCCTGATACCGAGGCGCCTATGGAAAAGCCACCGCCGTTCGCGGTGATGCCTTTCGTCTCGGCGATTTTCTTAATATCGACCACCAGGTCCGGGCTGATCATCCCGGCCCGCATTTGCACTAAAAGATCCGTGCCGCCCGCAAGTACACGCGCAACACCTTTTTCGTCGGCCAAAAGCGTTACCGCTTCATCGACCGAGCCAGGGGCTTCGTATCGCATCCCGCTCATATTGCTCCCTATGAGTTACGCCGGATTTACCGTCCATGATGGGACAACCGGCGTCATGTCAACCTGTCTACATCCACGGACTGGAACCCGCATTTGTTCCCTACATATGCAAACGCAGCCGCACAATAGCCCTATGTTTCTGCGATAACACGGCGCAAGGAACTCCGCGCGCCCAGTCACAATGCCTATCTTACACCGCAAGGTATGGAAGCGCCAAGCCAAGAGGTTGCTTACGGCGAAATGAATCGCATTTTGTTGCTGATCCGGGAAATTGTTATGTAAATCAATGGCAGCGCGACCGTTTGCACAAGGTGCTGTCGCGAAGACCGCCTCTGGTAGTCTGGCCTTATGTCTGACAAGCAAATTATCCGCTGGGCCGAAGCAAAAGACGCGGGGCAGATTGTTCGCCTGATTAGGGCTTTGGCCAGCTATGAAAATGAACCGCCCGACTCGGTCAAGGTGACTGAGGCTGACATCCTCCGGGATGGTTTTGGCGAATCGGACAACACTGTGCGGCGCTTTGAATGCCTGATTGCTGAACACGGCCGCAGGCCCGTGGGCACGGGCTGGGGCGAATATTGTTGGCGGCTTTGGCCCGGGTCGCCCTGGAACGAAATTGCCGGCGCATAGATCTCTCGGTACTGCATTGGAACCCGACGCGGGAATTCTACCATCATTTCAATATGACCTGTCTGGAGGAATGGCGGCCCTATATAATGGACCAGTCGGCCATCGCCGCGCTCGCCAACGCGTCACCGGATATAGATGGTGTGAGATAGACCGAATATACGTCTTGGTTTTTTGGGCAATGCGCGGGCAAAAAAATACCGACCGCACCGCGACCGGTATTTCCTTTGAGATGCAGCACCCAACCTAGCGTCCGGTGCGTCGTCCATTATATGTGGCCGCTAATTAACGGCGTCCTTCAGACCCTTGCCAGCCTTAAATTTCGGCTGCTTGGTCTCGGGTATTTGAATTGGCTCGCCAGTACGTGGATTACGGCCGGTGCTGGCTTTACGCGTCGATACGCTGAATGTGCCAAATCCAACCAGGCGAACTTCGCCCCCCGCGCTCAACTCGTTTGTAACCGTATCAAACACGCCTTCCACCGCTTGCGTTGCGTCGGCTTTGCTGAGGCCGGCAGATGCTGCGACGGCGGCAATCAGATCGTTCTTATTCACGTGCGCCCCCTGTTATTAGGTTGTCACTATTTTTGTGGGTTTAGATTTCTCAAGACAGCGAAGTGTAGGCAAGCAGCGCGGAGGGGTCAAAAGGAAAAACCGGGTCGAACCCGGTTTTCCACAACTTTTGTGATATCGGTCACGTCGCGTCGGGAAATATTTTCCCGTCGCTGATCCCGTCAACCAGGATGATGGTCAATGGGTGACCACGCTTTCGCTATCTTTGCTCTCGGAAACCTTAATTTCATCCTCATCCTCGTCTTCGGGCCATTCTATTGGCACCGGACGGGTGACCAGGGCGTGTTCAATCACCTGATCGATACCTGTTACGGGTATTACCTCCAGCTCTTTCATCACATTGCTGGGGATATCCGCCAGGTCTTTTTCATTATCTTTCGGAATGAGAACCGTCTTTATGCCGCCACGCGATGCAGCCAGCAGTTTTTCCTTCAGGCCGCCGATCGGCAAAACCCGCCCGCGCAAGGTGATTTCGCCGGTCATGGCAATATCGCGACGAATCGGTATACGGGTCAGCGTGGAAATGATGGAAACGCACATGGCCACACCGGCGGAGGGACCGTCTTTTGGCGTCGCCCCTTCGGGAACGTGGACATGAATATCGCGTTTTTCGAAGACCTTAGGCTTGATGCCAAAATCGACCCCGCGGGCGCGAACATAGCTGGCCGCGGCCTGTATCGATTCCTGCATCACGTCGCCAAGTTTGCCGGTGTACTTCATGTTCCCTTTGCCGGGAAGCACCAGGGATTCAATGGTCAGCAATTCGCCACCCACTTCCGTCCAGGCGAGACCGGTGACCACGCCAATCATGTCTTCTTCTTCGATCTCGCCATACCGGAAGCGACGAATACCTGCGTATTTTCCCAAATTCCGCCGGTCCAATTTGACCGCGTCATGGCTTTTCTGGACGATGTCACGCACGGCCTTGCGGGCCAGGTTGGCCAATTCGCGTTCCAGATTGCGGACCCCGGCTTCCCGGGTGTAATAGCGGATCAGGTCACGCAGCGCGCCGTCGGAAATGGACCATTCGTCCTTTTTCAGTCCGGATTCCTTGATCACTTTGGCGATCAGATGCCGCCGGGCGATTTCAACCTTTTCATCCTCGGTGTAGCCGGAAATTCGGATCACTTCCATGCGGTCCAATAGTGGCTGCGGCAAACGCAGGGTATTGGCGGTGGTTACGAACATCACGTCGGAAAGGTCATAATCGACCTCCAGGTAATGATCGTTGAAGGTGTTGTTCTGCTCGGGATCCAGAACCTCCAATAATGCCGAGGCCGGGTCGCCCCTGAAATCAGCACCCATCTTGTCGATTTCATCCAGCAGATACAGGGGATTACTGCGTTTGGCCTTTTTCATTCCCTGAATAATTTTGCCGGGCATGGAACCAATGTAAGTTCTGCGGTGTCCGCGAATTTCGGCCTCGTCCCGGACGCCCCCCAAAGACATACGGACGAATTCACGGCCTGTCGCACGGCCAATGGATTTCCCCAGTGATGTTTTGCCGACCCCGGGTGGGCCGACCAGGCAAAGGATGGCGCCCTTGACCTTGTTCGTGCGCTGTTGCACGGCGAGATATTCAAGGATCCGTTCCTTGACCTTTTCCAGGCCATAGTGGTCCTCGTCCAAAATAATTTGCGCACGGTTCAGATCCTTGGAAATGCGGGAGCGCTTCTTCCATGGAATAGACAGCATCCAATCCAGGTAATTGCGCACCACCGTGGCTTCCGCCGACATGGGGCTCATATTGCGCAATTTCTTCAGCTCTGCCGTCGCCTTTTCCCGTGCTTCTTTGGTGAGCTTGGTTTCCTTGATGTTGTCTTCAAGTTCCTGCAGTTCGTCCCGTCCGTCTTCGGTCTCGCCCAGTTCCTTCTGGATCGCCTTCATCTGTTCGTTCAGATAATATTCCCGCTGGGTCTTCTCCATTTGGCGCTTAACGCGGCTGCGGATCTTTCGCTCGACCTGCATTACCCCAATCTCGGCTTCCATCAACGAATAGACCCGTTCCAGCCGCTCGTGCACCGATGCGATTTCCAGCAGATCCTGCTTCTCGGAAATCTTCAACGCCAGATGCGAGGCAACGGTATCGGCAAGTTTCGACGGCTCGTCGATCTGATTAACAGAGACCAGCACCTCAGGCGGAATTTTCCGGTTCAACTTTACATATTGTTCGAATTGATTGGCCACCGTACGGGCCAGGGCTTCGACCTCTTCGCCATCGTCTCCGGTTTCATCTATCAATTCGCCATGCGCTTCGAAAAACGCCTCGTTCTGGGTATAGGAGGCAATGCGCGCGCGGGCCCCGCCTTCCACCAGCACTTTGACGGTGCCGTCGGGCAACTTCAACAACTGCAAAACAGATGCCACGGTGCCGATGTTATAAATATCATCGGGATTGGGATCGTCCTGGGCCGCACTTTTTTGCGTCACAAGCAGAATTTGCTTGTCTTCCCGCATGACGTCTTCAAGCGCCAGCACGGACTTTTCTCGGCCAACGAACAACGGCACGATCATATGAGGAAAAACCACGATGTCCCGCAACGGCAAAACGGGATAGGTTCCAATCTTGGAAATATCGTTCATTCTTAAACCTTATACTTAAACGCCCGTTTCAACCGGGCTGATCTATGAAGGTAATATTTACGTCTCGTCCATCGTCCACGCCGCTACCATCACAGGGCAGCTCGAACCTCGGCGACATCGTATCTACCTTCCCCGTAAGAGATGGCGGTTAGTGGCCCTAAGATCAAGGGTTGAAACCAACGACCCCGGCAGATGCCGCCTTCATTCTTGCGATGCACCGGCTGGGAGCGCCGGCTATGCCCCGGTTCCAACGTCATCCTGACGTTCGGCATAGATATAGAGAGGCTGTGCCCGGCCTTCGACCACTTCGCCATTGACTACCACCTCCTCCGCGCCTTCCTGGGACGGCAATTCGTACATGGTATCCAACAGAATACTCTCCATGATCGAACGCAAACCACGGGCGCCGGTCTTTCTGGCGATGGCCTTGCGCGCGATGGCATGCAAGGCGTCGTCGGAAAACGCCAATTTCGCATCTTCCATTTCGAACAAACGCTGGTACTGCTTGACCAGTGCATTTTTGGGCTCGGTGAGAATTTTCACCAATGATTCCTCGTCCAGATCTTCCAGGGTGGCAACTACTGGCAGGCGACCTACGAACTCCGGAATCAAACCAAATTTCAAGAGATCTTCCGGTTCTACGCCACGCAGTATTTCGCCGGTCATGCGGTCATCGGGATCACGCACATCGGCGCCAAATCCGATCGAAGTGCCCTGGCCGCGGTTGGCGATCAATTTTTCCAGGCCGGCAAAGGCACCGCCACAGATAAACAGGATATTGGTGGTATCGACCTGCAGGAATTCCTGCTGCGGATGCTTGCGGCCGCCCTGGGGCGGAACCGAGGCGACCGTGCCCTCCATGATCTTAAGCAAGGCCTGTTGCACGCCCTCACCAGAAACATCGCGGGTGATGGATGGATTGTCCGATTTGCGGCTGATCTTGTCGACTTCGTCAATATAGACGATGCCGCGCTGGGCCCGTTCCACATTGTAGTCGGCTGCCTGCAGCAGCTTTAAAATGATGTTCTCCACGTCCTCGCCCACATAACCGGCTTCGGTCAATGTGGTCGCGTCGGCCATGGTGAAGGGGACATCGATGATGCGGGCCAGGGTTTGCGCCAGCAAGGTCTTGCCGCAACCGGTCGGGCCCGCCAGCAGAATGTTGGATTTGGCGATTTCAACATCATTGCTTTTGGTGCCATGATTCAAGCGCTTGTAGTGGTTATGCACCGCCACCGAAAGCACCTTTTTGGCATGCGCCTGTCCGATCACATAATCATCAAGGACGTCGCAAATTTCCTGTGGCGTGGGTACGCCATCGTCGGCTTTTACCAACGTCGACTTATTCTCTTCGCGGATTATGTCCATGCACAATTCAACGCATTCATCGCAGATAAATACGGTAGGACCTGCTATCAGCTTGCGTACTTCGTGTTGACTTTTGCCGCAGAAGGAACAGTACAGCGTGTTTTTTGAATCACCGCCGCTAAGCTTCGTCATCTTAACCCCTGCTCAACTTTGCCGATCGGATCGAAGAATTTCTGCCAATCCGGCGGCGTTAAAGAATTGGTCCTATCCACGCAAACCTTCATCTGTAGATACAGACGCAGTAGCAGAGACCAAATAGGCGGTCAATGGAGGTCACAACAAACCATGGATATCACCAATACATGCCCATACCAATCTAGACATGTAACCATATAGGACCAAACATAGCGCCGTGGCGATCAATAATTCGTTAAAGGGATGGAAGGTCCGGTATTTTCCTACTCCCCGGCGTCGCCCTCGCCATCTTTGGCAGCACCATTTTCATCTTCGTCCGCCGGTGCAATTCGTTTTTGCACCACCTCGTCGATCAAACCGAAATCCTTGGCCTTTTCCGCCGTCAGGAATGTGTCACGGTCCATGGCCTTTTCAATTACGTCCAGACCTTGCCCCGTATGTTCCATGTAGATTTGGTTCAGCCGGGCTCGCAGTTCGATGATCTCGCGGGCCTGAATTTCGATATCCGTGGCCTGCCCCTGAAACCCTCCGGAAGGTTGATGCACCATGATCCGCGAATTCGGCAAACTGTAGCGTTTACCGGCCGCACCCGCCGCCAACAGCAGAGAGCCCATGGATGCCGCCTGTCCCGTGCACAACGTGGAGACGTCGGGGCGGATGTAGCCCATTGTGTCATAAATTGCCAAGCCGGCGGTGACCACGCCACCAGGTGAATTGATATACATAAAGATATCTTTTTTGGGTGTTTCAGCCTCAAGAAACAGTAATTGCGCGGTCACCAGGCTGGCCATGGTGTCATGTACCGGCCCCACCACAAAAATTATGCGCTCCTTCAGCAATCGGGAATAGATGTCGTAGGAACGTTCGCCACGGTTGGTCTGCTCCACCACCATGGGGACCAGGGTGTTCATATAGATGTCGTTCGGATCGCTCATTGGGTTCCACCATCTTGCATGCGAATTAACTATTTATCGTCTTTGTCAGCCGGTTTGTCCGCCGCAGCCTCGTCGGGCGCCGCGGCCGTGTCCGAACCGGCATCATCGTCACCAGCGCCTTCGTCAGCGGAATCCTCCGCGTCAACATCACGCAGCAATTCATCGACGCTGACTTTGCTTTCACTGATCTGCGCGATCTCCAAGATGAAATCAACCACCTTGTCTTCCATAATAGGCGCTTCCAATTGTGCCCGCATTTCCGGGTTGGACTGGTAGAATTCAAAAATTTGCTGTTCCTGGCCCGGAAAGCGCTGGGCCTGCGTCGCCATGGCCCGATTCACTTCGTCCTGGGTAACCGTCAAATTATTGTCATTGCCCACTTGCGACAGCAGCAATCCCAAGCGCACCCGCCGTACCGCGATGTCACGATACTCGGCCCGGGCTTCTTCCTCAGGTTTATCCAAATCAGCGATGGTCTTTTCCTGCCTCTTCAGATCCTCCTCCACCTGGCCCCAGATTTGCTCGAACTCGCCATCAACCAGCGTGGGCGGAACTTCAAAATCATGATTATCGGCCAAGACATCCAACAACGCCCGCTTCAACCTGCCGCGGGACACCTCGGCATAATCCTTCTCGCTTTGCTCGCGCACCGCATCTTTCAGGGCAGCCAAATTTTCCAGCCCCAATTTTTCGGCCAGGGCGTCATCGACCGAGACCGGCAAAGGTACCTTGACCTCGCGTACCGTGACAGCAAATTCAGCCTCTTTGCCGGCCAGATTTTCCGCTTGATACTCGTCCGGGAAGCGGACCGTGACGGCGGTTTCGTCGCCCTTCTTTACGCCGACGAGCTGCTCTTCAAAACCGGGAATGAAGGTGTTGGAGCCAAGTTCAAGACTATGTTCTTCGGCGGTGCCGCCGTCGAAAAGTTCGCCATCGACGCTGCCTTTGAAGTCGATGACCACGGTATCGCCGTCCTGTGCCGCCTGCCCTTCGGCACCTTCGGTGAATTCCTTAAACTGCTGGGCCAGGGAATTCACCCGTTCGCCAACTTCATCATCACTGATGTCAGCCACCACGCGTTCCAGTGACAGGGTTGCGAAGTCCATAGGCTCGAAAACCGGCATCACCTCAATCTGGATGGTGTATTCCAAATCGGCGCCTTCATCAAAGGATACCACCTCGATTTTCGGCTGCATGGCCGGTTTCAGTTCATGCTTTTCCAGAGTCTCTGCGGTTGCTTCGTTGACTGCCTGTTCCAGAACTTCACCCAAAACCTGCCGGCCATAAGTGCGGCGCAGAATTTTGACGGGCACCTTGCCTGGACGGAAGCCCGGCATCTGGGCCTCCTTGGCAATTTCGGTCAACCGGTCGGTGACCTTGGCCTCCATATCGGCGGCTTCCACAGTCACTTTGTATTCGCGCTTCAAGCCCTCGGATAGGGTTTCGCTAACCTGCATGAATTTTCCCGCTCAATCTATTATTTTGGCCCGGTTAGGCCCCAGTTATGCCATTTTAGCCGCGTTGACCAGCCCATGAATTCGCCAGCCGTCAATTGGTGCGGGCGGAGGGACTCGAACCCCCACGACTGTTAAGCCACCAGGACCTAAACCTGGCGCGTCTACCAGTTCCGCCACGCCCGCGTTTGACGGATTTTCCACCCCCGCGACGCGCGGGCGGCACTCTATAACACAGAAGATTCTTCCTGCGAAGGCCGCATTCGGGCGCTTCAATCGCCCCCCTTGCCGCCCCCCTTTGTCGTCATATTGATCTGCTTTTGCACTTCGGGCGGTTCCACTTCCACTTCAAAGTTTTCCAGAAAAGCCGAGGTCATCACATAGAAACCAATACACATCACCAGTTCCACCATTTCCTGGTGCCCGAACAATGCGGCGGCAGCGTTGAAGGTTTCGTCCGAAGCTTTGACATTCTTTACGATCTCGTCCGTTAGGCGCAACACCACCTGCTCCGTATGGTCGAAAGCCGGATCGTCCGGGCCGACCTTCAAGGCTTGCAATTTAGCCTCCGGCATACCGACGTCGCGGCTGATCTTTTCGTGCTGGAACACTTCATAGGAAGAACCGCACAGGATACCGGCACGGACTATGGCCATTTCGCGCAGGATCGGATCAATCTTGCTCTTATACAACAGCGCCGTGGCCAAACGGGTATAGGCACCGTAGCAGTTGCCGCCATGGGCCAGGATTTTGAAGATATTCAGAGGCTGCATCTTGGCCAAAAGCGATGCGGCCTCGGGTTCCAGGCTGGGGTCATCGCTGGTGGCATAGGGTATGCGGGGCATGGGTGTCCTCGTTCTGTTTTGATGTCAGTCGCGCTCATAATCCTCGCGTTCGGCCTTGGTGCAACAATTATCTGCGGTTGGCTCAGGTCTTCCAAAATGAATAAATGGCGCGGAGTGATTCCCCCGCGTGACGCCCTGCCACGGGTCGGTTATAAAATGACAGCTGCAAAAATTGGGAGAGACGCCATGACAGCCGAAGCATCCGCTGCGCCCGAGATCAAGGATGATGCCATGTTGTTGCGCCAAGATCGGGGCGACGGCATCGTGCATCTGACCCTGAACAGGCCCGAGGCCTTCAATAGCCTCTCCAGTGGGCTGATGTGCCTGTTGCAGGACGAATTGGACGTCATCGCGGACGACGCCGCCGCGCGCGTGGTTATCATCGAAGGTGCCGGGCGGGGCTTTTGCGCCGGCCATGACCTCAAGGAAATCACCGCCCTGAAGACCGTCGAAGCGCGGCAGGCGTTGATGGCGCAATGCTGCAAGCTGATGTTGGCCGTGGTCCATTGCCCCAAGCCGGTGATTGCCAAAGTGCATGGCGTCGCCTCTGCCGCCGGATGTCAGCTTGTCGCGAGTTGTGATCTGGCGGTGGCCGACGATACCACCCGCTTTGCCACGCCGGGTGTCAACATCGGGTTGTTCTGCCATACCCCCATGGTCGCCTTGGGCCGTAACGTGGGGCGAAAACACGCCATGGAAATGCTATTGACCGGTGAGGCCATGGATGCGCCGGATGCCTACCGTTTCGGCTTGATCAACCGCCATGTACCCGGTGCGGAACTGGACCGTGCGGCAATGCATTTCGCCCAGCTGATCGCCAAGAAATCAAGCTATACGTTACGGGTCGGCAAGGAGGCGTTTTACCGGCAGCTGAATCTGGAACTGGAGGAAGCCTACGCCATGGCAAGCGACGTTATGGTGCAGAACATGATGGCCGAGGACGCCCAGGAAGGTATCGCTGCCTTCGTGGAAAAGCGTGAACCGGTCTGGCGTGACCGTTGATGAACGCCGCCATGTCAGACAATCTGCATTACAGTGACGGGCTGCTGCGCGATATCCTTTCCACCGTGCGCACCATCGCCATGGTCGGCGCCAGCGGAGATTGGAAGCGGCCCAGCTTTTTCGCCATGAAATATCTGCAGCGAAGGGGTTACCGGGTTATTCCCGTCAACCCGACCCGGGCGGGTGAGGAAATCCTGGGCGAAACCGTCTACGCCAGCCTGGCGGATGTGCCCGGTCAGATCGACATGGTGGATGTTTTCCGGTCCTCTGAAGCGGCCCTCGGCATTGCCGAGGAAGCGGTCGCGGTAATGGCTGAAAAGCAAATCAAGGTCCTGTGGCTGCAACTGGGCATTCGCAATGACGCGGCGGCCGCGCTGGCGCAGGACGCGGGCATGCAAGTGATCATGGATCGCTGCCCAAAGATCGAATTTGCCCGACTGTCCGGGGAACTTTCCTGGAGCGGTATCAATACCGGCATCGTCACCTCAAAAGTTTTGAAAGCGCCCAGAGCATGAGCCAGAACGAGAACAATACCAACGCACCGGATTATGGCTTTGAGACCCTGGCCGTGCATGCCGGCGCCCGCCCCGACCCCACCACGGGCGCCCGCAGCACGCCAATTTTTCAAAGCAATGCCTTTGTCTTCCAAGACGCTGAGCATGCGGCGGAACTGTTCAATCTGCAGACCTTTGGCTTTATCTACTCGCGTCTGACCAATCCTACTGTCTCGGTTTTAGAGGAAAGGGTCTGCGCCCTGGAAAATGGCCGCGGCGCCGTGGCCTGTGGCACCGGGCACGCAGCACAGTTCCTGCTTGCCGCGACCCTTTTGGAAGTAGGAGATGAATTCGTCGCCTCAAAAAACCTGTACGGCGGCTCTATCACCCAGTTCGGTATATCCTTCGCCAAGTTGGGTTGGACTTGTCATTTCGCTGATATGACCGATGCGGACGCCCTGCGTGCGGTTATGAACGACAAGATCAAGTTTATTTTTTGTGAGGCCTTGGCCAATCCCGGCGGCGTGGTGCTTGATTTAGAAGCCTTGGCGGATGTGGCCCGGGAATGGGGCGTGCCTCTGGTGGTCGACAATACCCTGGCGACGCCCTATCTGTGCCGGCCGTTCGATTGGGGCGCCGATATTGTTGTTCATTCGGCGACTAAGTACATCGGCGGTCATGGCAATACCATGGGCGGCGTGGTTGCCGAATCGGGCCGGTTCGATTGGTACCAGAACGATAAATTTCCCTCGATGACCCAGCCGGACCCAGCCTACCACGGCCTGACCTTCGCCGAGACCTTTGGCGATTTCGGCTTTTCCATGCGGATGCGGGCGGTGGCCTTGCGCGACTATGGCCCGACGTTGTCGGCGCAATCCGCATGGAATCTGCTGCAAGGCGTGGAAACCCTGCCGCTACGCATGGAACGCCACTGCGCCAATGCCCAGGTGGTGGCCGAATACCTGGACTCGCACCCAAAGGTTGCCTGGGTCTCCTACGCCGGCCTGCCGTCCAGTCCCTATCACGCCCTGGCCCGGAAATATTTGCCCAAGGGTGCCGGTGCGGTCTTTACCTTTGGCGTCAAAGGCGGATTTGCCGCCGGTGAAACCGTGGTCAATTCGGTTGAGATTTTTTCCCATCTGGCCAATGTGGGTGATACCCGCAGTCTGATCATTCATCCTGCCTCCACCACCCACCGCCAATTGAGTCCGGAGCAACAGGAAGCCGCCGGTGCCGGTGCGGATGTGATCCGCCTTTCCATAGGTATCGAAAGCGCCGCCGACCTTATTGCCGATCTGGAACAGGCCTTGGCGCAAACCTGAAGGAGGCCGCGGAGATGTTCAGCCATATCACCGTCGGCACCAATGATTTTGAACGCGCGGCGACTTTTTATGACGCCGTACTGGCCGTCCTTGACCATGGGCGTTTTACCAGCGGCGACGGCCATGTGGGCTATGGCAGCCCCAACAGCAATCAATTTTGGCTTTTGTCGCCCTTCGACAAAGGCGCCGCAACGCCAGGCAACGGCAGCCACGTTGCCTTCCTTGCCCCCAACCGCGCCGCTGTACGCGCCTTTTACGCCGCCGCATTGGCGAATGGTGGCAGCGATGAAGGACGGCCCGGACTACGCCCGCACTATCATGCCAATTATTACGGCGCCTATGTCCGCGACCCGGATGGCAACAAAATTCAAGCGGTCTGTCACCGGTCCGAAGATTGATCGCCGGCGCTGCGCCGGCGCCTGGATCACAGTGAACTTATTTAAAAACGTAGATCGGGCTGCTCCAGGCCTGAAAGCCATCCTCGGTAGTGACGCAGATCCAAAGCGGATTGTCCCGTCCCGCGGCAATGGGGATATTCAGTGCGGTTTCAATTTCCCGGCAGGAATTTTCTTCTGGCAGACGGAACGCCTTGATCCGCCGTTCCAGACCGCCGGCTTCGGCCACGATATCTTCCAACCCCACCTCGGCCAGAGGAACCGTCATGCTGGTAAGGTTACTTACGACAGACATCTCGCCCGCCTGATGGTCATCCAGCCAGGCGTCAAATCCACCGAAGTTTCCCGTAGTGATGGCATCAAAGATGATGGTGTCGTCGCTTTGCTGTTCGAACAGGCGTTCGTGATTCCAGGCGTTGATTTTGGTAAAGCGGCGGATGTTGGCGCCACCGAATGATACCCTGCCCCTCCAATTGGTATCCCGGCCCCGGCCCCGGTATTCGGCACCGCTCCATAGCACACGTATACGATTGCCAAGGTCATCAATGGTATAGCCGCGCAGGGTTTCGACCACCTCCGTGGCGTTGCGCACTTCGATTCGTTCTATGGGCGCCTGGGTAACGGCACGGATGGACAGCGTGATATTGTCCTCTGCGGTCTGCACGATATCGCCCATCATCACTTCGTCGACCTGCTGGCGGCCGGTCTCGGGAAACAGGTTCGGGTCGCTGTCGAACAGCGTCGCCGGCTGGGCGAACCGCGCCTTGACCTCCAGATGCATGCGCGTCCCGGTCGTGCCGTAGTGATGACGCCGGCGCAGGCAGTCAAAAAGGCTGTCGCGGGTTAATTCCCCGGTCAGAAAACAGGTCAGTCCACCATAGGCGCCAAACGTGGAAACGCCGGGATAGGAGGCGCCGGGCCGGCCTTTGTGGCCGTCGCTGTTGCAGACCACGCCGCTGCGGTAGCCAAGGGGAAAGCCGTCGGTCAGCAACCATTCAAACGTGCCCCAGGCCGAATGGATCTCCATGGCGGTCTCCTTGGTGCCGTCATGGGCGAAGGCAATATCGGCGTAGCGGCCACCGACATGGGCATAAACGACGCAATCTTCATCCGCCAGACGCTCGAACAATAATCCGGCATCATTGGCATCCATGTCCAGGTCGGACCGGTCTGTCAGCAAGGCATGTGAGGAGCGGTAGATCGGCCGGCCTTCCTGGCGGTAAAAGACATTGCGGTCACCGCCCACTGCCGTATTGCCGGACCATTCATAGCCCGGAAAGGTAACAAAGCGGCCATCCTCGTGGTATTCGGCGGTCAGTTCGTTGAGATGGGCCCAAAACGCATTGTTGACTTGAAAGTCGTTGGCCTGATGGCTGAGCGCATCAAGAAATGCCAGATTGCGTCCGAACTCAAAATAATCACGGGAGGTGCCAATGCCAATGGATTCGCCGCTTTGCCCATGCAGATCGGCCCAATAGCCGCCATATGGTCCGTCCTGGATCACCAGTGGATGGGACCGTGCCACTGCCACGCCGTCGCGGTCGCGGACAATGATACGCAAGGTGCCAATTACGGCAACGCTCAAACCTTCGAACAGCATGCCGCGCTGTCCCGGACCATAATCGATGGTATCCGGCAAACCATCGACCGGTAGATTGGTTTCGATCATGAAGCTGCCCTGCGCCTTGGCGGTCGGATTGCCCCATTTATCCTCTGCCTTCAGACCAAAATGAAAGCGCTCTCCGGCGCGGCGCAGGCTGGGCAGGACAGCCCGCCAATGCACCGCTTCTCCCGGCACGATGGCTATGTTCGGGGTGTTGGGGATGGGCGTGTAGTGGCCAACTGCACAGACGTCGGCGGCGATCTTGAATTCAAAGTTCGGTTCGACCATCGACTGCATTCGCATCCCGGGAGAGCCCTTGGAGGTATCGCCCAGGACAATTTCTATTCGATCCCCCTCGCGCAGAAATCCGCCGGCCACGCGAATTGTCAGGCTTTTCCACCGTGGCCGCGGCGTGGTGCCATAGCGGCTGTAGCTGACATTCAAGGGCACCCCGCTGCTGGTCGTTGCGGTGACATAATTGTCTCCGGTCGGATTATCGGTCTGCAGGGCGCCGCTGTCACCCATGGCCCGCAGCATGACGCGGATCGCCCCGGTATCATCCAGTCCGAAGCGGCCGACCGTATAGGTTATGCGAAAGGTTTGCAGACTACGGACGGGGAATTTGCCCTTGGGCGAGATATCCGCGTGACCGTACAGCACGGGGTCCGTACCCGGTTGCGCGATTGGCCAAACTTCACCTACCAGCTCCGAATCGACCAGAATCCCCTTGTCTCGCAGCGCCATCTTCAAGCCCCTTATGCAAAATTTGATTGCTTACTCTATGGCATATCAGCGCGGACAGGGTACCCAGCGACCGCATCCTGGAGACCCTCTAAATAGCTGTCCGCGATGCCCATCGCCCGCAATTTCTCCACCGTGTTGACGAGATAATCCCGGCAGGGTCCCCGTTCACCATGGGCCAGGGCAATATGCGCGATGGTTTGGTCAAGATCGAGGCCACGGGCAAATTGGCGGCTGGCCTCGTTCACCGTAAAGGTCAGGGCCGTGGCGTTTAGACCATCGACGTCCAGAGAAATCCAGGTCGGCTGATATATGTCAGTCCACATTTCCCGTTCCCAGATTGCCGGCCAGGCAGCCTCCAGATCCGCTTCCGCAATGCGAAGAGCGATGCCATCGCAGGCGCCGCCCCGCCGCAAACCCAGGGAAAGACCGGGCCGCTCCGGCGTCCCGCGCGCCAATGCCGTCCAGACACACATGCTGCGCTGCCATCCCAATAGACGGACCGGCCGCGCTTCCTGATGTGAAAATGGCGCGTCCCACAACAAGCTGCCATAGCCAAAAATCCAGATATCCCCCGCCAGCTTCCTGGCCTCGGCCATCGCGCCTTCGCATGACCGGCGCCTTTCTTGTTGGCTGAGGGGCGTGAACGGTTCGACAAAGGTGCGCATGCCGGTCTCTAATAAAGGGGTGCATGCAGCTGGGCGCCGGACATGGAAACGCCGCCACGGTTGCCGACCTCGATACTACCGAAACGCTCGGCAAAACAGTCCGGCAGGGGCCGGTCGCCCGGACTGGACAGCCAAAGGCGCAACAGGTGCCTGCGATCCGCCGGATCCGGGTGATCGCGAAATCCGGTGCGGTCGTGCAACAAGGTGTGGTTATAGACGAACTGCATATCGCCGGGTTGCAGCTGCATGCGAAGGCAAAGACGCGGATCATTGGCCAGTTCGTCATACAGATCCAAAGCCTCCGTATGACGTGCGGTCAGCCGGGGGGCGTCGGGGAACCGCTGCGCGCTATCAATGTACTGTCGCTGGTAGATCGTCGACAAATAGCCCTGGTACCAATTGAACACCGGGATCTGGAAATAGGGTTTCTGTCCCTTGTCTACTTCGCCGCGCCGGTCCGTCGCCAGGGGCTCAAACAGGTAGGGCAACAAATCAGGCCGCAAGCGCCTAATTTCGTTGAAGATGGTGATTGCGCTGACCAGCAAAGTCTCGCCGCCTTGCAGCGCGCCCTTCAGGCATAGCAGGCCGACAATATCGCAGGAATCCGTATGGAACGATTGCCTTTCAGCGGTCTGGTAAATTCGCACATTGGTATCGTCGCTGCTGAGACCGGCATCCCGTACATGGCCAAGCAAATGGCCGTCGCCATTCTGCGAACGGGCCCGGCCCAGATGGGCGCCAACACCAAAGAAAATCGCCGCCGCCATTTCCCGTGAGTATTTTGCAACGGGCAAGCCGCGCAGCACGCCAAAACCGATACCGTGCAGTAATGTCGCCTGCAACAACGCCAGACGACGGCCCAGGCTGGGCAGCAAAAATTCGGCCGATGTAATCTGCGGCAGATCCAAGCCACGCCCCAGGCAATTTCGCGCGGCGGTCTCGAGTTCCGCCACATCCTCCGGGCATAGATGGCTGAGCCACTGCGCTTCCTGGCCTGCCATTTCCGCGCCGTACCATGCGGCAGGAAGCATCTGTTCGGAGGGTATTTCTTGCATCGCCATGCTCATCAAAGTTTTCCGTGACCCGCTATGTATAGGTTGTCATGACCATATTCAAATGTGCGGTGCAAATGCGGGTCTGGCGGGCCGGTCTGGTAGAGCCTATCGCAAATGGGCCTGAAACCAATCCAGGGCCGCTTGGCGTGATGGCACCAATTGCGCTGTGTAGGGATCGTAGTGACGGCCTGGCAGGGTCACCAGTTTCTTTGGTTCGCCGGCCAGGGCGAAAGCTTCGCGCTGCCAGGCCACTGGGGTTTGCGTATCCTGATCGGCAATGATCATCAACAAGGGTGTCGGGGCTATGCGCGTCATGAAGGCCATGGGCTCGTAGCCGCGCAGCAGATCCAGGCTACGCAGGGTAACTTCATTGCCGTAGGTGCCGTCCTTGTCCACGGCGCCCGCCCATTCGGCTGTCTCTGAACCGGGTATGGCGGCCGGCGTGACGGCTGGCGGCTCGCCCCGGGCCCGGCCATCGCGATCGGCCTCCAGGCGACGCAAAAAGCGTGGCCGCTTGTCCTTCGGCACCCACGCCTTGAAGGTGCGTTGGCCAGAAACCAAAGGCACCTGGGAAACGACGCATTTTACCCGCTGGTCCAGGGCCGCAACAGTCAATGCGTGGCCCCCTGAATAGGAAGTACCCCACAGCCCGACACGTTCCGGGTCGACGAAAGCGAGGTTGCGGCCGAACGAGATGGCGGCCCGCATATCCTCGACCTGCTGCCAAGGGTCGGTTTCGTGGCGCGGCCAGCCTGACGAGGCCCCGTAATTGCGGTGGTCATAAACCAACACGGCGAAGCCGGCGGCGGCAAAGCCAGCGGCATAATCATCCAACCCCATAGCAATAACGGCTGAAAACCCGTGGCTCATAACGATCAGGGGGTGACCCGCGGCATCGGCAGCGCCATTCGCCGGTCCATAAAGCCAACCAGCCAGTTTCTCGCCGTTGGCCTCGAATACAATGTCGCGCCGTTCCATCACGAGACTAAGCCGCCTGCACAGCTTTCAGAATCGGGGCCCAATCTTCGATCATGCCCTCTTGGCCGGGATTGTACTGCACGGCGATCTGGCTATAGCCGGCCTTTTTCAGATTGCTGAGCCGCGCCACCAGCTCGTCGCGGGTGCCAGTAAAGGTTTTCTCCCGTATCAAATCGCCGGTCACCAGGGGGGCTTCATCATCGCGCACAAACATCATGTGGCCGCGGTGCAGGGACAGGTACCGGGCATCGCTGGGGGTATAGGATTGATAAAGCTGATGATAGCGGTCCACCAGCTGCCGCTGCCAGTCCGGCAGGTCAATCCGGTTGCCGGTTTTGGCCTCTGCCTCGACAATCGCGTGCATGAAGATCGCCGCGCCCGGACCGGCATGGGCCACGGCGCGCGGGCTGTCATAGGCTTCGCCATCCGCCAGGACACAGCCCAAAGTCAGCATGGTCGCGTATAGATCTTCGGGCGCATTGCCTGCCTCGACCCAGGACGCCTGCATCCGCTGCAAATCGCGCAAACCAGTGTGTTCGGTGAAAACGATATCGATCCAGGCCGCCCGCAGCTTTGCGGTCAGGGCGCGGCTACGAGGACCAAAGGCCGAGATGTGCAGGGGCACGGGATCGTCCAGATTAATCAAACCCAAATCCGGATTCAGAAAGTTCGCCTTTGGCCGCCTGCCCTCGAAAGGAACCTCGACGATTTCACCTGACAGCAGACCATAGACGGCTTCGATATAGTCCTCCATGTCGTCCATTTTCATGGCCCCATAACCCATGGTGCGCCGACCGGTAAAACCTGTACCGACCCCGAAATCGACCCGTCCGGGCGCCATGGCATTCAGAGTAGCGAAGGCATTGGCCGTCACCGGCGCGATGCGGTTGGACGGGATCAGAACCCCCGTCGCCAGGCGGATTTTCCTGGTCCGCAGGGCGGCCGCGGCCATTGCTACGAATACGTCGCCGCACAGTTGCTGGGTGTCATAAAACCAGGCATGGGTGAAACCCAATTCTTCCGCCCGTTCGACGATCTTCCAACTTTCACCGCCCGACGGTACGCCAAGACCGATATCCATCGCCAAAAACCCTTACCTTAGGATGCTGCAGCCAGGACTTCATCCGCCGGCAGGTAAGCCAAATTCAAGTCCCGCGCCACTGCTTCATAAGTCACTTTGCCGCCATGGACATTCAACCCGGCTTTCAGATGAGGATCGTCACGCATGGCCCGAGCAAAGCCTTTGTCCGCCAGCGCCAGCATGCAGGGCAGCGTGGCGTTGTTGAGGGCAAAGGTGGAGGTGCGTGCCACGGCGCCGGGCATATTGGCCACGCAGTAATGCACCACGTCATGGACACGGTAGGTGGGGTTGTCATGGGTGGTTGCATGCGCGGTCTCAATACAGCCGCCCTGGTCGATCGCCACATCAACGATAACCGCGCCCCGCCGCATGCCCTTGATCATGCCCTCGTTAACAAGGCGGGGTGCGGCGGCGCCAGGCACCAGGACCGCGCCGATCACCAGATCTGAATTCATGACATGTTGCTCAATGGCGTCGACGGTGGAGTATATGGTGTTGAGGGATGAAGAGAACTGGTCATCGAGTTCCTTGAGTCGGCGCAGATTCAAATCGATCACCGTTACCCGGGCTTCGCAACCAATGGCGATGCGGGCAGCATTGGCGCCAACCACGCCGCCGCCCAGGATCAGGACATCCGCCGCCGGCACCCCGGCCACGCCGCCCAATAAAGCGCCGCGTCCGCCCTGCAGCATTTCCAGGCAATGGGCCCCGGCCTGGATCGACATGCGTCCGGCAACCTCGCTCATGGGCGCCAGCAACGGCAGGCCGCCGAAATCGTCTGTCACCGTTTCGTAGGCAATGGCCGTTGCGCCGGACGCCAGCAGGCCCTTGGTCTGATCCGGATCAGGTGCCAGGTGAAGATAGGTGAATATGACCTGGCCTTCGCGCAGCATGGCAATTTCGTCCGGCTGTGGCTCTTTTACCTTGACGATCATGTCGGCGCGGGCAAAGACCTCGGCCGCCTCCGATACCACCTCGGCCCCGGCGGCGCCATAGTCCGAGTCCTGCAGACCTATGGCCGCCCCCGCGCCGCTTTCGACAAGGGCCTCATGGCCGTGGAGGATCGCTTCCCTAACGGAAGTGGGGGTCAGGCCAACCCGGTATTCATGATTCTTTACTTCTTTTGGAACACCGATCAGCATTGGAGTTGCCCTTTCCGCTAGTCGAGCGCTTTAATGACGTTCGAAGTAATTTCCACCATTTTGTCGATATCGCCCTTATCCAGCACAAACGGCGGTGACAGCGCAATGATATCCCCGGTGACCCGCACCATCAGGCCGGCTTCATAGGCCTTGATGCAGGCTTCCATGCCGCGTTTGCCGGCCGCGCCCTCGCGTGGCGCCAATTCGATACCGGCGACCAGACCGATATTGCGGATATCGATCACGTTGGGCAGGTCTTTCATGGAATGGACGGCTTCCTGCCAATAGGGACTGATATCGGCAACCCGCTGGAAAAGACCTTCTTCCTGATAGACCTCCAGGGTTGCCATTGCCGCGGCACAAGCCAAAGGATGGGCGGAATAGGTGTAGCCGTGGAACAACTCGATCCCGTCGGGACTTTCATCCATGAAGGCTTGATAGATGCCGTTGTCGACGGCGACGGCGCCCATGGGCACATAGCCCGACGTTAAGCCCTTGGCCATGGTGAACATATCTGGCGTGACATCAAAATATTCCGCGGCAAAGGAACGGCCCAAGCGGCCGAAACCGGTGATCACTTCGTCAAATATCAGGAGAATGCCGTATTTCTGCGTAATTTCACGCAAGCGCTCCAAATAACCCTTTGGCGGCACCAATACGCCGGTCGATCCGGCCATGGGTTCCACAATAACGGCGGCAATGGTGGATGGGTCGTGCAGCGCCACAAGATTTTCCAACTCATCAGCCAGGTGCGCGCCCCATTCCGGCTGACCTTTGGTAAAGGCCTGTTTTTCCAGGTTGTGGGTATGCGGCAGATGGTCGACACCATTAATCAACGGCCCGTAAAACTTGCGGTTGTAGGGTATACCGCCAACTGAAATGCCGCCAAAACCGACCCCATGATAACCCCGCGCCCGTCCGATCAGGCGGGTCCGGGTGGCTTCACCGCGAATGCGGTGATAGGCCAGCGCGATCTTCAGTGCCGTATCCACGGCCTCCGAGCCCGAGTTGGTATAGAAGATACGGTCCATGCCCTCGGGCGTGATAGCGGAGAGTTTTTGCGCCAGTTCGAACGATAAAGGCTGGCTGAACTGGAATGACGGGGTGAATTCCAGGGTATCGGCCTGGGCCTTGATGGCTTCCACTACCTTTGGGTGGCCGTGACCGATGTTGACGCACCATAGACCGGCGGAACCGTCCAGGATATCGCGGCCATCGTGGCTTTTATAATACATGCCCTTGGCCGAAACCAGCAGACGCGGCGCGGCCTTGAACTCCCGGTTCGAGGTGAAGGGCATCCAGAATTGCGCCAGATCGTTTGGCTGTACATTGGCGGTGGTAACGGGCTTATTCATGGCGCTCTCCATCAAGGTTGGGTGTGCACTGTATCAAGGTGCCGCATCGAGACAAACTCATAAACCCCGCACCAGATCCATGACCTGTTCCAAATGCGCGATCCGCTCGGTTATGCTCTGTTTGTTATCCAGGCGCAGGGTCAGGGCGTTGATGCCTGCGTCGCGGTAGGTTTGCAAGCGCTGACGCACCATTTCTGGCGTGCCGATGGCGCCGAACTGGGTGATCATCTCGTCGGGCACCCGGTCGGCCGCCGCCTGACGTTTGCCATCCAGCCACAGTCGTTGAATAGCCAGGGCATCGTCGGTAAAACCCGACCGCTTGAAGGCATCGTTATAAAAATTTGTTGTGGCCGAGCCCATGGCGCCCATGGAAAAGGCCACGCCCGGCCGGCGGGCATCGATCAAAGCCTCGACATTTTCACCCACCGCCACGTTGCACGACGCGTGCAGATCGATATCGGCCAGGCTGCGCCCTGCCGCTTCCGCCCCTTTGCGCAGATAATCCAAATGCGCTCCCGCGTGATCGGGGGAGAACGAAGTGCCCAACCAGCCATCGGCCGCGGCGCCGGTATATTCCAGGGACTTCGGCCCCAGCGTGGCAAGATAA
Organism: Alphaproteobacteria bacterium; assembly: GCA_021776235.1. Classification (GTDB taxonomy): domain Bacteria; phylum Pseudomonadota; class Alphaproteobacteria. The sequence goes on along the minus strand of JAJFGG010000064.1, from coordinate 29,890 downwards.
ATTGGAATTTCGCGGGGCGGATGATCCAGGCGCAGCGCCTTGCCTTCGCCACCCGGCCGGGGCAGGACGTGATAGCGGCCATCGTACTGCAGTTTTTCGCCGCGAAAGGCCATGCGCACGATATCCACGGTCTCCTTCAGGCGGCTCAGAGGCGCCCGATAGGCAACACCATGCAAACCTTCCACCACCTGCGGCCCGCTGACCCCAAGGCCCAGGATGAAGCGGCCGTTGGTCAGATTATCCAGGGACAGCGCGGTCATTGCCGTCATAGAGGGGGTCCGGGCACTGATCTGCATAATGCCGGTGCCCAGTTTGATCTTGTCGGTCAGGGCGCCGAGATAGGCCAGAGAAGTCACCGCATCCCCGCCCCAGGCCTCCGCTGACCAGGCATGGTGCACGCCCAGTTTCTCGGCCTGTTGGATCAGCTCCACCAGGCCCAGGACGTCGACCCGGTCATAAGCGCCAATCGATATGGATACCTTCATTATGTTATCCTTGCTGTGCTGCCGGTTAGCTGAGAGGGGCGGCGAATTCGGGGCCTTTCGGGCAGACGCGGACACCGGGCCGCAAATTCTTATACGGCAGGCTTTCGGGCCGGTCGATACTGGCGCCCGGCGCCTCCACCACCAACACCTGCTCGGCTATATCGGTAAAATCGGCCCGGAAGTGAACACTGCTTTTCAGGCCCAGGATTTTCTGCTGTGCGGGCTCGCAACCCAGATGGCGGAAGATTTCCTTGTCGGCAGCCTGCATGCGGTTAGAGGAAACCACCACGGACACGCCGCCAATGCGCAGCAACGCCATGGGCCCCAGATTGGGCGTGACGCCGGCATAAAAGGGACCGCTGCAGGTGAATTGTCCATTGCCCAGGGCGGCGACCTGAAAGCGGCCCTTGAAGGGCGGGTCACCGGCGGTATAGACCTTTCCACCCAAGGTTACATCGATCTCTGCCCCCTGCCCTGCCGCGTGGGCCTGTGCCGCCACTTCGCCATCGACCAGAATACCCAACACGGCGCCATCGGCCCCCTGTTCCACCAGCTCACGTAGCAGTCCCGTCGTGTCCGACGTCGCGCCGGCGCCGCAGTTGTCCTGCACGTCAGCCAGGACAAATGGCTTGTGGGCATTGGAAGCGATGGCCTGTGATACCGCGGCGCCTGGCGTTAATCGTTCCACCTGAAAAGCGGCCTCCTGGGCCAGAATGGTGTCGCAAAGGGCATCGGCGGCGCGGTCGGCGGCTTCCTGATCGTCACCATAGGCCACAACCACCGGACCGCAGTCCCAAATATCGGCTGGTGGAAAGCCCGGCGTGAAGGATATCGAGCGGACCCCGGGTTCAGTCTCCAAGGCGGCCAATCTGGTGTAGGTACCCAGGGCCGGTTCGACCATGGTGCATTGGCCGGTCAAGGGCATCAGAAACGGCAACGCGCGATGGGCCTTGGCCGGCAGTTGGCCCGGATCGGCCAGCAGGCTGTCAAGGTAGCGGGCCGCCCGGCGGCCCGTATCGGCCATATCGACGTGGGGATACGTTCGATAGGCAATCAGACCATCGCAATTGTCCGCCATTGCCTGTGTCGTGTTGCTGTGTAGATCCAGGCTGACCACCAGCGGGATATCGGGCCCCAACTGCCTGCGCACACGGATCAACAGTTCGCCTTCACCGTCTTCGAGATGTTCGCAAACCATGGCGCCATGCAGGTCGAGGTAGACCGCATCGAACGGCATGGCGTCCATCAATCCCGTCAGCAACATCTCGGCGAAGGTTTCAAAGGCATGTTCCGTGACATGGGCCGATGGAATGGCACAGCACCAGGCGACGGGAGCCAATTCGTGGCCCATGGCCTGGGCCTCGTCGATAAAGCCGGCTGTTGAAATGTTCTTTCCCGGCATGACCGTCAGAATATCCGCGCCTAAGGTCAGGCCAGGAAAACTTTCAGCGCGCAGGAAATCATCCCAGGTCGCCTTTTGCGGCGCAAAAGTATTGGTCTCGTGTAAAAATCCCGCATGGGCAATCCGGCTCATGTGCACTCCCTTTAGTGTGTTCAGAAACTTAGTGTGTTTAGAAACCTGCTGGGCCGCGCCGCTGTCGCAATCGGCAAGAATGTCGTGACTAAAACAAAAATACGCCCTTGCCCGTGATCTGGCCATCCAACAATTGATAGGATGTGAATCCTTACAGCAAGTTCTATGGTAGTGCCCTATCGGTTTTTGCCGAGAAAGCCGAACAGATGGCCGGCGATCTTTCTGATTTGAATTTCCTCGGCCCCTTCGGTGATGCGATAGCGGCGGTGATGGCGGTAAATATGTTCAAAAGGCTGGTTGCGGGTATAGCCTTCGCCGCCGAATACCTGCATGGCCTGATCTGAAGCCTGCCAAACCAGCCGGTTGGCCCGATAGTTGGCCATGGAGACCTGGTCGGTAACCGCCATGTGGTTGTGTTGATCCAGGTTCCAGGCGGTTTTGTAGACCAGGTTGCGCACCATTTCGGCCTCGGTATGCAGTTCGGCCAGAGGAAACTGAATGGCCTGATTGGTGGCCAGAGGCTTACCCCAGGTCGTGCGTTGTTTGGCGTAATTCACGGCCTCGTCAATGCAGAACTGCGCCGCGCCCAGCGATGACGCCGCCTGTCGGATGCGGTTTTCGTGCAAAAAGGTCTGCGCCACGACCAGCCCATCGCCTTCGTCGCCCAGATAGGATTCCGTGTCTATGGGCAGACGCACATCCTTGATGGAGACGATGCCGTGGTCCGACGGCATGTTGAATGTCCAATCCATCTTGACCACTTCAAAACCCGGCGCCGTGACCGGCACCAGAAAGGCGGTGATGCCCAGGCCCTCACCGGGTTTGCCTGATGTACGGGCAAAAACCAGATCGTGGGTTGCCTCGTGGATGCCGGAATTGAACCGTTTGTTGCCGTTGATGACCCAACTATCGCCATCCCTGACGGCGGCGGTTTCCATATACGTGGCATCGGAGCCATGGTTGGCCTCTGTCAGGCCGAAGCCGACGCGCCGCCCGCCGGTGATCAGGGCCGGCAGAAATTCCGCCTTCTGGGCCGGTGTGCCGAATTTCCACATCATGTGAACCAGCGGGAAATTGCCGACAATGGAAGATTCGTTCTGCAAATCGTTATGCAGGCCCAAGCCTTTGTGCGCCAGATGTTCCCGGATCATGGCCATGGCCAGGTTGGAGCCGTCCTGGCCGCCGATTTCCCGCGGCAGGGCAAAGCGCAGGTGGCCGGCCGCATCGGCCCGGTCTTTCATTTCGCGCAAAAGCGCTTCCCATTCCTTGGCCGGCTTGCCGTCGTTTTCCCAATCGGTCCGGGCATTTTCCCGGCGATGATCGAAGTACTGCCGATTTTCGTTTTCAAGCGGTTTGATTTCCCGTTCGATGAATTCATCCAACTCATCGATTTTGGCTTGTATCTCTTCGGGAACATTGAAATCCATTGATCAACCTTTCTCTTCGATACATTGCCGCAGCAGATCCAGCGCGGCCTTCGCAAAGATCCACATATTGGCTTCGCGGTCGTTATCCCCCGTCTCCAGGGTAATCACCCGCTCCACGGGTCCGGTCACGGCCAGACAGGTGTGGCCGGCCGCATCGCCATACCTGTTTCCCGTGGGGCCGGAAGCTCCAGTCTCCGCCAGGCCCCAGGTCGCATCCAGTTTTGTCCGCATGGTGCGGGCACACAACAGGGCATAGGGTTCCGAGGACGAGCGGATACCGTCCATGGCCTCACGCGGGACACCCAACAAATGCTCGCGGGCCGGATGGGTATAAATAACGCCGCCGCCAAGATAGTATTTCGAGGCGCCGGGCACGCTCAGCAAACTGGCTGAAACCAATCCGCCGGCGGATGATTCAGAAACGGCAACGGTTTCCCCCCGTTCCTTCAATAAGGCGCCCAGTTCAGCCGCCATGTTCAGATTTGACATCGGTATCCTCCCTGTATTGCCTTATTGTGCCGGCAAATCGTAGCAGACGCCAGATCGGTCAGGAAATTGCGTGCAGAACATCCCCCTCAAAGGCATCCTTCTGATGAACCTGGCCATGCTGCTGCTGGCCGGAATGGACGGCATCTCGAAAACCTTGGCCGTGGACTACGCCGTGCCGCAAATCCTGTCCGTGCGCTTCCTGATATTCTGCCTGTTCGCCCTGGCCCTGGCCCGGCCGAAAAGCCTGCGGGCGGCCTTTCGCTCCCGCCATCCCTATCTGCAGATCGCCCGCAGTCTGATCATCGTGATAGAGGTTGCGGTTTTCATCCTCGCCTTCCGCCATCTGCCTTTGGCCGATGCCCACGCCATCTCCGGCATCGCGCCGCTTCTGGTGACTGCCCTGGCCGTGCCGGTCCTGGGCGAGAAAGTGGGCCCGCGCCGGTGGAGCGCCATTGCCATCGGTTTCCTGGGGCTGCTGATCATCGTCCGGCCCGGCATCGGCGTCTTCAACCCCGCCGCCCTGATCCCCCTGGCCGGCGCCTGCCTGTGGGCGGTCTATCAAATCCTGATGCGCAAGGTTGCCGATGACAGCGCCGCGACTTCGCTGCTCTACATGGCGATCATCGGCGCCCTGGTAATGACAGTCCTGGCACCGTTTTTCTGGCGCCCGCCTGACGCCACGGGCTGGCTGCTTTTGCTTTCCCTGGGCGTGGTTGGCAGCCTGGGCCACTATGTCCTGATCAAGGCCTTTCAGGCCGCGCCGGCCTCCACGCTGCAGCCCTTTCACTACATCGTGCTGCTTTGGGCCGCGGTGGTCGGCTACCTGGTCTTTGGCGACGTCCCCGACATCTGGACCATCGTGGGCGCCGCCGTCATCGCCGGCAGCGGGCTGTATGCCTTCTATCGGGAACGGCTGCTGGTGAACTGACGATCGGCGGTTTACACATCGATGCGCATAAGTTATGCTCATAATGTACTATGGAGAAAAAATATGCCTGTTGCAGGCTCGCGTAAAAAGCCGACCAATTTGTCCCTGGATGAAGCGCTATTGGAGGAAGCGCGAGCTTTGAATGTCAATCTTTCCAGGGCTGCCGAAGTGGGGCTGCGACGGGAAATCGCCCATGCCAAAAGCGAACGCTGGAAGACAGAAAACGCCGCCGCCATTGAGAGCTCCAACCAATGGGCTGAAGCCCATGGCCTGCCTCTTGCCCGCTACCGTCAGTTCTGATGGCGAAATTCGATGTCTACCTTAACCCGGACGGCGCGGGGTATCTGCTGGATGTCCAGGCGGAATTGCTTGATGCATTGAATACGCGCGTCGTTGTACCCCTTTTGCCCACCGACGAAGCGCCGAAGCCGGGCAAACGCCTCAATCCTGTATTTGATATTGAAGGGACACAAGTCGTCATGGTAACGCAATTCTTGGCCTCCGTTCCCCTCCCGATGTTAAGAAATCCGATTGTGAATTTGTCCAACCAGTTCGCCGATATCACGAACGCCCTTGATATGGTTTTTCAGGGATTTTGATCTTAACTCTCCCAGATGGCGCGGGCATAAGACTTCAAGAAACAAGACCTGAATATCCCGCTCTAAGATTTGAAAGCATTTGTTAGCTATGCCACGCACCCTTGTTTCCTGCGAAATGAAGAGCATGTCCCCGTTGGTTTAGAGCCTGTGGCAGGGATGCGGTCAGAAGTGCGACAGGGCATCCTGCAATTTTGCCCGGGTTTGTTCCGCTTCCGCCATGCGGGCGCGTTGCGTTTCGACCACCTCGGGCGGGGCATTGTCCGTGAAACCCTTGTTGGCAAGCTTTTTCTCCATGCCCGTGATCTGGCCGTCCAGTTTGCCGAGCGCCTTGGTTAGGCGCTGACGCTCCTGTTCAATATCGATGACATCGGCCAGGGGCAGCACGAGGGTGGCTTCATCGACCACGGTTTGTACGCTGCCGGCGGGCAATTCGCCGCTCTGCGCTCCGGTCTCGCTGATCCGGGCCAAAGTTGTGATCAGATCCCGCTGGCGGTCCAGACGGGCCAGGGTTTCCGGTGTGGCGCCGCTCATCAAGAGAGGGATATGGGCACCGGGCGGCACATTCATCTCCGCCCGGACCGAACGGATTTCGCTAACCAGGCGGATTACCCAGTCGATTTCAACCGCCGCAGCCTCATTGATCAGTTCATCGCCATAGTCCGGCCAGGGCGCCGATACCAACATGCTATCACGCGCACCGGCGGCAACCGTCCTGGACCAAAGCTCTTCCGTCACAAACGGCATAAAGGGGTGCAACAAGCGCAGAATGGCGTCCAGGGCCCAGGCCGCGGTGGCCTGGGTCTCGTCCTTGGCCGGTCCGTCGGTTCCCTGCAGGACGGGCTTGGAAAATTCCACATACCAGTCGCAAAAGGTGCCCCAAACGAAGTGATAGGCGTCGTTCGCGGCCTCGTTGAAGCGATAGCTGTCCAGGCCGGCGCTGATGCGATCCTGGGCCTGTTTAAGCTGCCCGACCAGCCATTGGTTCACCGTGCCCGTTACCGTTGCGGGATCAAAGCCGGGGCGTAGCGCACAGCCGTTCATTTCGCAAAAGCGGGCCGCGTTCCAAAGCTTGGTGGCGAAATTGCGGTTACCCTCGATGCGTTGCTCCGACAGCTTCACATCGCGCCCCTGGGCGGCCTGGCTGGCCAGGGTAAAACGCAAGGCATCGGCGCCGAATTTCTCGATCAATTCCAGCGGGTCGATGATATTGCCCTTGGATTTCGACATCTTCTGGCCTTTGGCATCGCGCACCAGGGCATGGATGTAGACCGTATCGAAGGGTACTTCGTCGGCAAAATGCAGTCCCAGCATCATCATCCGCGCGACCCAGAAAAAGATGATGTCAAATCCGGTCACCAGCAGAGCGGTAGGATAATAGCGCGCCAGTTCCGGTGTTTTTTCCGGCCAGCCCAGGGTGGTCAACGGCCAGAGGCCGGAGGAAAACCAAGTATCCAGGACATCTTCATCGCGGCGCAATTCGACGTTTTCGCCATAATGCGCCAGGGCCGCGGCTTGCACTGCCTCGAATGTCATCTCGACGAAGATTTCACCATCAGGGCCGTACCATGCCGGGATCTGGTGGCCCCACCAAAGTTGCCGCGAGATGCACCAGGGCTGGATATTCTCCATCCAGTCGTAATAGGTTTTTTCCCACATTTTCGGGACGAATTTGGTCCGTCCTGAACGCACCGCCGCGATGGCCGGCTTGGCCAGGGTTTCGGCATCAACGTACCACTGTTCCGTCAACCACGGCTCGATCGGGACATTGCCGCGGTCCCCGTAGGGCACCATGTGGGTATGTTCATCGATCTGATTGACAAGACCAAGCGCTTCCAGGTCGGCCAGCACCTTTTCCCGTGCTACAAAGCGGTCCAGACCGCGATAGGCTTCCGGCGCGTTGTCATTGATGCGTGCCTCTTCATCCAGGACATTTATCATTTCCAGGCCGTGGCGGCGGCCAACCTCGAAATCATTGAAATCATGGGCCGGCGTCATCTTCACCGCGCCGGACCCCTGTTCGGGATCGGCGTATTCGTCAGCCACGATGATCAGGCGGCGGCCAACCAAGGGCAGGATGGCATGCTTGCCCACCAATTCCTTGTAGCGGATATCATCGGGATGCACCGCAATGGCTGTATCGCCCAACATGGTTTCAGGCCGGGTCGTGGCGACGGTGATATATTCTCCACCGCCCTCCTCGAGAGGATAGTTGATGTGCCAGAGATGGCCCGAAACTTCCGTTTGCTGCACTTCCAGATCCGAGATTGCCGTCTTCAGCTTCGGGTCCCAATTGACCAGGCGCTTGTCCTTGTAAATAAGGCCCTGTTTATGGAGGTCTACAAAGACCTTGCGCACCGCCTTGGATAGGCCCTCGTCCATGGTAAAGCGTTCGCGTTGCCAATCACAGGAGGCTCCCAGGCGGCGCAATTGCCCGGTGATGGTTCCGCCCGATTTATCCTTCCATTCCCAGACCCGCTCGATAAATTTTTCCCGGCCCAGATCCTGGCGCGTCAAACCTTCATCGGCCAACATGCGTTCGACAACCATTTGCGTGGCTATGCCCGCATGATCCATGCCCGGTTGCCACAATACATCCCGCCCGCGCATGCGCTGCAGGCGGATCATGATATCTTGCAGGGTATTGTTCAGGGCGTGCCCCATGTGCAAACTGCCCGTTACGTTCGGGGGCGGAATGACTATGGCATAGGGCTGCGCGTTGCCGGCCTGGCCGTCGGGCGCACCACAGGAAAATGCTCCCGATTCCTCCCATTGACGATATAACCGATCCTCGACTTCCGAGGGAACAAAGGTCTTGTCCAGCATTGCCGAAACCTTTTTTAGAACAAACCCCGCATCAGTTACCCTTGGGACACCGATGCCGCCTTGCAATTAAAATTTTGACGGAAATGATCTTCGGACCGACGATAGGCAGACCGATTAAAGGTAGCCGCTGCAATTAGCCGTTTTCTGCGCGCCCCACCAGCTTGACGATTTCCTTTTCCACGAGGCGTTCTACCAGCGTCGGCAGATTTTCGTCCAGCCATTCTTTCAACATGGGCCGCAACAAATCCTTGACCAATTCTTCCAGGGTCTGATGCGCGTATCCCATGGGCATGCCGCGGGCGGCCGAGACGGCGCCGGTTAATCCGGAAAAGGTTTCGGTCGTAATATCAGCCGCGTGGTCCGACAGCAAAGTGTGCAGATCCGCCTGTGGCGCAACGGCTGGCGCAGCTGGCGCCGCCGGCGCTGGTTCGGCAACCTCTATATTGTCGAAATCATCAACGGGAACCGGATCTCCCTCTTCCTCGACCGCCCCCTCCAGGGACGGATCCAGTTCCGGTTCCAAATCCGGGACATCATCGATGTCAGGTGCCACTTCGGTCAGTTCAAGGACTTCTCCCTCGTCCTCGGCGACCTCGTCCTCCGCGACCTCTTCCGTTTCCTCTTCCTCGGCAGTTGCAGCTTCGCCCTCTTCTTCGTCGTCGGAGATGATCCGGCGGATGGACGCCAGAATCTCCTCCATCGTCGGTTCCCGATCGTCGTCTTCGTCTACCGTGGCATCAGTCATGGGGCATGGCCCTCGAAGGAAAGTGATTCATAATCATTGTAAAAGAAGCGATTGAAAAAGGCTAATACGGCAATTGTCTATACTTAGACACATTAGTTAGTGTGTCATGGTGAAAAAAACCTTAATCCTTTGGTGTTTTCCAACCCCACCACTTGTTTCGCACCTTTTGGTAGTGCTGGCTAGGATCGTATATTTGCACGTTCAAGCCAATATACGAGGCGGTCAACCGGCCGACCGCCGCTAGCAAAAAATAGCCAGCAACATATTCATCCCGCTCAGCCACCACCAGGGAGACGCTGGAATTCAATAGTTCCTGTTCCGCATCAAGCACGTCCAGGGTCGTACGTGAGCCGACCTCCGCCTCCTGGCGCACACCTTCCAAGGCAATAGTGTTGGCACGAATTTCGTCGCTGCGCGCCAAGATTTGCGACCGTGTCGTGGTCAGCCGTTCCCAGGCCGCGCTGGCGGCTTCCGCAACATCGCGCCGGGTCTGCTCCACCGCAATGCGCCTTTCATTGAGCAATTCCTTGGCCTGACGGATCTGCGAGTGAACCGCGCCGGCCTGATATAAAGGAACCGAGACAATGGCATTGATTGAATCGGAACGATTGGAAATATCTTCAAACGATGTTTCGTCGGAACGGCTCACCTGTCCGGCCAAATCGACCGTTGGCAGCAAATCAGCCTCTGCCACCTCGACCGCGTGGCGGGCCGCATTCTCGTTGTGAATGGCAACCGCGATTGAAGGGTTTTCCGCGTCGCTGATGGCAAGGACCTCGGCTTCCGTGGCCGGCAGCCCCGGCAGAGGCGGTGCGGCCTGCAAAGAACCGGGCGTAGCGCCAAAGACCTGGCGATAGCTGGCCCGCGCGACGCCCAAGTCACCTTCGGCGACCACTCGGTCGGCGGTCGTCCTCGAAAGGCGGGCTTCCGCCTGGGCCACATCCGTGCGGGTCACCTCGCCCACTTCAAAGCGGTCGCGGGTTGCCTCCAATTGGCGGCGCAGGACCACTTCATTATTTTTCGTCAACTGTACCGTGGCCTGATCGCGCAATACGTCAAGAAACGCGGTCACGCCATCAAACAACACGGTCTGTTCAACGACGGTCAATTGCGCCCGGGCCTGCTGCACATTGCTTTCCGCCTGCTTGGTCGCGGCCACGGTACCGCCACCGGCATAGACCGATTGACTAATATCGGCGGAATAGCTACGCGGCACCAAATTCTGCTCGCGCGTTGCGGTGCTGCGGGAGTTTTGCGCCCCGGTTGATGCATTGAGAGAAATCGTGGGGCGCCATCCAGCCAGCGCCTGCGGCACGTTTTCATCGGTGGTCCGCACCGCAGCGCGGGCCGCCTGCAAGGTTGGGTTGCCAACATAGGCGTTAGCCAACGCCTCAAACAGGGTTTCAGCCATGGCGGGTGCGGCTGAAAAAATCATTATCACGCCAAGCGCCGGCACCATAACAGACCGCACGGCTGGCCACCGTTTCAGGGGCCAGTGCAGATGCCGGTTAGGATCTCTCATCATCAAGTTCTTCGACCACGTGCGTGGCCGCCCTAAATTGTGCCGAAAACTACCGGCGATAATATCGTACAGCAATATCAAAATTGAAATACATCCGGCATCTGAAAACCGGGCAATAGGGGGATCATAGCATCAAACAGTTCCCGGCGTGAAAGCAAGCCATCCCGGTTTGAATACAAGACCGCCCGACTGACCTCGCCCCGACGTTCCACGACCACCAATCGGCCGCCTTCGGCCAACTGTTGTACATAGGCGGCCGGAACCTTGTCCACTGCGCCGTTCACGAAAATGACATCATAAGGGCCTTGATCGCCGCAACCATCTGTCAACTCGCCGGCCACGACAGCGGCATTGTCAATGTTCAAGGCAGCCAGCTGCGCTTCGGCGCCAGCCACGGCCGCTTCATCTGCTTCCAGGCCCACGACGGCTGCAGCCAGTTGCGCCAGCACCGCTGTCGAATAGCCATTGGCGCAGGCGACGTCCAACACCACATCATCGTTCCTGACAGCGCTGGATTGCAGCATCCGTGCGAAGATCATGGGTTCCATAAGATAGCGGCCGTTCTCAAGAGGGATATCCTCGTCCAGGTAGGCCACGCCGCGCAGGCCTTTGGGAACAAAATTCTCGCGCGGTACCGACAACAATGCCTGGGCAATGCGGTCATCGGTCAACTTGTTGGTCAGCAGCTGATTGTTGACCATATTCTGGCGGGCGGTAGCGTTGTCCTGCATTGTACATCCATAGTAAAGGCAGCGCCGAAATTCCGATGCGGCCGCATTACCGTGAGCAAGCAATTATCGTTGCCTGCTGTTATAAGCGGGCCGGTCCGGCAAAACAATGATGACGTCAAGGAAACTGCCGCGTTGACCAGGCAAACAAGGCGCACTATGAAGCGGGTGGCTCGGCGCTCAATTTGGCGCCAAGCCGGCTGGCGCGGTGGCGGAGTGGTTACGCAGCGGCCTGCAAAGCCGTGAACACCGGTTCGATTCCGGTCCGCGCCTCCAGCCCCCGGCTATAAACTGTCCGCCAATTTAGCGTCCGCGCCTGCGGCGCAGCCACCATACCTCTATACGCCGGCGCCATCTGCGGACCCTTGGCAGATCATAAGACAGCACCAGCAAACCGAGGGGGAACATCCAAAATCCGACGATAGGAAGAAATCCTAAAACACCGCCAAGCATAAGAAGTACGCCAATGGCAAGCCGCAGCCAGCGCGGATAGCGGCGCACCGAATGTTGAACACGCTGATAATAATCGTTCGCCATGGCCCTGCCCTGCCAAACGCCCTTTCCCAATGTCATCCTGCCGGCTGCGCCACGGACGCACCTAATACCACCTTACAATGATAGGAACCCATATAGATCGTCTCCGCGCTGCCTCGGGTAGGAGAGGAGGCGCGGACGATGTGGGACATCGTCAAGCCTTCACGACGCCATCCGAGGCTGCGCGGAGGCGACCGGAACGGCGCCTTGCGGAAGTTTTCGGACGGCGTCGCACACGACTGACGATACCCCGTATCGCTACGTCGCACGCTCCTACCCGAAAACGCCCGCAAGGCGTCTATATGGGTTCCTATCATTGCAAGGTGGTATAACTATCACGAATCGCCCTAACGGGCATTGCTGCATCGCAACCGACGAGCGACCTTCCGGATGTCCCATTGCTGGTGGCAATCAAACGACCAGTTATAGAGGACGCCGTCCAGGTTGACCCTGTCTCCGCCGTCTGGTCTAAGGTTTCCATGACCGCTGCCGCAACATCCCTTGGCCGTGACGTTAGAGTCATGGGCCTGGTGGGCGCCGCCCATTGGGCCAGCCATTTTTTTCAGTTGGTTTTGCCCTCCCTGTTCCTGTTTCTGCATGACGAGTTTCAGGTGTCTTTTACCGCCCTGGGACTGTTGACGGCCCTGTTGTACGGAGCCTCGGGCCTGTCCCAGACAATAGCCGGCTTTCTGGTCGACCGTTTTGGCGCCCGCCGTATCCTCTTGGCCGGATTGACCCTGCTGTCACTGGCGACCCTGGCCTTTGGCCTGGCGGAGAACTATTGGATGCTGCTGCCCCTGTCCATTTTGGCCGGCCTGGGCAATAGCGTTTTCCATCCGGCCGATCTGTCTATCCTGACCTCGAAAGTCAGTGTGCATCGCCTGGGCAGGGGCTATGCCACCCATGCGCTTTGCGGCAACCTGGGCTGGGCCGCTGCGCCGACCTTGATGATCACGTTGGCGCAAATCTGGGATTGGCGCGTTGCAATTATTTGTGCCGGGCTGATCGGTCTATCCATCGTCGCGGCCTTTTTGATCTGGGGCGCCGATCTGGAAGATCAACCGGCGGCTGCTGTCGCAGCCACCGCCGGGCATGTCCCTGTCGGCCGATTTGCCGAAAACGTCCGCCTGTTGTTCTCGACCACCATAATCTCGTGCTTCCTGTATTTTGCCTTTTTGTCAGCGGCGCTGATCGGCATCCAGAATTTTGGCATTCCGGCCATGGTTGCCCTGTTTGAGCTCAGCCTGGGCGAGGCAAGCCGCAATGTAACCGGCTTTCTGCTGGGCACGGCGGCCGGTATTTTTATCGGCGGCATCGCGGCTGACCGCACCGCGCGGCATGACCGCATCGCCATCGCGGGCATGATCACCGCGGCCCTATTCATGCTGTACATTGCAACCAATGATCTGGGCCCGACCATGCTTCTGGTCATGCTGGTCGCCGCCGGCTTGGCATCTGGCACCACGACGCCCTCGCGGGACATGTTGGTGCGCGCGGCGACACCCAAGGGGGCTTCCGGCCGGGTCTTCGGTTTCGTGTATTCCGGACTCGACCTTGGATCATCGCTGATCCCCCTGGCCATGGGCTGGGCCTTGGACCAGGGGCATCCGGAAGCCGTTTTCTATTCCGCCGCCGCCTTCCTCGCGGTGACGACCCTTACCGTCATGCAAGTACGGCGCCAGGTCGTTGCGGCATAATCAGTCACCCAGATTGCTCCGCCTGATGTGACAATCCGGGCGCTTGAAAACGCCGGGCTGCAGTTTGGTGCCCAGGCCGGGACCGTCGGGCGGCCTTATCATGCCATTTTCGACCGGTGGCAACGCCGTGACCAGTTCCTGATACCAGCCGTAATAGAACGCCCGCACCATTTCCTGGACCAGCGCATTGGTGGCGTTGATGGAATGATGCACCGAAGCGGTCAGTAGGACCGGGCCGGTGCAATCGTGCGGCGCGACCGGTCGGTGCCAGGCCTCGGCCATGGCAGCAATCTTGCGGGCCTCGGACAGGCCGCCGCACCAGCTCAGATCATACATGACGAAATCGCAAGCCTGTAGTTCCAGCAATTCACGAAATTCGCCGCGCATGCCAATGGTCTCTGAAGCGGTGGTTGGTATACGCGTTGATTCCTTGAACTCCTTCAGGCTGCGCAAATTGCTCATCTTGATGGGATCTTCAAACCAGAACGGCTCGAACGGTTCCAGTGCGCGGGCGATCTTCTTGGCCTGAGGCAAATCCCAAAAGGCATGCAATTCGACCATGATATCCATTTTCGAGCCAACCGAATCACGGATTTTGCGGAAGGGCTCCAATGCCCTGTCCAGCTCCGCTGGCGATATATAATGGCCGCCGGATGCTTCCGCCGCGTAGTCGAACGGCCATATCTTCATGCCGGTAATGCCCATATCCAACAGGCTCTGGGCCAGTTCATCGGCGTTATGCAGAAACCCCTGCAGATCCTCGTACGGCCCCTCGGGCCTGTTGCCGGGCAGGTTGAAGCTATCGGTGCTTTGCTTGACCTGATCGCGGACATATTGATAGCCGGCGCAGGTGTTATAAACCCGGATTGAATCCCGGCTGGCCCCGCCCAGCAACTGATAGATCGGCTGGTTGGTGGCCTGGCCCCAAATGTCCCACAGGGCAATGTCCACGCCGGAGTTGCCCCGCACTTCCGCGCCAGAACCCGTGAAGCCGATATAACCGGTCAATGCCTTGGAATGATAGTCAATGCGCAACGGATCCTGGCCCAGTAAATGCGCGGCTACGAATCCATGAATATGCGCCTCGGCCGAAGGCACGCCATAAAATATCTCGCCCAGACCGGTCAATCCTTCGTCGGTGTGCACCTGCACCCAAAGAAGATTGGGAAACGTCTCCAACCGGATGGTCTCGATTGCGGTGACTTTCATTTTTCCTCATTCCTCCCAAAATGATTGCCGCCCGGCCCAGGGTGGCGGGGTGTCAGAACAACCATGCGACGTGATTGAGGCGCCATTCCTTGGTTAATTTTCGCCCGGTCGACGGCGGCCCGCCGGCACCTGTTGGGGAAAGAAACCAAGCCTCGAAGTGATCAAGTAGCCGACGCAAGATACGCTGGATGTGGTATCACATCTTCGAAGGCCAGTTCAAATTCCAACAGGAGACGGCATTGCCCCTACCAGAATCGCTGAACAGTAAGTTCGTCGGACAGCCCGGTTCCCGGTGGGATCTGTTGACGCCGGCGTTGATCCTGGACCTGGACGTTTTGGAGGCCAATATCGCCGCCATGGCGGATTGGGCCCGGCAGGGCGGATATGCCCTGCGGCCGCACGGAAAATCCCATAAGTCGCCGGATATCGCCCGCCGCCAAGTTGCCGCCGGCGCGGTGGGCCTCTGCTGTGCCTCGTTGCGGGAGGCTCAGGTCATGGCTGCCCACAATATTCCCGGCCTGCTGATTACCACGCCCCTGGCTCCCGGCAAGGCCCCGATGGTGGCACAATTGGCCAAGGATGGCGCAGAAATCGCCGTAGTCGCGGACCACCCTGATCTGGTTTCCGCCTATGGCGCAGCGGCGGCCGATCTGGGCGTCGAGTTGGAGGTATTTGTCGATCTGGATGTGGGTTTGGGGCGAACGGGTACGCCGTCGGCGCAGGCCGCCATTGAACTGGCTGGTCAGATTACGGCGCATCCGTGTCTGAAATATGGCGGTGTCCAGGGCTACATGGGGCATTTGCAGCATGTGGACGACCTCGGCGCGCGGCGGCAACGCCTGGATGGCGATACCAAGGATCTGAAAGGCATGGTCGATGCCCTGGTCAAGGCCAACCTGCCGCCGACGGTTGTCACGGGCGGCGGCACCGGGACCCATCGCATGGACGCCGAATATGGCATGTTCGGCGAGTTTCAGGTCGGTTCTTATCTGTTCATGGATGTGCAGTACCTTAGCGTTCAGCAAACCTCCACGGGCGCGCAGCCCTATGGTACGGCGCTTTTCGTCCAGACCAGCGTGGTCAATATCAATCATCCCGCATACGCCGTCACCGATGCGGGTTTGAAATCCTTCGCTACCGATGGGCCTTTTCCCATTATTGCACGCGGCGCGCCGTCCGGGGCCGCCTACCGCTACATGGGCGACGAGCACGGCGCCATAGATTTCGCCGATGCTTCCGACAGCCTGGCCCTGGGCGCCAAGGTGGAGTGCGTGACGCCGCATTGCGACCCCAACGTCAACTTATACAACGTCTATCACGTGGTGCGTGGTGACGACCTCGTGGATATCTGGCCGGTGGCGGCGCGCGGCAACAGCTAAGACCGGTCCGATCCTCAGAGGGTGCCGGCATGTTTGTCCTGTTGTTGACGGTTTTCGTCGATTTGGTCGGCTTTGGCATCATCCTGCCAATCCTGCCCTTCTATGCCCAGGTCTTTGACGCAACGCCGGTGCAAATCACCTTGCTGGTGACGGCCTATTCGGCAATGCAAATCATCTCGGCGCCGCTCTGGGGCCGGCTCAGCGACCGTTATGGACGCAAATCGATATTGCTGTTGACCCTGACCGGCGGCGCCCTGGCCTATGTCTGGTTCGGCATGGCCAGCAGCCTTGCCGGCCTGTTCATGGCCCGCTTGCTTAGCGGTGCCATGGCCGGAAATATAGCGGTCGCCCAGGCCTTTATGGCGGACATCTCCACCGACGATGACCGCGCCGGCGCCATGGGCCGGCTGGGCGCTGCTTTTGGCCTCGGCTTTGTGGTCGGCCCGGCACTGGGCGGGCTGTTAATCGGCGTGCAGCCCGGCGCCGCGGATTTCGCCCTGCCCTGCCTGGCCGCCGCCGGCATTTCGGGCGCCGCCGCGCTGCTTGGCCTGGTCTTGCTGCGTGAACCGCCCGGACACAGGGCGGGACGGTCCGGCCCGGTCGGTTTTCGGCAATTGCTGACGGCCGTCGGTAGTAACGGAATTCCCGGCATCATTGGCCTGAATTTCGTGGTCAGCTTCGCCTTTACCGCCCTGATGGTCCTTTTCCCTCTTTGGTGTCAGGCCCGGTTCGGCTGGAGCGCCCGCGAGGTCAGCTTCGGCTACGTCTATATCGGAATCCTGGTCGCGATCCTCCAGGGCGGTCTCGTCGGCCCCATGACCCGGCATTTTGGCGAGCCACGAGTTCTATTGCTTGGCGCCTCGGCCCTTAGCGCGGGTCTGTTGCTGGTGCCTTGGGTCAATGGCATCATGGCCTTTGCCGGCGATGTATTGTTGCTCTGCATGGGTACATCATTCTGCCATCCCACCCTGACGGCAATGATTTCGCAGCGCTCCGGCGGGGCTCATCAAGGTACGGTGATGGGGACCGCCAACAGTGTGCTGGCCGTTGGCCGGATCACCAGCCCGCCGCTGGCCGGTCTATTGTTCACCCACCTGGGGCCAAACTGGCCCATGTTGATGGGGGGCTTTATCATGCTCCCCGTGGTCGTGGCGGCGGCCTGGATGTCCCTGACGTTTCAACGGCGGCGAATTTGATGAAGAATTGCGGTATGGCGCTGATGTTTCCCTTCGTGGCCCTGACCTGCTTAAGTTGCGGCGGCCTTGCGGCGGCGCCCTCCATCGCGATGCATGGTGCGGCCAAATACGGCCCACATGAGGCTCATTTCCGCTATGTCAATCCGCAGGCACCCAAGGGCGGACGGCAGGTTTTAGGACGGGTGGGCGGCTATGATTCCCTGCAGCATTTCATTGTTCGCGGGGCCCGCGCCGATGGCCGGCGGCTCAGCCATCAAAGCCTGCTGGCCCGCGCCTATGACGAACCCTTCACGCTTTACACCCTGATCGCCGAGGATGTCGCCACGCCGCCCGACCGCGCCTCGGTGACCTTTCGCCTGCGCCCCGGCGCCCGTTTTCACGACGGCAGTGAAATCACCATCGAAGACGTGATCTTTTCCCTGGAGATCCTGCGCGCCGAGGGGCGACCCAACCACCGCTTTTATTATGGCCAGGTTGCCGCAATTGAACGGCCCGGCCCCCGCAGCGTGACCTTTCGCTTCAAGGACAACCGCAACCGGGAACTACCTCTGATCATGGGCCTGATGCCTATTCTCTCGCGGGCTTCCTTCCAAGAACGGGAATTCGGTCGGGTTTCATTGACCCCTGTGATGGGCAGCGGTCCCTATATAGTGGACAAAGTTAACCCGGGGCGTTCCATCCAATACCGGCGGATCAAAAACCATTGGGCCGAGAACCTGCTGGCGCAAAAAGGACAATATAACTTTGATATTGTCCGCTATGACTATTACCGCGATGACAGTGCCGCGCTGGAGGCCTTCAAGGCAGGCAAAGTCGACCTGCGGCCCGAATCCGATCCCAAACTCTGGGCCCAGGCCTATGACTTCCCGGCTAGGCGCAAAGGTGCGGTCCGCCTGCTGGAATTCAGCCATGGCCGGCCGGCCGGGATGTACGCCTTTGCCCTGAATAGCAGGCGAGAGGTGTTCCGCGAGGCCAAGGTTCGCGCCGCCATGGCCTATGCTCTGGATTTCAAATGGCTCAACAGAAACCTCTACCATGGCGCCTATCGGCGTACCCGCAGCTATTTCGAGAATTCGGAACTGGCAGCGACGGGCTTGCCCTCAAAGGCTGAACTGGGCTTGCTGACACCCTATCGCGGTAGCCTGCCCGAGGAAATTTTTACCCAAGCCTATGTCCCGCCCACGGCCGACGGCAGCGGGCGGTTGCGTGGTAATCTGCGCACGGCCCGAAAGCTGCTGGCCGAGGCCGACTGGCACATTAAGAATCTGCAGCTGGTGCACGATAACGGCGGCGAACGCTTTCACTTTGAAATCATGTTGCTGCGCCGAAGTAACGAAAAACTGGCCCTGCACCTGGCCCGTAATCTGGCCAAACTGGGCATTGATGTTGCCGTCCGCAGGGTGGATACGGCGCAGTATCAACAGCGCATCAACACCTATGATTTTGACGTCATAATCAATTTATGGGACCCCTCACTTTCCCCCGGCAATGAGCAGGCGTTTTATTGGGGCTCGGACGCCGCCAAGCGGGACGGCAGCCGCAACTATGCCGGCATCCAGGTACCCGCCATCGACAGCCTTGTGGGCACCATATCCGATGCTCCCGACCGGGCCAGTCTGGTCGCCGCTGTCCGTGCCATGGACCGGGTGTTGCAATGGGGCCATTATGTCATTCCCCTTTTCCACCTAAAATCGGACCGGGTTGCCCTGTGGGACCGCTTTGGCCGACCCGCGGTGACGCCCCTCTACGGCTATCGTCAGGAAACCTGGTGGGAGGACCCGGTAAAGGCCGGTATAATTGAACAAAATCGCAAGTAACCAATTAGCTGACTTTGGGAGGGGACCATGCAGACGGGAACATTTCGGGGCTTTGAGGTCCGCGTGGAAAGCCTGGGCATCGCCTGGATTACATTCAATACGCCCGAGCGGTTGAACGGTATGACTTCGGCGGTGAAGCGGGATCTGATCGAGACCTTGACCCAGGCGCAAATGGACAACGCTGTGCGTGTCATTGTCTTCACCGGCACGGGACGGGCCTTTTGCGCCGGCGACGATCTGAAGGCCTATAGCGAAGGGCTGAAGGCCGAACCGGGCCTGGTACCGCCCATGCCCCCTGGTCATGACAACGCCATCGGCACCTACGATGGCCTGCGCATGATCAGCCAGGAATTGAACCGCACCATCCGCATCATCGATAAACCCACCATCGCGGCGTTGAACGGCGTCGCCATTCAGACCGGCTTTTCGCTGGCGCTGGCGTGTGATTTTCGCATTGCCGCGGAGTCGGCCCGCTTGGGCAGCGCCACCCTCCGCTTTGCCCTGTTGCCCGACGAGGGCGGCCAACATCTGCTGGTGCAGCATATGGGGCTGGCCAAGACTCTGGATTTCCTCATGCGCAAACGCATTGTTGCTGCCGCGGAAGCATTCGCGCTGGGATTGGTGCATGAAGTCGTGCCGGACGATCAACTGGCCCAGGCGGCGGGCGATCTGGCCCGGGAATTGGCGCACGGACCGCAAGTTGCCATGCGGATGTTAAAGCGCTCGATTTACAATGCCGCCGAATTGACGTTCGAGCAGGCGTGCGACGAGATCGCCGCCAAGACTGCAGTGGTCGATCACCATCCTGATGCCCGTGACGGCGTTGCTGCCTTCGTGGAAAAGCGTCAAGCCCGGTTCAATGAATGGCTGGACGATGGTCAGACGTCGGCGTAAAGCGCAATTTCAAGCCAAAAGCTTTCAATGAAGACATCACTGCGCGCGGCCAATTGTTCGGCGCTGTCCGGGCAGGCCGCTTCCGCCCGCTGCCAGGCAGGCAGCCGCGAGGTATGGGGCTGGCTGCTTTCGAACATGGCCAGAAATTTCTGCTGCCCGGGCCCACCGCCATAGATTTGCCGTTCCGATGTCATGATCGAGGAGATCTCTTCATCCACCGCATAGATCCGGCCCCGATGGACTTCATCCAGGGCTGTGACGGCGGGTAGCCATTCCGCACTCAGCCACGGTACCGCCTTTGCATCCATGTTAAAGCGAAAAAGGTGGATATAGGGCGCCTCCATGGGCGCCGCTTGGCCCGCTTCGGCCTGCAGGCTGTAAATGTTGCGCATGGGGTTAACGAAATAGCTCAGACACTCCTGGGTCCACGGGGTGGGGTCGTTCAGGCGCGCCATATAGGCCTCCGAGGCGAAGACCGCCGCGCTGTCAGTTTCGTAGAACATCAGGAAATTCGGGGCCGGGGCGATGCCCCGATAGCGTCGACCGACGTTGAAACCGGGTATGGAAACACGCTCCGGGATATGTTCGCAATTATGCCATTCCTGATAGCGCAGGATATGGGCCGTATCCACATCGGCCCAAAATGCCATCAAACCTCGAGATCCCTCCCGTTTCACGGCCTCCGCACCTTTCTAACGATGAAAATCCAGACCCATTTCGCGATAACGTTCCGGGTCGTCCTGCCAATTATCGCGTACCTTGACGAACAGGAAAAGATGCACCGTGCAACCGAATATCTCAGCCAGTTCCGCCCGCGCCTCGGCCCCGATCTGCTTGATCTGATGGCCCCCCTTGCCCAGCACAATAGCTTTTTGTGTATCCCGGCGGACATAAATGACCTGTTCGATGCGCAGGCCCCCGCCACGGGCCGGCTTCCACGCTTCGGTCTCGACCGTCGCGGCATAGGGAAGCTCCTGATGCAGGCGCAGAAACAACTTTTCCCGCGTTATTTCCGCTGCCAACAGGCGTTCGGGTATATCGGCCAATTGATCTTCGGGATAATGCCAGGGTCCCGCGGGCAGTTGCCGCGCCAACGCCGCCCGTAAATCCGCGACCCCATCCCCGTTCAGAGCCGAAAGCATGAAGACCTCGCTGAAAATGCCTTCGTCATTAAGACTTTCGGCCATGGCGAGCAGGCTATCGCGGCGCACCAGATCAATTTTGTTTAGAACCAGGACAGCCTTCATCCCGGCCTTCTTCAGACCATCGATTATGGTCCGGGTGTTGCCATCCAGGCCGCGCTCCACGTCGACCAAAAGTACCCGCAAATCAGCGTCTTCGGCGCCGCTCCAGGCAGCCGCCACCATGGCTTTCTCAAGGCGTTTTTTTGTCTTGGTGAAGATGCCGGGTGTATCCACGAAAACAATCTGCGCGTTACCGTGAACGGCAATAGCGGTAATCCGCGCCCGGGTGGTCTGAACCTTGGGTGTGACGATGGAGACTTTGCTGCCGACCAACGCATTGGTCAGGGTCGACTTGCCGGCGTTGGGGGCGCCCAGCAGGGCGACAAAGCCACAGCGTTCAACAGGATCAAGGTTGTCGTCGTCTGGTCCGCCCATACTACTCGGCCTTTCGCTGCTTCGTGGACAAGATGCCCAGGCTAGCCAACATTGCCTTTGCCGCCGTTTTCTCGGCCTCCTGACGAGAGCCCCCCTGGCCATTCGCCGGTTCGATGCCATCGGCGCGGACTTCAACCGTGAAGCACGGGGCATGGTCGGGGCCATCCTGTGCCAGCACCTTGTACCGGGGCGGTTTGCCGTCCCGGCCCTGAATAAGCTCCTGTAACTGTGTTTTGGGATCCTTGGCCGCGCTGCCGCTGTTGGCCATGAATCCAGCCCAATAGCGCAGCACAAAGCTCTCCGCCACCGCCAGGCCCCCGTCCAAATACAGCGCCCCCATGACCGCTTCGCAAACATCGGCCAGGATCGCCGGCTTGTCCCGCCCCCCCTGCCGTTCTTCGCTTTTGCCCAGCAGAATATATGGCCCCAGGCCAAGCAGGCGGGCCGCATCAGCGACCGTTTCCCGACGCACCAGGGTATTGAAACGGACCGCCAGCGCCCCTTCGTCGGCATCGGGGTCGTCGCGGTACAGGGCAGTGGAGATCACCAGTCCCAGGACCCGGTCGCCCAAAAACTCCAGACGTTGGTAATCCCGGCCGCCATGACGGCGGCGGTCCAGAGATGGATGGCTAAGTGCCTCTTCCAACAACGCCGGTTGAGCGAATTCGTGCCCAAGCAGGGCGTAGAGTTCAGAGAGGTCGGGGCCGCTCACGGTTTAACCAAAGCCGTCAAAAAACCGGCTAAAACGAATGGCCATGGGCCACTTCCAGAATTCCCAGATACGGGCGCTGTCATTCACCGAGAAAAAGATCATATCCGCCCGACCGACCAGATTTTCCGAGGGAATGAAGCCCACGTGGTCAAGAAACCGGCTATCGGTGGAATCGTCGCGATTATCGCCCATGGCAAAGTAATGCGCCGCCGGCACGACATAAACGTTGGTGTTGTCGGCCATGCCGCGGGGCTGCAGATCGAGGGTCAGATAGCTCCGGCCACTAGGCAGGGTTTCGCGATATTGCCGCACCCGGCCATAACGGGCACTGTTATGTTTCTGTACGAAATCCTCGACCCGTTCCCGCTTCACGGCTTTACCGTTTATTTGCAGTACCCCGTCGAGAACCTGGATCCGGTCTCCCGGCAAGCCGATTATACGCTTGATGTAGTCGGTGGAATTATCGGTTGGCAATTTGAACACTGCGATGTCGCCGCGCGCCACCTCCGATTCGTTGATCCGCCCTTTGAACAGTGGCGGGCTCAACGGCATGGAATGCCGGCTGTATCCGTAGGGGAATTTCGAGACGAAAACATAGTCGCCGATCAGCAGGGTCGGCAGCATCGAACCCGAGGGGATGTTGAACGGCTCGTAGGCCACGGTACGGATAACCAGGGCAATCAGCACGGCATAGACCACCGTCTTGATGGTCTCGCGCCAGCCATCCTGGCGCTCGGCCTTGACCTCGGATACTTGTTCTGAATTCATCTTTACCATATCAATTCGGGTGGTCTTCATTCCATTCAACGGTTGCCGCCACCTTCCATGGTCGCGGGAACCGCCGTAATGATGACGAAAGCTTGCCCCAGGGGTGGTTCATCGGTCAGGGTTACGTCGATTTGCGCCTTCATGCCCGCTGGCGTGAGTTCTTGCAAGCGTTTCAAGGCGCCCCCGGTTAATTCCATGCTGGGTTTGCCCCCGGGCAGATTAACAACCCCCAGGTCGCGCCAGAATACGCCGCGGCGAAAGCCCGTCCCCAAGGCCTTGGAACAAGCCTCCTTGGCGGCAAAGCGTTTGGCATAGGTTTCCACCCGGTTACGCCGGCGCTCTGCCTTTTGCCGCTCCAAAGGCGTGAATACACGTTCGATAAAGCGCTCACCGAAACGCTCCAGGGTGCGTTCAATGCGGCGAATGTCGATCAGATCGTTGCCAATGCCGATGATCATGTCGGATCCTTAGCACCGCCTCATGCGGAGCGGTTGCCCAACGCCTCGGCGCGGGCCTTGTCCATTAAGGAGCGCATTCGCTTGATCGCGGAATCCAGGCCGCCGAAAATGGCCTCGCCAACCAGAAAATGGCCGATGTTCAATTCCTTGAGATTGGGGATCGCGGCCACCGGGCCTACATTGTCATAGCTCAAGCCATGGCCGGCATGACATTCCAGGCCCATATCCTCGGCCAAGGCCGCCGCGCCGCACAGGCGTTCCAATTCCACTTTCCAGGTGTCGGGTCCGGCTTCGGCATAACATCCCGTATGCAGTTCCACCACCGGGGCGCCCAGATGCCGGGCGGCTTGCAGTTGCACCGGCTCCGGATCTATGAACAGGGAAACACGGATACCGGCCTGCACCATTTCATCCACATAACGACGCAAATGATTGGCGCCGCCATGGGCATCCAGACCACCTTCGGTGGTCACTTCCAGGCGCTTTTCAGGCACGATACAGGCGGCATGGGGACGATGCTGCAGGGCGATTGCCAGCATCTCCTCGGTCGCCGCCATTTCAAGATTGAGGGGCAGATCGATCTGATCGCTCAGGCGCTCAATATCCTCGTCAGAGATATGGCGGCGATCTTCCCGCAAATGCGCGGTGATGCCATCCGCCCCGGCTTCCGCCGCCATGCGGGCCGCCCGGATTGGATCCGGGTGGGCGATACCACGGGCATTCCGGATTGTCGCAACGTGATCAATATTAACGCCAAGGCGCAAGGTCTTGCTCATATCAGACTCCCTTACACGTCTATCTCAGCCTATCTAAAACCTTCCTGGGGCCTAACGCAAACCACGGCTGCCAGGTTTGATGGCCGGAATAGCCGCCAGATCCGGCGGCAGGCTGTCTGGTTCATAAGCCGGGACTTCCAGGCCGACAAGGGCAAACAAGGGCACGCCCACATCCACTTTTCCGTCTGATCGGTCGATCAGGCAGGATGCGGCGACAACCTCACCGCCTAATTCCCGTATACAGGCAATGCATTCCCGTGACGACAGGCCGGTGGTCACAATATCCTCGGCCATCAGGACGCGGGCGCCGGGCGCGATTTCAAAGCCCCGCCGCAAGCCGAATTCGCCGTCTATCCGCTCTGTGAAGATCGCCGGACAATCCAATTGGCGGCCCATCTCGTAGCCAACCACGACGCCGCCCATGGCCGGCGAGACCACCAGGTCAATGGCGCCCTCACCCAGCGCCGCAACGATCCGGCCCGCCAGTTCGCTGCACAACGCTGCCGCCCTGTCCGGATGCATCAGAACCTTGGCGCATTGCAGATAAGTCGGGCTGCGCAACCCGGAAGTCAAAATGAAATGGCCTTCCAGCAGGGCCCCGGCGTCTCTAAAATGTTGTAATACGTCCTGATCGTTCATCCGCGTAGTCGCTCCGCTGAACTAATGTCCGGTGTCGCCCGAAGGGCTGCGATGATATTGGTGAGATGCTTCAGGTCCGCAACTTCAACGTCTACCTGCAGTTCAAAAAAATCGGCGCTCCGATCGGTTACCTTAAGGTTCGATATATTGCCCATATTCTTGGCGATGACGCTGGCCAGGCTGGAAAGGCTGCCCGGCTGGTTGGATACCACGGTATCAATCCGCCCGACGTAGATTCCCGGATCATTCGGATCTAGCTCCCAACGTACGTCAATCCAGTTATCCCGGTCGTCGGACAGATCGGCCAACCGGGCGCAATCGATGGTGTGAATATCAATACCTTTGCCGGGCATCACGACACCCACGATACGGTCGCCGGGCAGTGGATGGCAACATTCGGCGTAATGAACCGCCTGGCCGGGAGTCAATCCCTGGATGGGAATGGCATTTTTCGCGTTACCATCAGCATTGCCGGCGGAACTGGCGCTATTTCGGCGCAACCGCGCGGGGATCATGCGATTGATGGCGCCGAACGCACTGCTGGCCCGCCAGCGGCGCTCGCCGGGAAAAATCTTGGCCAACAGATTGCGCGAGGTCAGATTACCCTGGCCCAGTTCCACATAGATCTCATCGACGGTTGTGGCGTCAAACAGCGGCAGGACGTTGTCCATGACGCGGTCCGAAAATTCGTGCCTGGATTCACGAAAGGCTTTCTCGGCGATGGCACGGCCCAACTTGCGGTATTCCTCGCGCTGTTCGGCCCGGACAAACCGCCGGATTGCGGCCCGCGCCTTGCCTGTCACCACAAAACTTTCCCAGGACGGTTCCGGTGCCGCTTTTTTCGAGCGCAGAATTTCCACCTGATCGCCGTTGCGTAATTGAGTGCGCAATGGCGCCACGCGGCCGTTCACCTTGCTGCCGACACAGGAATGACCGATGTCGGTATGCAGGGCATAGGCGAAATCCACACTGGTGGCGCCACGCGGCAAAGCGATAACCCCACCCCGCGGGGTAAAGCAGAACACCTGGTCGGTATACATTTCCAACTTGGTATGTTCCAGAAACTCTTCCGAGCTTTGCGCGTGTTCGAGAATTTCCAGCAAGCCCTGCAGCCAGCGATACTGGCCGCCGTCGCCAGGCCCGACATTCTGTTTATATTGCCAATGGGCCGCGACGCCCAGTTCCGCCACCCTATGCATCTTGGAGGTCCGGATCTGAATTTCGATACGGCGGTTTTCCGGCCCGATAACCGTCGTATGCAGGGATTGATAATTGTTTGCTTTCGGGGTCGAGATATAATCCTTGAAACGCCCCGGCACCATTTTATAGCGGCCATGCACGACGCCCAGGACCCGATAGCAATCGGCCACCGTATCGACGATCAAGCGGAACGCCACCGTGTCTGACAATTGTTCGAAGGTGACGTGGTCCCGCTGCATTTTGTGCCAGATCGAAAAAGGCGTCTTGATCCGGCTGGATACCTGCACCGAAATCCCGGCCATCTCGCAGGTATCTTCCAATTCGGCGTCGATACGTTCCTGCAGATCTTCACCATTGTGATACAGAAACTCCAGGCGCCGCCGTACGGATTCCCTGGCATCGGGATTTTGCTCGGCGAAGGCCAGATCTTCCAGTTCCTGCTTCAGGCGTTGCATGCCCAGTCGTTCAGCCAGGGGGGCATAAATCTCCATGGTTTCCGTTGCGATCCTCTGGCGTTTCTCCTTCGAACTCAAAAAATTCAGGGTCTGCATGTTGTGCAGACGGTCCGCCAGTTTGACCAACAGGACGCGGATGTCGTCTGACATGGCCAGCACCAGTTTGCGGAAGTTTTCCGCCTGTTGGTTGGCTTCGGGTTGCAATTCCAGCTTGGCCAATTTTGTGACGCCATCGACCAGACGGCTAATATCCTCGCCGAACAGTTCCCTTATTTGTTCAATGGTGGCGACCGTGTCCTCTACCGTGTCGTGCAAGAGAGCTGTGACAATGGTGGCGCAATCCAGCTTGTAATCGGCCAGGATGCCGGCGACTTCCACCGGATGGGAAAAATAAGGGTCGCCCGAGGCCCGCATCTGGCTGCCATGCGCCTTCATGGAAAAGACGTAGGCGCGGTTTAACAGATCCTCGTCAACGTGGCTGTCGTAGTCGGCAACCCGTTCGACCAGTTCAAATTGGCGGATCATTCTCTGGCCAAAAACGGCAACAGCGCCGCTCCAGGCGGCGCCGGCCGTGCGCCCGACTGCTTAGCGGCGGTTTGCGGTAAAATTACGCCTCTACGCCTCATCCCCGTCATCGACGGAGGCTTCATCGCCACTATCCTCGGCTGGAGCGGGATCCGCGACCAGAACTTCCGATTCTTCGATATTGTCGGCAAATTGATGGCTCAGCATCTGTGCCTCCATATCGTCCTCTTCCGGCTCGTCGACCTCTACATGGCGCTGCATGGTTTGTATAACATTGTCACGCAAAGTGTTGGCGGAAATCGTTTCCTCGGCGATTTCGCGCAGCGCGATGACCGACTGTTTGTCCCGGTCCTCGGGCACGGTCAACTCCGCGCCGGCGGAAATTTGCCGCGCGCGTCCGGCCGCGATCAAAACCAGATCGAACCGGTTCGGCACGATATCAATGCAATCTTCAACGGTAACACGAGCCATCTTCGCTATATCTCCATTGCCCCAGTCAGAGGCCTCTTCGCGACGCTACAAATAAGTCCGCTGTAGCGGCTATGCAAGGCTCATGTAAAGCAGATTTGCCGATTGTGCAAATGGCTTGGATCAACCTGAAGCAATGACCCGCGAAATTGGCCACCATTTTCTATAATTGCTGTCTGTCGCCCAGGGCCGCCAGCATCACCGCCGAGGCCAGGCAGTATCATCGTTCACCCCTCGCCGCCGGACATAACGGAATTTTGTGACGTTATACCTCGAACATCGGTGGTTCCCTGCCAAATTTCCGTGTAGAACGGCGTTGCGGCATGGAATACGTTATCCGGTTAGTCCGCATATCTGACAAACGCCATATTTTTTATACATTCAATCAATTCAATTTTAGCACAGGAAATTTTATGAACACTCAGTCCGAGCGTATTGCCTTATTTATCGACGGCTCAAATTTGTATGCGGCCGCCCGCGCCTTGGGATTCGACATCGATTACAAGAAGCTTTTGGAAAATTTTTCGTCCCGCGGCTATCTGGTACGGGCCCTCTATTACACCGCATTGATAGAAGACCAGGAGTATTCCCCCATCCGACCCTTGGTCGATTGGTTGGATTACAACGGCTATACCATGGTGACCAAACCAACCAAGGAATTCACCGACGCGTCCGGCCGACGCAAAATAAAGGGCAACATGGATATCGAATTGGCCGTCGACATGTTGGAAATGGCCGACAATCTGGATCACCTCTATGTCTTTTCCGGGGACGGCGATTTCCGCCGTTTGGTGGAAGCCGTGCAGCGCAAGGGCAAGCGTGTGACCGTCGTGTCAACCGTGCGCTCAACGCCGCCCATGGCTGCGGACGAGTTGCGGCGCCAGGCGGATATTTTTATGGAACTGGAACAATTGATCCCGGAAATCTCCCGCACCGGCAACCGCCGGTTGGCGCCGGCGGCGCCAGCCGAAGGCAAGCAACCGCCAGTCCATGCGAGACCAGACAACGATCATTACACCGATAACAGTGACGACTATGATGATTACGACGATTATGATGATGGCGAGAGCCAAAGCGCCTGATGCCACAAACCGGGATCCTTCCCGCCGATCCACCGGCGGATTGTAGTCTTTGCCCCCGCCTGGTGGCATTTCGCAGGGAAAGCCAGGCAAAACAGCCCGACTGGTTCAATGGCGCCGTTACAAGCTTTGGTGATCCAAAGGCGCGTCTGTTGATTGTCGGCCTGGCCCCAGGCCTGTCCGGTGCCAATCGTACTTCCCGCCCCTTCACCGGTGATTTTGCGGGCGATCTGTTATATCAAACCCTGGCGGAGCATGGTTTTTCCCGCGGCAATTACGATCGCAGGGCTGATGACGGGCTGGAACTGGTGGATTGCCGGATTACCAACGCCGTGCGTTGCGTACCGCCGCAAAATAAACCTATCGGCGCCGAGATCAAGACCTGCCGGCAGTTTCTGCTGGGGCAGCTCGCGCAGCCGCCAAGGCCGCGGGCCGTCCTGGCCCTGGGGCGGATCGCCCATGACAGTTTGTTGACGACTTTCGGGCTGCGCCGGGCCACCTATGCCTTTGGCCATAACGTCCGGCACGACTTGGACGATGGCCTAGTTTTGTACGACAGCTACCACTGCTCGCGCTATAACACCAACACCGGTCGTCTGACTGTGGACATGTTCAGGGCGGTGTTCGCCAGCATTCGCGCTGACCTGGGGCCCCTTGATGAATAGCCCGGTATCGCCAAATTTCGAAACGAATTAACCGCGGTTGCGCATTAGACGGGCCTGATCCCGCTTCCAGTCTCGGTCCTTGATCGTGGCCCGCTTATCGTGCTGCTTCTTACCCTTGGCAATACCAAGAAGAATTTTTGCGATGCCGCGGTCATTGAAATACAGTTTTAATGGCACCACGGTGACGCCGGCGCGGTTGATCGCATTAGTCAGGCGCTCCATCTCGCGTTTATGCAATAACAGGTGGCGCGGGCGCAGGGGCTCGTGATTAAAGCGGTTACCGCCTTTGTATTCCGGAATATGGGCATTGATCAGTTGCAAGGTTCCATCCCGCTCAACGGCATAGGCCTCGGCGATGCTGGCCTGCCCGGCGCGCAGGGATTTCACCTCCGTCCCGGTCAGAATAAGGCCGGCCTCCAACGTTTCATCAATGAAATAGTTGTGGCGGGCCTTTCTGTTTTCCGCAACCGACCGGGTCATCTGATCAATTCAGCAATCCTACA
This sequence comes from Alphaproteobacteria bacterium, assembly GCA_021776235.1. GTDB lineage: Bacteria > Pseudomonadota > Alphaproteobacteria. Next base: position 17 of record JAJFGG010000064.1, on the reverse strand, counting down.
TGGCGCAGGGCAGCGTC
>JAJFGG010000063.1 GCA_021776235.1 Alphaproteobacteria bacterium | reverse complement strand
CGTGCCACCCGCTCCCCCTCCCGACCACCCACAGGATTATGATCAATGGGTGGTCGGGAGGGGGAGCGGGTGGGTAAGTCAATCTCGAAAATGCTCTAGACAGTAGGAACCATGTGCAGGCTGGGTGCGCTCCAGGGTCGTTCCAGGGTGGGGGCGCCGAAGTGATAACCCTGTAAGTATTTGACGCCACGGTCACGCAATGCCTGGGCTTCTTCATGGGTCTCCACGCATTCACCGACCACCTCGGCACCGAAACCTTCCGCCAAATCCAGCAGGGTCTGCACGAACAATTGGTTTTCCTTGTTTTTGTGCAGATCCTTCACGAATTGTCCGTCGATCTTTACGATATCCACGGCCAGACTTTTCAGATGCCGGTACGAGGTATAGCCGGCGCCGAAATCATCCAGGGCGATACGGCAGCCAAGATCCCGTAATTTTTCGGCGAAGCGGGCGGTTTCCTCGAAGTCCATCATCGCCACGGTCTCCGTGATCTCGAAAATCAGCCGGTCGGCGACGCCGGTATGCATGTGTACAAGTGATAGCAACTGGTCCAGGGAGGCGGGGTCTGTCGCGGTCATACCGGATATATTGACCGCCAGATTGACGTCCTTGATTTCTTCCATTTCCAGGAGAGCAAGCTCCAGGGTGAAGATATCCAGGCGGCGGATCAGGCCCAACTTCTCAATTACGGGAATGAACAGTCCGGCGGGGACCAGATCGCCGTTCTCGTTCAGCATGCGCAACAGGCATTCATACAACATTGTTTCGCCGGTAAGGCCCTCCACGATGGGCTGTACCGCGAAGGTCAGACGGCCATCCTTCATGGCCCGCATGACCGCATCGCCGGTGGCCAGGGATTTGCGCCGGGCTGAATCCCGGTTGAGCGAGGCGCGGTGCAGAACAAAACGGTCCCGCCCCTGCTGTTTTGCGATCGACAGGGCTTCTTCGGCCCGGCCCATGGCTTCGCGGCTGCTGGCCGCATCATTCGGTAAAAGCACGCCGCCCATGGATAAAGTCACCGCCAAGGGGCCGGCGGCAGTATTGACCTCGCGTTGGCGGGTGGAGGAAAGTACTTCCTTTGCCGCCTTGCGCAATTTCAATTCCGTGGCGTCGGTCAGGACAAGGCCAAACTGATTGCCTCCAACCCGGCCAACGATATCTCCGAACCGGCTGCAGTCCTCAACCCGTTTGCCGATATCGGTAATGACGGCATCTGCGATATCAAAGCCATAAGCATCGTTTAACATGCTCAGCCGATCAATGTTGACCAAAAGATAGGCAGCCGATGCATCTTCCTCGCGGCAGCCGGTCAGAACATCATCCAAGGCTCCGCGCAGGCAGGCACGGTTCAGATGGCCGGTCAGCTCGTCGAAATAGGCCAACCGCTCCAATTCATTCTCGCGCGTTTTCCACGCCGTAACTACCCGCATCAGGCCATAAAACCGTACCGGCGTGCCTTCGGCGTCCAGTTCGACATTGCCGCGCTCGTCGATCCATTCGAAGCCACCATCAGACCGGCGAAGTTTGAATTCGCAGGCATAGGCGGTGCCGTCTTTAAGCAGTTGGGAGAGGGCGATGGCCCGCGCCGGCAAATCATCCGGGGCGATCCGCAGTTGCATTTCGGCGGCCAGACAGGGCATGTCCGTATCCGCTACGCCAAGGATATCCGTCGCGCCGGCCGACCATTCCAGTTGCCCGGACGGGATGTCCCAGCAATAGACAACTTCCCCGGCTGCGCTGATCGTCCGCGCCAGCAGGTCAAGGTTCCAGGTAGGGCTCGAATCCATGGATGTTTTGGGCGACTGCGGTCCCATATTCTTCACATATAAAAAGATGGGCCTACTGCCACATCGGAGAACCTTGAGACTATCCGGCCAGGAGTTAAGAAACCTGCAATGGGGATAGTTAACGGGGCGCCTGCAAGGCGGTATCAACTGGCAAAACGAAGACGTGACAGTTCGCGCAGCAAATAGGCCAGTAAATTGACCGCCAAAGAAACCAGCAGCAACACGATACCCAGGCCCAAGGCTTTGGCCAGGTCGCCCTTGCTGGCTTCCAGTGCGATCGTGGTGGTCATGACACGGGTCACATGATCGATATTGCCGCCGACGATCATTACCGCGCCGACCTCCGCCGTCGCCCGGCCAAAGCCTGCCAGGACCGCCGTTAAAAGCGCAAAACGGCCATCCCATAGCAGCACCGAAAGCTGGCCCATGGGGGTAACCCCAAGCGATTGCAGTTGTTCGCGGTATTCCAGCCACATCTCCTCCATCACCTGGCGGCTCAAGGCAGCGATGATCGGAAGGACCAGAATGAATTGTGCGATTATCATGGCGGTGGGTGTGAAGAGCAGGCCGAAGACGCCGAACGGACCGGCCCGGGACAGGGCAAGATAGACCACCAGGCCAACAACCACCGGAGGCAATCCCATCAGGGCGTTCAAAAAGACCACCAGGATCCGCCGGCCGGGGAAACGAAACAGCGCGGCCATGGCGCCGATCGGCAGGCCGACGATGGTCGCAATGGTCACGGCGGTCAAACTGACCTGCAGGGACAGCATCACAATGTCCCGCAAATAGCCGTCGCCCCGGCTCAACATCTCGAACGCGCTGGCCAGCGCCGGCCACAGTTCCGTCATGGGCCGGGTACAGGCACGGGCGTTTGTGTCCGGAAGCTGTCGGCGATTTCGCCGGCGGTGGCGAACCACAGGCCATCCATTTGCCGCAGATGCGCCAGAATCTGGTCCAGATATCGAATGCGCTGGGGCTGCCCGGCGACCCAGGGGTGCAGGCCAAGGCTCATCATGCGCGCGCTTGCGGCGCTGTCCTGGTACATTCGATCGGCAGCTTCGCAAACCAGTTGGCCATAGCGCGGCGCGGTCAGTTGGCGCATGGCCATCAGCGTGGCATCATCCCATTCCACATGATAGGGCAGGGAGACCAGGGCCGGGGACAGAGTCAGCCAATAGGGCTGGTCGTCATTGGGCCAATCGCCGAGATAATCGGCCCCGGCCGCCGCCAGCAGCCCCGGGGTGCGCGGGCTTTCGCCAAAATCCTGGCCTATCCAGCCCACCCGTCCGGCGCCGCTGCTTTGACGCACCGTGGCCATGGCGTCAGCAATATAATCTTCTTCCTGGGCCGCACTCATGCGGGCGCTGATCATGCGGGTGGCATAACTGCCATGAGCCGCGATTTCATAGCCCCGGCGCAGGCATTCCTCGATCAATTGCGGCCGCTCCCGGCATAGGGCGGCGTTGGCGGCCACGGTGACCGGGATCTGATATCGGTCCAGCACCTCCAGCAGCCGGAAGACGCCAATGCGGTTGCCATATTCACGGGTCGAATAGGTGCGGTAGTCAGGAAAAAAGTTGCCGAATTCGCCGCGAAAGCGGGCGTCACGGACGGCGGTTGCCGGGGCCTGCAGTTCCCATTGTTCCAGATGCAGAACGACCCATACAGCCAGCCGTTTGCCATCGGGCCAGGCCAGGGCGGGCCGGGTGGGGATTGCCGAATAGGTATAGAGACCGTGGTCCATGCCGGCTTTGCCGCGCTCAGTCATTGCCGCCCGCCGCCGCCAAATGCGACGTGACCTGGTCCCACATCCGGTCATAGTACCAATCGGCGATTTCCTCGCCCGTGGCCTGCCAGACGCCGTCGTGGGAGAGAATGTAATCCAGTGCTTTCTCCAGATATCCGATGCGGTGGGGCTGACCCATCATGTAGGGGTGCAGGGCAAGGCACATGATGCGGGGCTGCTCGGCTCCTTCGGCATAAATGGTGTCGAAATAATCCCGCACCATGGTTAGAAAATCGTCGGCCTCCTGGGCGCGGTTGTGCAGCACCGCATCGTTCAGTTCCATACTGTATGGCACGGTCAAAAGGCGGCCCTGACGCACGTTCATGGGCCCAGGTTGGTCGTCGTGAAACCAGTCGGCGTAATACTTGATGCCCGCTTCGGCCACAAGATCCGGGGTGTTCAGGGTATGCGAGGCCGCCGGCGAGAACCATCCTGGCAACTGCCGGCCGGTCAGGCGGCGATAGGTCGCGACGCAATCCTGGATGATCGCCCTTTCGTCCTCCTCGGCCAGGCCCCACAAATACTGTGTGTTGTAGATGCCATGGCACAGCACGTCCCATCGCCTTTCCTCGCAGACCGCCATGATCTCCGGATAATGCTCGAAGACGCTGAGGTTCAGCGAGACGGTACATCGCACCCCGAAGCGGTCCATGACATCGATCATACGCCACAGGCCAACCCGGTTGCCATAGTCCTTGATGCCATAGCCCAGTATGTCCGGATGGGGCATGCGCGGCCAGGGATCGCGGATGCGCACTGGGTCGGGCAGGTATTCGTAATGTTCAATATTCGGGCAGACCCACAACGCCACCCGCGCGCCGTTCGGCAGATCCAGGCGGGGCCGGTCGTTGATTGGCGAATATGTCAAGCGTTGCGGTGTCATTTGGCATTGCCCCGGTTGCAACTGATCTTGCCACAGGCTTGAGCCAGACCCAAGCTCGGCGCACAATGGCCGCTGAATTCGATCCAAACCAGACCGGAGCTATGCCATGTATCCCCAACCAGCCGTGATAGAACCCACCGTTTTTGCCCAGGTGCCCGATGAATTGCAGCTGTTGGACCGGGATTCGCACATGTCCAGGGATATTTTTCGCGGCCGGCCCCTGGGTTCGTTCCTGGAAGGGCCGTCGTTTGACCGTGACGGCAATCTATACGTGGTCGACATTGCCCATGGCCGGGTTTTCAAGGTGTCCCCAAACGGCGACTTTGACGTGGCCGCCGATTATGACGGCAGCCCCAATGGCCTGAAAATCCATCAGGACGGCCGCATCTTCGTGGCGGATCGGCGCAACGGTATTATTGAAATGGATCCGGTGAACGGCAAGATTTCCACCATTGTCGGGCCGGAACAGTTGCCTGGTTACAAGGGGGTGAATGACCTGTTCTTCGCCTCCAACGGCGATCTCTATTTTACCGATCAAGGCGATACCGGCCTGCATGATCCCACCGGACGGGTCTTTCGCCGGGATACGGAAGGCGCCCTGCATTGCCTGATTGACAATGTGCCCAGCCCCAACGGTCTGGTGATGGACCCGGATGAACACCAGCTGTACATCGCCGTAACCCGGACCAATTCGGTCTGGCGCATGCCTTTCCGGCGGGACGGCAGCGTCAACCGGGTGGGCCTGTTCGCGCAATTGGTCGGCGGCATGGGCCCGGACGGTATGGCCATGGATGTGGAGGGCAATCTTAGCATTGCGCACGCAGGCTTCGGTGCCGTCTGGCTGTTTTCGGCCCTGGGCCTGCCGATCTACAAGATCCCCGATCCCGACCGCAGTCTGCTGACCACGAATATGGCCTATGGCGGCCCGGACAATCGCTCGTTGTTCATTACCTCGTCGTTCAGCGGCAAAATTCTGCGGGCCGAGCTGCCGGCGCCGGGGCAAATTATGTATTCGCACATGGATTAATACGCCCCGTTACCAGATTGGGAGCCAGATTGGGAGAATGAAATGACATTGAAACTGGGTCTGATGACCGGCTATTGGGGCGCGCAACCGCCGCAGGATTTGATCGGCCTGGCCAAGCGGGCCGAGAGCCTGGGCTATTATGGCTTTTTCACGGCCGAGGCCTATGGCTCCGATGCCCTGACACCCCTGGCCTGGGTTGGCGCCCATACCAAGACGATCAAGCTGGGCACCGCCATCGTGCAAATTTCGGCCCGTACGCCGACGGCCACGGCCATGCATGCCCTGACCCTGGATCATCTCTCCAACGGCCGCCTGATCCTCGGGCTGGGCGTATCCGGGCCCCAGGTTGTGGAGGGCTGGTACGGCCAGCCTTTTGCCAAGCCCCTGGCGCGGACCAGGGAATATATCGATATCATCCGCCAGGTGCTGGCGCGGGAGAACCCGGTGCAGGGGCCTGGGCCGCACTACACTATCCCCTATCCAGAGGATGCGCCGGGTTCGTGGGGTCTGGGCAAGCCACTGAAACCAATCACCCATCCCCTCCGCGCCCAGGTGCCGATCTTTCTGGGCGCGGAGGGGCCGAAGAACGTCGCCATGGCGGCGGAGATCTGTGACGGCTGGTATCCGTTGTACTACTCGCCGGACCGCGAGGAGGTCTATGCCGACGCCATCGCCGGGCGGCCCGATGGTTTTGAGATCATGTACCCCATGAAGATGCATATTACCGACGATCTGGAGGCCGGGCGCCTGGAAGTGAAAAAGAACCTGGCCCTGTATGTGGGCGGCATGGGCGCCCGTGACCGTAACTTTCATAACGAACTGGTGGTCCGCCTGGGTTATGGCGAGGCGGCGGCCAAAATTCAGGATCTGTATCTGGATGGCAAAAAGGCCGAAGCCGTCGCCGCCGTGCCCGATGAACTGGTGGACGACATCGCCTTGGTGGGGCCGAAGGACCGCATCAAACAACGCCTGGCAGCCTGGGAGGATAGCGCGATAACTTCTTTGCTGGTCTGGCCAAAATCCGAGACGGATCTGGAGACCTTCGCTGAATTGATCCTGGATTAGGGGACCTTGCCATGACCGAGGCCGAGCGCATCGCCGTGCTGGAACGGCGTCTGGGGCTGCTGGAAGACAGGGAGGCGATCCGTGCCCTGCGCGATGGTTATCACAGTTGCATCAACGATGGCCGCTATGACGAAATCGCTGACCTGTTCACCGACGATGCCGTCGTCGAACTGGGATACCTGGCCCGCTACGAGGGCCGGGAAGCGATCGACGCCGGCTTTCGCGGCATGGGTGAACGCGAGCGGTTTTTCATCAAACAGTATATTCACAGTCACCAGATCCAGGTCGCAGGGGATACAGGGTCCGGTGTCTCGTATCTGGAGGCCCGCTATGGCCGCTTCGGCGTCTCCTACCTTGTCTCGGGCCGCTACGATGACCGCTACCGGCGCGTCGATGGTGTCTGGCGTTTCAGCGAGATGATCGCCACCTTCTACTACACTGTGCCCGCCGGCGTTGGCTGGACCGGCGATGAATTGCACTATCTGAAACCGCGCTAGTTCACAGCCTTGTCATAGCCGTCCCAATAGGGCTGCCGCAGTTCGGTTTTGAGGATCTTGCCGGCGCCTGATAGGGGCAGGGGGGTGTCCGTGAATTCGACGCTGCGGGGGCATTTATAATTGGCGATCAGGTCATGGCAAAAGGCCATCAACGCTTCCGCCGTGATGATGCCGGGCTGGTTCGGACGCACGATGGCATGCACCTGCTCGCCCCATTTTTCGTGAGGGATGCCGATCACGGCGCATTCGACAACGTCGGGATGTTGGTGGATGGCGTTTTCCACTTCCGCCGAATAGACATTCTCGCCGCCCGAGATAATCATGTCCTTGACCCGGTCGACGATGTACAGGAAGCCGTCCTCGTCCATATAGCCGCCATCGCCAGTATGCAGCCAGCCATTCCGCAGGGTTTCCGCCGTTAACTCGGGTTTCTTCCAGTAACCCTGCATGACGTTCATGCCACGGGCGCAAATCTCGCCAACGGTGCCCACGGGCACCTCCCGGTCATTGCCGTCCAGCACCCGCACTTCGACGGCCGGACCTGAATGGCCAATGGAATTGCGCCGGTCGTCCGGCGCGCCCGGTTCCTCCAGATGGCGCGGGTCCAGCGCGGTCAGGAACGGGGCGGATTCCGTTTGCCCATAGCCGTGAATGAAACTGATCCCGGGCATCAATTGCAGGGCCCGGTCGATCACCGCCCTGGGCATGGGCGAGGCGCCGTACAGGACTTTCTGTAACGAGGTCAGGTCGTAATTGCCGACGCCTGGGTGATTGACCACCATGTTGACCATGGTCGGCACCATGACGCAATGGCTGGGTCGGTACTGCTGGATCGCGGCCATGGCCGTCACCGGGTCGAAACCGGGTATGAAGCAATGGCTGCCCCCGGCCATGGCCACGGCAAAGGCGCCGGCGCCGTCAGCCAGATGAAACATGGGCGCGGCGTGCAGCCAGTTTGTCCACGGATCGAAATGCAGAAACGGCGTAATGTTCAGGGCGTTCATGACCAGATTGCTGTGGCTCAACATCACGCCCTTGGAAACGCCAGTGGTGCCGCCGGTATAAAACAGCCCGGCCAGATCATCGCCCCCCCGGCCTGCGTCCTCCCTGGGTGCGCGGTCTTGAATGAGACCCTCATAGTGGCCCAGGCCTTCCGGCGCCGTATCATCACCCAGGTAGACCACCTGACGCACCGTTTCCAGCTTGCCCTCCAGTGCCGGCAGCATGGGGACGAAGGTGTCGTCGACAAACAGCACTTCGCTGCCGGAATCGTTCAGCCAATAGGCAATTTCGGGTGGGGCGAGGCGGGTGTTGACCGGTACGAAGACCGCGCCGGCCCAGGGGACGGCAAAGAAGAATTCCAGATAGCGGTCGGAATTCAGGGCCAGGATCGCTACCCGATCGCCCGCCTTGACGTCAAGCTCGCCCAGACCCGTCGCCAGCCGTGCGACCCGGTCGGCGAATCGGGCCCAGGTATGGCGCCGCCCGGCAAAATCGCTAACCACCCGTTTGCCGTTCACCTGTGCCCCGCGTTGCACCATATGTGTCAAACGCATCTGCATGGCGCGACTACTCATGCCAATCTCCAAGGTGATCTCAATAGGCGCCTATTCGTACGGCTTGGTAATATCCTAACGTTTCTGCTGCAGGAGCAAACCCCGCTTTTTGTGGACCATCGGGATGTTCAGTGCTTGGATGTGATTTGCATACTGTCAGCAGGGAGGTGAAAGCGGTGGAGCAAATATCCTATCTGGAAAGAGCCAAAATTCAGGCGGAAGTTCTACTGCCGCTTTTTCGTCGGCTCAAAGAGGAGATCGGGGAGGAACGGGCCGGCGAGATGTTACGCGAGGCGGTCCATGAATTCGCCACGGCATTGGGCCAGGAGATTGCCGGGCGGCGCCAAGGCACGTCCATGGAAAAGCTGCGTGGCGCCTTTCCCATGTTCATGGCCGACGACGCGCTCGAGCTTGAGCCCATCGCGCAAACCGCAACCGAGTTAACAGTGAATATCCGGCGCTGCAAATATGCCGACTATTTTCAAGCCCTCGGCGAAGCGGAATTTGGCGCCATGCTGGTCTGCGGCATTGACCCGCCCATGACGGCGGCGGTGGGGCCGGACCTGACCCTGGAACGAACCCAGACGATCATGGGTGGAGACAGCCATTGCGATTTCTGCTTCAAATGCGGCTGAACCCGATCGAGAACCCATGGACCTGCTTCGATAAAAATCGAAGGCAATCTAGGCGTTGGAAATTCGGCAGGAAATTTGCCAGCTGACCTGTCCGTTGCCGGACAGCTTGTCATAGTTCAGGCGTTTCTTCTTGGCATGCTGGCGAAAGGCGGCTTCCAGTTGCTCGCGGGTACCGGGGTCGAGATCAGCGGCATCCAGGGTGATCGTCGCCGGCAGCTTGCTGTTTCGTTTTGCCGCCGGTTTCACCGCCCCGCGGGTCGATTTTTTCCCGCCCGAACTGAAAATGTCATCCCAGCCCGAACGGTATTCGTTGGTCGAAACGGATGAGAAATAACTGATCGGGCGGCTGGGCGTGGAAGATTTTCCGGCGCTGCTATTGCTGCTGCTACTGCTGTCGCCGTCTGCGGCGCTGGTGGACGCCGGGGCGTCAGCGCTTGACGCATCAGCCTTCGCTGCTTCCGGCTTCGGCGTTGTGCTATCGGTTTTCTTTGTCTTTGTCTCTGATTTCGTAGCCATATTTGTTTACATGCCAATTCGTGAAATTGAGGTTGGACCCTACCGCCCCCGTTTATCAAAATTACCCTGGGTTTCTCAAGCTAAAATTGGAGCCGTTCCAGATTGATGGGCGCGACCCATGGCGCTGGTGTCAACGACGGCAGCGTCATGGGTGATGCTGATCCATCGCCAATATCAGGGTGTTTCTCAGGTACTGGCGGCCAGCGGCCCTTTCAGCAGCTGCCCGGCGTAATTCCCTGTACTCTCGCCCTGGGCGAAGGTGACGGCGCCGTTCACGACAGTGGCGGCGATGCCATCGGCCTTCTGCACCAGCCGCCGCGCGCCGCCCGGCAGGTCCGCCTTTACGGTCGGCATTTGCGGTTTGATGTTGTCCTCGTCGAAGATCACCAGATCGGCGGCATAACCGGCACGGATCAGCCCCCGGCCGGACAACTCCCAGGCCGAAGCGTTGTCGAAGGTCAGCATGCGCACCGCCTGTTCCAGGGTAAAGGCCTGGTGCTTGCGGACCCAGTAATTCAAGAGATGGGTTGGCAGGGAGGAACCCATTTCCTGACAGACATGGGCGCCTGAATCCGAAAAAGTGGCAAGGGTACGTGGATGCTTGAGCAGGCCGAGCACGTCTTTCGGATTCTCATTCACCAGCGGCTGGATAAAGACCTGGTTCTCGTCCGCCAGCATCAGGTCGATCATGGTCTCGACCGGATTCTTGTTGCCGGACCGGGCCAGATCTTCCACCGTCGGGTCGTCCCAATCCACATCCCGCATGACCAAAAGATTGCCGTAATCAGGCCGCAGGGGGTTGGTGGTCGCCGCGCCGCCGCCCTGGAATTCAAAGCCCCTTGGCTGCATTTCGGCTTCCTCTGCAATCAGTTGGCGCTGTGTGTCGGGATCGGCCAGGCGGCGCTTTTGTTGTTCCAGCGGCAGCGCGCGCACCACCTTCCAGGTTGGCAGAAAGTCGAACGGCAGGTTGGATTTGAGGGAAAAAAGCGCATTGATAGACCGCGTCGTCGCCTGCCCGAACATGCGCCCGCCCAGCGCGGCGGTGGCGTCCAGATATTCGGTATGAAACTGCCACGGCTTCGGGTCCTTGCCCTGGCGCGAGGCGATGGTGCCGAACATGACGGGCCGGCCGCTTTTCAGCGCGATCCCCTGCAACTGTTCGAAAAATTCGACCTGTGCGGCACCGCTGGTTACGTCCGGGGCGACCTGAAAGATGCCGGCGTTCAATTCCGTCATCGCGGCGACCAGGCGGTCGATTTCCGCCCACGAGCCGATCCGGCTGGCCACGGGCTTGTCCGCGGGCGTCACATGGGTCGGCGAGCGCGAGGTCGAAAACCCCATGGCCCCGGCGCGAACGGCCTCGGCGACCGCGTCGGCCATAATTTGCAGATCCGCCTCGCTGGCGCTTTCGTCCAGGGCACGTTCGCCCATCACGTACATGCGCAGGGCGGAATGGCCGATGTAGGCGCCATGGTTGAGCGCCTTCGGCGCCCGCTCGACTGCTGCCAGATACTCGGGAAAGCTCTCCCAGTCCCATTTGACGCCGGCCATGATGGCCTGGGTCGGGATATCTTCCACGGCTTCCAGACAGCGGGCATACCATTCCCGCTGTTCGGGCTTGCACGGCGCCAGGGCAAAGCCGCAATTGCCCATTATGACCGAAGTAACGCCGTGCCAGCAGGAACAGCTGCCCAGGGGATCCCAGGTCACCTGGGCATCCATATGGGTATGGCCGTCAATAAAACCCGGCGAGACGATCATCCCGTCGGCATCGATGGTTTCCGCCGCGTTGCCAGGGATGCGGCCGATTTCTGCGATGCGCCCATCCTTTACGCCGACATCGGCACGATAGCGCGCCATGCCGGAACCATCGACCACCGTGCCGTTCTTGACCAACAGGTCCAATGCCATCGTAATTCCCCAATTCGCGCCAGCGGGCCGGCCCATGAACCAGGTCAATACTAATGACCGTTGGTATTACTGTATAGTCAACTGGCAACACCGCTGAATGACATGCGTTGGAGAGGGATACATGAGCACGGCCCATGCAAGATTTGTCGCCGCCCAGAGCAAACTGAACGCGGCGCCCATAGACATTGATCTGTCGACCACCGCCCTGCTGATCATCGATATGCAGGAGTATTTCGTTAATCCCCAGTCGCCGTTTTCCCGGATGCTGGAACGGCGGACGTCCGGGCTCGGTGAGTATTTTCAGGCCCGTTCGAAAAGCCTGGTCGAGCCTAATCTGAAGCGGTTACTGGAATTTTTCCGGGCCCGCAAACAGCGCGTGATATTCACCACCGTTGCCTCGGAATGCGCCGATGGCAGCGACTGGGCGCCGGCCTTTAAACGCATGAATGCGGAGTCCCAGGCGGGGATTGGCGAGACGGCCCTGCCCGCCAGGTCAGACCCCTGGGCCCGCATGATCGAAGCCCTGGAGCCGAACGAGGACGAGGTGGTGATCAACAAAACGACCTTTGGCGCCTTTGCCTCCACCGGTCTGGACGCCACCTTGCGCAACCTGGGCATCAAGACGCTGATCCTGGGCGGCGTGGTCACCAACCGCTGTGTCGAGACCACCATGCGCGACGGCACGGACCGGGGTTACCGGGTGATTTTGCTGGATGATGGCAGCGCCACCTATTCCCAGGAAATGCAGGACGCCACCACCCTGTCGTTGCAAGGCGCCTACGGCTTCGTCCGCCAGACCGACGAGGTTTTAGACCTGCTGGCGCAGTCCGCGCCGGAACCGGCCGAGCAACCATAAGAAGCACCAGCCCGGAAAGGCCCTGGGACGGAGGCGAAGCCCGGTCGATGATGGTGTCGAAATCCACGCCAACCGGCAGGGTGCGGCAATGCACCTCTGGAGCAGAATCAGAGCACAGGAGCGAAATTATGTCCGCCGCCATCACTGAACATGTCGTCAAGACCGATCGTCACACGACCTTTTATCTGGCGGCCGGGCCCGAGGATGGCCCGCTGTTGATCTTTGTACACGGCTGGCCCGAACTATCGATCAGCTGGCGGCACCAGTTGCCGGCACTGGCCGCCCTGGGCTTTCGTTGCGTGGCCCCGGACATGCGCGGCTATGGCCGCTCGTCCGTACCCGGCCGCCATGAAGATTATGCCCAGGCGGAAATTGTCACCGATATGATCGAATTGCTGGATACCCTGGGGCGCGGGCGCGCGGTCTGGATCGGTCACGACTGGGGCAGCCCGGTGGTCTGGAATATCGCCTCGCATCATCCCGACCGGGTATTCGGGGTGGCCAGTTTATGCGTGCCTTACGGCCCGTTGGAACAGGGGCTGGAGGGTTTGATCGCCGCCGTAGACAGATCCGTCTATCCGGAGGACGAGTTTCCGGCCGGCCAATGGGAGTATATGCGTTTCTACGAGGAAAATTTCGCCCGCGCGACGGCGGGCTTTGAGGCCAACCCCTACAACACCGCCAAGGTGTTGTTTCGCAGCGGCAGTCCGTCGGGCCGTGGCAAACCGTCACGCACGGCCTTTGTCCGCCGGCAGGGCGGCTGGTTCGGGCCCGAGAACAGCGCCCCTGACCTGCCCCGCGACCCCGCCGTGCTGACAGAGGAAGATCTATCCGTCTATGCCGCGGCGATGACGCGGACCGGCTTTTTTGGCGCGGATTCCTATTACATGAACCATGCCGCCAATGCCGCCTATGGCAAGACCGCGCTTCATGGCGGCGTCCTGGAGATGCCGGTGCTGTTCATCGCCGCGCGTTATGACTACACCTGCGAATGTATTGATTCCGATTTGGCAAAGCCCATGGCCGGCAGTTGCAAGAACCTGACCACACAGGTCATCGACAGCGGGCATTGGATGGCGCAGGAAAAACCGGTTGAGGTCAATGCCGCGGTAAGCCGTTGGCTGGCAACCCAGCTACCGGATATCTGGCCCTTCGCCTGATCAGGCCCCGGCAAAGAGGTGGCAGGCGACCTGGTGCGCCGGCGTAATCTCGCGCAGCGCCGGCTCTTGGCTTGTGCATTCAGGCATCGCGAACGGGCAACGGGTGTGGAAACGGCAGCCGGTTGGCGTATCCAGGGGAGACGGCACCTCGCCGCGCAGCACGATCTCCTCGCCCCGATGATCAGGATGGTCCGGCAACACCGCCGAAAGCAGCGCTTTGGTATAGGGATGCCGGACCTCTTCAAACAGTTTCTCGGTCGGCGCGTATTCGACAATTTGCCCCATGTACATCACGGCGACCTGGTGGGCCATGTGCCGCACCGTCGCCAGGTCGTGGGCGACCAGAAGATAGGCGACATCCTCGCTTTCCTGGATATCCTTTAGGAGATTCATCATTTGCGCCCGAATAGAGACATCAAGGGCGGAAACCGGCTCGTCGAGCACAATAAGCTTTGGTTTAGAGGCAAGCGCCGAGGCGA